>CALCID010000019.1 GCA_937907535.1 uncultured bacterium | reverse complement strand
CACGCCACCCCGCGTGGCTGCCTCCGGCGCATCGATCGCCGTGAGCGCCAGGTCCACGGGCGGCGGCGGGGGCGGAGGCTCGAGTGTTGCCGCGGAAACGACCTTCGTCGGTGCGCTGGACCCGCCGTCACCGACAGCGCGCACCCGATACTCGAACGCCGTTGCCGCGGGCAAGCCCTCATCCGCGTATGTCGTCACGTTCGCGGCGACTGTGGCGATCTCGGCGAACGCTCCACCCGTGGCCGGGCGCCGCTCGATCACGAAGCCCGTCTCGTTCACCGACCGGTCCTGCCACGAAAGCTCGATCCGCGACTCCGAGACCGCCGTCGCCGTAAGCCCCCGCGGAATCGCCGGCACCGTCGTGTTCACGTTCTCCACGTAGGCCGGCGTCGGATCCCCGTTCGCCCCATCGAGCGCCCCTACGCCGATTGCACCGACCAGGTTGCCTGGGTCCGTGAAGACGTTCGAAACGCTCCAGCGCGTCGTCCAGCTCTGACCATCCGGCGACGTCTCGTAATAGACCGTGCCGCTCTGCTCCCGGATCCGCCGGAACCGGTGCTGCACCGGATCGAGCACCACATCCCCGACACTGGCCGGCTGGGACTGGTTCGACCGCTTGTAGTAGCCCCAAAGCCGGCCGCCCCGGCTACTGATCACCGCGAACTCCTGCTGGTCCGCCCGCAGCACCGAAATGAACGTCTCCGTCCCGGCGCTCCCCGCAGCATCCTGGCTGAACTCCGCCATGAACCAGCTGCCCGCGATCGAATACGTCGTCGCCGTAACCAGCCCCGACTGTAAAGACGGATTCGGCGTGGGCCAGAGCTCCAGCCGGTCGTCCTGCACCACCCGGCCCGCAGGACCGTGCACCTCCCACAACGCGGCGTTGACCGTCGTCCCGGCGAAGTCATCGACTATGGAGTCGAAAACCCCCGTGCTGTTCGGGGCGATCGCGGGCCCTTCGCCGCGCTGCCGCTCCGACGGCACCTCCACGAGGTTGTCGGAACAGGCCACGAGGAGTGCAGCGGCGAGCACACGAATGACACGCCTCATGAGACCATCTCCCAGCCAGAGTCTCCGAATGGGAATACGCGCACGGGGACGGCAAACCGCACGGGCCGCGGTCCACGCTCAATGAGATCGAGAACGAAAAAGCCGGTGCGAGGGACAACCACGCCGGGGAGAGGTGGGAAGCGTGGTGTCCTCGCTCCGCCGGTGCCGCTGCGATGTCGATTCCCACAGATGGCGATCAGTCACCTGCTTGCGGCACCTTCCCGGATCGTGCGCCGGCGCGCCTACATCGCGGCCCGCAATCACCCCGGTTGTTCCGATTCCAGATACTGCCCGACACCCGAATCATACGCGGAGCTACCCGGGGCCGGATCACCGGAGTCGATTCAGTTCATCGTCGAACGCGCACCAGAGCCCGGGTGGACCCGGAGCCAACTCGTTTCACGCACGCGGACGCGTTCGCCACGAGAATCGGCCGTAATCGGCGGAGCCGGTGGCATGCACCGCGCGTGCCAACCGCGGACAGAGCCGGAACCCCGGTCCGCCTACCCCGCGGCATCGATCGTTCTACCGCCGATGGCCGGCGCCTCGCGGCGGCCCTGCTCCGGCCCGGGGAGGGGTCCGACACCTCGGGAACGGCCGGCGTCTCATTCTGCACCGCCGCCCGACCCACCGGGCCGGAGCGCTCCGCGATTCGCCGATAACATCGCGCCCCGCTTGCAATTCCCTGCCCTGGTCTAGGGCGCGCACCGGCGCTCCCGTGTCTGGACAACGCCGGTCCGGCATGGTGAGCCGGCCTCCGGGCGGGAAAGGCAGGTTCGGGCCCTCGTCACCGATCCCGCCTCCGCGCGCCTGCGGCAAGGACAGGCGTCCGGCCGACCTCCCATCGCCCGAACCGCGCCCGTGGCACGGAATCAACGCTCTGTAGCCCCGGCACTATAGCGAGCCACGACCACGCCCCCCGGACCCGCATCGTCCACCGGGTCGGCCGACCGGCCCGCGACACCCGAAAAGAAAAACACCGGCGGCCGCGTGAACCGCGGCCGCCGGCATGACCCGTCAGGCAGCCTCCCCGATCGGGCTGGCGAAGTCGTCCGGACTCAACCCACGAGGTCCCTCCCTCGCCGCACCGGCCGTCAACCCGCCGGCCTCGACAGCGCGCACCCGCACCCACCACCCACCACGATGCCGGCGGTCCGCGGCCGCGGCGCGACACGTTCACCGGCAAACACCGCCGCCATGCGCCGCCTCGAACGCCCCCGCGATCGCCTCCGGTCCCGCGACGCGCCTCGCGCCGAGGGGCCGGCACCGGCAAGGATCCCCGGGAACCCGGGAACCACGGAGCGATCCCAGTTGCATCCCAGGCCCACCCCGCGCCCCGACACACCGGCGATCGTCCGCCGGCACACCCCACGCTCACCTCCCCCGCCGACGACACCGCCCACCCCGATGCGCCCACCGCCCCGCCGGCCTCCGTCACGGCCGATCCCAGAACGGCGGCGGCTCCACGTTCAACGCGCGGAGGTACACGTAGCCCTGACCCCGATGATGGATCTCGTTGTCGATCGCGTACAGGATCAGCCCGTAGACCTTGTCCGTGTACATGTTGAAAGCCGTGTGCATCTCCTGGAAACGCTCTGCCGGGATCTGTGCCCAGTACGTATCGATCTCCTCCGTGCTCTCGTCCCAGAGACGCAGGAGCTCCTCACGCGTGGAGGCCTCCGCGGGCGAGTACGGCGCCCATTCCCCGGTGGCGATCCCACGGACGAGCGGCGCGGCCATCCCCAGGAGTTCCCGGGCCATGTCGCCGAACGTGCGCATCGGCCCGATCCTGAAGCGGAACAGCTCCTCCTCCGGGAACGCCTCGATCACGCGCCGGGTCAGCTTCCGGTGGCCCTGCCAGTGTGCGAGCAGCGCGTCGGTGGGGATGAACGGCGAGGTCACTGCGGTGCCGGTCGACATTGGACCTCCTGTGCGTAGGGTTCGACGGCCGCGGCCCGAGCCGGCCGTACTTTCGGTATTTCTTCGGGCCGCGACCAGTCTAATGCGCGAGGGGTCGGATGCGCAAGAGGGACGTCGAGGGCCACGTCGCCCCGGAGCGGAGGGACTGGAACCGGTATTCGCAGGCGGGAAATCCACGGGCCGCCGGCGCGCCTCGGAGCCGACGACCGGGAGCGGATCTCGCCCGTCGGCCCGGGGCCGCGGGCGCGGGGCTCAGGCCGCCCGCGGCCGGCGCCGTGCGTACTCCTCGAAATGCTCGACCAGGTCGCGGACCTGGTCCGGGGACAGCCCGAGCTGCCGGATGAGCGTCAGCGTGTCACGCACCCGCTCGACCCGCGCGATCTTTCCGTCCGTGGTCACCTCGACGAACGCCGCCGCGTCCATCTCCAGCTCCTTGCCGGCGGTCGGGAGCCTCTGACCCAGGAGCTCCAGGTCTTCGCCGAAGCGGGCAACCGCCGTGAGGAGGACGGCCACGTACCTCCCCTCGGCCACGATCCTCCGGGGTTCCAGCCGGACCGACTCGAACGCCCTGAGCGAGTCGGCCACCATGGCCCGGAGCGTGTCTCTGCCGCTCACCGGGGTACGCGCCATCTCGGTCTCGAGGGTGATGTCCTCGGCCAGCGCCTCCACGATCCGGTCCACGTCCCGCGCCTCGATGGCGTCCAGCCAGCGCTGGACCACGACCCTCGGATCCGTCATCGCCCCTACCTCCGACTCCCGTTGCATTGAATCGACGATCGGAACCGGTGCCAGCGCCATGCCAGGCGGCAGGGGCGCGTGTTCGGCTCAGCCGATCGGTCGTGGGTGCGCGAAACGTCCGGAAAGATCGTCGTGCGGGTGAGGGGATGACGGCCTGCCCGTGCCGCCCGGGGCGGGGCCTGCCGGGGGCGGCCGCGATCCGGCTCTCACGGCAGGGATCACTCGAAGAGATCGGCCTGCGCGGGGCCTTCCCCGCCGGCCGGGTAGGAGACGGTCCCGTTCGGGCTTACCCGGGCATCGGGGTGCAGCTCGTGGGACTCGGTGCGTTCCGGCCCGAGGATGTGGATGACCGGGATGCCGCGCGCGACCAGCGCATCCGCGATCAGCCGGCGATGGCATTGCCAGGGCACGGCCTCCGCGCACATGATCGCCGTGGGCTCCTCCTCACCTCGCGCCACGAGGCGCTCGAGTGCCGCGCGGAACGGAGGTGTGGCCATGTAGTCCGCGTACCCGCGGAAGCCGCTGTTCCGCCACGCGGTGTTCGGCGAATCCGGCCTCGGCTCCCTGCGCCCGCCCAGATCCGGCTCGTGGACGTATTCGATCCCGGCGGCCCGGAGCGCCGCGGCCAGCGCATCCCTTCCGAACTGCGGGTGCCGGCGCGAGCCCGGATACCGCCGTACGTCCACCAGGAGCCGGATGCCGGACTCGCGCAGCAGCCCGATCAGCTCCTCCACCGAGCGGGTCGAATGGCCGATGGTGTGGATCGGTCGCACATGGGGATTCTAATGGGCGACGTCGCTCCCCACCACTGCGGCCCCCGCGGTCACGAAACGCACGTCGAACTTGCCGTTGGTGACCACGAGCGTGCCCGTGGCCGCCGTGCCGGGGACCGCCGTGGCGGTGAACGAGAACGTGCCCGTGATCCGCTCGGCCGAGATGGAGGTGACCGTCACGGTGCCGGTCGCGCCGCTGGTCCCGGTCATCCACATGGCGTCGCCGATATTGTCCTGGACCTGGGCGTTCAGCGGCGGTACGAGCTCGTGCGTGCCCGGCTCCATGACGTTCGGGATCGTGAATGCGACGACCCGCAACGACTGGCTCGAACCCGCGACGGCGATGAACGCGCCTCCGCGCACGGCATGGGCCGCGCCCGGCGTGGCCGCCGAGGCCCAGCTCGAGCCATCGATCGTCGCACTCATCGCCGAGCTGCCGCCTCCGCCGCCCGGGCCCGCGGGGCCGTCGTCCTTCCCGCAGCCGGCGGCGAGCGCCAGCGTGATGGCTGTCCATGTAACAATGCGTCGCATAGCGGAACTGCGCTCCTCTCTGAACGAGGTTGGAGGGATGCACGGGCCGCTCCGCGACTCGCCTCCCGCTCACCGTGGGGGATCGATCCGTGCTGTGCTGTTCCCCGCATTGCGCAGGATGGGCGGCCTGGCTGTCACCATGGACGTGAACCGCCGTGGTCCTCGCGGGAGGACCGCACCGCGTGTATCCACACCGCCCGACGACGCGCCGGCCATGAGCACGCGCCCGATTCATCGGCGGGGGCCGGCACGGGCCCGAGGCGGAATCTTTCCATTCGCCGGTCTGATGTCCGGGACCCCATCTCCGCCGGCCGACCAAGCGACCCGTGGACGGATCCCGCCAACGCCCACCCACCACCGGCCGGGGCCCGGCCGCCGACGTGCGCCACGCGTATTCAGCCCCTTCGCCGCCCGTTGGAGTGACAGGTACGCCCCGGCCACGGCGGGCCATGGCCGGCCGGCGCACGCTCCGTACGGCCGCCCCGCCGACGTCCCGATCGCTCCGTCGGCGACCCGGCCATCCAACGGGAAGCCCTTCCATCCGATCCACCGCCACCCTCGCCCGGACCCCCGAAACAGGGCCGCCACGCGCCGGACGGGCGCCCGGAACGGACCGATCACCGGGATGGCCGCGCATCAGCCAGCCTGGCGTGCAGAATCCCATCTGTTACGGACGCCGGGATCGTTTTCCACTTTCGATCCACGATGGCCGGTTGCCGGGCGCGGCGTGGTGCGATATGATGCCCGAAGGTCGCGACGCGTGGGGTCGGCCGGGCACCGCCGGCGAGCGTCGGCGGCCGGACCCGCCCGGGCGCCACGCCCGCGAACCACCACTGCAACCCACCCAGTCTCCTCGGAGGTGATGCACCATGGCCAAGCGGATCCTCATGCTGGTCGGCGATTTCGTCGAAGACTACGAAGTCATGGTCCCGTTCCAGGCGCTCCAGGCCGTGGGTCACACGGTGCACGCGGTGTGTCCGGGCAAGAAGTCCGGCGAGACCGTGCGGACGGCGATCCACGACTTCGAAGGTGATCAGACGTACAGCGAGAAGCGCGGCCACAACTTCCGGGTCAACGCCACGTTCGCGGACGTGAAGCCGGAGGATTACGACGCGCTCGTGATCTCGGGCGGCCGCGCGCCGGAGTACATCCGGCTGGAGCAGCGGGTGATCGAGATCGTGCGGCACTTCTTCCAGGCGAACAAGCCGGTGGCGGCGGTCTGCCACGGCGCGCAGGTCCTGACGGCCGCGGACGTGGTGCGCGGCCGCCGGGTCTCGGCGTACCCGGCGTGCGGGCCGGAAGTGCGGCTCGCGGGCGGTGAGTACGTGGACGTGCCGATGGATCAGGCCGTGACGGACGGCAACCTGGTGACGGCGCCGGCCTGGCCCGCCCACCCGGCGTGGATCTCCCAGTTCCTTGCCGTGCTGGGCACGCGGATCGTCCACGAGGAGCCGGTGGCCGCCGGGAACTGAGCCAGGAAGCGACGAGGGCGCGGCGACCCGATCCCGCGCCCTCTGCTCATCGGCCTGCCAGCCGGGTCCGGCGACCGTGGCCCCGCCCATCGATGGGCGGGGCCACGGTCCGACTCCTCCGATCACCCCCCGTCCGTACGGAGACCCGCTCCCATGCGAGCTCCGCCCGGGAGGCCCGGGCTCAGTCCGACGGCTGCCCTTCGAACAGCGCCTCCGTCTCGAGGATCCGGGGTCCGTTCTCCGTGCAGACCGCGTAGCGGGAGGGGTAGAGGGAAACGCCCGCGTACTCGCCCCGCACGTTCACGATGTAGAAGTTGACGTTGAAGTTCGGCAGACGACGGCTGTTGAGCAGCCGGTCCTCGATGGTGTTCCGCTGGATGCGGCGGCACGCCTCGATCCCCGCATCCTTCGGGCTCCGACCCCGACGCATCTCCTCCACGATCAGGAACGAGCACAGCCCGAAGAGGTTCGCTTCGCCCCGGCCCGTGGAGCCGGCGGCGCCGACGTCGCCATCCACGTAGAGCCCCGCGCCGAGGATCGGGGAATCACCGACGCGGCCCGGGATCTTCCACGCCAGCCCGCTGGTCGTGGTCACGCCGCACACGTGCCCGGCGGCGTTCACGCCGTTGCAGTTGATGGTGCCGTACAGGTGCTCCGGGTCGATCAGCCCTTCGGCCGCCATCTGGAGCGCGGCGCGCCAGCCCGCCTCCACCCGGTCGAGATACGTGCGCGGGTCGGCGACGTCATCCCGATCCGGCTCCCCGGCGTCCGCGGCGCCGACCGGCCCCGGCGGCGGGTAGTGCTCCGGGTCGGTCCGCCGCTTCCATTCGAGCCAGAGCTCCCTGGACCGCGGGGTGTTGAGGTCGTCCTCGATGGTGAAGCCCATGAGCCGGGCGAAGCGCTGCGCGTCCCGCCCGACCAGCAGGTGGTGGTCGGTCACCTCGAGCACCTTCTGGGCGACGAGCGAGGGGGTGCGCACGCCCTCGAGCGCGGCGACCGCGCCCGCCCTCCGCCGCGGGCCGTGCATGCACGAGGCATCGAGCTGCACCACGCCGTCCGCGTTCGGCAGGCCGCCATACCCGACGCTCGTGTCCTCCGGGTCCAGCTCGACGATGTTCACGCCCGCGATCACGGCGTCCAGCACGTCCGCGCCTTCGGTGATCATCCGGAACGCCCGCTCGACGGCCGTCTCGTTGCCGCCGTTCCGGAACTGGTGCCCGTTCGCGGAGGCGACCACCACGGGCCTCGCCGCGCGCACGTGCACCGCCGGCGCCCGGCCTTCCGCGAAGAGCGGACTCGGCCCGGCGAGACCGGCGGACGCGGCCGCGCCCGCCACAGCGCTCGTGACCAGGAACTCGCGGCGAGTCAGCCTGTCGCTCATCGATGCCGTACCTCCTCCATGGATGATTGCCAACCAACCCGCCCTTGCCGCTGCGGGCCGACGGGCCCGGGGATATTGCGGCGCGAGCAGGGCCGGGACAAGCCACGCGGTGCCCGACGCCACGCCCGGCACACGGCCGTTTCGTTCGCCTCACCCGGTCGGTCCGGACTTCTCGTCGGCGCCGACCGCTCGCGGCCGGCCTCGAACGCACCCGCCCCTTCCGCCCGGACGCGGGCGGTCCGCTCCCCTCCAGGCCGGGCATCCCCGCGGTGACGCGTCACGCCCGGACGCGCCTCTCCCCGCCTATGGCCTCGTGTCCCGGTGCCGCACCCGGGCGAGCCGGGTGCGCGCGTCCACCACCACGGGGAGCGACGGGTCCGCTCCGCGCCACGACTCCAGGAACCGCTCATAGTGGTGAGCGGCCTCCGACGGGTCGCCCCGGCGCTCGTGGATCCGGCCGAGCCAGTACGGCGCCATGCGGATCGCCTCCTGATTCTCGTGGCCGAATTCGACACCCGCCGCGAGCTCCTCGTACAACCGCACCGCCCGGTCGAGCTCGCCCGCGCTGGCCACGCCGTGCGCGAGAGATTCGAGCGCGGTCGCGTTCGAGTCCGCGCGCAGCGCCCGCTCGAGGTGCGGCAATGCCTCCTCCACACCCGGCCCGCGGCCGGACGCGTCCGGCTCGTCCGCGAGCGTCCGCGCGACCAGCACCTCGCCCCGCAACCCTTCCAGCGCCGCGATGACCGGCGGACTCTCCGGGAGCCCGCGCGCCTCCAGCCGCTCGAGCAACGTCCCGGCACGCCGCGCATCCCCCGCACGGGCGAGCGCCTTCCCGAGCCAGTACACGAAGGTGGGGTCCAGATCCGCGTCCACGCCGCGCGCATAACTCGTGTCGAGCTGGGCGGCCGCGTCCCAGACCAGGCCCCGCCGTTCGAGTGCGGTGGCGAGCAGCAGGCGGTTGCGGAGCTCGCTGAGCAGCGCGCCGGTGGAGCGGCTCAGCGACGTCGCCTCGGCGAACAGACCGGACGCCTCCGCGTACCGACCCCGGTACATGGCGAGGAACGCGAGGGAGCGGAGCCCGCGGGCGCGGACGTTCGGGTTCGTCGAATCCAGCAACCGGGTGAACACCGCCACGGCCGAGTCCGGCATGCCGGCCAGGACGAACACCCCGCCGAACTCATGGTTGATGTTGCTGTTCTCCGTCAGGAGCCCCGGCTCGAGCGCGAACGCGCGGCGGTAGTGCGTCAGCGCGGCGTCGTAGCGCCGGAGCCCCGTTTCGGCCGTGGCGAGGTTGATCCAATCGGAATCGATGAGGGAGTCGAGCACGACGACGCGGCCGTAGACCTCGCTGCTCTCCCGGTACCGGCCCAGGCGCAGGAGATCGTAACCCAGGCGCCGGGCGACCTCGATGTCCGTGCTGTCCTGGAGGTACAGCGTCCGGAGAAGGGCCACGGACTCCTCGGTGTTCCCGCGCCAGCCCTCGATCCGGGCGCGGACCAGCGTGCGCTCCCGTTCGGGCAGATCGTGGGCGTGCGCCAGCGCCCGCGCGAAGTGCGCCTCGCCCGCGCCCGGCTCGCCCGACCAGTACGCGAGCATGCCCAGGGACGCGTGGGCCGTGGCGAACGTGCTGTCGATGGCCACGGCCTCTTCCCACAAGCGCCGCGCCTCCTTCCACCGGGCCGTGTTGAAGGCGTTCACCCCGGTCGCGTACTTCTCGAGCGCGGCGAGGGACGCGGTGGTCAGACGGGGGAGGGGGGTCGAGCGGCGCGCCACCGCCAGCGCGGACTCGCCGGCCTCCCGGCGGATCCGCCGGACGAGACGGTCGAGCCGGGTCACGACCTGATCCGCCCGGTCGGCATGCACCACGGCGAACGCGAGCGTGGCCGCGGACTCCGGGTCCACGAGGCGGGCGGCGATCTCGTACCGGTCGCCGGCACGCGCCACGGAGGGGACCACGATGAAACGGGCCCCCTCCCGGCGGGCGATCTCCCGCGCCAGCATCTCGTCCAGCGCGCTGTCCGCATCGGGCCGACGCATGCGCGCGAGCGCCTGGCGGATACGCTCCGGCGGCATGACGTACAGGTTCGGGGACTGCCCGAGCCCGGCGGCGAGCGCGTAAGGCACGCTCCGGTCGAAGACCCGCTCGCCGGTTTCGTTTTCGACGTCGGTCACAATGACCCACGCGCGCTCCGCATCCCTCCCGGGCGTCCGACCGCCCGCCAGGAGGAAGGCGACGACGGCCAGGACCAGGGCCGCGAGCGCGCCGGCACCGACCGACCGCCGGGCCACCCGCTTGCGGCGGATGGCTGCCGACGCCGGGTGCGCCGTGGAACCCGTCGTCGCCCCTGGCGTGACGGTGTCCGGCACAGCGAGACGGGCGGACTCCCGCCGGCCCTGGGGCGCCTCATCCGCCCCGGGTGCTGGCCCCGCCCCGGGCACGGGGTCCACCCGCACGGCCTGCGGCGCGGCCTCCGGCGGTGTGCCCCCGGGCCCTTCCGCCGTGCCCGGCGATGAGACAGGACTGGAGGCGGCATGCCCGCCGGGCGCGGGCACCCCGCCGGCGCCTCTCGTCGCCTCCCGCTCCGTCCGCGCCCGGATCGCGGCGATCAGCTCCTCCGTCTCCGGAGAGGGCGCGAGGCCGAGCTCGTCCGCGAGCCACTGGCGGTACTGCTCGTAGGCGCGGAGCGCGCCGGCCCGGTCGCCGATCCCGTCCAGGAGCGAGGCGAGCCGCTGGAACGCCCGCTCGTCGCCGTCGGACAGGTCGAGGGCGCGGCGAGCCAGCTCGACCGCCGTATCCGGGTTGCCGGCATCCAGCGCGTCCGTCGCCGCAGTCGACGCCGCCTCGGCCGCCCGCCGCCGCAGACGGCTGCGCTCTGCGTCCAGCCAGCGCTCGAAGCCCGGGGCGTCCGGGACGTAGAAGCCGGGGAGCAGATCCCCATGATAGAGCGCGAGCGCGTCGGCGGGCCGCCCCCGGGCGATCGCCTCGTCGAAGGCGACGACGTCGCACCACACCGCGCCGGGCGCGAGCTCGAGCGCCTCATCTCCCACCAGCACGCCGGGGCCGAGCGACAGGCGGAGGTTGTAGACCGCGTTCCGGAGCGCCGCCCGCGCCCGCGCCTGGGTCAGCTCCGGCCAGAGCAGGCCGATGAGCGTGTCCCGGCGGTGCGCGCCGCGCGGCGTGGCCAGGGCGAGATACGCGAGGAGCGCCAGGCGCTTCGGCTGCGCGAGGACCGATTGCAGCCGGCTCCCGTCGGGCCCGACGAGCTCGATCTGTCCCAGGGCGCGCAGCTCGATCATGAACATCACACCGGACGACTGATGGAAGATGGACCGGCCGGGAGGCGAGCAGCGACCGCTGACAGCTCCCGGCCCAACCTACCGGCGCGCCGAACCGGCAAGCGCTCGAGCCGGAATCCTACACGTGCGCCGTGCACCACGTTCACTTCCGTATCTTGCCCACGGCTCCCCGCGCCGGCCAGGGGACGGGCCGGGGATCGGGGACCCTGTATCACCCGCTCTGGCGCGCCCGTTCGTGGCGGAGGCGGTGTAGCTCCCGGATCTCGTCGGTCAGTGCCGGAACCGGGCCCTCCACGATCACGCCGCGCACCACCTCCCGGATCGGCAGCGGGCGCACCGGTCCCGGCCGGTCGCCGAACTCCGCCCGCCACTCCGCGAGCTGCGCGGCTGAGGCCGCGTAGACGATCCGCCCCAGCCCCACCCACCCGTGGGCCGCGGCGCACATCGGACAGTGTTCGCCCGATGTGTAGACCGTGGCCGCGGCCCGCTCCTCGGGCGTCAGGTTCGCCGCAGCCCAGCGGGCGAGCTCGAATTCCGGGTGGCGCGTCGGATCGCCCGAACCGGTACGGTTCCTGTCCTCGGCCAGAACGGTCCCATCGCCCGAGACGAGCACGGAGCCGAAGGGTTCGTCCCCGGCCCGGAGCGCCTCGGCGGCGAGCTCGACGCAGCGGCGCAAGTGCCGCAAATCGACTTCGGTCAGCATGCGCATCTCCTCGATTGCCTCGTTCACGCGCTGGTCGACCGGCGGCGGCCCCGCCCGGAACCCGGTCTCCCGCCGGGAACGGGGCGCCGCCCGTCGTCGCATGATACCTGCGAACCGGACCCGGGGCGAGCCCGTTGCGGCCACGGTACGCGACGATCCCGCGCCCCCCGCACGGAGCACCGGCGGAACGGCCGGCGCCCACGGCGCGACAGGTCGACCCATCGGGGATGAATCCCGCGCGGGCGGTCCCGGGTAATCTCTCCCCGGAAAACCGGGAACCCATAGGAAAGGAAGGCGCAATGGCGTACAGTGAGCTGATGGTCGCGCCGATGCGCAGAGACCTCACGCGGCTCGGGATCCGCGAGCTGCGCACGGCCGAGGAGGTCGACGCGTTCATGGAGGAAGCCCGCGAGGGGACCGCAATGATCGTGGTCAACTCGGTGTGCGGCTGCTCGGCGGGGAGCATGCGCCCGGCCGTCGCGATGGCGCTGGCGAATCCCCGCCGGCCCACCAGGAACGCCACGGTGTTCGCGGGCCAGGACGTGGAGGCCACGGCGCGGGCGCGGGAGTACTTCACCGGCTACCCGCCGTCCTCCCCGTCGATCGCGCTGTTCCGTGATGGGCACCTGGTCTTCATGCTCGAGCGCCACCAGATCAAGGGCCGCATGCCGGAGGACGTGGCGCGGGACCTCGTCGCGGCGTTCGACGCGCACTGCACGGACTGAGTGCGACTCCGGTTCCTCGGTACGCGGGGCAACATCGACGCGAGGTCGTGGCTGCACCGGCTGCACGCGTCGCTGGGCGTCGCGTACCGGGGCCGGTGGGTGATGATCGACTGCGGCGCGGACTGGCGTGACCGGCTGGCGGCGCTGCGCCCCCGCGCCATCGTGATCACCCACGCCCATCCCGACCACGCCGCCGGGCTCTCCGCGGGCGCGCCCTGCCCGGTCTACGCCACCGAGGAGACGTGGGCCGCGCTGCGACGCTGGCCGATCGAGCATCGGGTCGTGATCCGGCCGCGGGAGCCGATCCGGATCCGCGGCCTGACCTTCGAAGCGTTCCCGGTGGTCCACTCGATCCGCGCGCCCGCCGTGGGCTATCGCATCACCGGCGGCCTCGCCGCGATCTTCTATGTCCCTGACCTGGTTTCCATTCCGGACGTGCGCGCAGCGCTGGGCGGCGTCCGGCTCTACGTGGGCGACGGCGCGTCCCTCGTCCGCCCGGTGATCCGCTGGCGCGACGGCGTACCGTTCGGCCACTCGCCGATCCGGACGCAGCTCCGGTGGTGCGCGGAGGCCGGCGTACCGCGCGCCATCTTCAGCCACTGCGGCACCGGCATCGTGACGGCCGAACCTTCCGAGGTGGAAGACCGGGTCCGCAGCATGGGCCGGGAGCTCGGCGTGGAGGCCTCGGTCGCGTACGACGGGCTGGAGCTCGGCGTGCGCGGGGCCAGGCGGCGTCGCGCCCGCCCCGGGAGCGCCGGCCGCCGCCCCTGCGTGGGGAGCGAACGCACGGCCGGCTCAGCGCGAAAGGGGCGCTGATCCCCGCCACCCCCGCACGCACGGCGGGGTCTCGACCGCGCCCCCGGCCACCGGCCCACCCCCGGTCGTCCGGCAACTTCCACGGATCCCTGTCCTGACGGCCTGCACCCCTCCGCCGATGCCGGTCCGATCGTTCCGACGGGACCGCACGGAGCCGCGGGCTCCGGCGCGCGTTCGATCCCCCTGGCCGGCCTCGCCCCGAAGGGCGCTTCCAGGCGCGCCCGCGCCGCTCGGTCCGGGCCGTGGCCCGGGATCGGGGTCGACGGAAACGTACGGAGCGCCCGGTTCCGACGCGACGCCGTCCGGCACCCGGGGACCGCCCGTGCCCGGCGGCTCGAGCTCCCCGGCCGGCTCCGACCCCAGCCGTTCTCGCGGTTGACGGCTCCCGTGCCAGGCGCGATTCTACAGGACTGTCGGCGAACGGCCGTATGCGTCGTCGCATCCATCGAAGCCATTGCACGATCAGCGGTTTCGTGACCGGAACCATGACCGATCCGAGAATCGACCTGGGCGCCGTGGACGCTGCGCGCGGGCGGGCCGGCGCGGCCGCGCGGCGCGTGGGGGTCCTCGCCCTCGTGTTCGCCCTCGGGCTGGCCGCGTGTCGGAGCGCGGGCGGGCCGGGCGGTGTCGAGCGGGCGCCGGAGCCTCCGGCCACGACGAGCACGGCGGATGCGCCCGCCGCGAAGGCCGGAGAGCCGCGGAGGGACGCCGGTGCGGCGTCGCTTCCCATCACGCGCGAGGCCGCGCTCGAGACGTTCGACACGGCGTGGACCCGGATCTATACGCGGCACTTCGATCCCGACTTCGGGGGCGTGGATTGGCACGCGGTGCGGGACGAGCTGCGGCCGCGTGCGGCGGAAGTTGAAACTCTGGCCGAGCTCCGGGCCGTATTGACGGACATGCTGGGCCGGCTCAGCGAGTCGCACTTCGGGCTGATCCCGCAGGAGGCGGCGGACGCCACGGAGGAGATCGGCGGCGCGGGCGGCGGGGGCGGCGGGCCGGGCGATGTGGGGATGGACGTTCGGATCGTCGGGGACCAGGTCCTGGTCTGGCGGGTGGATCCGGACGGCCCTGCGGCCGCTGCGGGCGTGCGGCCGGGCTGGGAGCTCGTCTCGATCGATGGCTTCTCCGTGCCGGAAGCGCTCGCGAAGGCCCGCGAAGCGCTGGCGGACATCGAGCCGCGTCTCGCGCTGCCCCAGATCTATTCGGGCGTGATGGGCCGGGTCCGGGGCGAGCCGGGCACGAGCGTGTCGCTCGGGTTCCGGGACGCCCGGGACGAGCCGGTGGAGCGCACGCTGACCCGGCGGCCGATGCCTGGCGAGCTGACCAAGTTCGGGAACCTGCCGCCCCTCGTGGCGCGGCTCGAGCACGAGCGGGTGGATGCGGGCGACGGCGTGACGGCCGGCGTGATCCGGTTCAACGTCTGGATGATCCCGATCGCCCAGGAATTCGCGCGGGCGATCGACGAGCTCCGGGACGTCGACGGCGTGATCCTCGACCTGCGCGGCAACATCGGCGGCGTGGCAGGCATGATCATGGGGATCGCCGGTCACTTCATGCGGGAGGTCGTGCCGCTCGGCACGATGCGGACCCGGTCGGGCGAGCTCAGGATCGTGTCGAACCCGCAGCGCGTGAACAGCCGCGGCGAACGGGTCGAGCCGCTGGACGTGCCGCTCGCGATCGTTCTGGACGGGCTGTCGTTCAGCACGACGGAGGTCTTCGCGGGCGGGCTCCAGGCCGTGGGCCGGGCGCGCGTTTTCGGTGAGACCAGCGGGGGCCAGGCGCTCCCGGCGATCATGGAGCGGCTACCGAACGGCGATGTCCTGATGCAGGCGATCGCCGATTTCACGGCGCCGAACGGCGAGCGCATGGAGGGACGGGGCGTGGTGCCGGACGAGACGGTGCCCCTGACCCGGGCCGACCTGCTCGCCGGCCGGGATGCCCCCGTCGAGGCGGCGCTCCGGTGGATCCGGGAACAGGCCTCGGAGCGGGAGGGCGGCTCCTGACCGGTTCGAGCCTTTCGTTCACCACCTCTTCCTGGAGGCTGACAATGACGATGCATGGCGCACTGGTGCGGCGGGCGACCGTCGCGCTCGCGACCCTGGTCCTGATCCCCGCCGGCCTCTCCGCCCGTCAGGCTGGCGACCTGCCTCCCGCGACCGAGATCATCGATCGCTACCACAAGGCGATCGGCGGGAAGGAGCGGCTCGGCGCATTCAAGTCCGCGCGCAGCGTCGGGACCTTCGAGATGCCAGCCGCGGGGCTGCGGGGCGAGGTCGAGTCGTTCATCGCGAAACCGAATCGCATGTTCGTCCGCGTGAAGGCGGGCGGCATGGGCGAGATGCTGAGCGGCTTCAATGGCGAAGTCGGCTGGTCGATCAACGCCATGGAGGGCCCGCGGGTGTTCCAGGGCGACGAGCTCAAGCAGATGATGGACCAGGCGGACTACGACGCCCAGTACCGTCTGCTCGATCGGTTCGACACCGTCGAGACCGTCGAGAAGACCGAGTACAACGGGGAAGCGTGCTACAAGGTCCGGCTCGTTTGGAAGTCCGGCCGTGAGAGCTTCGACTGCTACAGCGTCGAGACGGGGCTGTTGATCGCGAGCGTCGCCCAGGCCTCGTCGCCGATGGGCACGATCGAGGTGACGTCGATCTACACCGATTACAAGGACTTCGGCGGAGTCAAGATGCCGACCCGCACGGTCCAGCGGATGATGGGGATGGAGCAGATTTTCACGGTCACGGAGGTGGAGTTCGACAACGTCAGCGACTCGACCTTCGACCTGCCCGAGCAGATCCGGGCGCTGATCGGGGGCTGAGGAGGGAGGCGTCGCCGGGCCGCGGTAGGGGCCCGGCGGCGGTGCTCCGGAGCGCGCTGTAAACGGCGGCTGGAACGAACAGGATGGAAACGAAGCGACCCACGATCCCCGAGGCCGAGGAGATTCTCGGCGGTTACTTCCCGGTGCTCGACCACGGGTTCGTCGCCCTGGTCGACTACATGGGCGGGGACGAGAGCATCGAGCGGGCGGCGCGCGTGAGCTACGGGTACGGCACCCGGCCGCGGAGCCAGACGCGCGGTCTGATCCGGTACCTGCGCCGGCACAAGCACACCACGCCGAGCGAGATGGTCGAGCTGAAGTTCCACTGCTGCATGCCGCTGTTCGTGGCGCGCCAGTGGATCCGGCACCGGACCGCGAACGTGAACGAGTACAGCGGCCGTTACAGCCTGATGCCGCTCCTCTTCTACACGCCGGAGCACGAGCACTTCGCGAAGCAGAGCCAGACGAACCGCCAGGGCCGCGCGGAGGGCGCGGTGGACCCGGAGCTGTACCGGGAGGCGGTGCGGCGGTGGGAGGAGATCCGCCGGGTCTCCGCCGAGACCTATTCCTGGCTGGTCGCGGAGGACGTGGCGCGGGAGCTGGCGCGGATCGATCTCCCGCTCTCGACCTATACCCAGTGGTACTGGAAGATCGACCTCCACAACCTGCTCCACTTCCTGACGCTGCGGGTCGATCCCCATGCGCAGTGGGAGATCCGGGCCTACGCCGAGGTCATCGCGGGGATCCTCAAGCGGGTCGCGCCGCTCAGCTACGAGGCCTGGATCGACTACGACGTGGCGGGCGCATCGTTCAGCCGCGCGGAGCTGGAAGCGCTCCAGCGCCTGCTGGAGCCCACGGAGGATGGGGTACGGGTCCGGCCGGATCCGGGTTCGGTCACCAGGGCGGAGCTCGAGGAGCTCGGCCTGTCCGCCCGGGAGGTCCGGGAGCTGCTGGACAAGCTCCGGCCCCGGGAACGTCCGGACTTCGAGCTCGACCTGTCGAAGATGCTGAAGCCGGAGGACTTCGAGGCCCGGATGCGAGCCGCGGTCCCGCTGGTCTGAACACAAGGGGCGGCCGTCGCACGTTGCGAAGGCCGCCCCTCCGCTTTTCACGGCCTCCCCCGCGACCTGCGCCCCCACTCAGCCGCCGGCCGGAACGCCACGATCGAGCGCGGCCACCCCTTCCGTCCCCGACCGGCGCTCTCCAGCTGCCCGGCGCTCCTTTGCCGACCCAGAGCGCCACCGCCCGGGCCCGCGGCGCAGCCCGGGCGGCCGCCGGATCCAACGCGGCCGGTCCGCGGTCACTCCCGCGCCGCGGCCCGCGGCGGGGTGCCCAGCACGACCTCTTTCTCCAGCCGGCCGCCCCGGGTGGAGAGCACCTCGACCCTTGCCCGGGCGCCCGGGATGCCGTACGTCCGGACCTGGAAGGTCACCCGCTTCGTCTCGCCCGGCTCGGTCCACCCCGCATAGATCGTCTTGTCCCGCCGGGCGGGCGAGATGATCCGGACCCTCGGGGACTCGAGCGTGGTCAGCGACGGGTCGAAGGTGAGCCGGACCCGGTCCTCCTGCACGATCTTCACGAGCTGCGCCTGCTTGAGCGCCGTCGGCAGCCGCCCCACGTTCCGCCACTCGACGCTGACTTCGTACGTCGCGCTGTCGGCGTCCGCCGAGAGCCGGCGCACCGCGACGTCGCCCAGCTCGAGCAACGGCAGGTGCAGCGCCATCTGCAGGTTGAAGAGCGCCTGCCTCCTCGCCCACTCCTCGAGCCGGTCCGGCGGCCCGTTCTGCGAGAAGAACTTCGGGTGGAACCCGCCGATCTCCACCGTGCCGAGCTGCGGGTGCTCGAACTTCGTCCACGCCTTGAACCCGCGGCCGCCGTTCTCCCGGTCGTCCCAGATCAGCGCATCCACCTGGTCGAGCAGCCCGTCCCCGTTGTAGTCCTCCAGCGCGCCGCCGTTCCAGATCTCATCGCCATACCAGATCGCGCCGTAGTAGAAGTACCCGAAGTCCGGGCCGTGGCCGAAGAGCGGCGTGGGCCGCGCCGAATCGCCCGTGACCGGATTGACCGGGATGCGCGTGGCATACGCCTCGTAGACGTCCCCCGCCCACGGATACTTCGTGATGCTCAGCCCGATGCTGTCGAACCGCTGGTAGTACGCCAGGTCCTCCGGATACATCCGCTCGGAGCTCTTCGACGTCGACGGCGGCCGGAGGTGCATCGGCACCCGGGTGTCCATGGAGTTCACCACCGAGACGTGGGGGTGCGTGAGCAGCCACATCACCGTGGCGTACGTCTCCGGCTCGCTCAGCGGATACTCGCCCGATCCGCCCTGCGTGTACCCCCGCCGGGTCCGGTCCCGGCCGGGCATCGGCCGCCAGTTCTCCGGGTAGTTGCGGTGCAGGTCGAGCCCGCCGATCCCGTCCTCGTTGAACCGCCCATCGCCGTCATTGTCGATCCCCTCCGTGGCCACGCACCACTCCCCTTCGCCGGCCGGGACGTTCCGCATGAGCCGGCCGCTCGGGTCGCGCGGGTCGATGATGGCGTTCGCCCGCATGGTGATGCGGCGTGGGGTGCCGTCGTTTCCGCCCACGGCGTAGCACCACGGCCCCTGCCCGTCATCCGCCGGCCGGGCCCGCCACCGCATGGTGTAAATGATCCCGTCGCCGTCCAGATCCTCCTCGTCGTCCTCGTCGAGGAGCCCATCCCCGTCGTTGTCCACCGGCCGGACCGTGCTCCGGTTGCGCTGCGCGGTGTGCAGGTAGAGGTTCGACCCGTCCGGGTTGTTCTGGGGCCGCAGATAGATGGTCCGCGTGTCCAGCAGGTGCGTGATCTCGGGGTCCTTGCCGTAGCCCTCGAGGAGATGCCGGATCAGCCACAGGACGGACTCGCTGCTCGTGATCTCGCCGCTGTGGCGCCCGCCCTCGAAGTAGGCGGCCGGCTTGTCCGTGTGCGCGCCCGTCGCCTTGTTCGTCAAGGTGACCTGGTAGATCGGGCGGCCCTCGAAGCTCCGGCCGACCTCGTAGAGGTCCATGATGTTCGGGTACTTCTCGGCCCACCGGTGCAGCCAGGTGTACATGACGTCCACCGTGTGGTAGCGGTCGAAGGTGAGTACATCGCCGGCCACGTACTCGACCTCCGGGTGCCGGTAGCGCCGGAAGTAGCTGACTCCGTGCCGTTCGCCGGACACCACGTGGTACGTGATGGCGGAGTCACGGAACGGTGGCATTGCGCCGTCCCAGGTCGGGCGTTGCGCCTGAGCGGAGAGTGGCGTGCCTGCCAGCAGGGAGAGAGCGCCGACCAGCGCCGGCCGCCTTACCGACATCAGTACGCGCGTTCTCATCGGGTGCACTCCTGGACGCGTGGACGTGATTCTGGGAGAGGCGGATAGTACAATGGTCGGCGGGCCGCGGGAAAGTGTCCGGGCGCCGTCCGGCGGGCGGCGGGTGCACCTCCGGGTGTGCGCGGGGCGACGTCATCCCGGCCGGCTCCCGGGGCGGCCCGCCGGCTCCGCGACTCCGGCCGCCTACGCAGCCGGTCATCGCCTGCCGGTCCGGAGACTCCCGCCGCCCGCGACGGTCGCGGGGGTGAACCAGGGCCATCTCATGGCCGCTCCACGCCCGGCGCGCGGCCGGCCCTGCGATCGGGGCGCTCTTTCGCGGTCGGGTGTGGAACGGGGTCGTTGGCGCCCCGGTGCACGCCGGGGCCGGCGCGATCGCCGCCTCCTGGCCTCGCGGCGCCCGCGGGTGACCGGGCCCGGCGGGGCATCGTCGTGACCCGCGGCGTCGTTGCCGGCGAGTCATGGCCGGTAGCCGATGGCGCCCGGCAACGGCCGCCCCCGAGCCGACCGGATCGACCCGTGCACCGCGCCGTGCGGGTCGTGCCGAGGAGCTCGGCCTCGCGGCGATGCCCCATCGACGCTGTCACGGGCGGCTGCGGGGCCGCCGTGATCGCGCGTCCCCGGGATCCGTATTGCGAGTCCTTGCGGTCCGTACCCCGACGATCCCGGGCCGCCACCCCCGGCGCACCTCCGTCCTGACGGGTGACTCCCTCCGGCGGACCGTCCAGGGGGTCATTCGAGCGGCACCGGGTTCTGCCGGGCTGAATCCTCCGGCGCATCCCCCGATCGGGCACGTGGGGGTTGCCGGGCCGATCGGGTGTCTCGTTGCCGACGAGCACGACACCAGCCAAAGCGAGGTCTGCCATGAACGAGCGAGCGTCAGCCGTATCGGTTCAGCGGCGCGAAGGGGCGGCAGGGTGTGGTGGGCGGCGAGCTTCCTATCGTCTGGCGATGCTCCTCCTGGTCGGTGCCAGCACGGCGCAGTTCGCCGTTCGACCGGCTGTTGCGCAGGACTCCGGCGCCCGGACCAGCCAGGGGGGCGGAACCCCGACCACGATCGAGGTGACGGAGCGCTGGGCCACCCGGGGTCAGCCCGGCAACGAGCTGGCCTCGGTCCGCGGTATGGCCGAAGACCGGCGGGGGCAGATCTGGGTGGCGGACGCCCGGCTCGGGGCGCTGCACGTCTTCAATGCGTCGGGCCAGTACCTCCGCACCGTCGGCCGACGGGGCGACGGCAGGGGCGAGTTCCATCTGCCGGGCCGGCTCGTGCGATTGGCCGACGGGCGGATCGCCGTCCACGACGAGGCGCGGCCGGCGGTCGACGTGCTGTCCGAGAACGGCCGCTCCGAACGCCGGATCGCCCTCGGCGCGCGGGTCACGGCGCCCGGGGGGTTCGCGGCGCTCCCGGACGGCGGCTGGCTGGTGAGCGGCGCGGCGGCCGGCCGCGCCGGCGAGCTGCACGTCTTCGGGGCCGACGGTTCGCTCCGCACGAGCTGGTTCGCTCCGACCGGCGACACCCCGCCCGCGGGCGGCCCGGTGGCCGTGCTGGAGGATGGCTCCGTCCTCTACGCGTCCGCGATGCCGCACGGCGTCTACCACTTCCCCTCCCCGGGCTCGGCGGGCCAGCAGCTCGCGGCCGTATCCGTGGCCCGAACCGCAGGCGAGAACGCGCCGATCGCCCGGGCGCTGCTCCCGGTCGGCGAAGGCCGCGTGCTGCTCGTGGTAACGCACGAATCGGCGAACGAGAGCGTGTGGTACCTCTTCGGCCCGGCCGGAGAACGGCTGGCCGAGACCAGGCTCTCCCGGGCATACACGCCGTGGGCGCTCACGGTCGATGGCGACCTGCTCGTGAGCTACCGTGACCCGACCACGGACCAGACGGTCGCGGCCCGGCTCGTGGCCCGGCTGCCCGACGGCAACACCCTCGCGGGCATCCCGCCCGCTGCCCTCTACGAGATCGAGGGCGTGACGGCGGAAGGCCGGGCGGCCCGGCCGCGTAGTCACATCCCGTGGATCAACGACTTCTATCGCCGCGTCGAGCTGGGCAAAGGCCAGTTCATCGTGCGGGAGGAGATCGAGAAACGGCGTCCCCGCGAGGTCTGGCAGCTCTTACAGGGCCTCTCGAGCCTCAACGTGGTACACAGCGCCCGCGGCCCGCTGCTGATCAACCGACGGACGAATTGCGCTCCAGCGATTTACATGGATGGCATGCTCATCGGGGGCGGGACCGCAGGCGGCCTCCTCTCCGGTGGCTCGGCGGGCGAAGACATGAAGGGCTACATGGATTTCCTCACGAGCAACATCGTTTCCACGTTCGAAGGCATCGAATTCTACCGCGGCCCGAGCGAGACACCGCTCGAGTACCAGGGCGCCCGCGCCCAGTGCGGCGTACTGCTCATCTGGACCCGCGGCTATTGAGGCGAATCCACGCTGACGACTCGCGCGCGCCGGTCCCGTGCCGTGAATGCGAGGGCACGGCACGCTCCCTTACGGGAGCCCGGCGCGCGCCTCGATTTTCCACTCCCGGATCGACCACGCCCTACCCCCGTGAGCTCCCGAACACCCGTTGAATCCCAACGGGTCATTCGCTCGTATGGGGATGCGACGGAGGCATCCACGCGGAGGTACGGATGGCAGGGGACCGGAAGGATTCGATGCTGGTGACGCTGCTGACCTGGCTCGTGGTCGGCGTGATCGCGATCGTGGCGCTGAAGACGGCGCTCTGGGTGCTCGGCTCGCTGGTCGGTTTGGCGATGTTCCTGTTGTTCACCGTCGGGCCGATCGCCCTCGTGGTCTGGCTGGTCTACAGGTTCATGAAGTTCCTGGCCAAGCCGAGCGCGGCCTGAACGCGGATGCGGGAGGAACCTGCTCCCCGGCCTCAGCCGGGGAGCAGGTTCCGGAGCACGAAGAACACGTTCGCCGGCCGCTCGGCCAGCCGCCGCATGTACCACGGGTACCACGCCTCGCCATAGCTGATGAGAACGCGGACCCGCCGGCCGGCGGCGGTCAGCCGACGCTGCTCCGATACACGGATTCCGTAGAGCATCTGGAACTCGACGGCGCGGTCGTCGAGTCCGAGCTCCCGAGCCATCCGCTCGACCCCCTCGATCATCCGCGAGTCGTGGGTGGCGAAGCCGTGCAACGGGCCCGCGCCCGCTCCCGCGCGGGCCTGGTCCGCGAGCAGGCGCTCCGCCAGCGCGAGGTAGTTGGCGTCCACCTCCCGCTTGCTGGTGTACGCGATCCTGGCCGGCTCCGCGTACGCGCCCTTCACGAGCCGGATCCGCGGCCCGATCGGGAGCAGCGCGTCCAGGTCCGCGGCCGTGCGGCGGAGGTTCGCCTGGAGGCAGATGCCCACGTTCTCGTATCGTTCCCGGGCGCGGCGATAGATGTCGAGCGTCACGTCCGTGTACTCGCTCCCCTCCATGTCGATCCAGACGACGTTGCCGAGCTTCGCCGCCCGCTCGAGCAGGGTGTCCACATGCCCGGCCGCCTGGTCCGCCCCGAGATCCAGGCCGAGCTGGGTGAGCTTCACGGAGATCGCACAGTCGAGCTGCGCATCGGCGATGCGATCCAGCACGCCCAGATAGTGCTCCGCCACGGCCGCCGCTTCCCGGGCGTCGGTCACGTTCTCCCCGAGATACGTCACGATGTTGGCCATGCCCTGCTGGCGGAAGGTCTCCACCGCGGAGAGTGCCGAGTCCAGGTCCTCCCCCGGCATGAAGCGGCGCACGGCCCGCTTCGCGAATCCGAACCTGGGCAGCCGCTCCCGCAGCCACGCGTTCTTCGACGCCCACAGCAGGGCGCTCCTCGCAGGGTTCATCTACCGTAGCTCCTCGGTGTACGGGTCGATCGGGCGGCGAGCCCCGCCCACCGCCGTGGACGGGCCCGCGTTGGCCCCCATCGCGCAGTGACGCGCCGTCCGGGACGGAGCGCCGCCCGTCGCGACCGGGTCAGTCCGGAGCGCGCGCAGCGCGCGCTGTCCGGCACCGCATTGCTGGCTCGATATGCTGGAGAATGCCGGATCGGATCGGATCTCGTCAAGGAGTGCGTCGTGGGGAACCGGCGTACGGCCACGCATTCGCACTATTGCGATCACGGGGCCGAATCGAAATAATGCTTCCACCGGACCGCCCCCTCCCGACCCCTCCGGCACGAGGAGCGATGGAACGCACTGACACGGGCCTCCAGGTCGCGGCCCCACCGCAGCCTCGCTGGGCCAAGATCATCGACCACACGCGCTGCATCGGGTGCCACGCCTGCACCACGGCGTGCAAGTCGGAGAACCAGGTCCCGCTCTCCGTCACCCGCACCTATGTGAAGTACGTGGATGTCGGGTTCTATCCCGAGGTCCGTCGCGCCTTCCAGGTCACGCGGTGCAACCAGTGCGAGGATGCTCCGTGCGTGGCCGCGTGTCCGACCGGCGCCATGTTCCGGCGGCCGGACGGGATCGTGGATTTCGACAAGTCCATCTGCATCGGCTGCAAGGCGTGCATCGCGGCGTGCCCTTACGACGCGATCTTCATCAACCCGGAGGACGGTTCGGCCGAGAAGTGCAACTTCTGCGCGCACCGGCTGGACATGGGGCTGGAGCCGGCGTGCGTGGTGGTCTGCCCGACCCAGGCGATCCTGATCGGCGACCTGGACGATCCGGAGTCCCACGTCGCCCACATCGTGAACCGCGAGACCGTGGCCGTGCGCCGGCCGGAGAAGGGGACGCGCCCCAAGCTCTTCTACAAGGGCGCGCATCAGGCCACGCTGGATCCGCTCGCGGCGCGGCGGCCCGAGGGCAACCTGTTCCTGTGGAGCGAGCAGGCGCCGTCCGGCAGCAAGGGGCGGGGCACGGTGACCTCCGGGCACCCGTATGCCCGGAACAACTCGGCTGCGGCGGTGCTCAGCTATGACGTCCCTCACCGGGTGCCGTGGGACTGGCGGGTCAGCCTCTACACCTGGACCAAGGGGATCGCCGCGGGCGCGTACCTCGTGCCGCTCATCCTGCTCGGGACGGGCATGATCTCCGGGACGAGCGCGCTCTGGCAGTGGGCCGCGCCGATCGTGGCGGGCATCTTCCTGGCGCTGACCGGCGGGCTCCTGATCTGGGACCTCGAGCACCCCGCCCGCTTCACCCTGATCTTCACCCGGCGACGCTGGCAGAGCTGGCTCGTGCGGGGAGCGTTCATCCTCGCGGGGTACGCAGCGATCCTCGTGGCTCATTTCGCGGCCAGCCTCACCGGTGCGCGAGACGCGCACGGCTGGCTCGCTCTGGCCGGCGTGCCGCTCGCCGTGCTGACCGCCGCGTATACGGCGTACCTGTTCGCCCAGGCGCGGGGCCGGGACCTCTGGCAGAACCCGCTGGCGCCGGCGCACCTCGTGGTGCAGGCGGTGCTCGCCGGGGGCGCTGCGCTGGCCGGCGTCGCCCTGTACCTCGAACCCGTGGCCGTGCCCGCCCTGCTCTGGACCGTGTCCGCGGCCTGCGCGCTGCACCTCCTGCTCGTACTGGCGGAGGCGACCGTCACGCACACGACCGCGCACGCGAAGCTGGCCGTGCACGAGATGATCCGCGGCCGCTACGGGCTGTTCTTCTGGGCCGGCGCGATCCTCGTGTCCGTCGGCATGTCCGCGCCGGTCGCCGGCGCCTGGGCGGTGTTCGCCGGCCTGGCCGGGCTGCTCGCCTACGAACACGCGTACGTCCAGGCCGGTCAGGCCGTGCCGCTGGCGTGAGGCGGGCGATCATGGCCGGAGAGCACGGCCCGCCATCGACCGGGTGGGCCTCGACGCAGCATACGCCTAGCGGGACCGTACCATGTCGCTCAAGGAACTGAACCGCCGCGTGTCCGCAGCGCGCGCCGAGACCGAGGCGCGGGGCGAGACCTTCTATCCCGGGCCGAGCCGCGTCCACCTGGCCGCGTTCCCACCCCGGGAGCGCTGGGACGACTGGGTCGAGCTGGACGCCCGCGCCTGGCCCCGGAAGGTCGAGAAACGCTACGTCCTCGTCCCCACGACCTGCTTCAACTGTGAGTCGGCCTGCGGGCTCCTGGCCTACGTGGACCGGGACACGCTCCAGGTCCGGAAGTTCGAGGGCAACCCGGAACACCCGGGCTCCCGCGGGCGCAACTGCGCGAAGGGCCCGGCCACCCTCAACCAGATCACGGACCCGGACCGGATCCTCTTCCCGCTCCGACGCGTGGGCCCGCGGGGCAGCGGGCAGTGGGAACAGGTCGGCTGGGACGAGGCGCTCACCGACATCGCCGGCCGCATCCGCAAGGCGATCCTCGAGGGGCGGGGCAACGAGATCATGTACCACGTCGGGCGCCCGGGCGAGGACGGCTTCACGGAACGGGTGCTGGCGGCGTGGGGCATCGACGGGCACAACTCCCACACGAACGTGTGCTCCAGCGGCGCCCGCGCCGGCTACCACTTCTGGATGGGGTTCGACCGGCCCAGCCCGGACCACGCGAACGCCAAAGTCATCCTGCTGATCAGCAGCCACCTCGAGTCCGGCCACTACTTCAATCCGCACGCCCAGCGGATCATCGAGGGGAAACAGAACGGTGCGAAAGTGATCGTGTTCGACACGCGGCTCTCGAACACGGCCACGCACGCGGACTACTGGGTCTCGCCGTACCCGGGATCGGAGCCGGCCATCCTGCTCGCCATCGCCCGGTACCTGATCGAGAACGATCTCTACGACCGTGAGTTCGTGCGCCGGTGGTGGAACTGGCAGGAGTACCTGGCGTGCGAGCATCCGGACCTGCCGCGGGACTTCGAGACCTTCGAGCGCGTGCTGAAGACACTCTACATCGAGTACACGTTCGAGTACGCGTCCGAAGAGTCGGGCGTGGACGCGCGCGTGATCGAGCAGATCGCGAAGGTCGTGGCCAGCGCGGGCACCCGCCTCTCGACCCACGTCTGGCGCAGCGCGGCGGCGGGGAATCTCGGCGGCTGGCAGGTGGCGCGCTCGCTCTTCCTGCTGAATGCGCTGCTGGGCGCGGTGGCCACCGAGGGCGGCACCTTCCCGAACGCGTGGAACAAGTTCGTGCCCCGTCCGATCCACGTGCCGCCCCACCCGAAGACGTGGAACGAGCTGACGTGGCCGTCCGAGTACCCGCTCGCGCTGCACGAGCTGTCCTACCTGCTGCCGCACTTCCTCAAGGAGGGCCGCGGCAAGCTGGACGTGTACTTCACGCGGGTCTACAACCCGGTCTGGACGAACCCGGACGGCTTCTCGTGGATCGAGGTGCTGACGGACGAGTCGCTCATCGGCCTGCACGTGGCGCTCACGCCGACCTGGAACGAGACGGCGTTCTTCGCGGATTACGTGCTCCCGATGGGTCTCGGCTCGGAGCGGCACGACATCCATTCGTACGAGCAGTACGATGGCCAGTGGATCGGCTTCCGCCAGCCGGTGCTTCGTACGGCGAGGCAGCGGCTGGGCGAGGTCGTGTCGGACACGCGGCACGTGAATCCCGGCGAGGTGTGGGAGGAGAACCAGTTCTGGATCGAGCTCTCGTGGCGGATCGATCCGGACGGCTCGCTGGGGATCCGCAAGCATTTCGAGTCCCGGGAGCGGCCGGGCGAGAAGCTCGCGGTGGACGAGTACTACGGCTGGATGTTCGAGAACTCGGTGCCGGGCCTGCCGGAGGCGGCTGCCGCCGAGGGGCTCACGCCGCTGGAGTACATGCGTCGCTACGGCGCGTTCGAGGTGCGGAAGCGGGTCGGCGCCGTGCACGAGGAGGAAGTGCCGGACGCGGAGCTCGTCGACGTCGCCATCAACGAGTTCGACCGGGTCTTTGCCCGCTCGCCGAAGCCGGATTCCCCGAACGTGGTGCCGGCCCCCACGCCGGACGGGGATGCGGAGGGGCGGCGGCCGGTGGGCGTGTGGATCGAGGGCCGGGTCAAGCGCGGGTTCCCCACGCCGTCCGGCCGGCTCGAGTTCTATTCGCGGACGCTGGCCGAGTGGGGCTGGCGGGAGCAGGCGATCCCGCGGTACTACCGCAGCCACGTGCACCCTGCGGCGCTGGCCGATGACCAGATCCCGCTGATCTCCACGTTCCGGCTCCCGGTCCACATCCACACCCGGAGCGGGAACGCGAAGTGGCTGGACGAGATCGCGCACACGAACCCGCTCTGGATCCATCCCCGGGACGCGGAGCGGTTCGGTGGGATCCGGACCGGGGACCTGGTCCGGGTGGTGACGGAGATCGGCTACTTCGTGGTGCGGGCGTGGGTCACGGAAGGGATCCGGCCGGGCGTCGTCGCGTGCAGCCATCACATGGGGCGCTGGCGGCTGTCGGAGGTGGGCCAGCGGCAGAACATGGCCACGGTCCGGTTGGAGCGGCAGGGGGACGCGTGGGCCATGCAGCGGCGGCACGGTGCGCAGCCGTACGAGAGCTCGGACCCGGACACGTTGCGGATCTGGTGGACGGACGTGGGCGTGCACCAGAACCTCGCGTTCCCGGTGCACCCGGACCCGATCTCGGGCCAGCATTGCTGGCATCAGGCCGTACGGATCCAGCGGGCCGAGCCGGGGGACCGCTACGGGGACGTCGCGGTCGACACCGCGAAGGCTCACGCGGTCTACCGGGAGTGGCTGCGCCTGACCCGGCCCGCGGAGACCCACTCGCCCAACGGCGAGCGGCGGCCGTACTGGCTGCTGCGTCCTCTCAAGCCGGCGCGCGAGGCGTACCGGCTGCCTACTGCCCGGAGCGTACCGGCTGGCGATTGATGGAGCTGTTTCGCGCGCTCGGCAGCCTCGTAGAGCCCCCCGGCCCGGCGCAGCGGAGGTTGGGAGAACTCCTCGAGCTCCCCGGCGAGCCGAACCGGGCCGACCACACCGAGCTCTTCGCTTTCCAGCTCTACCCGTACGCGTCCGTGTACCTGGGCCCGGAGGGCATGCTCGGCGGCGTGGCCCGGGACCGGGTGGCGGGGTTCTGGCGCGCGCTCGGCCTGGTGCCGCCCGCCGAGCCAGATCACCTCACGACCCTGCTGGCGCTCTACGCCACCCTCGCGGAACGGGAAGCCGCGGAACCGGAGCCGGCGCGCGCCGCGCTGCTCGGGCAGGCCAGGCGCGCGCTGCTCGACGAGCACCTGAGCTCGTGGCTCGGACCGTACCTCGACAAGCTCGTCGAGCTCGCACCGCCGTTCTATCGGGCGTGGGGTGAACTCCTCCGCGAAGCGTTGCGGGCGGAGCGCGCCACCCTGGGGCCGGCGGACACGCTGCCCGTCCACTTTCGTGATGCCCCGCCGGCGATCGACCCGGCCGAGGATCCCGCTACCCGGGTCAGCGCCTTGCTCGCGCCGGCCCGAAGCGGCATTCTCCTGACGCGATCGGACCTCGCACGCGCGAGCCGGGAGCTCGACCTCCCGATCCGGATCGGAGATCGCCGATTCATCCTGGACACGATGCTGCAGCAGGACCCGCACGCAACCGTGGAATGGCTCTCCGCCGAGGCGGAGCGCTGGGCAGGGCGCCATGAGCGCCGGGTAGCCGAAGAGGGCGACATCGCCCGTTTCTGGGCCGCGCGCGCGCGGCACACCGCCGCCGTGCTGCGGGGCGAAGCGCTCACCGTGGAGGGCTGACGATTGCGCGGCGTGCGGGACAGCTCCCGGAGGTCGCGACTCGGCCCGAACGCGCCCGGCCTGTCGGACGTGCTGGCCGGCGTCAGCGTGGCGCTGGTGCTCATCCCGCAGTCCCTGGCGTACGCCGAACTGGCGGGCATGCCGGCCGCCACCGGTCTGCACGCGGCCGCGCTCCCGCTCATCGTGGCGGCGTTCTTCGCCTCCTCCCCGTACCTCCAGACCGGGCCGGTCGCGCTGACCTCCCTGCTCACGTTCGGGGCGCTCTCGCCCCTGGCGCCGCCGGGGTCCAGCTATTACACGGCGCTCGCCGCGCTCCTCGCCGTCGGGGTCGGACTGGTCCGGGTTCTGGTCGGACTGCTCAACGCCGGCGTGATCGCCTACCTCCTGGCGCAGCCGGTGATGGCCGGCTTCACCTCGGCAGCCGGCATCCTCATCATCGCGTCCCAGCTCCCCGGCGCGTTCGGCGTGAGCCCGCCGCTGGAAGGCGTGCTCCAGGGAGCCGTGTGGACGTTGATCAACGTCCGGCTGTGGAACCCTTCGGCCATCGTCCTGGCCATCACCACGGGCGCCGTGATCCTGATCGGGCGACGGATCCACCCGCTCGTGCCGGGCGTGCTCGTGGCGACCGCGATCGGCATCGCCTACTCGAAGCTCGCCGGCTACAGCGGCCCGACCGTGGGCGCGGTGGACGCCGGGTTGCCGACCATCTCGCTGGACCTGCCGTGGACCCGGCTGCCTGCGCTGCTCCCCGCAGCCACGATCATCGCCCTCGCCGGCTTCGCGGAACCGGCGTCCATCGCCCGCGCGTTCGCGACCCAGGACCGCCGGATCTGGAACCCCAACAAGGAATTCGTCAGCCAGGGGATGGCGAACCTGGTGGCCGGCGTGGTCCAGGCCTTCCCGGTCGGCGGCTCCTTCTCCCGCAGCAGTCTGAATCGCCTGGCGGGCGCCCGGACTCGCTGGAGCGGCGCGGTGACCGGGATCGCCGTCCTCGCGTTCCTCCCGTTCGCGTGGATCGTCCAGCCGCTGCCGATCGCCGTGCTGAGCGGGATCGTCATCACCGCCGTGGCCGGGCTCGTGCGTTTCCGCCCGATCCTCGAGATGTGGAGCCTCTCGATCCCGCAGTTCGTGATCGGCGCGGGGACCTTCATCCTCACCCTCGCCCTGGCGCCCCACATCGAGTGGGCGGTCGTGCTGGGGATCATTGCCGCCATCGGCGTGCACCTCTGGCGGGAGCTGGATCTGTTCGTGGAGATCTGGACCGAGGGGACGACGGCGCACGTCAAGCCGCACGGCGTGCTCTGGTTCGGATCCGCCGCCTCCCTCGAGCGCCCGTTCCAGCGTCTGCTCGCGGAGAGCCCGCAGCTCACCCGCCTCGTCCTGCACGCGGGCGGGCTCGGCCGCGTCGACCTGACGGGCGCGCAACTCCTCACCCGCCTCCTGGAGGACGCCGAGGCAACCGGTCTCGAGGTCCGGATCGTCGAGGTGCACCCGAGAACCGGGAAGGTCTTCGCGCGCATGCTGGAAAAGCGGCTCTCCACCCAGGCCTCGCCGCCGGGTGGTGCCCGGACCGCCGCCGGCCGCGCCGATGACCGGCCCCCTGCCGGGTCCGGCACCCCGGCGCCCTGACCGGGGCGCACCCGCTCCGCTCGCCAGGGTCACCGGCGTCGTTCCCGCGCATCGTCCCGTGCACTGGATCGAGGAAGCGCCCGGTCTGGCGGTCCCGGGCCACGCCCTCGCAAGTCCGGACGCTCGCCATACCTTGACCAACCCCTGGTGATCGGGTAACTTGGGGGAAGGGTGGCCGCCGTCGGCCCATGGGGGCCGGGCGGCTTATCGTGGACCCACTATATCTCCGAGTGGTTATATAGTAATGAATAAGCAGGGACCGATTTCCGGGTGGGGCGCGGTCGTCAGCCCCGAGCTCGTCTACGAGCGGATCCGGCACGCCGGCGATGTGCTCCTGATCGACGTGCGCACGCCGGGCGAGTTCATGTCGCTTCACATCCCCGGCTCTTATAATGTACCGTTGGACACGCTGCACGAGCATCGGGAGGCGCTGCGCCGGCACGTCGGCAGCCCGCTGGTGCTGGTGTGCCGGTCCGGGCAGCGGGCGCGGCGCGCGGAGACGGCGCTGCGCGAGATCGGCATGGGGAGCCTGCACGTCCTGGACGGCGGGGTCGTGGCGTGGGAGGCGGCCGAGCTCCCCCTGGTCCGCGGCCCGGAGCGGTGGCCGCTGGAGCGGCAGGTCCGGCTGGTCGCGGGGCTGCTGGTGCTGGTCGGGGCGCTGGGCGGCCTGCTGGTCACGCCGTGGCTGACGCTGCTCGCGGTGTTCATGGGCGCCGGGCTCACGTTCTCGGCCGTGACCGGGTGGTGCGGGCTGGCGATGCTGCTCGGCAAGCTGCCGTACAATCGCGGCGCCTCGTGTGACATCGACCGGGTGGTGGACGCGCTGAAGGAGCGTCGGCCGACGGCCGGGGCGTCCGCGTGAGGCCGGGCTCCGGCAGCATGGGCCGAGGGAGAGGATCCGAACAACGAAGAGAGGAGGTGAGCCGTGGCGGGGTACAGCGATCAGGACATCCGGCAGATCGTGCCGGGGCTGGCGAACGCGGCGTGTCCGCTGCCGGACGTGGTGTCCGCGGGTCAGCCCGCGGAGGAGGAGCTGGACCGGCTCGCGGCCGCCGGCTTCCGGACGGTGCTGGACCTCCGGGCGCCGGACGAGCCGCGGGGCTACGATGAGCAGCGTGCGGCGGAGCGTGCGGGGATGACGTACGTGAACCTGCCGGTCACGCCGCATACCCTTGGGGACGAGACGTACGACCGGTTCCGGGAGCTCATGGCGGACCCGGCGCGGCGTCCGATCGTGGTGCACTGCGCCACGGCGAACCGGGTGGGTGCGTTGCTGCTCCCCTACTTCGTGCTCGATCTTGGGGAAGCGCCCGAAGAAGCGTTGTGCCGCGCGGTGGATGCGGGGCTGCGCAGCCAGGAGTATGTGAACCGGGCATTCGCGTACATCGAAGGGGTCCGGGTGACCCGAGGGACCGGAGGCGAGCGATGATCCTCAGGCGATTCTACGACGAGAAGCTGGCGCAGGCGAGCTACCTGGTCGGCTGTGCAGCCACGGGCGAGGCGCTGATCGTGGATCCGAACCGGGACGTGGAGCAGTACATCGAGGCGGCCCGGGCGGAGAAGCTGCGCATCACGCACGTGACCGAGACGCACATCCATGCGGACTTCGCGTCGGGCGCGCGGGAGCTGGCGCATCGGACGGGCGCGCGGCTGTACCTGTCGGACGAGGGCGGGCCGGACTGGAAGTACGCGTATGCGGAGGAAGCGGGCGCGGTGCTCCTCAAGGACGGCGATTCCTTCATGGTCGGGAACGTGCGCGTGGATGTGCGGCACACGCCGGGTCACACGCCGGAGCACCTGGTGTTCCTGATCACGGACACGGCGGCCGCGAACCAGCCGATGGGCGCGTTGACCGGGGACTTCATCTTCGTCGGCGACGTCGGCCGGCCGGACCTCCTGGAGCGTGCGGCGGGCGTGGCCGGCACCATGGTGGCCGGCGCGCGGCAGCTCTTCCGGTCGCTCCAGGCCTTCAAGGAGCTGCCGGACTATCTCCAGATCTGGCCGGGCCACGGTGCGGGCTCCGCGTGCGGCAAGGCGCTGGGCGCGGTGCCGCAGAGCACGCTCGGGTACGAGAAGCTCTTCAACTGGGCGTTCTCGTACGACGACGAGGAGGCCTTCGTGGAGGCGGTCCTGGCCGGGCAACCGGATCCGCCGGCCTACTTCGCGGAAATGAAGCGGCTCAACAAGGTGGGCCCGGCGCTCCTGGGCGGGATCCGTCGTCCCCCGCGGCAGGATCCGCGGACGCTGGCCGACCGGCTGTCGGGGGGCGCGCGGGTGCTGGACCTGCGCCGTGCGCCGGCGTACGCAGCCGGTCACGTGCCCGGCACCATCAGCCTGCCGCTGACCCGGTCGTTCACCACGTACGCCGGCACGATCCTCTCGTACGATGAGGACCTGTATCTGCTCGTGGACGACGAGCAGTGCCCGAACTGCGTGGACGAGGCGGTGCGGGACCTGGCCATGATCGGCCTGGACCGGGTCACCGGGTGGTTCGGGCGCGACGCGCTGGACGCGTGGGTCGCCGCGGGCCGGTCGCTGGAGTCGACCGAGCAGATCGATTCGGATGCGCTCGCGCAGCGGATCGCCGCGGGCGACGTCGTGGTGATCGACGTCCGTCGCCAGGACGAATGGGATGCCGGGCACATTCCTGGCGCCCTGCACATTCCGCTGGGCCGGCTGACCGCCCGGGTCCACGAGATCCCGCGGGACCGTGTGGTGGTGGTTCACTGTCATTCGGGCGGCCGGTCCCCGATCGCCGCGAGCCTGCTCCGGGCGCACGGCATCGAGCATGTGGTGAACCACCCGGGCGGCATCCTGGAATGGCGGGCGAGGCAGCACCCGGTGGAAGTGGACAGCGGGGCGGGGGTCGCCTGACGCCCCTCCCCGCCACCCCCCGCCCCGGGCGGGGGTGGAGCAGAATTACATGATCGACGAGCACATCGGACGCACTCCCATGGTTCGGCTCGAGCGGGTGGTCGAACCAGGGATGGCCGAAGTCTGGTTGAAGCTCGAAGGCCTGAACCCCGGTGGCTCGATCAAGGATCGGACGGCCCTGGCGCTGGTGAAGGATGGCGAGCGCCGGGGCCTGTTGCGTCCGGGGGGCACCATCGTGGAGCCGACCTCCGGCAACACGGGGATCGGGCTCGCCCAGGTCGCGGCCGCGCGCGGCTACCGGCTCATCCTCTGCATGCCCGCGTCCATGAGCGAGGAGCGGAAGCGGACGCTGCGCGCATACGGCGCGGAGCTGGTCCTGACCGACCCGGAGCGGCGCATGCTCGCGGCCATCGAGGAGGCGGAGCGGATCCGGGACCGGACGGGCGCGTACCTGCCGGACCAGTTCGCGAACCCGGCGAATCCCGAGATCCACTACGAGACCACCGGCCCGGAGATCTGGCACGACCTGGGCGGCCGGATCGACGCGTTCGTCTACGGCAGCGGCACCGGCGGGACGATCACCGGCGTCGGGCGATTCCTCAAGGAGCGGGACCCGTCCATCCTGGTCGTGGCGGTCGAGCCCGCCCGCTCCCCGGTCCTCTCCGGCGGCGCGCGCGGCCCGCACCAGTTCCAGGGGATGGGTCCCGGCTTCATCCCGCCGAACCTGGACCGCAGCGTGATCGACCGGGTGATCACCGCCTGGGAGGAGGACGCGTTCCCGCTGGCGCGGCGGCTCGCCCGGGAAGAGGGGCTGTTCATCGGTATGAGCAGCGGTGCGATCGTGTGGGCCGCGCTCCAGGTGGCGCGCGAGCTCGGCGCCGGCCACCGGGTGGCGGCCATCGCGCCGGACTCCGGTGCGCGGTACCTCTCCACGCCGCTGTTCGGAGAGGGCGGGGGGACCGGCGATCCGGACGTCGGCGTGCCCTGATCGGCCTGCGTTCCACCACACCCGCCGGGAACACGCTGCCAGGCCGTATCGGGGCTGCCCCTACCCGGCTGTACCCCCTATCCGGCAACATCGGCGTGACTGCCCCGAACGTTCCGCTGTGCGCCTGGTCCGACCCGCTGCCCTCCAATGGAGGGCCCGTTTGCGCAGAGGTCGGACCGCCAACCGGTACGCCGAACTCACGGGCGTCGGGCGGGCCCTCCCGAAGGTGGAGGCCCACGCCCGAGCGGGCGCTGCCCGGTAAGGCGACCCGGCGGGTTCCCGTGCGCCGGGCCGCGCGTGCTACGCCGCGGCATGGCGGCCGGCCTCGTGGGCCGGGCGCGGTGGCGCAGGAACGGCCCTCCGCCCTTGCAGAAGATGCGCCCGGATGCTCGCGACCGTGAAGCGACCATCGGCGACACGCCCGCTCGCGCGCCCCGACTGCCCGCCGACCTCGTCACGACTCACGCCGACACCCGATCGCGGGCGTGAGCGATGCTTTCGCCCGCCGGGCCGCTCCTGGCCGCGCCCTCCAGCGCCTCCCGCAGGATCGCCGCGACCTGGTCGGGCTCGAGGAGGAACGCGTCATGGCCGTGCGGGGACCGGATCTCGCGATACGCAGCACCTACGGCGTCCACCCATTCGCGCACGTCCTCGGGCGGATAGAGTAGGTCCCCCGGGATCCCCACGCCGACGAGCCGGCCCCGGTACGCGCGGAGCGCCGCCACGACCCCGCCCCTGCCCCGCCCCACATCGTGCGCGTCCATGGCGTCCAGCAACACACGATAACTCCGGGCATCGAAGCGCCGGACCAGCTTCTCGCCCTGGTAGCTGAGATACGACTGGACCTGGAACACCCCGTCCGGCCGGCGCTCCCGTCCGAACCGCGCGGCGAACTCTCCAGGCGTCCGGTACGTCAGCATCGCCACCATCCTCGCCAGGGAGAGCCCGTCCAGGCCGCCGAGCTCGAGCGCCCGGCGCTGGACGTGGTTGTAGCCGATGCCGTGGGCCGTGTGGGCGGCGGGCGCGGCGAAGACCACCGCCGCCCGGGTCAGCGCCGGGCAGCTCGCCACCCACTCCAGCGCGACCATCCCGCCCAGCGAGCCGCCGGTGGCGAGCGCCACCTCGCCCACGCCGAGATCTTCGACCAGCAGCCCGACCAGCGCCGCCATGTCCCGGGGTGTGACCCGCGGCGGGTCCGGCGCGTCGAGGGGCAGGCCCGTCGTCCCGTAGCACGAGCCGAGCAGGTTCGTGCAGAGGACCGCGTACCGGTCCGTGTCCAGGGCGCACCCGGGGCCGATCACGCCCGGCCACCATGCGGCCGCGTCCGGCCCGCCCGTCAGAGAGTGGAACACCACGATCAGGTTGTCCCGCCGCTCGTTCAGCTCGCCGTACAGGCGGTAGGCCTGGACGACGTCGTCCAGGACCACCCCCGACTCGAGCCGGAACCGCCCGACGCGGTGGAAGTGGACGGGACTGGATCCGCTTGCCGTGATCATCGCCCGATCGCCTCCCGGAGCGCCCGGTCCAGGTCCTCGATGAGGTCATCCACGTCCTCGATCCCGACGGAGAGCCGGATCAGGTCCGGCGTGACGCCCGCGGCCCGCCGCTCCGCCTCGGAGAGCTGCTCGTGCGTCGTGGTCCAGGGGTGGATGACCAGGCTCTTCGCATCGCCCACGTTCGCCAGGAGCGAGAAGAGCTCGAGCCGTTCGATGACCCGCCGGGCCTCCGCCTCGCCCCCGACCACACCGAAGGTCAGTACGCCGCCGAACCCGTCCAGGTACCGGACCGCCTGGGCGTGCGTCGGGTGGGACTCGAGGCCGGGATAGCCGACCCACGCCACCAGCGGATGCGACTCCAGGAACCGCGCAATGGCCAGCGCGTTCTCGCAATGGCGCCGCATCCGGAGGTGCAGCGTCTCGAGCCCCTGGAGGAACAGGAACGCGTTGAAGGGAGAGACCGCCGGGCCGATGTCCCGGAGCAGGATCGTCCGCAGCCGAACGGCATACGCCGCCTCGCCGAACGCCTCCGCGAAGCGGAGTCCGTGGTACGCGGGCTCCGGCTCCGTGTAGAACTCCCGGAACCGCTCCGAGCCCGCCCAGTCGAAGGTCCCGCCGTCGACGACGACGCCGCCGATCGCGGTCCCGTGCCCGCCGATCCACTTCGTGGCCGAATGGACCACGATGTCCGCGCCGTGCTCGATCGGCCGGCAGAGGATCGGCGTCGCGAAGGTGTTGTCCACGACGAGCGGGACGCCCGCCCCGTGCGCCACGTCCGCGAGCGCCCGCAGGTCCGGCACGTCGAGGCGGGGATTGCCGATCGTCTCGACCCAGACCGCGCGGGTCGTGTCGTCGATCGCGGCCGCCATGGCGGCCGGGTCGTTCCCGTCCACGAACCGGACCGTGATCCCGACCCTGGTGAGGGTGTGGGCGAAGAGGGCGTGGGTGCCGCCGTAGAGCGACGCGGACGAGACGACCGAGTCGCCGGCCCGGGCGAGGTTCAGCAGCGCGAGCGTCGCGGCCGCCTGGCCGCTCGAGGTCGCGACCGCCGCCACCCCACCCTCCAGCGCCGCGATCCGGCGCTCGAACACGTCCGTCGTGGGGTTCATGATCCGGGTGTAGATGTTCCCCGGCTCGCGGAGGCCGAAGAGGGCGGCCGCATGATCGGGCGAGTCGAAGACGTACGACGTCGTCGCGTAGATCGGGACGGCCCGGGCCTTCGTGGCCGGGTCGGCCGTCTCCTGCGCCGCGTGCACCGCGAGGGTGCCGAGGCCGCGGCGCCGCGGCACCACCGTCGTCGTCTCCGCCCCGGCAGCGGGCCGGGACTCCGTCGTCGTGCTCATGATCCTTCACTCCTTCGGGACAGGGTACAAAAAAACCCGGCCCTCTCACGGGAGAGGGCCGGGCAGGGTCGCCGGGTTCCTGGCTCTGTCAGATCACACGTCCGCTCCGCGAGCACAGTCCCGCCCGTCCGCCTCCCCCGTCGGGAGAGCCGGCATGCACATCATCATGCACATCAAGAAGGCGGAACCGCGGATCGCCGGACGCATCGGCTCGAATGACCTCCAGAAAAAATGATTGCCCGGACGGATCGCCGCCGGGCGGTCGCTCTTTAGCAACTTGTTTAACGTGGCTGCAAGCGGCGGCAAATCACCACGACCAGATTGTCCGGGCCCGAACGCTAACGGGCCGGGCCGCGGGCGTCAACGCCTGGCCGGTGTGGCCGAGCCTGTCCGGGCGTGAAGGCCGCTTGCCAAGGAGCGTCGGGGCCATACCCCGCCGACCTGCTCAGAAAGGGCCGCACGGCGCCGCCGCCGCACCGACAGGGCACCGCCCCCCGCATCAATAGAACGGATTCTCGCCCGCGGCGTGGTCCGTGACGTCCCGGATCTCCACCACCTCCGGCACCGCCTCCCGGATCATCCGCTCCACGCCCTGCCGCAGCGTGACCCGCGCGAGCCCGCACCCCTGGCAGCCGCCGCCCATTTCGATGTAGACGACGTTGTCCTGGACGCCCACCAGCTTGATGTGCCCACCGTGCGCGGCCACCCCCGGATTGATCCGCTCCTCGATCACCCGCTGCACCCGCTCCGCGATCGGGCCGGTCCGCGCCGCGGCGCTCGCCTCCTCGAGCCGCGGGTTCCGGACCTCGAACCCGCTGACCGAGTCCCGCTCCACGTAGTCGATGGTCGCGCCCTCGAGCCGGGGCGCGCTCTCCCGGTCCACCAGGACCGTGAAGCCGCCGCCATCGAACACGGTGTCCCCTTCCTCCGGCTCCGCCTCCACCAGCGTGATCTCGTATTCGGGCGCGAACGGGCTCCCGTTCGCCACGGCCACGCGCAGCGCCGGGTTCTCCACGTAACCCTCCGCCATGAACGCGCGGATCATCTCGCGGGCCGCGTCCGTGAACGTCAACATCGCATCCTCCTCTCGCATCCGCCGCGCCCCTCACCGCAACGGGCGCCGGCTCCTGCATACCCCCGTCACCCACCCCCGATCCAAAGCATGGGAACGCCCCGTGGCGGACGCAAGCCCGGCCGGGCCGAGCGGCGCCTCGAACACCCCCGGCGCCTCGTCGCCCGGGATCCGGCCGGACGTTGCCGGGGGACACGCGCGGCGACCGGAACTCCCTCCAGGCGAGTGGCGCGCTGCCCGGACCGCGGACTCCGCACCCCCTCGACCCACCTCCGCCACTCCCACCCACCCGGTCGAGCGCGCCGCTGCATCGCCCCCCGCAGCCTCGAGCCAGGGAGGCGACCCGACGCCGCGAGGCGGCCCGGAGGCCGCACCGGGTATCCGCTCCCGAACGCCCCACACCAGCGCGCGCCCCGTAGGCACCGCCGCGTTCGCGGAAAGCGCCGCGGTTCCCGTGCGCGTCCAGGCCACCCGGCGCAGACGCGGGCACGGCGCCGGAGCCGTTCGCCCGTCCCGGTCCCCGCCGCTAGCGCGCGGCGCTCCGGGCGATCGCTTCGCCCACCTTCACCTCGACCCCGGGCGCGAGCCCCGGATCCAGCCGGACCTTGCCACCCTCGAAGAGGAGCACGACGGTCGAGCCGAGGTGGAACGCCATGATCTCTTCCCCGGTCGACACGCTGTGCGGCGGGTCGTAGCGCTTCGTGGCCCGCTCGCCGCCCGGCCGGTTCGTGGCCCAGCGGTTCGCTCCGGGCGCCGCCCGCCATTCGGGATCGTACGCGGCGGAGATGCGGCCCACGTTGAACGCGCCCACCGCCACCACGGCCACGCGCCCGAGCGGACCGTCCACGTACGTGATGAGCCGCTCGTTCCGCGCGAACAGCTTCGGCACGGACGCCACCGCGGGCGCGTTCACCGGCAGGAGCGAACCCGGGATGTAGTCCGCGCGGCGGACCTCGCCGGCCGTGGGCGTGTGGATCCGGTGGTAGTGCCGCGGGCTGAGGTAGATGGTGACGTAGGCGCCGTCCCGGTAGCGGCCGGCCTCCGCCTCGTCCGCGAGCAGCTCCGCCGCCGTGTACCACTGCCCCTTCGCCTGCAGCATCCGCCCCTCGGCCAGGAGCCCGAACTGCCCGATGATGCCGTCCACCGGCGAGGCGGCCGTGGCGGGATCGCTCGGCCAGACGCGCGCGCCGGGCTTGAGACGTCGCACGAAGAACGCGTTGAGCGAGCCGTACTCCTCGAGCGGGAGCTCCGCCTCCGACAGGTCGATCCGCAGCGCCCGGGCGAAGGTCCCGAGCACCGGACGGCGCAGCCCGCGCGGCAACGGGATGTCCGCGATCCTGCCCATCCCCCGGCTCACCGCGCCCTGCGGCAGCCGCCCGATCAACGCCAGGATCGCGCGCCAGCTCCACGCCGGCAGCTCCGGCGTCACATCCGGAACGTTCACCTTCCCTTCCATAGGGCGACGAAGATGCGGCCACCCCGCCGGCGCGTCCAGCCCTCGCGGCGCCGCCACGCCCTCGGACGTTCGACCCCGGCCCACTCGCCCACTCCCCTCGCACGGCGTCCCTGCGCCGTCCGCGCGCCCGCCGTCTCTTTCCGATCCGGCACATTCGTCCTAATTTCGGCGTATACGCGAGAACCCACTCGATTCCACGAACCGGGGAATTCCATGCGACGACCGATCCTCCTCGCGCTCGGCCTGGTCCTCCTCGCGTGCGGCGACCGTCCGCAGAATGCCGCGCCGCCCGCCGCCCTCGACCTCGACCTGGACGCCATGACCGCGACCGCGACCGGCCTCCGGTTCCGCAACCTCGCCGAGGGCTCGGGCGAGCCGGCGACGCATGGAGACGTCGTCGTCGTCCACTACACCGGCTGGCTCCTGGACGGCACGAAGTTCGACAGCAGCCGCGACCGGGACGAGCCGTTCGAGTTCCAGCTCGGCACCGGCATGGTCATCCAGGGATGGGAAGAGGGCGTTGCCGGCATGATGCCGGGCGGCCGTCGCCAGCTCGTGATCCCGCCCGACCTCGCATATGGCCCGAGGGGCGTGCCCGGCGTCATCCCGCCGAACGCCACCCTCGTCTTCGACGTGGAATTGCTCGAGATCCGGGACCGGTAGCCCCGGCCGCCGGTCCTGTCGTCCACCTTCGCCCCGATCAGCCGACGCATGCCCGAGCCGTCCTGGATCTCCGTTCTGCCGCCGGTCCTCGCCATCGTGCTGGCGGTCTGGACCCGACAGGTCTACCTCTCCCTGGCCGCCGGAATCTGGATCGGCTGGACGATCCTCGCGGGCTGGAACCCGCTCGCCGGGCTGGCCGACTCCATCGATGGCGTGGTCACCGTGCTCGGCGACGCGGACAACGCCCGCGTCATCCTGTTCACGTTCGTGATCGGCGCGCTCATGGCCACCGTGCAGTCATCCGGCGGGGTGGCCGGGTTCGTGAAGCGGATCGAGGAGAAACGGTGGGTCACGAACGGCCGCCGCGCGCAGGCGCTCGCGCTGATCCTCGGCATCATCATCTTCATCGAGTCGAACATCACGATCCTCGTGTCCGGCGCGGTGGGCCGGCCGCTCTTCGACCGGTTCCGCGTCTCGCGCGAGAAGCTCGCGTACCTGATCGACTCGACCTCGGCGCCGATCTGCATCCTGATCCCCCTCAACGCCTGGGGCGCGTACGTGCTCGGGCTGCTCGGCGGGCTGGAGGTCGAGAACGCGCTGGACGTGTTCATCAAGTCGATCCCGGTCAACTTCTACGCGATCGCCGCGATCCTGCTCGCCGCCGCGACCGTGATCTGGCGGATCGATCTCGGCCCCATGCGCCGCGCCGAGGAGCGCACCCGGCAGGGCGAGCTGCTCTGGCCCGGCGCGATCCCCATGATCGACCCGGACGTCCTCGCGCCCGAGCCGGACGCCCGGATCCCCGAGCGCGCCATGAACATGATCCTGCCCATCGTGGCCATGGTGGTCATGATGCCGATCGCGCTCTACATCACCGGCAACGGCGACCCGCGCGCCGGGTCCGGCTCCACCAGCGTGCTCTGGGCCGTGCTGACCGGTCTCGCCGTGGCCTGGGCCATGCTCCTCGCGCAGCGGGCCTACCGGGTGGACAACCTGGTCAGGATCGGGATGAAGGGCGCCGGCGGGCTCATGGGGTTGGCGCTCGTGCTGCTGCTCGCGCTGGCGCTGGCGAACGTGACCCGCAAGCTCGGAACGGGCCCGTACATCGCCGGGCTCGTCGCGGACGTGCTGCCGCCGGTCGTGTTCCTCCCGGCGGTGTTCCTGGTCGCGGCGGGGATCGCGTTCGCGACCGGCACGAGCTGGGGCACGTTCGCGATCATGCTCCCGCTCGCGGTGCCGGCGGCGGTCTCGCTGGACCTGCCGATCGCGCCGTTCGTGGCGGCCTCGCTCTCCGGCGGGGTGTTCGGGGACCACGCCTCGCCGATCAGCGACACGACGATCATCGCGTCCATGGCCGCGGCAACGGACCACATCGACCACGTCCGCACCCAGCTCCCGTACGCGCTCCTCGCCGCCGGCGCGGCCACCATCGGGTTTGCGGTCGTCGGCGCAACATTGTGATGGTGGGCTGACGGCCGGGCGGACCGGCCACCGGGTCGGCGCAGACGGACGCCTCGCGTCATGGGGATGGCGCGAGGCGACGTCGTTCTGGCCTCCCGCGTCGCGCGGAGCAGGCCCGCCCGGCGGGGCCGCCTCATCGGGCCGGCGAGAACGTGAAGCGCTCGATCACCACCTCGACTTCCCGTCCGTCCGAGGGCGGTTGGCCGTCCCGCAGCCAGAGGTTGATGTGGATCGGCATCGGCTGCCGGGGGACGTGGCGAGCCGGGCGCGCGGGCCGGAACGCCCAGCGCCCGATCTCGACGACGTCGCCTCCGCTCGGCACCACGCTACGGAACAGGATGGCGTCCGGGAGCCGGCGGAAGGTGTGGATGGTCCGCCCGGCCGCGGCCGGGACCCGGAACGCATGGAACGCCTTCGAGCCACCGGGCTCCGGCGGCCAGACCGTGTACCAGCCGTTCGGGTTGCCCGGATCGCCCCAGCGGGCGAATTCGATGTCGATCTCGTTCGTGCCGTCCGGGCCCACGTCCCGGGTCGGGTACGCGAACAGGCCGAGCACCACGTTCGGGTCCAGGGCGCCGATCGGCCCGCTCACCTGGAAGGTGTAGTCCCCGAACCCGAGCCGGTCGTCCACCATGGCCACGTACGCGCCGGTCCACCGCCCGCCCCGCCGCACGAGCGCCAGGTGCAGCCGGCCGGCCTCATCCACCCAGACGTTGCTCCCGTGGAAGTGCGTGGGCCCCGGGGGGCTGTGCCCTTCGGCCACGCGCCAGGTGTAGCCGGCGAAGCGGAGGGTGAGCGTGCCGTCCGGCGCGCGGGTCGGGTAGCGCCGGCGGCCGGCGTAGGCGACGTCGCCCGAAGCGAGATCCCCGGCGGCTGACACCCCGCTCGCGTACGGCCGCGTTCCGGCCTTGACCCGTTGCCCCGCCGGTGGACCCGGATCCCCCGCGGCCGTCCAGCACGCCGCCAGGAGCAGCGAGGCCGCGACCGCGAGCCGGCCCGATCCCGGGCTCCGAGCACCGCCACGCCGCGCCGGCCAGACTCCCGTACCGCACCTTGCCCACGCCATGGCTCCCCGCAACGCGTCCAGGCCCCGCGCCCGCCGCCACGCCACCCCGAGGGCGCCCCTGCGCCTTCACGACGGTGTGCGTACCGCCCCAAGGACGCAACCCGATCAGCGAGCGGCCCGCTGCACGCCCCCGGCACCGCCGGGCGCGCAGGCTGGTCCTGCACGCCGGATGCCACCCGCGGGTCAGGCGACTTCCGGTACCTGGAGATAGAAGCGGGGAATCGCGGCGTTGAACCGGGAGCCGTCCGGGCGGCGGAACCGGTAGTAGCCCTCCATGTAGCCGGACGGCCCGCGCAGTACGCAGTAGCTCTCGTACTCGTGCACATCGCCCGGAGCCAGCGTCGGCTGCTCCCCCACCACCCCCTCGCCCATCACCTCGTGGTCGCCGGCGACCGGGTCGTGGATGTACCAGTGCCGCCAGAGCAACTGCGCCGCCTCGTCACCCACGTTCTCGATCCGGATCCGGTAGGCGAACACGTAGCGCGACTCCAGCGGGTCCGACTGCTCGGGGAGGTACGACGGGCGGGCTGTGACGCGGATACCTTCCGTGATACGGTGGTACAGCGTGATCGCCATCGTCGCGCAGCGGAGCGTGGAACCGATGCCGCGGCGCGCACGGCCACGCCCTGCCGCACGCGCCGTCAGGATCGGCCCGACAATATACGCCGCCACGCGGCCGGCGACTACTGCGGCGTGAAGCGGAATCGCTTGATGACGATCTCGACCTCCCGACCGTCGCTCGGCGACTGCCCGCTCTGGAGCCAGAGGTTCATGTGCACCGGCATCGGCTTCTGCGGGACCGTCCGCGCCGGGTTCGACGGCCGGTACTCCCACCGCGCGAGCTGCCGCCCGAGCTGCGGGCCGTGGCCCTCGTAGCTCTCGAACACGATCCCCGTGCTCGTCCAGGTGAAACGGTGCGTGGTTTCCAGCGTCGTGGCCCCGACCTGGAACGACTTGTGGACCTTGGAGCCGTCCGGAAAGGGCGGCCAGATCACGAACCAGCCGTTCGGATTGCTGTTCTTGCCCCAGCGCGTGAACTCGATGTCGATCTCGTTCGTGCCGTCCGGACCCACGTCCGGCGTGGGGTAGTTGAACAGCCCGAACACCACGTTCCGATCCATGGCGTCGAGCTGGCCGACCACCTCCCACTCGTAGGTGCCGAAGCCGAGCCGCACCGGGAGCGTGACGTACGCGCCGCGCCAATCCCCGAACTCCCGGGAGACCAGGAGGTGGAGCCAGCCGTTCTCATCGACCCAGGCGTTGCGCGGCTCGAAGCGGGTGGGGCCGGGACTCGTGCGCCCCGAGTGGACGCGCCATTCGTAGCCGGAGAAGTGGAGCGTGGACTGGCCGACCCGGTTTTCGCGGCCCAGTCCGAACGGGCTCCCTTCCGGAACCTCCAGTGGTTTGTACGATGGGCCGGTCAGTTCGGAACAACCGGCAAGGGAAAGGAGCAACAGGGCGGGAGCGCCCAGGACCGACATCAGTCGCATGGCTACTTCACCTCGAACTGCCTCGGGATGCGCGAGCCGGCCGGGGCGCCTGCCACTCCGGCGCTCCGGCCGGCCTCCTCTCACGAGCGCAACGCGTGCTGCGAGCCGGTCCGCGCAGCCCACGCGGCTGATGCGTTCACGCCACCCCGGTCAGGGCGTGTAGCGGAAGCTCCGGATCACGATCTCGACGTTGCGCCCGTTCGAGGGCGCTACACCCTGATACGTCCACAAGTTCATTGCGACCGGCATCCCCTGCTGCGGGATCCTCGCGCCCGGGTCCGACGGCGCGAAGACCCACTGCGCAACGATCGCCCCGCCCCGCCGGCTCTCGAACACCACCCGGTTCGACCTCCATTCGAACCGATGGGTCGATACGCCGCTCGGCAGGCTCGGCCGCGCCGCATGGTACGTCTGGCTCGTGGCCGCCGCCGGCCAGACCGTGTACCACAGCGACGGATTGTTCGCGATTCCCCACTTCGCGAACTCGATGTCGATCTCGTTCCGGCCGCTCGGCCCCGCGTAGTTGAACAGCCCGAACACCACGTGGTGGTCCAGCGCCCCGAGATTGCCCTCCACTTCCCACTCGTAGCGCCCGAAACCCGGCCGCGCCCCGATCATCTGCACGTACGCGCCGTACCAGACCCCGTTGATCCGCGACAGGCGGAGGTGCAGGAACCCGTTCTCGTCCACCCAGGCGTTGCGGCTGCTGAAGTGCGTCGGTCCCGGCTGGCTGTGCGCGTTCACGACCCGCCAGCGATAGCCCGCCCACTGGATCGTGTCCTCCCGCGTACCGACCGCCAGCGTGTCGCGGCTCGTTGAGCCCGTCGACCCGCCGGGCGGCGGCTGGACCGGATTCGACGTCGTGTCCGGCCGTAGCGGGCCCGGGATCCGGACCACGGTGGGGCCGTCGTCATCACAACCGGCCGCAGCGATCGCCACGGCCGCGGCGAACAAGAACTTCTTCATCCACATGGCGTCGTCACCTGCTGGATCGGAGACTCCGGTCGGTCGCCGCGGGCCAGGCCGGGCGGGAACGCACACCGCCGCGCGGCGGCGCATCACGGCCGCGCCAGCGCCCCGAAGGCGCCGCGCGAACCGTCATGAGCCGGGCACCGCCCCGGGGCGTGGGCCCCGGCGCCCGTCACGGAGTCCGTGATCCTTTTTTCAATGAATCGGATTGGACTGCGAGAATGCCGGAACTGCTCAGCGGCGGGATTGCCAGCCTGCGCGGAGGTCCTGCACCTACGTCACGAATGGCTAATTAATTGTTCCACAACGAAAAAACAACCCCCGGGCGCGTCTGGAGGGTCCAGTCCGCCGATGGCTGACCGAGCTGGGGGAGTTCACTGCGGCATCGGCTGGCCGTGCCCGTGCGTGTAGGCGCACGCCGTCCGGGCGCCTTCGTACTCGGCGCTGCCCGGCTGCCACTCGGACGGAATGTTCCTCAGACATTCGGCCAGGTCCGCGTAGTCACCCGGCCGGAAGCTCGGACCCCGCGAGGTCTCGAGCAGGAGCACGCCGACGATCACGGCGAGGGCCACCACGAGGAACACCACCGTGATCAGCTTGCCCGATCCCATTACCTTCCCCTCGATGAAGGTTCGAAGTCGGCGCGGACGGCTCCGCCATGGCGTGCCGCGTCGACGGAGGGGAAATATAAGCGATCCGGGACGGCCGAGCGGTGGAGTGAGCCGCGCGGCAAGGCTGATGGGGAGCGCCATGAGCGAACCACACCCGCACGAACCCCGCCCGCCGGAGCCGGCCACGCTGCGGCGCGAGCTCGGCTTGCTGGACGCCATCGGCATCGGGTTCGGCGCCATCATCGGCGCGGGGATCTTCGTGGTGACCGGCGTGGCCGCGGGCGTGGCCGGCCCATCCTTCCTGGCCGGGCTGCACGTCGCCGGGCTCGCCGCGACCATGAACGCGCTCAGTTCGGCGCAGCTCGCGGCGGCGTTCCCGCGCGCCGGCGGGACCTACGAGTACGGCAACCGGGTGCTGAATCCGTGGGCCGGGTTCATCGCCGGGTGGATGTTCCTGGCGAGCAAGATCGCGGCGGCGAGCACCGTCGCCCTCGGGCTCGGCGGGTACCTGGACGCGCTGGTCCCGGGGCTGAGCCCGCGCGCCGTCGCGGTGGGAGCCATCATCGTCTTCACCCTCCTGAACTACTTCGGGATCCGACGCTCGAGCCGCGCGAACCTGGTGATCGTCGCGGTCTCGCTCGGCGGCCTGCTCTTCTTCGTCGGCGCGGGGCTCCCGGTGTTCGACGCGGAGAAGCTGCGCCCGTTCGCGCCCGCCGGCTGGCGCGGCACCCTGGAATCCGCGGCTCTCCTCTTCTTCGCGTACACCGGCTACGCGCGGATCGCCACGCTCGCGGAAGAGGTCCGGGAGCCGCGGCGCACGATCCCGCGCGCCATCATGATCACCCTCGGCGCGTCGATCCTGCTCTACCTGGCGGTCTCGACGGTCGCGGTCGGGGCGGTCGGCGCCGGCGCCATGGCCCGGACGGCTTCACCCCTCGAGGCGGCGGCGCGGGCGTTCCCCGTGGCGCACGCCGCGACCGTCGTGGCGGTTGCGGGCGTGACCGCGATGCTCGGCGTGATCCTGTCCCAGCTCCTGGGGCTGAGCCGCATGGCGTTCGCCATGGCGCGGGGCGGCGATCTGCCCGCCGCGCTCGGCGCCGTTCACGCCCGCTACCACTCGCCCGGCCGCGCCGTGGTCCTGATCGGCGCGGTCGCCGCGGTCGTCGCCGCCACCGGCACCCTCGCCGGCGTCGCCGCAACGGCGTCCTTCGCGATCCTGGTCTACTACGGCATCGCGAACCTGGCCGCGCTCCGCATGCCGCGGGAGCTCAAGCTGTTCCCGAACGCGATTCCCGCCACGGGCTTCGCCGCGTGTGCCCTGCTCGCCCTCTCGCTCGCGCCGGCCACCATCCTGACCGGCCTCGGACTCCTCGCCGCCGGGCTCATCGGACGGCTCGTGCTGCGCGGCGTACGTTGAACCCCGGCGCGGGCTTGCACTCCCGCTCGGGTCCGCCCTACCATACCGCGGTCCACCAACCGACGGAGGCTGCAATGAAGCGCTCGTGCCCGCGAGGCTCGCGGCTCTACTCGGGACCCCTGTTCCTGGTCGCGCCCCTCGCGTTCCTGATCGGCGCGCCCGCCGCGGCGCTACAGGATCCGATCACCGAGGAAAAGTGGCTCTCTCCCCCGCCCGAGATCGCGGAGGTCGTCCTCGCGCCACGACACCGGAACGTGACGCTGGACAACGCCAGCCCGGACGGCACCCGGTTCCTCCACACCCTGAGCGCCGGGCTGCCGACCATGGCCTCGTTCGCGAAGCCGCACCTGAACCTCGGCGGGCTGTACATCGATCCACGCGCGAACCGCGCGCGCAACTTCACCACCCGCGGGGATGAAGGCTTCGAGATCATCGCGTGGCGCGAGGGCACGACGGTCCGGATCCCGGCGCCCCGCAACGCGACCGTGAGCACGCCGCGGTGGTCGCCGGACGGCTCGCAGCTCGCGTACTTCGCGCATTTCGAGGACGCGACGCACATCTTCGTGGCGGACGCGCGCACCGGCCGGACCCGGCAGCTCACCCGGTCGCCCGTCCTGGCCACCCTCGCCACCACCTTCGAGTGGACTGCGGACGGCCGCGGGATCGTGACCGTGCTGGTCCCCGAGAACCGGGGCCGGGAGCCGCGCGTATCGGACGTGCCGACCGGGCCGCGAGTGCGGATCACCCAGGAAGGCCGCAACCGGCTGCGCACCTACGCCAGCCTGCTCGAGACGCCGGAAGACATGGCGCTCCTCGAGTACCACACCACCGGCCAGCTCGCGTTGATCGACGTGGGCAGCCGGTCCGTGCGCCGGATCGGCAAGCCGGCGATGATCCGCGAATTCGACATCTCGCCGGACGGCCAGTACGTGCGCGTGACGACCATGCGCAAGCCCTTCTCGTACATCGTGCCGGTCAGCAACTTCGGCCGCACCGAGGAGGTCTGGGACCTGAACGGCAACGTCCTCGCCGAACTGGCCGAGCGCCCGCTCCAGGACGGCACGCAGCAGGACTCGGCGCGGAACGACGGCGCGAGGCGCAACATCGCGTGGCGCCCGGATGGACAGGGCCTCTCCTTCCTCCAGCTCGAATCGGCGCCGGCGGGTGACCAGCAGGAAGAGGAGCCCGCAGAGGGGGATCGGCAGGGTCGTCGCGCGCGCCGCAAGGACCGCGTCATGCAGTGGCTCCCGCCGTTCGACAGCACCAGCCTGCACGTGGTCTTCGAGTCCGACTCGCGCATCTCGAACGTGCGCTACTCCGCGGACGCCAGGATCCTCTTCGTGACCGAGTCGAGCAACGGCACCACGCACGAGTACGCCGTGTTCCTCGACGACCCGTCCACGCGCCACACCATCGCCCGGTACCGCAACCAGGACGTGTACGCGCATCCGGGCACGCTCATGACCCGGCCCGGGCCGGGCGGCGTGCAGGTCGTTCGGACGTCCCCGGACGGCAACCACGTGTTCCTTTCGGGCACGCGCTACTTCGAGAACCCGAACGAGAACGCGCCGCGGCCGTTCATCGACCGCATGGAGATCCGGACCGGTCAGAAGACCCGGATCTTCGAGAGCGCCGAGGACGTCTACGAGCAGGTCCTGGCGGTGCTCGATGACGACGTCACGAGCCTCGTCATCTCCCGCGAGTCCCCCACCATGGTGCCCGACTCGTACCACCTGGACCTGACGACCGGCGAGCTGCGCAAGCTCACCGAGAACCGGGACTACTCGCCCGAGATCACGAACGCGCAGCGCCGGCTGATCGAGGTCACGCGGGTGGACGGGATCAAGTTCTGGGTCACCGTCGTGCTCCCGCCGGACTGGCGGCCGGGCAGCCGGCTCCCCGCGCTCTTCTGGTTCTATCCCCGGGAGTACACGGACCAGGCGGGGTACGACCGCAGCCGCCGCACGTACAACAAGAACCGGTTCCCGAGCGTGGGTCCGCGTTCCATGGAGATCCTGACGCGGGCCGGCTACGCGGTGGTCCTGCCGGATGCGCCGATCATCGGGCCGCAGGGGCGGATGAACGATCGCTACATCCCCGACCTGCGGAACAACCTCGCGGCGGTGATCGATGAGCTGGACCGGCAGGGCCTCATCGACCGCACTCGCCTCGGGCTCGGCGGGCACAGCTACGGCGCGTTCAGCACCGTGAACGCCATGGTGCACACGCCGTTCTTCAAGGCCGGGATCGCGGGTGACGGGAACTACAACCGTCTGCTGACCCCGATCGGGTTCCAGACCGAGCGGCGCGAGTTGTGGGAGGCGCGGGAGACGTACCTGACCATGTCGCCGCTCCTGTTCGCCGAGCAGCTCAACGGTGCGCTGCTCATGTACCACGGCATGGACGATCAGAACGTGGGCACGCACCTGATCAACTCGATCCGGTTGTTCCATGCTCTGAACGGGCTCGGCAAGACCGCCGCGCTCTATCTGTATCCCTACGAGGACCACGGGCCGGCCACGAGGGAGACACTGCTCGACCTCTGGGCCCGGTGGGTGGCCTGGCTCGACAGGTACGTCAAGAACGCGGACGCGTCCGCCCCTGCCGTCGCCGCGGAGGCGGAGTCCGATTCCTGAGCCTTCGATCCGGGGCGGTCCTGGGGGCCGGCGCGCCTCGCTGCGCGCCGGCCCCGTCGTCTGCCGTCCCGGCACCCCGCGCGGGCCCCGGGCCTGGCCGGCGGCTCCTCGCTCACGACTGCCGAACGCGCCCCCGGCCTGGAACACGATCCGCGAATCTCTGTCCCTACGAAGGGACGCAAACGACGCGTACGCCGGGAACTCCCGATCCGGCTCCGGGCCTGCCGGAGAAGCACAACCGATGATCTCCAAACATCTTGGCCTCACGGGCCGCCGATCTGGCACCCGGATTGCATCCCTGCACCGCCACAGCCGTTCCCCCATTACTTTCGAGTACCGTATTTCAACCTCGACAGCCAATCGGAGGTCTCGATGCGGAGTCTCATTCCGATGAAGAGGACCGGCCGCGCGATCGTGATCGCGGTCCTGGCGGCGAACGTCGTCGCGTGCGGGAGCTGGAGCCGAACCCAGCGCGGTGCTGCCATCGGCGGGGCCGGCGGCGCGGCCATCGGTGCGGCGATCGGCAAGAAGCACGGCTCGACGGCGCTCGGCGCGATCGTGGGCGCGGCGGTCGGCGGCACGGTGGGCGCCATGATCGGCCGGGAGATGGACCGGCAGGCCCGGGAGCTGGCCATGGAGATCCCCGGCGCGACCGTGGAGCGGGTCGGCGAAGGGATCATCGTGACGTTCGACAGCGGGATCCTCTTCGACTTCGACTCGGACCAGCTCCGGCCGGAGGCGAGGCAGAACCTGGCGAATCTCGCGGCGAGCCTCCAGAAGTACCCGCGCTCGAACGTGCTGCTGGTCGGCCACACGGACTCGATCGGCAGCGACGCCTACAACCAGGCGCTCTCCGAGCGGCGGGCGCGCGCGGCCATGAACTATCTCGTCTCGCAGGGCGTGGCGGCTGCGCGGATCACCGCCGTCGGCCGGGGTGAGACGGAGCCCGTTGCCGACAACGAGACCGAGGCGGGCAGGCAGGCGAACCGCCGGGTCGAGGTCGCGATCTTTGCCAGCGAGGAGTACCGTCGGGAGCTGAGCTCGGGGATCTGACCGAGGATCCTCCGAACGACGGAACCGTCATCGGTCGAGCCGCAGGCGGCGTGGCGACCCGCGCCGCGCCTGCGGCTCGGTCGCTTCATGGTGGGGTTGTTCGGGCGGGATGGCCGATGACGGCTGGAGCGGCCGCGCGTCATGCGGCACGCGGAATCGGCAGCGGCGTCGGCCGATCGGCGACCCGCCGGGTCGGGAGCTACAGCGTGAACGTCGACCCTTTCCCGACCTCGCTCTCGACCGTGAGGTCGCCGCCGAGGAGCCGCGCCAGGTTGCGGCTGATGGCGAGCCCGAGGCCGAGCCCCGGCGTCTCATCCGGCGCGCGACGGGTGTACTCGGCAAAAATCTCCTCGAGTTTCTCCGGCGGGATGCCCGGCCCCGCGTCCGTCACCCGGACCGCCACCCAGGGGCCGGGCCGGCCGTCGTCATCCGCGGGGAGCGTCTCGACCACCACCGTTATGCGGCCGCCGGGCGGGGAGTACTTGATCGCGTTCGACATGACGTTCCCGAGGATCTGGCGCACGCGCCCCGGGTCCGATTCGACGGTCGGCACCGTACCCGCGCGGAGCGGCTCGATGACGAGCTCCTTGCCACCCGCCGCTGCCCGGTAATCGGTCAGTAACTCCTCCGTGAGGGTGACGACGTCCGTCTTCGCCCAATGGAGCTCGAGCTGCCCGGACTCCGCGAGGACCAGCTCCGACATGTCGTCGAGGAGCAGCAATGCCGTGTGGATCGATTGCCTGATGCGCGACACGGCGTGCGCCTGATCCGCCGAGAGCGGCCCGGCCAGGCCCTCTTCCAGGAGCTGCGCATGGCCGTCCGCGGCGCCGAGCGGATTCTTCATGTCGTGGCTGAAACCGCGCACCAGGCGCGCCCGGCGCTCCGCGACCCGCATGAGCTCTGCGCGTAGTGCCTCTTCGGCCCGGAGTCCTTCCCGGAGCTGGTCCGCGAGGCGGCGCTGCCGACGCGCCAGTCGCACCACCGTGAACGTCCCGGCGGCCGCGATCCCGGCGAGGAGCACGGCGATGAGCAGCGTCAGACCCTCCATGCGCCGGATCGCGGCCCGCCGGACCGCCGTCTCCCGAACGAACTCCTGCTCGATGAGGAGCGCGTCCTCGAGCGCTTCGTCGTAGAGAGAATCCAGGACCGGCAGATTCTCCACGAACTCCGCCCGGCTGATCGTCCCGTTGATCAGCCCACCCTGCCACTGTCCGAGCTGCTCCGTGCTCCGGGCCAGCTCCCGGTACAGGGCGGCCGCCCGCGGGCCCGCGGCCCGCGCCAGCGGATAGAGCGCTTGGAGCGCATTGCGCGCCGTTTCCGCGTAGGTGATGTACGAGTCGCGGTAGGTGCGGTCGCCGGAGGCGGCGTACGCCTGGCTCGCGGCCGTCTTCGCGGCCAGCGCGATCGTCAGCGAGTCCGCCTGCCGCCGGCCAGGTTCGACAATGGTCTCGATCTCGGTGCGTAGCTCGTTCGCGCTCCGCGTGGCCCAGATCGGGATCGTGGCCAGCCCGATGATCGCGGCCAGCACGATCACCGCGGTGCTGACCGGGTGCCACGCGGCCAATCGCTCCGCCAGCGGGATGCGGGCCCGTTCGACGCTCCTGCGCATGGCGCGCTCCTCCTCCGCCCATCGGAACCCGCGGGCGCGCAGGGCGCCGCCTCGGGCCGCCCGGCCGATCGTGCACCGGATGTGCCAGCGCGGGCCGCCCGTCCCGGATGGCCCGCGAAACTCACTTCATGTGGACGGGGCGCTGCGCCGGAGACTGCCCCGCAAGGATCGCCGGCGCGGGCGATGCGGGCGGCTCGAAGAGCTCGTCGTACGTCCGGATCCAGTCCCTGTACTGCGCCAGCCCGGCGATCAGCTTCTCGAAATCCTCCGCCGCTTCGGGCTTGATGTCGTGGAAGAAGACGTCCAGGAACTTCGCCTCGCCCACGGCCCGGGCGACCACTTCCAGCGTCTTCTGGCGCCCCTCTTCCGTGGTGAACGGCGCGAACTCCGGCTCGTGGGCCGTCAACGCGAACGGATCCGTCGGGCGCCACTCCACGAGGCTGTCCGGCCAGAACTGGTTGTGCGTGTAACCGCGCGCCGCAACGTAGTACTCCTCGATCGCGGCCCGCTCGCGCGCGCTCCAGGCGTGGTACGGCACCACGAAGACCGACGTGCCGCGATAGCCGCGCGCCTCGAGCCACGCCTTGCTCTCCCGCAGCTCGTTGTCCAGGTCGGCCGCGGAGAGCGTGGTCAGGTCCGAGTGCGTGACCGTGTGGCTGACCATGGCCCAACCCGCGTCGTGCAAAGCATTGAGGTGCTGCTCCTCGAGGTAAGACGGCCAGCCGATCGCGCCCGTCACGACCGCCACGTTCGCGCGCAGCCCATATTTCTCCAGGATCGGGAACGCCACCGTGTACGTGCTCCGCCAGCCGTCGTCGAAGGTGATCGTGAGCACGCCTTGCGGATCGACCTCGACCGTGGCCGTGTCGGCGAGCGTACCGTGCCGAGCGACGACGTGTACGACCCCCTTCGCGTGCGCCATGACCCGTCCGGTCGCGTCCACCGACACGACCGCCGGATCCGAGGACGACCACTCCAGCGGCACCGGCCCGAGCTCGTTCCCGAACGCATCCGTGAGCCTCGTCTCGAGCACCGCGGTCTCCCGGTACCCGGTGAGCCGGAGCGACGGCTCCAGGATCGTCAGCGCCGCCGGCGGCCCCGCCAGCGCCGTGGCCGTCAGCACCTCCTCCACCACTCCGCCCACCACGACCCGCTGCACCTGCTCGCCGGCCATCGTGCCCAACGTCCAATCCGTGGCCGCTTCCCCCTGCGCATCCGTGTCCAAGAACGACGGCGAGGTCGTGCCGTGCCCCGGATTCGGCAAGAACTCGACCCGCACTCCCTCGACGGGCACACCCTGGGGCGTGGTCACGCGCACGCGCACCGGGACCACCGAAGCGACCTCCGCGCTCACGCCCCTTCCGGCCAGCACGTCGATCCGATACTCCGTTTCGGGATCCGGCTCGACCGAGTCCGCGCTACACGCGGCCATCAACGCCGCCAGCACCATCGGGAGAGCGGGCGCAATGCGCCCCCGTACCTCGCGAACGGCCCGGCCGACCACCGGCCGGGCGTGCAGGATCGAGAACTCCATCGTTCCGCAATCTCCTCCATGCCCGCCCGGTCCGCACGCGGCCCCGCCCCCGCAGCGCCGCTCCGGGCGAGCATTTTCGCCTGTCAAGAATTTTTTTCGGATTCGAAAGGACTACCACGGACCGCGCACCCGGCCCCGCCCACCGCCCCGGAACGACCCGCCGGGACCTCTGCAAGCCATTGTCGCGACATGCGTTCCGTAGTTCCGCCGGAAGGACCGGACGTCACCCCGGCAGGGAGCGCACCCCGCGCTGCGGATCCGCGGGGCGCGGCGACGCCCCGTATCCCGGTGCAAGGTCGGGACCGCTCGACCTCGAGCCGAAGGACGCTCCCGCCGAACGGAGCCCGATCGCCGCCGGGCGCCGGCTCCATTCGGCGCCCCGTCCAGCCGTCGGCGCCCGTCCCCGGTCCGGTTCCGCGAGCCCGCCGTCGCGTTGCGGCCCGCCGCCGCTCCCATCGCGAGCCCGCCTCTGCGCCGTGGTCCTCCACCGACCGGCCGGTTCGCCGGTCCGCCGGTCAGCAATGCCCCCTCCGCCGGAGGCGCTCACCACCCTCCGCGGCCGGGTCATGACCGCCCGGGCGGATCGCCGCCTGGCGCCGATCCGGGTCCGCGGCCCCGCCGGGCCCGTGCTCCTCGCACGCCGCGCAGTCCAGCACAGGCGAAGCCGGCACACTTCCGGTGATGTACCGAACAGTCGGGAGGCAATGCCGGGAGGGGGCGGCTCGGGACGGGCCAGGCCGGCGGAGATCGTCGAGGCGAACGGCTACGCGCCTACGGCGCCTCGTCCCCACACGACGCGGCCAGGACGGCGACCGTGTCCGGGGCCGGGCAATCCGCAACCTGGCTGGCGCTGCTCTTCCTCTTGATCTGGAGGAGGCCCATGAAACCGAGAATGAGGAGCAAACCGAGGGCGAGGCCGAGGAGGTGCTCGGCCAGGGTGGGGCCGAAGTCGTCCGGCGAGCGTCGACCGGGTGCGGGAGGTATCGCACTCATGGGCACGATCCCGGGTGCGCCGTACACGATGGGAATGTCCCGGCCCATGATAGGAGCGGGCCGGCCGGCGCGCAACGATCTTCGCGGCGCGCATCGCCGCGCGACCGGCTACCGCCGCTCAACCCGGCCGACCGCCTCCGCCTTCGTCCGCCAGCCTGCCGAGCGTGTCCGGGTCCAGGTGGTGCCCGCCGTCGAAGCGGATCAGCTCCGGTTCCAGTCCGTGGGCGCGCAGGCGCCCGATCTCCGCCTCGAGGGCGTGGGGCGTGACGAGCCGGTCCTGCTCGCCCGCCACGATCCGGACCCGCACGCCGGCGAGCCGCTCCGCCGCCCGTTGCAAGTCCAGGTCCGGCGGGAACCCGCCCGCCCAGAGGATCAGCTCGTCCGGCCGGACGCGGCCGAGCGTCACCCACCGGGCCACGGTCGCCGTGCCCTGGGAGAAGCCCAGGACCACGACCCGGACGCTCGCCCGGTCCACGCCGGCCATCACGTGGTCGTGGAGGAGGTCGAGGTAGCGGACGTAGTCGTCGATCTCGCGGAGCCGATCCTCCCGGGTCATCCATGTCGCGCCGACCCGGGACTCGGGGCCGTGGGGACCGCCGTGGTCGCCCAGGTAGAACCGGGACAGCGCCTCGGGCGCCACGATGAGGCGCCGGCCGTTGTCGAGCCCGCGGAAGCGCCGGATGAAGCGGGCGGCGAGCTGGCCGTAGCCGTGGCACACGAACCAGACCTGCCCGAGCTCCGGCCCCGCCCGCCCGAGCGTGTAGTAGCGCGCCGTGCGGGGCACGGTGATGTGTTGCTCCCGCATCGTTTCGGGCGACGTCGCGTCCGCCGCGCCCCCGGCGGCCTCCGGCCTCCGCGTCGGATCCGTGTCTCCGGTGGCGCCTGCGGGGCCGACGGAGGCGGCGTGCTCCCGGGTTCGTTCCCCGCGCGACGTCGCCTCAGCCGACTCCCGGCGCTCCCCGGGCCGCCCGGCCGCGTCCATCCCGCCGTCCGGCGCCCGTCCCGTGCCCGACACCCCGCTCATGCGAACCCGGGCGGGATCCGGGTGTGGAACCCGGTCGCATCCTGGTACGCCTTCGCGACCGCGAGCGCCTCCGCCTCGCCCCACAGCTTGCCCACGAACGAGATGCTGACCGGCGTGCCGGCCTCGGTGAACCCGTTCGGCACCACCACCGTGGGATGGCCGGTCAGGTTCGTCAGCAACAGCACGTTGTCGGCGTAGGAGGGGGTCACGAAGACGTCGATCTCCCGCATGGCCTCGTGCATGGCGGCCATGGCCAGGGTGCGCACCCGGTTCGCCTGGATGTACTCCACGGCCGGGATCAGCCGCGCCTGGCGGAAGGTGTTCGGCCACGAGCTGCGCTCGATCTCGTCCACCCGGCCGCTCCGCGTCAGCTCGTCGAACGCGGCCGCGGCTTCGGCCTGCAGGATGATGCGCATCGCGCCGTACGGCAGCCCCTCCGGGAGCTCGAAGGGCACCAGGTCGGCGCCGAGGCCGCAGAGGGTGGCCAGCACGGCGTCGTCCAACTCCTTGTTCTCCCGCTCCGCCTCGAACCCGCTCTTCAGGTAGCCGATCCGCAACCCGGACGGGGAGCGGTCCCCGTCCCAGTTGAAGGGCAGGTCCCGGACCGTGGGGTCGAACCCGTCCGGCCCGCGGATCGCGTCGAAGACCAGCGCGCAGTCCTCCACGGAGCGGCAGATCGGGCCGATCTTGTCCATGCTCCAGGAGAGCGCCATGGCGCCGTGTCGGCTCACCCGGCCGTAGGTCGGGCGCAGCCCGGTCGCGCCGCAGCGCGTGGACGGCGAGACGATGGAGCCGAGCGTCTCGGTCCCGATGCTGAACCCGACGAGCCCGGCCACGGTCGCGGCCGCGGACCCGGCGGACGAGCCGCTCGAGCCCTGCTCCAGGTTCCACGGGTTCTTCGTCTGCCCGCCGAACCACTGGTCGCCCATGGCCAGTGCGCCGACCGTGAGCTTGGCGACGAGCACCGCGCCGGCCTGGTCGAGCTTCCGGACCACCGTGGCGTCCAGGTCGATCACCTGGTCCCGGTACGGCGCCGCGCCCCAGGTGGTCGGATAGCCGCGCACGGCGAGCAGGTCCTTGACGCCCCACGGGATGCCGTGCAACGGCCCGCGGTACCGCCCCTCCGCGATCTCCCGGTCCGCGCGCCGGGCCTGCTCCAGCGCCCGCTCCTCCGTCAGCGTGACCACGCACTGCAGCGTGGGCCCGTACCGCTTCAGCCGGTCCAGGTACATCTCGGTCAGCTCCACGGACCGGACCTGTCGCGTGCGGATCAGCTCGGAGAGCCGGGTCACCGGCCAGAACGCCACATCCTCCAGGCGATCCGGACGGCGCACCGGCTCCGGCCGGCTCTTGCGGAACGGCCGGCGCTCCGCCGGGAGCGGCGTGCCCGGCACCACGGGATCGAAGTGCAGCGCGGGCATCACGGAGTTGGGGAGCGGCACGCTCCGCAGCGCCTCGTAGGAGCGCTGGTACTGGGTCAGCCCCCGCACCATCTGCTCGCGCTGTTCCTCGGTGAACTCGAGCCCGGCCACCGCCGCGGCCTGGGCGATCATCTCCTTCGTCACCTCCTGCGCGCCCTGGATCTGCGCCCAGAGCACGCCGGGCAGCAGCGTGCCGCCGAGGCCGATCGACGAGAAGTAGGCCATGAAGCGGCGGCGGTCGATGGGCGAGCCGCCGGCGGGGGATGCCCCGTCCGGGTGCTCGCTCCACCCATCGCTGGACACTCGCCCGATCGGAGCCGCGGCCGTCGCGTCCGTCGCGACCGCAGGAGAGCCCGGGTCCGGCATCATGCTGGCCTCCTGTGAATGGGTGAGGACCGTACGCTACCTCCCCGCCCCCGCCGCTGCAAGACGCCGGCACGGCGGGAACCTTCCCGCCCCTCGCCGAGTATGCCAGACCGATCACCACGGCTGTAATCCGAGGTCCGGCTCGCGACCCGCGACGGCGAGTACTTCGACGGCCCTGGCCTCTGTCCGGCGCGTCTCCCCGGCTCCGACCGGGGAGGCGCGCCTGCATCCCCGACCTCACGCGGAGCGATCGGTGCGGCTTCTCTCCACCTACGCGCTGCGCAAGGCCGCCTGGGCGGCCATGGCCCTCGCCCCCGCCGGGCTCGCGCTGGCCGTCGCGGCCGGGGCCCAGCAGGCGCCAGGGTTCGATCCCCGCCAGGCCGAGGGGTGCGATGCGGACCCCACGATCGAATTCCCCACGCTCCGCGGCGATGACGACCCCAGACTGCGCTCCGCCCGCTGGCGCGCGAACGAGCCCCACGAGTTCTACTTCACCCGCGCCATCTACACCGACCACCGGAGCCGCGGCGGCTGGCGCTCCCGCTTCCAGGCCTGGTCCACCGACTGGCCGAAGTCCGACCAGCAGTTCATCTTCGGCCTGCGGCGCCTCACCGACCTGGACGCCTACGCCTGCGACAACGCGGTCCGGCTGGATGACCCGGAGCTCCGCCGATACCCCTTGCTCTACGCCGTCGAGGTCGGGTACATGAGCCTGACCGACGCCGAGGTCCAGGGGCTCAGGAATTACCTGCTGGCCGGCGGGTTCCTCGTGGTCGACGACTTCTGGGGCACCCTCGAATGGGAGAACTTCCAGTACGAGATCGGACGCGTGCTCCCCGAGTACCCCATCGTCGAGCTGCCCATGGACCACCCGGTCTTCACCAGCTTCTACAACATCACGGAGATCGTGCAGGTCCCGGCGATCAACAACGCCGTGCGCGGCCGGACCTGGGAGCGGGACGGCTACGTGCCGCACGTGCGCGGGATCTTCGATGAGCGCGGGCGGCTGATGGTGCTGATCCACTGGAACACGGACCTGGGCGACGCCTGGGAGTGGGCCGAGCAGCCCGTTTATCCGCTGCGGTATTCGACGTACGCCTACCAGATGGGCGTCAACTTCATCGTCTACGCCATGAGCCACTGATGGCCTCCGCGTTCGAGACCGTCTTCGAAGCCCTGTTCAAGTACCGGCCGCTGGTCTTCGAGCGGGGGGAGTTCGTGTTCGCGGCGCCGTGGCCGCTCTACGTGGCCGGGCTCCTGGCCGCGGCCGCGCTGCTCCCCGCGCTGGTCTCGTACGCGCGGGTGCAGGGGAAGACGCGGCCGGTGGACCGGGCCGTGCTCGCCGGGTTCCGCGCGGCCGCCCTGGCGCTCCTCCTCTTCTGCCTGTTCCGCCCCACGCTCGTGGTCTCGACCGCCGTCCCGCAGCGCAACTTCCTCGGCATCCTGATCGACGACTCGCGGAGCATGCAGATCGCCGACCTGGACGGCGCGCCGCGGAGCGCGTTCATCGCCCGGAACTTCGGTGACGACGGCGCGGCGCTCCACGCGGCGCTGGCCGACCGGTTCCAGCTCCGCTACTTCCGCTTCGCGGGCGACGCGGACCGGCTGGCCGACCCGGCGGCGCTGACCTATTCCGGCGAGCGGACCCGGCTCGGCGAGGCGCTGGACCGGGCCCGCCGGGAGCTGGCCGCCCTGCCCCTGGCCGGGCTCGTCGTCCTGACCGACGGCGCGGACAACTCCCACGAGGCCATGACCGAGCCGCTCCTGGCCCTCAAGGCGGTCGGCGTGCCCGTCTACACGGTCGGGCTCGGGCGCGAGCGGTTCGACCGGGACATCGAGCTCAGCCGGGTCGAGACGCCGCGCGGCGTGCTCAAGGGCGCGTCCCTCGTGGTGGACCTCGTCGTCACGCAGAACGGCTACGCGGGCCGGCGGGTCCCGCTGCACGTGGAGGACGACGGCCGGATCGTGAGCACCCAGGAGATCACGCTCCCCGGCGACGGCGAGGCGGCCACGGTGCGGGTGCATTTCGAGGCGAAGGAGGCCGGGCCGCGTCGCTTCACGTTCCGGATCCCGGCGCAGCCGGGCGAGATGGTGGACCGCAACAACGCACAGGAAGCGCTGATCGTGGTGCACGACCGGCGCGAGAAGATCCTGTACCTCGAGGGCGAGCCGCGCTGGGAGGTGGCGTTCCTGCGCCGGGCGGTCCAGGAGGACGAGAACCTCCAGCTCGTGGTGCTCCAGCGCACGGCGGAGAACAAGTTCCTGCGGCTGGACATCGACGACCCGGAGGAGCTGGCCGCCGGCTTCCCGCGCACCCGCGAGGAGCTCTTTCGCTACCGCGGGCTGATCCTGGGCAGCGTCGAGGCGAGCTTCTTCACCCACGACCAGCTCCAGATGATCGCGGACTTCGTGGACCAGCGGGGCGGCGGGCTCCTCTTCCTCGGCGGGCGGCGCGCGTTCGCGGAGGGCGGCTTCGACGGTACCCCGGTGGCCGAGGTCATGCCCGTCTTCCTCGAGACCGATGCGGGCCCGGGCGGCCGTCCGTTCTTCGACTCCGTCTTCGTCCGCCCGACCCCCGCGGGGCTCGGTCACGCCGCGCTGCAGCTCGCGCCCACGGTGGAGGAATCGGCTCGCCGGTGGGAGACCCTCCCCGCGCTGACCGTCGTGAACCCGATCCGGCGGGTGAAGCCGGGCGCGATCACGCTGCTCACCGGCGTCGGCGGGTCCCGGGACCAGGTGATCCTCGCCTACCACCGCTACGGCCGCGGCACCGCCATCGCGTTCCCGGTCCAGGACTCCTGGATCTGGCGGATGCACGCGGACATCCCGGTCGAGGACCAGACCCATCAGACGCTCTGGCGTCAGATGCTGCGCTGGCTCGTGAGCGGCGTGCCCGGCCAGGTCACGGTGGCCACAGCCCGGGACCGGGTCTCGCCCGGCGAGCCGGTCGTGCTGCACGCCGAGGTCGAGGACGAGACGTACCTCCGGATCAACAACGGCCAGGTGACCGCGACCATCACCCCGCCGGACGGCGTGCCGATCGAGCTGCCCATGGACTGGGTCGTGGACCGGGATGGCGAGTACCGGGCGAGTTTCACGCCGGATGAGCCCGGGCTGTACGAGGTCCGCGTGATCGCGGAGCGGGACGGGAAGGTCGTCGCGGCAGACGTCGCCTACGTCCACGCCACGGACCTGTCCACCGAGTTCTTCGGCGCGCAGATGCAGGCGCCGCTCCTGAAGCGGATCGCGGAGGAGACCGGCGGCCGGTTCTACACGCCCGAGACCGTGGGCACGCTCCCGGAGGACATCAGCTTCACGGAGCGCGGCACCACCGTGCAGGAGTCCCGGGACCTGTGGGACATGCCCATCATCTTCCTGCTGCTCGTCGGGCTCGTGGCCGGCGAGTGGTTGTACCGCCGGCGGAGGGAGTTGGTGTGATGCGACGTCGCGCACTCCACGTCCTCGGGTTCCTGGCCGCCATCTCCGCGTGGCACCCCGCATTTGCCGCGGCGCAGCAGACCCACGTGCTCGTGGTGACCGGGCTGGGCGGCGAGCCGCGGCTGAGCGAGGCGTTCCACGAATGGGCGGTCTCCTTCGTGGACGCGGCCGAGCGGCGGTTCGGCGTCCCGCGCGCGAACATCGTGTTCCTGGCCGAGCGGCCGGACCGGGATCCGAACCGGATCACGGCGCGCTCCACACGGGAGGAGCTCGAGCGGGCGTTCGCGGAGATCGCCCGGCGCGCCGGCCCCCGGGACGACATCTTCGTGCTCCTGATCGGACACGGGAGCGCGCAGCCCGGCCCGGCGCGGGTGAACCTGCCGGGCGCGGACCCGGTGGCCGAGGACTACGCCCGCATGCTCGCACCGTTCACCACGCAGCGGGTGGCGTTCATCGTGGCCGCGAGCGCGAGCGGCGGGTTCGTCCCCGCGCTCTCCGGTCCGAACCGGGTGATCGTGACCGCCACGCGGAGCGAGCTCGAGCGCAACGAGACGGTGTTCGGCCGGTACTTCGTGCAGGCGTACGCGGAGGACGTGGCGGACGTGGACAAGGACGGCCGCGTCTCGGTCCTGGAGGCGTTCGAGTACGCGACCCGGGAGACGGCGAGGTTCTACGAGTCCCAGAACCGGCTCCGGACCGAGCACGCGCTCCTCGATGACAACGGGGATGGAAAGGGGAGCCAGGAGCCGGACCCGCGGGCGGGGGACGGCGCGCTGGCGCGGGCGTTCTTCCTGGGCGGCCGGCCCGCGGCCGTGGTGGCGGACGACGCCTCGCCCGAGCTGCGCGCGCTGTACGAGAAGAAGGCGCGGCTCGAAGCCGAGATCGAGGCGCTCCGGCAGCGCAAGGGCTCAATGGACCCCGAGCGGTACGAAGCCGAGCTGGAGCGGCTGGTCCTCGAGCTCGCGGAGACGAACCAGGCGATCCGTCGGCTGGAAGGAGGTGGCGGGTGAGGCGCGCATCGCTCGTCGCGCTCTCGTTCCTCGTGCTCGGCTGCGCGGGCGGCGACTCGGCCGGCGCGGCGCAGCGCCAGGAGCGGGATCCGATCCGCGCGCTGATCGAAGCCGGCCAGTACGAGGAGGCCGAGCGGCGGCTGCGCCGGGAGGTCGAGGCCGACCCCGGCGCCGTCGAGCTCCTGAACCGGCTGGGCGAGGTCCTCGTGCTGCGCGGGCGGGTGGGCGAGGCGGAGGGTGCGTTCCGCAGGGCCATCGACGGCGATGCGCCGGACCGGCTCCTGGCGGAGCTGAACCTGGCCGTGCTGCGCTACGACCGCGGCGACCACGAGACCGCCATGCGCATGTTCGACCGGTTCATCGACGTGTACAACCGGTCCCCGAGCCTGTCCGCCGCCGAGCTGACGGCGGTCGGCACGGCCGTGCGCTACCTCGGCGTGCGGGACCCGCAGCTCTTCAAGGACGCGCTCCGGGCCTACGAGGAGGCGATCGCCGCGGACCCGGCGGACCCGGAGCCGAAGCTCCGGCTCGGCGAGCTGTTCCTGGAGAAGTACAACAGCCAGGACGCGCGGGAGCTGTTCGAGGAGGTGCTGGCCACGGATCCGGCGAACGCCCGGGCGCTCCTCGGCCTGGCCCGGGCCGCGCACTTCGACGGCGCGCCGGACGCCCTGGAGCTGGCCCAGAAGAGCCTGGAATCGAACCCGAACCTGGTCCCGGCCCGGGCACTCGTGGCGCGGCTGCTCCTCACCCTCGAGCGCCATGCGGACGCCGCGGCGGAAGCGGAGCGCGCGCTCGCGGTCAACCCGACGTCGCTCGAAGCGCTCTCCGTGCTCGCGGCCGCCCGCTACTTCCAGGGAGACAATGCCGGCTTCCAGGAAGCCGTCCGGCGAACGCTCGAGCTGAATCCCCGCTACGCGGACCTGTACAACACCCTGGCCGAGGTCGGGGTGCAGAACCGGCTGTACCGGGAAGCCGTGGAGTTCGCCCGCCGGGCCGTGGCCCTGGACTCGACCTCCTGGCGCGGCTGGGGGCTGCTCGGGCTGAACCAGCTCCGGATCGGCGAGATCGAGGAGGGGCGCGCGAACCTCGAAGTCGCGTTCGCCGGCGATCCGTACAACGTCTGGATCAAGAACACCCTCGACCTGCTCGACACCTTCGGACGCTACCGCGAGGTGCCCACGGGCCGGTTCCGGCTCGTGCTCGCGGAGCGGGAGGCCGACCTGCTCGCGCCCTATCTGACCGAGCTGGCCGAGCAGGCGTACGACGCGCTCGCGGAGCGCTACGGCCACCGGCCGGCCACGCCGATCCGCGTCGAGCTCTTCCCGAACCACGCGGACTTCTCGGTCCGGACCGTCGGGCTCGCCGGGCTCGGCGCGCTCGGCGTCAGCTTCGGGCCGGTGATCGCCATGGACTCGCCCTCCGCCCAGGACCGCGGCTCGTTCAACTGGGGCTCCACGTTCTGGCACGAGCTGGCGCACACGGTGCACCTCGAGATGACCGACCACCGGGTGCCGCGCTGGCTGACCGAAGGGCTCGCCGTGCTCGAGGAGCGGCGGGCCCGGCCGGGCTGGGGCGCGGGGCCGAGCGCGGCGTTCCTCGTGGCGTACCGGGAAGGGCGGATGCCGCCCGCCAGCCGGTTGAACGACGGGTTCGTGCGGCCCCAGTACCCGGCGCAGATCGGGTTCTCGTACTACATGGCGTCCCTGGTCTGCGAGATGATCGAGGAGCGCTACGGGTTCCGGGTGATCCTCGACATCCTCGCCGGCTACCGGCACGGGCTCTCCACCGAGCAGGTGCTCGACCGGGTGCTCGGGCTCGACCCGGACGGGTTCGACCGGGCGTTCGACGCGTATCTCCAGGCGCGGTTCGCCGGGCCGCTCGCGGCGCTGAGCGGGGCCGGCCCGGATGCGGAGGGCCGGCCCGCGAGCACGGACGAGCTGGTGAGCCGCGCCCGCCACGCGCCGAACGATTACATGGCGCAGCTCGCGGCGGGCCGCATGCTGGTCAGGGAGGGCCGGTACGAGGAGGCGCTGCCGTTCCTGGAACGGGCGGCCGAGCTCTTCCCGGAGTACGGCGGCCACGACGGGCCGTACCCGCTCCTGGCCGAGGCGCACCGCCGGCTGGGGGACACGCGCCGGGCCGCCGAGGCGCTGGAGCGGCTGACGCGGCTCGAGGACAGCCATTACGAGGCCAACCTGGAGCTGGCCGGGCTGCTGGAGTCGCTGGGCGACGCCGCGGGTGCGGCCGCCGCGCTCGAGCGGGCGATCTACGTCTACCCCTTCGACGCCGCGCTGCACGAGCGGCTCGCGGCGCTGTACGCGGGGCTGGGCGAGTGGCGGAAGGTCGTGCGGGAGCGGCAGGCGATCCTGGCGCTGGACCCGGTGGACCGGGCCGAGGCGCTCTACCAGCTCGCGCTGGCGCAGCTCAAGGCCGGAGACGCGGCCGCCGCGCGCCGCACCGTGCTCCAGGCGCTGGAGCGCGCGCCGAACTTCGGGAAGGCGCAGGAGCTCCTGCTCCGGATCCGGTCGACGTCGGGGAGTGGGGCGGCGGAGACCCGGGACAGCGGCGAGTCGGGCGACAGCTCCGGAGTCGCGCGCCCCGCCGCCGGTGCGCTGTCCGGGATAGTGGAGCCCATCGCCGTGGCCGGGCTGGCCCGGGGCGGTCTCGGCCCGACGCATGGATCCGGTGACTTCGTGCCTGGCGAGGTACCCCTAGCACGCCCGGGAGGCGCGCCATGAGACGCGCCGCGTTCGTCCGGCTCCTGATCCTCGCCGCGCTCGTGATCGGCGTGCTGGTCACGCTCGGTGGCGGGTTCGGGCCCGCGTCGCCGACCACCACTGGCCGGTGGGCCCCGGCGATCCGGGCGGCGGTCGGGGGCGGCGTCCGTGGAAAGGGGACGGGATCCGACACGGAGGTCGGCCAAGGGCCGGTGTCGCCCTTCGGCGACGTCGCCTCGATCCTCGCCCAGGAACCGCCGCCCGGCTTCCGGCAGCGCGGGCCGCGCATGCGCCGGGGCTGGCTCCCGGAGCTCGGCCGCGGCGGGGACGCGGGCGAGTCCATCGAGATGGCGCCCTACGACGGCCGCTTCGCCTTCGCCCGGATCCGGTTCGCGACCGGCCGCTTCTGTAGCGGGATGGGCGGGCGCGAGCCGCCCTGGGCCCACGACTACCCGCGCAGCGAACGCAACCTGATGAAGATCCTGGCCGACGTCAGCTACATCGAGCCGTTCGTCGACGGCGGCAACGCCTACACGCTCGACGACCCGCGGCTCTTCCGGTTCCCGCTCCTCTACATCGCGGAGCCCGGGTGCTGGGCCCCGACCGACGCCGAGGTCGAGAACCTGCGCGCGTACCTGCTCAAGGGCGGACTCCTGATCCTCGACGACATGGCCGGCTGGAACGACCTGGACAACGCGGCCGCACAGCTCGGGCGGGTCCTGCCCGGCCACCGGTTGATCCCGCTCGATGTGTCGCACCCGGTCTTCAGCGCTTTCTTCGTGATCGAGTCGCTGCCGGAGCACCACCCGTACCGCTACGCGCGGTCCGAGTACTACGGCATCTTCGAGAACAACGACCCGGCCCGGCGGCTCATGGTCATCATCAACCACAACAACGACATCAGCGAGTACTGGGAGTACGCGGACACGGGCTGGGCGCCGATCGACCTGACGAACGAAGCGTTCAAGCTGGGGATCAACTTCATCGTGTACGCGATGACCCACTGAGGGAGGGCGAACTTGTCTTTGCAGACGAAAGAGATCGCGGCGCTGGAATCGGCGGACGACATCGCGCTCGCCGAGAAGCTGAAGGCCGGCAGGGACCGGTTCCTGGCGGAGCTGCGGAAGGTGATCATCGGCCAGGACGAGGTGATCGAACAGGTCCTGCTCTCCCTGTTCGTGGGTGGGAACAGCCTGCTGCTGGGCGTGCCGGGGCTGGCCAAGACGTTGCTCGTCCAGACCGTGGCCCGGGTCCTGGACCTGAAGTTCTCGCGCATCCAGTTCACGCCGGACCTGATGCCGTCCGACATCACCGGCACGGACATCATCCAGGACGACCCGGTCACGGGCCGGCGGCAGATGACGTTCATGCCCGGGCCGATCTTCGCCAACATCGTGCTGGCGGACGAGATCAACCGTACGCCGCCGAAGACCCAGGCCGCGCTGCTCGAGGCCATGCAGGAGCATCGCGTCACGATCCAGGGCCGGACCTACGTGCTCGAGGAGCCGTTCTTCGTGTTCGCCACCCAGAACCCGATCGAGCTCGAGGGCACGTACCCGCTCCCGGAGGCGCAGCTCGACCGGTTCATGTTCGAGATCGTGATCGACCACCTGCCGGAGGAGGAGGAGCTGGCGGTGATCCGGTCCACGACCGGGGTCCAGGACCACACGATCGAGCCCGTGGTGACCGGGCCGGACATCATCGCGTTCCAGCGGCTGGTCCGGAAGGTCCCGGTCTCGGATCCGGTCCTGCGCTATGCCCTGTCCCTGGTGCGGGCCACGCGGCCGGGCCCGGGCGGGAACTCGGGAGCACCCTCCACCGCGCCGGACTTCATCCGGAAGTGGGTCTCGTACGGCGCCAGCGTGCGGGCCGCCCAGTACCTCGTGCTGGGCGGGAAGGCCCGGGCGCTCATGCGCGGGCGGTACCACGTGAGCTTCGAGGACATCCGCGCGCTCGCGCATCCCGTGCTGCGCCACCGGATCCTGACGAACTTCCACGCGGAGTCCGAACGGATCACGACCGACCAGATCATCGACTGGCTGCTCGAGGCCGTGCCCGTGCCTCGCTCCGGCATGTGAGCGATACGCCATGCAGCGATCCGCCTTCTCCCGACCGACCGCCGGCGCGCGCTTCATCGACCCGCGCGTCCTCGCGCGCATCGACAATCTCGAGCTGATCGCGCGCACGGTCGTCGAGGGGTTCATCAACGGGCTGCACCGCTCGCCGTTCCTCGGGCTGTCCCTGGACTTCGCCGAGCACCGCCCCTACATGCCGGGCGACGACCTGCGCCGGATCGACTGGCGCCTCCTCGGCCGAACGGACCGCTACTACGTCAAGCAGTTCGAAGCGGACACGAACACGAACTTCACCGTGCTCCTGGATGTCTCGCGGTCCATGGCCTACGGCGCGGGCGGCGTGGTGTCGGCCGCGGATGGGGGCGGGGGTGGGGGCGGGAGGGGGCCCGGGAGGGACGGCGGAGCGAACGCCCAGGCCGGCCTTTCCAAGCTCGACTACGCCCGCTACCTCGCCGCGTGCCTCCTCTACTTCGCGAACCGGCAGCGGGACCGGGTCGGGCTGGTCACCTTCGATGACGACATCGTCGAGCACGTGCCGCCCTCGGCCCGGCACCTGGAGGTGGTGCTGCACGCCCTCGACCGCGCGGAGCCGGGGGTCCAGGGCTCGCTCGCCAGGCCGCTCCTCCGCATCGCCGAGTTCTTCCAGCGCCGGTGCCTGCTCGTCCTGATCTCCGACCTCTACGAGGAGCCGGAGGCCGTGCGGGACGCCGTCTCCAAGCTTCGGTACAAGGGGAACGACGTCATCGTGTTCCACGTCTTCGACCCGACCGAGCTCGACTTCCCGTTCACCGACCCGGTGAACTTCCAGGACCTGGAGACGGGCGAGCGGATCCCGGTGGTGCCCGCGCAGCTCCGGGAGCGGTACCGGGAGCTGGTGCGTGCCCACGTCGGCGCGCTCTCGCGGCTCCTGACGGAGAACCGGATCGACTACGCGCTCTTCAACACGGCGACGCCGCTGGACCACGCGCTCTTCGCGTATCTGTCCGCGCGGCAACGCCTGACCCGGGTACGCTGATGCTCTCGTTCCTCGCCCCGCTCTTCCTGGCCGGGATCGCGGCCGTGGCCGTGCCGGTCTTCGTGCACCTAATCCAGCGCGAGCGCAGCGAGACCGTCGCGTTCCCGTCCCTCATGTTCCTGCGGCGGATCCCTTACAAGTCGTCCCGGCGGCAGAAGATCCGGCACTGGTTCCTGCTGGTGCTCCGGTGTCTCGCGATGATCCTGCTGGCGGCCGCGTTCGCGCGCCCGTTCCTGGACCGGCCAGCGGAGGCGATCGCCGGCCCGCTCGGCTCGCGGGAGCTGGTCATCCTGCTGGACCGCTCGTACAGCATGGGGCACGGCGAGCGCTGGGCGCGGGCCGTGGACGCGGCGCGGGACGCGGTGGCTTCCATGACCGGGGATGACCGGGCGAGCCTGGTCCTGTTCGACGCCTCGGCGGTGGCGGTGGTCGAGCCCACCGCCGACCGTGCCCGGCTCCTCGCCGCGCTGGACGCGGCCCGGCCGGGCCCGGGCGTGACCCGTTATGCGTCGGCGCTCCAGCTCGCGCAGCGGCTGCTGGACGCATCCGACCGGCCGCGGCAGGAGGTGCTGCTGGTCAGCGATTTCCAGCGCTCGGGGTGGGACGGCCAGCCCGGCGCCCGGCTCGGCGAGGGCGTGACGCTCATCCCCGTGGACGTCTCCGAACCGGTTCGGGCCAACGTGACCGTGACCGGCGTGGCGTTTACGCGGGAGCACGTGGGCGGGCGCGAGCGGGTGACCGTGACCGGGCGGCTGGCGCTGCGGGGCACGGAGCCGGTGCGCGGCCTGCCGGTCACCCTCGAAGTGGATGGCCGCGCGCTCCAGACGCAGACCGTGGATCTGGACCCGAACAGCGCCACGACCGTGAGCTTCGATCCGTTCACGCTCCCGGATGCGGCCGTGCGCGGCGCCGTGCGGGTGGCGGAGGACGCGCTGCCGTGGGACGACATCTTCCACTTCGTCGTTTCGCCGGGCCAGGCGGTTCCGGTGCTCGTCCTGACCGGGCCGGGCGCGCCGGCCGAGCGGACGCTCTACCTGAGGAACGCGCTCTCCATCGGCGATCAGCCGCCCTTCCGCGTGGAGGTGAAGCCGGTGGAGCGGTTCGCGCCGGGGGACGTGGCCGGCCGCGCCGTCGTCGTCCTGAACGACGCGCCGTTCCCCGGCGGCGAGGCGGGGCGGCGGCTCAGGAGCTGGGTCGAGAACGGCGGCGGGCTGGTGGTCGTGCTCGGCGACCGGGCCGGGACCGCGGCGTGGGCGGACGAGGCCGTGGCCGGATTCATCGGTGGGCGGGTCGGCTCGCCGGTGGACCGCCCACCCGGCCGCAGCGCCGCGCTGGCGTTCCTGGAGTACGGCCACCCGGTCTTCGAGCTGTTCAGCGCGCCGCGCAGCGGTGACTTCTCCACGGCGCGCTTCCACCGGTACCGCCAGTTCGAGCCGGCGGAAGGGAGCACGGTCCTGGCCCGGTTCGAGGATGGCGCCGTGGCCCTGGCGGAAGCCCGACCCGGCAAGGGGCGCGTGCTGGTCTGGAGCTCGACCCTCGACACATATTGGAACGACCTGGCCGTGCAGCCGGTGTTCCTGCCGTTCGTGCACCAGCTCGCGCGGTACGCCGCAGGGTACGTGGAGAGTCGGGCCTGGGTCACGGTGGGGCAGGTCCTGGACCTTGCCGACGCCGCCGGGCCCGCCGCCGCAGCGGTCGCCGGAGGCACCGACTTGATCGCCGTGGCGCCGTCCGGCGAGCGGACCACGGTGGAGGCCGCCGCTCCGCTGCTCGAGCTCGGCGAACCGGGCTTCTACGAGCTCCGCACCGCCGGCCGCACCGCCACACCGGTCGACGTTGTCGCCGTGAACGTGGATCCCGCAGAGTCGGACCTGGCGGCCATCGACCCGCAGGAGCTCGTGGCCGCGGCCACCACGCCCGGCGGTCCGGACCGTGCGGCCCGCGCCGCGACCATGGACGGGGCGCCCGGGCCCGTCGACCTGGAACGCAGCCAGTCGCTCTGGTGGTACCTGCTACTCGCCGCGTTCCTCATCTTCGCCGTGGAGACGGTGCTCGCGAACCGGCTCTCGCGCGCGCCGCGCTGAACGGCGCCCGGTAAGGAGGAAGTCCGATGTCGTCCGCATCCGAACGCGCCCTCGCGCACCAGGAGCTGCTCCGCGTGATCCGCCAGGTCCGGCGGAGATGGCGGCTCAAGATCTTCCTGCGCGGCGCCGCGATCACGGTGGGCGTGGCGTTCGCCGCCTTCCTCCTCTCCGCCTGGGGCATGGACCGTCTCGCGTTCAGCCCGGGCGCGGTCGTGGCGTTCCGGGTCGGGGTCTACGCGCTGCTGCTCTTCCTGATCGTCCGGTTCCTGGTCCTCCCGCTCGCCCGCCGGGTGAGCGACGAGCGCGTGGCGCTCTACCTCGAGGAGCACGAGCCCTCGCTCCAGGCCGCGCTCCTCAGCGCCATCGAGGTCGGCCGGCCGGATGCGGACGGACAGAGCCCAGCGACCGGCGGGGAGCTCTCGCCCGCGCTGATCCACCGGCTGCTCGAGGCCGCCATCGCGAAGTGCCGTGAGATCGACGAGGGCCGGGCCATCGACGCGGCCGCGGTGCGGCAGGCGGGCATGGCGCTCGCCGGACTCGTCGCGCTCGGCGCCGTCATCTTCCTGCTGAGCCCGGCCGCGGTCCGCCACGGCGCGTCCGTGCTCCTCCTCCCCTGGACCGACGCGGAGGCGGCCAGCCCGTACGCGATCTCCGTCGAGCCCGGCAACGCCACCGTGGCCCGGGGCGCGGACCAGCGGATCTCCGCCCGGCTCCTGGGCTTCGACTCGGACGAGGTGCGGATCTCCACGCGCGCCGCCGAGTCGGAAAGCTGGGAACGGCTCCTCATGACCCGGGACGAGGAGTCGGGCGAATACCTCTTCCTCTTCTTCGACCTCCGCGCCCCGACCGAGTACTTCATCGAAGCGAACGGCGTGCGCTCGCCGCTCTTCCGCATCGACGTGGCCGACCTTCCCTACGTGGAGCGGCTCGACCTGGAGTACCGGTTCCCCGCGTACACGGGCCTCGCCCCGCGCGTGGTCGAGAACGGCGGGGACATCGCCGTGCTCCCCGGCACCGAGGTCCGGTTCCGGGTCACGGCGACGATGGCGGTGCCGGGCGGCCGGATCGTGCTGGACGAGGGCGAGCCGGTCGAGCTCGTGCCCACCGAGGACGGCGTGCTGGAAGGCGCGCTGACCGTGAGCCGTGCGGGGTTCTATCGCATCGAGCTGGCGCACGACGGCGGCGCCATGGTCCGGGCATCGCCCGAGTACGCGATCGACCTCCTGGACGACCTGGCGCCCACGGTCACGATCCGCACGCCCGGTCGGGATACGCGGGTCAACTCGATCGACGAGGTCTACATCGAGGCGCGCGCCGAGGACGACTACGGGATCCGCTCCCTCGAGCTCGTCTACATGGTGAACGGGGGCGAGGAGCAGGTGGTGCCGCTGTATCGCGGGGGAGAGAGGCGCATGCCCGAGGTCTCGGCCGGACACACCCTGTACCTGGAGGAGTTCGAGCTCGAGCCGGGCGACGTCGTGGCCTACTACGCGCGCGTGACCGACGTCGGCCCCGCGCAGGGCAGCCGCACCGCGACGAGCGACATCTACTTCCTGGACATCCGGCCGTTCGGCCGGGAGTACCGGCAGGCGGACCAGGCCGGGCCAGGGATGCAGGGCGCGGACGCGGGCGGCGTGGACGGCGCGCTCTCCCAGCGCCAGCGCGAGATCATCGCCGCCACGTTCAACCTGATCCGGAACCGGGCCCGCTACTCCGACGCCGAGTTCCAGGAGCACCTGGTCACGCTCGCCCTGGCGCAGGGCCGGCTCCGGGAGCAGGTCGAGACGCTGGTGCAGCGGCTCCGCAACCGGGGCGTGATCGGCGCGCGGGACACGAGCATGATCGCGGTCGCCCGGACGCTGCCCCGGGCGGCCCGGGAGATGCAGGCCGCGGAGGACCGGCTCGGCGAGAAGAAGCCGTCCGAGGCGCTGCCGCACGAACAGCGCGCGCTCCAGTACCTGCTCCGGGCCGAGGCGGCGTACCGCGAGGTGCAGGTCGCCCAGCAGCAGGGGGGTGGCGGGGGCGGGGGTGGCCCCACCGCCGAGGACCTGGCCGACCTCTTCGAGCTCGAGCTGGACAAGCTGCGCAACCAGTACGAGACGGTGCAGCGCGGCCGGCGGGACCAGGTGAACCAGCAGATCGACGAGACGCTGGAGCGTCTGCGGGAACTGGCCCGCCGCCAGCAGCAGGAGACGGAGCGGCTCCGCCGACAGGCCGGGGATGCCCGGGCCCAGGCGGGCGGCGGCGGGGCGAGCCAGCGGCAGCTCGCCGAGGAGACCGAGGAGGCCGCCCGGCGGTTGGAACGGCTCGCCCGGGAGAACCAGCAGCCGGAACTCGAGGATGCGGCCCGACGGCTACGGGAGGCCGCCGAGGCCATGCGCCGCTCCGCGGGCAACCCCGGCAGCGGCCTCGCCGAAGCCGGCGCCGCCCTGGACCGGCTCGAAGAGGCCCGGCGCCGCCTGGAGCGGAGCCGCAACACCGCGCTCCAGCGGGACATGGAGGACGCGCTCCGCCGCGCGGAGCGGATCGCCGAGCAGCAGGCCCGGATCGCCGAGGAGGTCGACCGCATGATGCGGAGCGGGCCCCAGCCCGCGCAGATCGAGCGGCTCACGGAGCGCAAGGAGGCGCTGGCGGAAGAGGTCTCCGGCCTCGAGTCCCAGCTCGAACGGCTGGCGGCGGACGCGCGCCGCGACCAGCGGGAGTCCTCCCGCCGGCTCCAGGAAGCCGCCAACGCGATCCGGGACACCAAACTCCACGACAAGATCATGTTCTCCCGGGGCGTGATCCGGCAGGGAACGCCCGACTACGCCCGCAACCTGGAAGACCAGATCGGCGCGGACATCGCCCGGGTCGCCCAGGGGATCCGGGACGCGATCGGCTCCCTCGGCCAGTCCGAACAGGACCGCTCCGCCGAGCTCCTCGACCGGGCACGGAACCTCGTCCGCGGCGTGGAGTCCATGGGGGAACGCCTGCAGCGGGGCGGCGAGCAGACGCGCGACGGCCGGCAGGAGCCGGGCCGGGCCGGCGAAGAGACCGGCGCGCAGGCCCGGGAGGGGCAGGCCGGTGAGCAGGGCCTGCAGGCACAGGGCGGGCAGCAGGACGGCCAGGCCGGCGCACAGGCCGGCGGCCGCCGACTCGATGATCCGGCCGGCGGGCCCGGGGGCCGGCCCGAATTCCTCGACCCGGAGGCGGTCCGCCAGCTCCGCCGCGAGATGCGCGAGCGCCGGGCCGAGGCCGAAACCCTGCGCCGCGCCCTGGACGGGACCGGCGTGGACCCCGCCACCCTCGACGACCTGATCCGCCGCATGCGCGCCCTCGAAGACGAGCGCGCGTACGGCGACATCCGCAGCGTGCAGCAGCTCCAGGCGCAGCTCGTCGAGGGACTCAAGGAGTTCGAGTACGCGCTCCGCCGCGCCCTCGAGGGCGGCCGCGAGGAGAAGCTCTTCCTCTCCGGCTCGGACGAGGTGCCGCCCGAGTTCCGCAAGCTCGTCGAGGAGTACTACCGGTCGCTGGCGGGGCAGAGGCAGAGGTGATGGCGACGGCCGGCCTCGCTCCGCGGGGTGGCCAGCTCGGTGAGCTCCTTGCCGGTCGAGCCCCACGGACCGCGGCCCCGGTGTGACGGCCGGCACCGCGGGGCGGGCAGCCGGTAGCGGCGTTGGCGGCTCGGGCAGGCCATTGAAATTTTCGGCCCTGGATTCTAACGGGGGCTGGCCCGTTCAAAGAATCCTTGCATGAACGCGTGCGAGAGCCGAGGTGCACCGCGCATCGGCGCTGTCGGGGACTGCCGCGGCCCGTGCTCCGCTCCGACAGGCCTCGTGCCCTCCGTGCGAGCGCCATCGGCTCTGGCCGGCCCGACTGCACAAGAGCGATACGATTATCGTCATTTCGACTGGCTATATCGATGATAATCATATCGTTATCATCCACAGGCACAGCCGGAGACCATTGGCACAGGATCGCCCGCCGGGCGCGCCGAGCCCGGCGCCTCGCCGCAGCGGCGCCGGTAGGGTTCTCCCCGGTGAGGCCCGCTCCGTGCAGCGCCCGGCCAGGGACGGGTCCGGCAAACCGCCGCTGGTACGGGTCAGACCGGCCAGGGCCTCGCGCTCCTACACGGTAGCGGCCGAGCTCAGCAGGAAGCCCCGGCAGACCGGCAGCAACCCACAGGTGCCCGGGCCGGCGCGAGACCCGGCCGCGGACCCGGAAGGATCGCCCATGGAAGTCGAGCTCGGGATCATCGAGGGTTACTACGGCCGCCCGTGGTCCTGGGAGGCGCGGGAGGAGACCATCGCCTTCCTGGCGCCGCACGGCTATCGCTTCTACCTCTACGCGCCGAAGGCGAATGCCTTCCTCCGGCGGCGCTGGAAGGAGGACCACCCGCCCGAGGAGGCGGACCGGCTCGCCCGGCTCGCCGCCCGGTGCCGCGAACTCGGCGTACGCTTCGGAGTCGGGCTGAGCCCGTACGGGTTCCAGGACGGCGTCGCCTCGGCCACCCTCGCGGCGCTCGACCGCAAGCTCGCGTTCTTCGACCGGCTCGGCATTCACGACCTGGCGATCCTGTTCGACGACATGCGCGGCGACCTCCCCGACCTGGCCGACCGCCAGGCGGAGATCGTGACGCATGCCGCGCAGCGCACCGGCGCCGACCGGGTCATCGTCTGTCCGACGTACTACTCGGACGACCCGATCCTCGACCGGGTGTTCGGCCGCCGGCCGCCGGGCTACCTCGAGCGTCTCGGCGAGCTGCTCGATCCGGCGATTCACATCTTCTGGACGGGCGAGGAGGTGTGCAGCCGCCAGTTCTCGGTGGCGCACCTGGACCGGGTCGCCGGGCAGCTCCGCCGGAAGCCGTTCCTGTGGGACAACTACCCGGTGAACGACGGCCAGCGGATGTCCAACTACCTGCACCTCCGTGCGTTCACGGGCCGTCCCGCCGCCATCGCGCGGCACATCGCGGCGCACGGGGTGAACCCCGCGCTCCAGCCCGTGCTGACGCGCATCCCGCTCCTCACGCTCCCGGAGAGCTACCGCCTGGGCGAGAGCTACTGCTACGGCGAGGCGCTGCGGGATGCGGCGCGGTCGGTGCTCGGCGAGGCGCTGGCGGAGCGGGTGCGGGAGGACCTGATCACCTTCCAGGACCTGGGGCTCGACCGGCTCGGCGAACGGGAGGCCGCGCTCCGTGAGCGCTACGGCGGCGTGGACCATCCCGGCGCCCGGGAGATCATCGCCTGGCTCGACGGCGCGTACCGGATCACGGACGAGATCGTGCGCACGCAGTAGCGCCCGCGGAACCTGCGGCCGCCCGTGCGGGTTCGGGCAACGTGGGGGGCGCCGGCGCGACGTCGCCTACCCCTCGGTACGGTTGCATGAGATCACGGACTTGATTGTGGGATGGGCCGCGCGACCCGTGGCCCGCCCGGAGGAGACCGCCATGACGGAAGCCTTGATCGCAGAGCTCGAACGGGAAGCGGCAACCACCCGCAAGGTGCTGGAGCGTGTTCCCGAGGACCGGTTCTCGTGGAAGCCGCACGAGCGTTCCATGTCCCTCGGCCAGCTCGCGTTCCACATTGCGGCGCTGCCGGGCGGGATCGCACAGTGGCTCGACCAGCCCGCCGCCGAGCCGCCGAACGTGCCGCTTCCCGAGCCCAGCTCCCGCCAGGAGCTCCTCGATGCGTTCGACGCGGGGGTCCGCCTCGCGGTCGAGCGGATCAAGGCGTGGGGGCCGGAGGGGCTGCAGGCGGAGTGGCGGCTGCTGAAGAACGGCGAGACGGTCCTGGCCGCGCCCCGCGGCGCCATGGTGCGCACCCTGATGCTGAACCACGCCTACCACCACCGCGGCCAGCTCACCGTGTACCTGCGGCTGCTGAACGTGCCCGTGCCCGCAGTCTACGGACCCAGCGCGGACGAGGCGTTCGGGGCGTAGGGTCAGACATAGCCACCGCTCGCGGGGCCCCGCGCGTCCCGCAGCCCCCCGGCGGCCGGACTCCGGTCGCCGGGGGCCACCGTGGCACTCGAGCCGGACGGGAAGACATCACACAGCCCCTGCTCGGGGCCCGGCCCTCGCGGGCGGCGTCGTCCGCCGCCATCGTGCGGACACGACCTGCCGGCGACGGGAAGAGACGCGGGCGGCTTCGCGTTTCCGGGCAACCTGCCGACTCGATCTCCCGACATCGGCAGCTGCGCTGACGGGTTACATAACGCGCGCCGGCGCCCGGTTTCCGCCACCCGGCCGGGGGCGCCGCGATCCCGTGAGCACCCCTGGCCACGCGGCCGCCGACTCCCGGTCACCAACCTGGCTTCCCCTCTCCGTGCAATGCATCCGAGGGGCGCCTAGCTCTCTTCCCGATGCCAGACGTACGCGTTGCGCTGGGCGGTGGGGAGCATGACGAGCTCCAGGATGTTCACGTGCTCGGGCGCGTTCACCACGTAGCACACCGCGTCCGCCACGTCCGCCGGGGAGAGCGGCGTGTATCCCTGGTAGACCTTCTTCGCCCGTTCCCGGTCCCCGCGGAACCGCACCTCCGAGAACTCCGTCTCGACCGCGCCCGGGTCGATGCTCGAGACCCTGATCCGCGTGCCCACCAGGTCCAGGCTCATCCCCTGGTTCAACGCCCGCACCGCGAACTTCGTGGCGTTGTACACGTTCCCCTTCGGGTAGACCAGGTGCCCGGCGGTGCTCCCAATGTTCACCACATGACCCCGGTCCCGGGCCACCATGAGCGGGAGGATGACGCGCGTCACGTTGAGGAGCCCCTTCACGTTCGTGTCGATCATCTCATCCCAGTCCTCGAAGCTGCCCTCGTGCAGCTTGTCCAGCCCGCGGGCCAGCCCCGCGTTGTTGACCAGGATGTCCGGGACCGTGCCCTCGCGCTCGAGCTCCTCGCCGAAGGCCATCACGCCGGGGCGGTCCCGCACGTCCAGCAGCCGGGTGCGGACGGACACGCCCGCCTCGCGTTCCAGCTCCTCCTTCAGCGCCGCCAGCCGCTCGGCGCGGCGCGCCACCAGGATCAGGTTCGCGCCGTACGAGGCGAGGGCCCGGGCGCACGCCTCCCCGATACCCGAGCTCGCGCCCGTGATCAGCGCGAGCTTGCCGCGGATCCGATTCATCGTCGTCGGTCTCCGATTCGAACGTGGATTGACACCGGCTCACGTTTGCCAGGCGACGTCGTGCCCGCCGGGATCCCGGGCTCCGGGCCACCTCCGCGGACGCCGCCGGATCCCTCCCGCGCTCCGCCGGGAGAGCCGCCTGCGGCCCGCAGCCCGGCTGTATGCCATCGCCGCGAGCCGGTCCACCCGCATACCCGCCGGGCCCACGCCCTTGCCGCTGTTCGGCCCGTCAGCTCGCCGCTTCCCTTGCGGCGCCCTCCGGGTCCCGTAACGGGCTGCACCGGGTTGCGGATCCGTCGTGCACGTTCCGGCGGGCAGACCGCTCAGGGATTCCACGACGCCCTCCACCCCATTCACGTGCGCGGCGACGCCGGTGCTGGCCCGACCACCCGCGCGGCGCCCGGAATGGTCCGCCGATCCGTGCTCGGCCGCCCGCGCACGGGCCGGAGCCGTCCGGGTCGCGTCGGGCGTTCGCAAGCGACTCCCCGACGGCCCGCGCATGCCCCGGGTCACCCTTTGCCTCGCCTCCTGGGAAGAACCCGAGGGCGCACGTACCGCCCGGCCGCATCCCCTCCCCCGCCGCCGACGGGCCGGCCCTCGCGGTCACCCGCTCCGACCGCGGCCCGGCGCCCGTGACTCCGCCCGATCAGCTCTCCGTCAGGGCAGCGTAGCGCGGCCGGCGGAGGCGGTCAAGTCGGCTTGCCGTATCCGCCGCTCCGCCACATGTTTCGCGCGGAACCACGGCCCCGGACCGCGCGGGTCCGCCGGGCCCGGAAGTCCATGTTCGGCCCGCCCATCCGAATCCACGGAGTGCGACCATGACGACGTTGTTGCGGAGCGCTTCGCTCCTCGTCCTCGCAACCCTGTTCCTCGGCGACCCGGCCTCGGCGCGGCAGTCCGGCAAGCGCCCCCTGGACCACGACGCCTACGAGCTCTGGGACACCATCGGCGGCCCGATGCTCTCCCGCGACGGCCGCTGGGCGCTCTACTCGCTGATCCGCCAGACCCGGGACGGTGAGCTGCGCATCCAGGAGCTCCCCGGCGCCACGAGCCACGCCGTGCCGCGGGCGGCGTCCCCGCGCTTCAGCCGCGATTCCCGCTACGTGGTGTTCCTGATCAAGCCGACGAAGGAAGCGGTCGACCAGGCGCGGCGGGAGCGACGTCGCCCGGACCAGATGCCCAGGGACAGCCTCGGCATCGTGGACCTCGCCACCGGCCAGGTCACCCGGATCGAGCGCGTCCGGTCGTTCGCCATGCCCGAGGACGCAAGCGGCTGGCTGGCATACCACCTGGAGCGGGCCCCCGCGGAGGGCCAGGGCGGCGGCGGGCAGGGCGAAGGCCAGCGCGCCGCGGCCGGCGGTCAGGGCCAGGGCGGCGGGAGGCCGGCGAACGGACGCACCCTCGAGGAGGGCTCGCCGCTCGTGATCCGCAACCTGGCGACGGGCGAGGAGCGGCGGATCGAGTCGGTGACGTCGTACGTGTTCTCGAAGGATGGCCGGCGCCTCGCCTACGCGGTCTCCACCCGGGACGGGGAGGGAAACGGCGTCTACCTGCTGGACCCGGCGACCGGCTCGACCACGCCGCTCCTCACCGGGAAGGGCGTGTACCGCAACCTCACCTTCGACGAGGCCGGCAACCAGGTGGCGTTCCTCTCGAACCGCGACCACATCGAGGACGAGCAGCCCCAGTTCACGCTCTACCACTGGCGGGCGTCCATGGCCGAGGCCCGGGCCGTCGCCGCGCAGGGCACGCCGGGCATACCGGCCGGCTGGTGGGTCAGCGAGTACGGGCAGCTCTCGTTCTCCCAGGACGGCCGCCGGCTCTTCTTCGGCACCGCGCCCCGACCCGAGCCCGAGGTCCAGGACGACACGCCGGAGGACCAGCGGGTGCGCGTCGACATCTGGCACTGGCAAGACCCGCTGATCCAGCCCATGCAGCTCCGGCAGCTCGAACAGACGCGGCGCCGCAACTACCGGGCGGTCGTCCACCTGCGGGACAACTACCGGGTGGTCCAGCTCGCGGACGAGGACATGCCGCGGGTCGACGTCCCCGCGCGCGGGAACGCGGACCTCGCCATCGGCATCTCCAACGTCCCGTACCAGATCCGGATCTCCTGGGACTCGCCGAACTGGGTGGACGTCTACGTCGTGGACGTGCGCACCGGACGCCGTGAACGGGTCCTCCAGGAAGTCCAGGTGAGCGTTCAGGCGTCCCCCGGCGGGCGCTACGCGACCTGGTGGGACCCCAACGAGCGGACCTGGTTCGCCATGGAGCTCGCGTCCCGCCGGATCGTGAACCTGACGGCGGCGATCCCGGTCCCGCTCTACAACGAGGAGCACGACCACCCGATGGCGATCGGCTCCTACGGCTCCGCCGGCTGGACCACCGGCGACGCCGCGTTCCTCGTCTACGACCGGTACGACATCTGGGCCACGGACCCGTCCGGCCGGACCCCGCCGCGCAACATCACCGAGGGCGTCGGACGCCGCGAGGGGCTGCGCCTCCGCTACGTCCGGCTCGACCCGGACGAGCAGGCCATCGACCCGGCCAGGCCCATGCTCCTCTCCGCGTTCCACTACCGGAACAAGCAGGCCGGCTTCTTCCGGGACCGGGTCCAGGGGGACCGCCACCCCGAGCGCCTCATGCTCGGCGACTACGCGTTCTCCGACCCGCTCAAGGCCCGGGACGCGGACGTGCTCCTCTACACGCGCCAGACGTTCCAGGAGTTTCCGGACCTCTGGGTCGCGGACCTGGACTTCAGCGCGCCCCGCAAGATCAGCAACGCGAACCCCCAGCAGAGCGAGTACCTCTGGGGTACCGCCGAACTCGTGGAATGGCACACCGCGGACGGTCAGCTCGTCCAGGGCATCCTCTATAAGCCCGAGGACTTCGACCCGTCCCGGAAATACCCGATGATCACCTACTTCTACGAGCGGATGTCCGACGGGCTGCACCTCCACTACCCGCCCGTCCCGCACCGCTCGCGGATCAACTTCACCATGTACACGAGCCGCGGGTACCTCGTGTTCGTCCCGGACATCCCGTACAAGATCGGGTACCCGGGCGAGAGCGCGATGCACGCGGTCATGCCCGGCGTGCTCAAGCTCCTCGAGCGCGGGTACGTGGACCGGGACGCCCTCGGCCTCCAGGGCCACAGCTGGGGCGGCTACCAGATCGCGTACATGGTCACCCGCACGAACCTGTTCAAGGCGGCCGCGCCCGGCGCGCTCGTGGCCAACATGTTCAGCGCGTACGGCGGGATCCGCTGGGAGAGCGGGATGAGCCGCCAGTTCCAGTACGAGCGCACCCAGAGCCGGATCGGCGGATCCATCTGGGAGAAGCCGCTCCAGTTCCTGGAGAACTCCCCGATCTTCTGGGCGGACAAGATCGAGACGCCGCTCCTCATGATGCACAACGACCAGGATGGAGCGGTTCCGTGGTACCAGGGTATCGAGATGTATCTGGCGCTGCGGCGGCTCGGGAAGCCGGCGTGGCTCGTGAATTACAACGGCGAGCCGCACTGGCCCACGACCTACGCGAACAAGCGGGACTGGAACATCCGCATGCAGCAGTTCTTCGACCACTTCCTGAAGGGCGCGCCGCCGCCGGTCTGGCTCGCCGAGGGCATCCCCGCGGTGAAGAAGGGGCGCACCCTCGGGCTCGAGCTGGTAGAGGAACCCGTCCGCGCGGACGCCGGCGGGAACGACAACCGTTGAGCGTGGGAGTGCGACGTCGCGGCGGCCGTGCCCGCGTCGCACTCCACCTCCGCGGGGAGGGCAGGATTCCGTGCTGAAGGAAGACGCGCTACAGGGCCGGGTGGCACTGATCACTGGCGGCGGGTCCGGCCTCGGGCTCTCCATGGCGACCACGTTCGCGGCGCTCGGCGCCCGGATCGCGATCTGCGGCCGGAACGCCGAGCGGCTGGAAGCCGCGGCCGCGGAGATCGACCCGACCGGTGAGCGGGTCTTCCCGTTCCCGGCGGACGTCCGGCACTTCGATCAGGTCGAGGCGCTCACCGCCGCCGTGATCGACCGGTTCGGCGGGATCGACATCCTCGTCAACAACGCGGCCGGCAACTTCCTCGCCGCCACCGAGGACCTCTCGCCCAACGCGTTCAACGCCGTGGTGCAGACGGTGCTCTACGGCACCTTCCACGCGACCCTCGCCGTCGGGCGCCACATGATCGGCCGCGGCCGCGGCGGATCGATCCTCAACATCGTGACCACCTACGCCTGGACCGGCTCCGCGTTCGTGGTCCCGTCCGCCGCGGCCAAGGCCGGCGTCCTCGCCATGACCCGCTCCCTCGCCGTGGAATGGGCGACCTACGGGATCCGCGTCAACGCCATCGCGCCCGGGCCCTTCCCGACCGAGGGCGCCTGGCAACGGCTCCTGCCCACCCCCGAGCTCGAGGAGCAGGCCCGGGCCCGCATCCCGGCCGGCCGCTTCGGCGAACATCACGAGCTCGCCAACCTCGCCGCGTTCCTCGTATCCGACGCCGCACCCTTCATCACCGGCGAGTGCGTCACCATCGACGGCGGCGAGTGGCTCGCCTCCGGCGGCCAGTTCAGCGGGTTCATCCGCGCGCCGCGCGACGTCGTCAAGGAGACCTTCCAGCGAATCCGGAGGGGCTGAGCCGCAGACCATGCCGTCCCGGTTGTCCCACGCGTTCAGAGCGCTACGGCATCGCAACTACCGCCTCTTCTTCAGCGGCCAGAGCGTCTCCCTCATAGGCACATGGATGCAGCAGCTCGCCATGAGCTGGCTGGTCTACCGGCTGACGGGCTCCGCCTTCATCCTCGGCGTCATCGCGTTCGCGACCCAGTTCCCGACGTTCCTGCTCGCCCCGATCGCCGGGGTGGTCGCGGACCGGCGCAGCCGGCTCGGCATCGTCAAGATGACGCAGGGCTCGTCCATGGCCCTGGTGCTCCTCCTCGCCGTGCTCATCCTCACCGATGTGGTGCAGGTCTGGCACATCGTCACGATCGCCACGCTGCTCGGGATCGTGAACGGGTTCGACGTGCCCGCCCGGCAGTCGCTCCTCGTCCAGCTCGTGGACGGGCCCGAGGACCTGGCCAACGCGATCGCCCTCAACTCGTCCATGTTCAACATGGCCCGGCTGGTGGGGCCGGCCGTGGGCGGGGTGCTGATCGGGATCGTCGGGGAGGGGTTGCTGTTCCTGGTGAACGGGTTCACCTACATCGGGGTGCTCAGCGCGCTCTTCGCCATCCGGCTCGAGGCGCCCGCAAGGCCCTCGGCTGACGCCCGCATCATCGAAACCCTCAGGGAAGGGTTCGAGTACGCCTTCGGGTCGCCGCCGATCCGGGCGATCCTCACGCTCCTCGCGCTCATCAGCCTGGTCGGCGTGCCGTACGTGGTCCTGCTCCCGGTCTTCGCGAGCGACGTGCTCGGCGGCGGGCCCTCCACCCTCGGCATCCTCATGTCCTCGGCCGGGTTCGGGGCGCTGGCCGGCGCGCTCTACATGGCATCCCGCAGCACCGTGCGCGGGCTGAGCCGGGTGATCATGTACTGCACCATGGTCTTCAGCGCCGGCCTGGTGCTCTTCTCCCTGTCCCGCAACCTCTGGCTCTCTTCGTCGCTCCTCTTCGTCACCGGGTTCGGGGTCATGGTCACGACCGCGTCCATCAACACGATCCTCCAGACCATCGTGGACGAGGACAAGCGCGGCCGGATCATGAGCCTCTATGCCATGGCGTTCATCGGCATGGCCCCGATCGGCAGCCTGTTCGGCGGTGCGCTGGCCAACCGGTTCGGCGCGCCGGCCACCGTGTTGCTCGGCGGCTTCCTCTGCTTCCTCACGGCCGGCTGGTTCGCGCGGCAGCGCCCGGCGATCCGCGCGGCGATCCGGCCGATCTACGCCCGGCTCGGGATCATCCCAGAGGTCGCGAGCGGCCTCCAGCAAGCCACGGAGCTGCGGCCCAAGGCCTGAGCCGATCCCGTCCGCGCTTGCGGGCCCGGTCGTTCATCTGTCGGTGAAAAGCGAAGGAGCGCACGGCGGAGTCTCGCCGTGCGCCGATCGGAGGGGCCGGAGGAACGGTGCGGCACGCTGCGGGTGTCCGGTGGGCGGCAGCGCAACCCCGCATGGCCGGCCGGATGTTGCCCGCTCGCGCAGCACCCGGCCCCGCCTGGCGGGCCGTCGGGCGCCGGTGACGGCGCTCACGACGACGTCGCCTTAGCCACCCCGGCTTCGGCCCGGGTCCGCGCCCGTTCCAGATGGAACTCCGGGTGCCCCGTGATCAGCCGGATCCCCCGCTGGTACATGAGGTACGCCCACGCCCACTGGATCATGACCACGATCCGGTTGCGGAACCCGATGAGCTGGAGGATGTGGACCACGACCCAGATCACCCAGGCCAGGAACCCGCTCAGGGTGATGCGGCCGAAATCCGCGACGGCCGCGGCCCGGCCGATGGTGGCGAGGGAGCCGAGGTCGCGATAGCGGAAGAGCTCCCGGGGCCGGCCGGCCAGGTCGTTCCGGATCTGCTTCGCCACGTGCCGCCCCATCTGGATCGCGCCCTGGGCGACGCCGGGCACCGGCCGCCCGTCCTGTTCGACGCTGGCCAGATCCCCGATCACGAACACTTCCGGATGGCCGGGCACGGAGAGGTCGGGCTCGACCACGACGCGGCCGGCCCGGTCCAGGGGAGCGCCGAGGTCGGCGCCGAGGGGGGATGCGGACACTCCCGCGGCCCAGAATACGTTCCCGGCCTCGATCCGCTCGCCGCCGGCGTGGATCACGCCCGGCTCGATCCCGGTGACCAGGGTGTTCGTCCGGACCTCCACGCCGAGCCGTTCGAGCTGGCGGTGCGCCTTCTCCGACAGCTCCGGCGGATAGCTCGGCAGCACCCGCGGCCCGCCTTCCAGGAGGATGATCCGGGTGGCCGTGGTGTCGATGAACCGGAAGTCCCGGGGCATGACCTCCCGCGCGATCTCGGCCATGGCGCCGGCCAGCTCCACGCCCGTCGGCCCGGCGCCCACGATCGCGAAGGTCAGCAGGCGACGCCGCGCATCCGCGTCCGCCTCGCGCTCCGCCGCCTCGAACGCGACCAGGAACCTGCGCCGGATCTCGAGGGCGTCATCCACGGTCTTCAGCCCGGGCGCGAGCGGCGCCCAGTGGTCGTTCCCGAAGTACGCGTGGGTCGCGCCCGTGGCCACGACCAGGTAGTCGTACTGGATCCGGCCATCGGCCAGGATCACCGTCCGGGCGTCCGGGTCGATCCGCCTCGCCTCCGCCATCCAGACCTCGATGTTCGCCTGGCGCTTCACGATGTGCCGGAGCGGGCTGGCAATGTCGCCCGGGTTCAGCGACGCCGTCGCGACCTGGTAGAGCAGCGGCTGGAAGAGGTGGAAGTTGCTGCGGTCGATCAGCGTGATCCTGACCGGTGCGCGGCGCAGTGCGCGGGCGCAGTTCAGCCCGCCGAACCCGCCCCCCAGGATCACGACGTGCGGCCGGTCGTCGCCATTCCGTGCCATCGATCTATCCTCTACAGCGGATCTCGTCGTTCGCCGGGGACGCCGGGCAGAGGACCGGACTGCGACCGTGAGATCTCGTCCGGCATGACCCGACGCGTCCTTCCCTTGAAGTACCCCTTAGCGCACTCACGGATTCCCGGGCGAGAACGCGGAGACGTGGCCGACGCCGTCGTCGCACCGGGTTCGCGAGAGCGCCGCCGGTGGGGGCGCCCGGGCGCGCCGGAAAGCCGCGGTCCCGGCGGCAACATCCGTGGTTCGTCCAGCAACGTGGTCCCGGCCGTGGGTCGAAGGGGCGGGCTGTTACCCGCTACGGGGCGGCCCGCAGCACCCGGGCAATGCCGGGGCGGCGGATCCGATCTCCCTCTTCGCCGGAACGGGGCGCGGCTTCGGCGGCCCAGGCGATCGGGGCAGCGTCGGGAGTCTCACCGGTGGCGGACTGCGGGATCGCCCGGTCCGTGGAACGTTGGCCAGCGGGACTCTCCCCGGTGCGCTGCGGGGTCAGCACGGGGGCAGGGCCGAACGGGCCGCCCGGGCCACGGCAGGCAGCGCGCGGAGGCGTGCGGACCGGCCGGGTACGCGCACGCGGCGAGCTCGGTCGTCTCTGACCGCCCGGCCGGGCGAGTCCCCGGCCCACGGGCGCGACCCGCGAGCACCATGGGTACCGAATGCGGAAGCCGGGCGGAGGAGCCCGGCTCGCCACCCCTGTTCACCGGCGGGGCCGTCCGATTCGTTCACACGCGATGACGCGCCGCAGCGGACTCCGGACAGGCCGCCAGGATCTGAGGGACGAATCCGGAGCGCGGCCGACCCCGGATCGCTGAAGCGGGAGAGCATGCGGATTGGAGTACGTCGGTCATCATGTCAATCATGCCATCGTCCGCTGCGGCGCTGACGCCAGAGCGATACGCAAGCCCCCTGCCGCAACCCGCGGGGCCGCCGGTCCAGCCATGGTCTTGACCCGATTCATCGGGCGACGCTGGTCCATTCCGCCTTCGCGGCTCCACCGCGAGCCCGCGGCACCCACCGCCGGCGAGGCCGCCGCCTCCTACCCGGCTGGCCGGAGCGGACTCGGTGGCTTATTCTTCCGCCGTACCATTCACGGAGATGGAGTCATGCGACGACTGACACGAACGACTGCATCCCTCATCACTCTCTTCCTCGCCGCCGCTGCCCCGGCGGTCAGCCAGATCGTGCAGGAGCGGGTCGACCTCGCGGTCTTCGAGCGGATCCGGGACGAAGGGCTCAACCGGTCCCAGATCGAGGAGCTCGCCGGCTACCTGACCGACGTCATCGGCCCCCGACTGACGAACTCCCCCGCCATGCGGCGGGCGAACGAGTGGACGGCCCAGAAGTTCCGCGAATGGGGCCTGTCCAACGTGGTCATCGAGCCGTGGGGCGAGTTCGGCCGCGGCTGGGAGCGGGTCTCCTACAGCGGCCGGATCCTGACCCCCTTCGTCCAGCCGCTGAACGCGCAGCCGCTCGCCTGGACCGGCAGCACCCGCGGGACGGTCAAGGGCCCCGCCGTCATCGTGGAGGCCGAGACCGTGGAAGACCTGGAGAAGTACCGTGGGAAGCTGCGGAACGCTTTCGTGCTGATGCAGCCGCCGACCGGGCTCGGCGCGGAGTTCGAGCGCGCGCCGCTGCGCACCCCGCTGGAAGAGCTCGTGCCCGACCCGTTCGGGCGGCGCTCGCGGGAGCAGGCGCGGCAGGCCGCACAGCCCACGCCGGAGGAGATGCAGCGGCGCATGCAGGAGATGCGGCAGGCCGCCGAGCGCCGCGCCGCACTGAACAACGCGGCCCGTGAGCTGTTCCAGGCCGAGCGCGTCGCGGCCATCCTCCAGCCCTCGGCCCGCAACTACGGGATCATTCGCGCCGGGGGCGGCGCGGGCCGGGACCCGAACAGCCCCATCCCGCTGCCGGAGCTCGTCGTCGCCCAGGAGCAGTACGGCCAGATCTACCGCAACGTGAAGCGGGGCATTCCGGTGGAGCTGGAGGTCAACGTCCAGAACCGCTTCTTCTCGGATGACCTCCGCGCCTACAACACCCTCGCGGACCTGCCCGGCACGGACAAGGCCGACGAGTACGTGATGATCGGCGCGCACCTCGACTCGTGGCACACCGGCACCGGCGCCACCGACAACGCCGCCGGCTCGGTGGTCATGATGGAGGCGATGCGCATCCTCAAGGCGCTGGACCTCAAGCCGCGCCGCACGATCCGGATCGCGCTCTGGAGCGGCGAGGAGCAGGGGCTGCTCGGCTCGCGGCGGTGGGTCGAGAACCACCCGGAGCTCGCGCCGAAGATCTCCGCGTACCTCAACGTGGACAACGGGACCGGCCGGATCCGCGGGATCTGGAACCAGAGCAACGAGGCGGCCACGCCCATCTTCGAGCAGATCCTCTGGCCGTTCCGGGACCTGGGCGTGATCGGCGTCCGGCACGGCAACACCGGCGGGACCGACCACCTGTCCTTCGACCGGGTGGGGATCCCCGGGTTCAACTTCATCCAGGACCCGATCGAGTACGGCACGCGCACACACCACACGAACGTGGACGTGTTCGAGCACCTCGTCCTGGACGACCTGAAGCAGGCGGCGGTGATCGTGGCGGCGACCGCCTACCACCTGGCCATGCGGGACGAGATGATGCCCCGCAAGCCGGCGGCGGCCACGAGCAACTGACCGGCGACGATCGGTTCGGAACGATCGAGACGGGCGCGGGGCCGGCCACGTGGCCGGCCCCGCCGCTCTTTTCGGTCGGGAAGAGTCTGCTGGCGCCGCTTCCCGCGCCCCTCGGCTCCGGCGGCGCACCAGCGGCCCGCGTCACACCGGTTTCTCCCCCGGTCCGCACGGCGTTTCCCGGCCGGCCCGCCGGCGCACGGAGCTGCGGCCCGGCGCGCATCCCGCCACGATGTGGACGCCGCCGGCTCTCGGCACCGAGCCCGCCCCAGCGCCCCACTCGTTTGCTATGGGGTCCTCGAAATGGCCGCCCCTCCTACCGATACCCCGCCGCCTGCAACGTGAAGAGCTCCGCGTACTTCCCGCCGCGGGCGACCAGCTCCGCGTGGCTGCCCTGCTCGATGACGGTCCCGCCCTCGAGCACGAGGATCCGGTCGGCCATGCGCACGGTCGAGAACCGATGGCTGATGAGCACCGCCATCTTGCCGGCGGTCAGCTCGCTGAACCGCTGGAACACCTCGTACTCCGCGCGGGCGTCCAGCGCCGCGGTCGGCTCGTCTAGGATCAGCACCTCCGCGTCCCGCATGTACGCCCGCGCGAGCGCGATCTTCTGCCACTCCCCGCCGGACAGGTTCGCGCCGCCCTCGAAGCGGCGGCCGAGCATGTGGTCGTAGCCTCGCTCGAGCCGGGCGATCACCCCGTCCGCCAGGCTCTTCGCCGCCGCGCTCTCGATCCGCGGACGATCCTCCAACGCATCGATCCGGCCGATCGCGATGTTCTCCCGCGCGATCATGTCGTAACGCACGAAGTCCTGGAAGATCACCCCGATGATGCGGCGCAGCGAGTCCACGTCGTACTCGCGCAGGTCCACGCCGTCCAGCAGGATCCGGCCCTCGGTCGGGTCGTACAGCCGCGCCAGAAGCTTGACCAGCGTGGTCTTCCCCGCCCCGTTCTCGCCTACGAGCGCGATCCGCTCGCCCGGCCGGAGCGTGAACGAGACGTGGCGCAGCGCCCAGCGCTCGCTCCCGGGGTATCGGAAGCCGACGTCGTCGAAGACGAACCCCTCCCGGATCGGGGACGGAACCGGCCGGGCCCCGTTCCGGCTCGCGATCCGCGGCCGCATCTCCAGGAACGCGAACAGGTCCCGCAGGAAGAGGCTCTGCTCGTACACATCCGCGGAGCCGAGCAGGAGCCGCGCGATCAGGTCCCGGCTCCGCATGAACGAGCCCGCCAGGAACGTCAGCGTGCCCACGGTCAGCACGCCGAGCACGGTCTGCCAGATGATGAACCCGTACGCGCCGTAGTAGACCACGGAGCTCAGCGCGGTCAACGCCCCGCCCACGGCGGCGCGCCGCACGGCGAGGGCGCGGTTCGCCCGGTAGAACTCGTCCGCCAGCGTCGCGTACCGCTGGACGAAGTGCCGGGACAGCCCGAAGAGCTTGACCTCCTTCGCCGTGGCATCGCTGGACGCCACGTAGCGCAGGTAGTCGAGCTGCCGCCGCTCCGGCGTCCACTGGTAGAGCAGCGAGTAGGAGAGCCCCGCGTAGTGCGTCTCACCCAGGAACGACGGCAGCACCGCCAGCGCGAGGAGTACGAGCAGCCACCCGTTGAACGCGATCAGCGCCGCCATGAGCGACGCCAGCGTGAGCGCGCTCTGGGCCATGCCCAGGAGCAGCGCCACCAGCCCGATCCGCCCGACCGTCTGCCGCCGCGCACGCTCCAGGTGATCGTAGAACTCCGGGTCCTCGAAGTGCTCCAGGTCCAGCGTGGCCGCGTGCTCCATGAGCCGGACCGAGAGCCGGTTCGAGAAGAGGTCGCCGAGCAGGCTCTCGAGGAGCGCCGAGAGCCGCTGCATGGCGTCCAGCGCGAGCGCGATCCCGAGCTCCAGGCCGACCAGCCGGGCCAGGTGCGCCCAATCGGGCGACGGCGCGGCGATGTTCGCGACCACCGCGTCGATGATCAGCTTGCCGACCCAGAGCAGCGCCAGCGGGCCGAACGCCTGCGCAATGCGGAGGAGGACGATGGCCGTGGCGTACCCGGGGTGCGCCTCCCAGACCAGCTTAAGGAAGTGCGGGACCAGGCGCAGCGCACGGAGCCGCTCCGCGAGGGACGGGCGTTCGCCGTCGGCGTCTGCAGGGATTCGTCGATACGGTCGCATACATTCTGATCGTGGTGCGCCGGCGCGTCGTCCGGCCCGGTCCGGGTCCGGGGGTCGCTCCGGCTGTCCTGGCCCGCCCGAGCCGGCGGGGCCCTCTGGTCGTCATACCCTGCAAGGTGCCGCGCAGACCCCTCGGCGGTCTTAAGGCCCCATCGCGGCGAGCGCGGCGCTGCCGCAGGGGCCGGCCACGGGAACGGCGGGTTCCGGTGCGACGTCGCCTCCCCACGGATCACGCGCTCGGAAAACCGCCCCGACGTGTAGCGATTCCGCTCCTGCCCACACTATAGCTCGGGGTGCGGTCACGATTCGCGGCCGCTCCGGCTCGGCCCACCGCTGCCCCGACCGCGTGGCGCACGGCCGCCGCTTGCAGCCGGAGGACCCGTAATCCATTATGGTCGCTGGCCGTGCGGCCAATGGAATTCTGGGCCACGGGGCCCACGTCGTAGAGAGGGATCATGTCGATCGAAGAGCCGTTTTTTGCACAGGTCAACCGTTACATCGACAAGGCTGCCCGCTTCGTGTCCCTGCCGCCTGGTCTGCTGGACCAGATCAAGGCGTGCAAGAGCATCGTCCAGTTCAACTTCCCGCTCGAGCGGGACGACGGCTCGATCGAGGTGATCCGGGCGTGGCGCGCACAGCACAGCACGCACAAGCTCCCGTCCAAGGGCGGGATCCGCTACTCGATCCACGGTTCGGAGGACGAGGTCGTGGCGCTGGCCGCGCTCATGACCTACAAGTGCGCGCTGGTCGACGTGCCGTTCGGCGGCGCGAAGGGGCTGGTGAAGATCGAGAAGTCGAAGTACTCCCGTGCGGAGATCGAGCGCATCACCCGCCGCTACACCTATGAGCTGTTCGCCCGGAACGGCATCGGGCCCAGCGTGGACGTGCCCGCGCCGGACTACGGGACCGGTCCGCAGGAGATGGCCTGGATCGTGGACACGTACATGGCGCTGGCGCCGACCCAGCTCGACGCGGCCGGGTGCGTGACCGGGAAGCCGCTCTCCCTCGGCGGCGTGCGCGGCCGGGTGGAGGCCACGGGCCGCGGCGTCTATTACGGGATCCGCGAGGTGTGCTCCCGCGCGGATGACATGCGCCTGCTCGGGCTCGATCCCGGCATCGAGGGCAAGACGGTGGTCATCCAGGGGATCGGGAACGTGGGCTACCACGCCGCCCGGTTCCTCGAAGAGGCCGGCGCCATCATCGTGGGCATTGCCGAGCGGGAGGGCGCGATCTTCAGCGACCGCGGGCTGGTGCTGGAGGACGTGGTCGCGCACCGGGCCGAGACCGGGTCGATCCTGGACTTCCCGGGCGCCAAGAACCTGCCGGACCGCAGCGCAGCGCTCGAGCTCGAGTGCGACATCCTCGTCCCGGCCGCGCTCGAGAACCAGATCACGGCCGCGAACGCGGACCGCATCCGGGCGAAGATCGTGGCCGAGGCCGCGAACGGGCCCGTGACCGCGGATGCCAGCGAGACGCTCCTGGCCCGGGGCTGCCTGCTGATCCCGGACCTCTACCTGAACGCCGGCGGCGTGATCGTGTCGTACTTCGAGTGGGTCAAGAACCTCTCGCACGTACGCTTCGGCCGGATGGGGAAGCGCTACGAGCAGGCGAGCTTCGGGCGGATCCTGCGCGCGGTCGAGGACCTCACGGAGCGCCGGTTCGACGGCGCCACGCTCGAGGCGCTCACGGTCGGCGCGGGCGAGCTGGAGCTGGTCAACTCGGGGCTCGAGGAGACGATGATCAACGCGTACGCGGAGATCCGCGAGCTGAGCCAGCGGCATAAGACGGACCTCCGCTCGGCCGCGTACATCAACTCCATCGAGAAGATCGCCCGGGTCTACCTGGAGCGCGGGATCTTCCCGTGAGCGGCCCGGCGGAGGCGGCGGCCCGCGAGGTCTGAAAACGAGACGGGCGTGGCCGGAGCGGCGTCGCGCTCCGGCCCTTGCCGCCTGGGGCACGAACGACGACGAAGGCCGAAGACGGAACGGGCGGGCACGCATCGAGGTTCGTGTCCGCCCGTCCGCTTCTCACCGGCTCACCGATCGGCGGGGCGCGTCACCGATCGACCGGCACCGGGTCGCTCGCCCGGTAACGGACTTTCCCGCCGACGATCGTGTAGACGACCTTCGCGGTCGGGATCTCGTCCTCCGGGATCGTCGTGATGTCCTTGGACAGGACGACGAGGTCCGCGAGCTTGCCCGGCGTGATGGACCCCTTGATGTCCTCCTCGAACGCCGCGTACGCCGCGTTCAGCGTGTAGCTGCGCAGCGCCTCCTCCCGGGTCATCCGCTGCTCCGGATAGAAGACCGTGCCGTCCGCGAGCTTGCGGGAGACCGACGCGTAGTAGCTCGCGATCGGGTCCACGTCCTCCACCGGCGTGTCGGTCCCGTTGATCACCACCACGCCCGCGTCGATGAGCGCCCGCCACAGGTACGCCCCCGTGCGGGCCCGCTCCTCGCCGAGACGCCGCGGCACCCACGGCGCGTCCGAGGTGGCGTGGATCCCCTGCATCGACGCGATCACGCCGAGCTCCCGGAACCGCGGGATGTCCTCCGGGTGCAGATGCTGCGCGTGCTCGATCCGCCAGCGGAGATCCTGGGCGTCCGGGTTCGCCCGGAACGCCTTCTCGTAGATGTCCAGCACTTCCCGGTTCGCGCGGTCGCCAATGGCGTGCGTGTTGACCTGGAAGCCGTGCTGGATCGCGAGCTCGGCCGTGCGCGCGATCTCCTCCACCGGCTCGAGCACGAGCCCGGTGCTGGTCGGCAGGTCCTCATACGGTTCGAGCAGCCACGCGCCGTGCGCGCCGAGGGCGCCATCGATCTGGCGCTTGATGGCCCGTACGGTCAGGAAGCCGTTCCCCGCGCCGATGATCCGGTAGTTCGGCAGCTTCTCGGCCAGCTCATCGTTGCTCGCGTAGCGGATCATGACGTACAACCGGACCGGCAGCTCGCCCTGTTCCGCCATCTCGCGCAGGAGGTCCACGGCTTCGAAGGAGGTGCCGGCATCGTGGAAGCTCGTCACGCCCTTCCTCAGCAGCTCCTCGCCGGCGAGCTGGACCTGGCGCCGGAACTCGGCCCGGAGCTCCTCGGGCGAACGCTGTGCCTCGTACCGGCCGAGCGCCTCGTTGACCAGCCGCTGGGCCGTCTCACGCAGCGCGCCGGTCGGCTCCCCGGACCCGTCCCTGACGATCGTGCCGCCCGGCGGATCCGGCGTGTTTCGCGTGATCCCCGCGAGCTCCATGGCGCGCGCGTTCACGAACGACGCGTGCCCGCTCGCGTGCGTCAGGTACACGGGGTTGCTCGGCGACACCGCGCTCAGCGCCTCATGGGTGGGCAGCCCCTCGACCGACGGATTCGGCGTCACCTCCCACTTCTCCTGGTGCCAGCCGCGGCCCAGGATCCATGCGCCCGGCGCCGCTTCGCGGGCCGCCCGCGCGACCATGGCCACGATGTCGTCCCAGCTCTTCGCCGTGCTCAGGTCCAGGATCATCTTCGCCTGGCCGAGCCCCAGGAAGTGGCCGTGGCCCTCGATGAACCCGGGCATGAGCATCTGGCCGTCGAGGTCGATGACTTCGGTCGCGGGACCGATGTACCGTCCGATCTCCCGGGCCGTCCCGACGGCGACGATCCGGTCGCCCTTCACGGCGACCGCTTCCGCCTGCGGCCGCAGCGAGTCCACGGTCACGACCTTGCCGTTCGTGAGCACCAGGTCCGCCGGTTCCACGGCCTGGTCCCGCCCGCAGCCGGCCGGCAGTACGGCCAGCGCGGCCGCGAGCGTTGCGCCGAACGCCCATCGGCGATTCACCACCTTCGGCCTCCCGTCGTCGAGGTGAGTCCGCGCATTCCCGTAACCACTTACGGAAACGCGCACGCAGCGATCGTGGTTGTTCCATACGATCGGCTGTCGTGCCCCGATCGGCAAGAGTTTCGGGGTGCGAGGAGGGGCCGAGCCGCCGACTCGATCAGGCGGCCGACGGCTGGGGGTGCGAGGACGGAGGCGGGACGGACCCATCCGAGGACCGCCCGTCCCCGCGGGTCCGCCGATTACGGCGCGGTCGGTGATGCTCGTGACCGCGGCCGGCGGTCAGACGCTTCCCCATCAGGTGTGGCGTACGGGAGGGCGGGCCCCGGTTTGTCGCCGGACGTGCGTGCGCGGTAGGGCATGCCGGGCGGCCCTCGGCGACGCCCGCGCCAGGCTCGCGCCGCGGTCTGACGATATCGGGAGACTGATCCACGACGGGCGTCGACACGGCCGTTCACGGGCCGGCGGCCCGGTCGTTCGGGGGTGGCGGGCGGGGGGCGGGGCTGCCGTCCGCCGCGGTCGGGTCGGCAGCCGCCGCAGGGTCGGCGAAGGAGGAGCGGGACCGGCGCGGCCCCGGTCGATCGCCCGTTGACGTCACGGCTCCCGGTGCCGGGGTCTGTTGCCCGCCCGCTGACCGCCCGCTCGGCCTGTAGGCGATGGCGCTTTCCGGCGGCCGCCGGGGGCGGCAATGGGAACGGGGGTCCGGCCGTCCCGGGCCGAGCCCCCGTTCACCGCGGAGCGGTGTTCCGTCGGTCGTAGCCGGCCCGGCCGGTCCGTCGCCTAGGCGAGGACGTCGGCCACGGGGCGGCGGGGGGTGGGGGGTGGGGGCGGCGCATGGCCGAACCTGAGGAGCAACTGCGGATAGCCCGCCACGCCCAGCACCTCCCGGAGCCGACGCCTCAGCCCGGGAATCTCCAGCGCCTGGTTGAGGTAACCGGCGTTCAGCCCGTCCTTGCACGCGGTCAGGAGGACGCGGGAGAGCGCTTGCCCCGCCGCGAGCCAGTCCGGCGGCGCATCGCCTGCGGTGCCGAGCACGGCGAGGAGCGGCGCGCCGCGGGCGAGCTCCCGCTGCCGATCGACCCGGAACCGGCCGAGGTTCATGTTGCGGATCAGCGTGGGCGCCACGCGGGATGCCAGATCGCCCAACCCGAGCGCATAGCCGGGTATGCCGTCCACCGCGTCGCCCCGATTCGGGCGAAGCCATGCGGCCAGCTCGTGACGGAGGTGCTCGTCCGCGAACTGTGCGCGGTGCCCCGCGGCCACGATCGACGCCACCGCCACCCGAACGGCTCGCGACCTGATTGGCAGGAACCACGCGCCCTCCCGTGCGGCCGCGCCGCGCAGGGCGTCGATCGTCCCATCGCCGACCGGCTTCCGGTCGAACGGCCCGTACACCGTGCGACGCCGACGAATCATCTCGAACAGGGCGCGCTCTTCCTCCGTCGGGACCCCACCGTCCTGCGCCCGCACCTCCGCCAGCAGGTCCGGCTCCGCAGGGTCCGGAAACACCGTTACACGGTCCGCGAATCGGAATCGGCGCAACGCGAGGCGCAGGTGATGGAGCGCCGCACCGCAGCCGATCACGAGCTGACGCCCGTCCGGATCCGCGACCGGCATCCCCCGGGTCCGGTCCGCGAACAGACGGATCCTGTCCCCGTCCACGCGGAACCGCCACGGTTGCGCGTTCCGGCTCGACGGCGCGAGCACCGCGTAGCCGATCAGGTAGCGGAGCCGTTCCTCCACGCTCCCGGAGGAGGGGAATTCGGACTCGGAGATCCGCCACGCCTCCGGCAGCGGCTGACCCAACGCCTCGGCTCGCCGAACCGCCGATGACTCGATGACGCGACCCGCGTCCGGTGCCTCCACCGCCGCCACCCTTGCCACCGATTCCTTCGATGCCATGCAGTGTCCGCTCCGATGCACGCCAACCCAGCGGTCCGGCGCGAAAACGCTGCGCCGGACCACGGTGCACGGAGCGAGCAAGGCCCGTACCGGGCGCCGATAGGGGAAGTCGAGAGGTAGGAGCTAGAGACGTTCGAGAAGGATGTCCGCGATCCGGTCCGCCGCGCGGCCGTCCCACAACTCCGGCAAACGACCCGAGACGGGAGCGCCGGCGAGCACCTCCGACACCGCCTCGAGGAGAGGATCCCGCCCCGGCTCCACGAGACGGTTCGTACCCTCGGTCAGCGTCACCGGCCGCTCCGTGTTGCGGCGCAACGTCAGGCACGGGACGCCGAGGACCGTGGTCTCCTCCTGGATCCCGCCGGAATCGGTGATCACCACCCGCGCATCCGCCATGAGCCCGAGAAACTCCACGTAGCCCTGCGGCTCCAGGACCCGGACTCCACCGAGCCGATCGCGCAGCCCGAACTCGTCCAGCCTCGCCGCCGTCCGCGGATGCAGCGGCAGCAGCACCGGCAGCTTTTCCGCAACGCCCGTCAGCCCATCCAGGATCGGACCGAGCATCGCCGGATCATCCACGTTCGAAGGCCGGTGCAACGTCACCAGCGCATACCCGCCCGGCTCCACCCCCATCGCCGCCGGCATGTTCAGCTCGCGCGCCCGGTCGCGGTGCCGCATGAGCGTGTCGATCATGACGTTGCCCACGAAATGGATCCGGTCCGCCGGAATCCCCTCGCGCGCCAGATTCTCGTTCGCGCTCCGCTCCGTCGTGAACAGGAAGTCCGACAGCCGGTCCGTGAGCACCCGGTTGACCTCCTCCGGCATCGACCAATCGAACGAGCGGAGGCCGGCTTCGACGTGCGCGACCCGGATCCCCAGCTTCGCCGCCACGAGCGCGCACGCCAGCGTCGAGTTCACGTCGCCCACGACCACCACCACGTCCGGGGCGTACTCGAGACACACCGGCTCGAACGCCATCATGACCTTCGCCGTCTGAACCGCGTGCGTGCCCGATCCCACCTCCAGATTCACATCCGGCCGAGGAATGCCCAGCTCGTCGAAGAAGACGCGCGACAACGCGTCATCGTAATGCTGGCCGGTGTGCACGAGGATCTGCTCCACACCGTCACGCGGCGCGAGCGCCGCCATCACGGGCGCCACCTTCATGAAATTCGGCCGGGCGCCCGCGACGTGAACGATCTTTACCATGCGATCACTGATTCCCGATGGGTGGCTCCCGCAAGACTCCTGCCTCAGAAAATGCGGGAAAGGGCGTAGATGAGAGGCGGAATCGTGAGCGCCCCGAACCTGAGGATATCCCAGAAATTGCGTCCGATCTGCTCCCTGGGAACCACGATCTGGTCGCCAGCCCGAAGGCTCAGCTGATCCAGCGTGCGCCCTTCGATGATCGCTTCCTGGAGCGGCTGCCCCCCCCAGATGCGCTCGCTTCCGCGCTGGATCCGGATGTCCTGGAGCTTCGCCTCCCGTGTCGGACCACCAGCCGCCATCAACGCCTCCGTCAACTGCGTCTCGGAGGACAGCATGTAATATCCCGGAGCCGCCACCTCGCCCATGATGAAAATCCGGAGCGACGCGCGCGCCCGCACCACCGGGTCGTGGATCATGCGCGCCACGTGCTTGCGGACGTGGTCCTCCAGCTCCGAACGCAGCACGCCCCGCATCGGGATCTCCCCTACGATCGGCAGCACCAGGATCCGGTTCGGACCCACCTTGAACGTGTTCGTGAGCTGCTGCTCCCCTTCCACCGTCAGCACGATCTCGTCGCCGACCTGGAAGTCCCCTTCCTCGAGACGCGCCCGGATCAACGACGCCTCGTATCGCGCCCGGGCACGGAGATTCTCGCTGTACGCCGCGGAACGCGTCGCCTGCTCATACCGCGCGAGCAGCTCCTCGAGCCCCTCCCGCGTCATGTGCAGCCGCGCCCGGTCCCAATCATCCTGACCCTGGGCCGCCAACGGCGCTGTCATGGCCACCGCCGCCACACCCATGACGGCAACACACGCTAACATCCGGCGGATCATTGGAGTTGCTCGCTCCGTCTGCTGAACTCGAAACACATTCGAAATATTCGGATCGGGATCGCTGCGAGGCAACCACCGCGCCCGGTCGGGATCACTTCGATGACCAGCGCACGCTGCGGAACAGCGGCTTGCCTCCGGCATTCAATCCGAAGCGCGCGAGCTGTGCCAGCTTCTCCGCAATCGAGCCCTCCGCCTCCCTGATCCCCAGCACGCCGCCACAGTTCTCGCACATGACCTGCGCCAGCCGCTCCCGCAAGCTCGCCTCCAGGTCCGGCCCCCTGCGTCGCGCCCCGCCATTGATTCGCCGCCGACAGCGATCACATAGCATCGAACCACGCTCCTGCGCTCGAAAACGGTCGGCATTGATCTCCGAGATGCAGGTCTGACGGATTGGATCGTGATCAAGAATGGGGCCGTGCTTCCCGACTCCCGCCCCCGCCCCTCCCCCGCACCGCGCAGAGCCGCTCGCGCACGCGAGATGCACCGCAAACTCAATGCCCGGGCCACTTCCCCACCCCCGCGCCCATATTTGCCCACCCGATCCGCAACCGGAGGATTATGGTACATATGCATCAATATCCCCCCAAACTGTCGCCTCGATACAGCAATCCGCGACCCGCCGAAAAGGGACCGATCGGGCGAATCTCAGAAAATTCTTGAGCTTGCCGGATCACGTCGGCGCAGCACGAATTCTGCAGGCAGGTTCGGCGCTCATCGAGTTGACAAGCCAACCGAACGCCCGGTGCGACGACGTCCGGCATGCGTCTGCCAATCGAGTGACGACGCCCATGAGCGAATCGAACACAACGAATGCGCCACTCGTGCTCATCGCGCACGCTCAGGAATGGTCGGTGCGGTCTCTGGAGAGCATTCTCATTCCGAGCGGCTTCACGGTGTTACGGGCGCACAACGATCGGCAGGTCCTGCAGCGGACGCGCGCTTCGCGTCCGGACATCCTGGTCATCGATGCGGACCTGCCCGACGTTGGAGGCATCGAGCTCTGCCGCCTGCTACGGACCGATGCGGGCGTGACGCCCAGCACACCGATCCTCGTTCTGAGCGCGGGACCGATCACTCGACAGATGCGCCTGGAGGCGCTCCGGGCGGGCGCGTGGGGCCTGATCGGCCAGCCACTGGATGCCGAGGAGTTCGTGCTCGAGCTCAAGTCGTTCGTGCGCGCCAAGTTCGACGCGGATATGGCGCGGGACGAGAGTCTGCTGGACGCGGCTACGGGATTCTACAATCTCCGGGGTCTGCTCCAGCGGGCCCGGGAGCTGGGCGCGGATGCAGCCCGGTACGAGCGGCCGATGGCGTGCGTCGTCTTCGCCACCGGCCCGGGCGCTGCGGAATCCGCTGACCGGACGGACGACGATCTCCCGCCGGCGGCGATCCGTATCGCGAGGACGCTACGGAACGCCGGCCGCGGTTCGGACACGATCGGCCGGCTCGGTCAGTCGGAGTTCGTCGTGCTCGCGCCCGGAACCGACCACCACGGCGCCTTCCACCTCGCCCGACGCCTCGTCACGGAATTCGACAAGGTGGAGGGGGACTCGTCCGAATCCTTGAGCGGGCTCGACCTGCGCGCCGGATACTATGCCGTCCGCAACTTCCGGACGGCCGCGATCGACCCCATTGACCTCCTCGTCCGCGCCAGCATGGCGCTCAAGCAGCCGCACGGCGTGCACGGGGATGATCGCATTCGCTCCTTCGATCTCGATCTCGACTTCGATCCTTCGTCCCCCCTGGTGAACAATTAGACCGGCTGCCGGATGCAGCAGGGCCGCGCACACTCGGACGCGTGCGCGGCCCGTTGCTAATTGTCCGATCGGCCCCGGCCGCACCGTCCGCGGCCGGTCCCGGCCCACCTACGCTCCGGGCAGCACCCGCGCCTGCGCGCCCGACTCCACCAGCTCCTCCTCCGCCGCCTCGTAGCCCGGCAGGTAGGAGTAGGACTGGTAGTAGTAGGTGTAGTACGCGCCGCCCGCCGCCACGTCGTTCAGTACCGCGCCGAGCGTCCGGATCGGGAGCCGACCGAGGAGGTCGATCTTCGCCTCGGCGAATCCGCGGTTCGTCGCGCCCACCCGCAGCACGAGCATCAGATTGCCGGAGACCGTACCCAGCACGTACGGATCGACACCCGCGCCGAGCGGCGCCGAGTCCATGATGATGACTGTGTAGAGCCCGCGCAGGTCGTGGACCAGATCCCGCATCCGCTGCGTCGACAGCAGCTCCGGCCCGCTCTGCATCCGGGTGCCGCTCGGGATGAGGTGCAGGCCCGGGTACGCCGTCGGCTTCACGATCGCCTCACGCCCGACCTTCCCCGCCAGGTAGTCCGTGAGCCCCGGCTTGCGTTCACAGTCGAGCAGGCGGTGCAGGGTCCCCCGGCGAATGTCGCCGTCGATCAGCAGCGTGCGCTGACCCTGCTCGGCGAACGCCAGCGCCAGGTTCGAGCTCACGAACGACTTGCCGTCCCCGCTCTCCGGACTGCTGACCGTGAGGACCAGCGTGCCTCCCGATGTACCGGCCGCGTGCATGATGTTCAGCCGGATGCTCCGGAACGCCTCGACCAGCTCGGCCGCGTTCTCCAGGCTCCGCCGCCCGTTGCGCCCGCGCACGTGCGGCACCGCCCCGAGGATCGGAAGCCCCAGGTCGTTCGTGATCTGCTCCGGATACCGGAACCGCGGGTCCACCCGGTCCAGGAGCACCGCCCCGAGCAGCGCCAGCCCGAAGCTCCCCAGCGTCGCAAGGAGGAACACGACCGGCGCCGGGTCCTGCGATGGCCGCCGCGGCGGCGAGGCATAATCCAGAATGCTCAGGTCCGGAATGCTGCTCTCGGCCGCGAGCCTCGCTTCCTCATAGCGCGCCCGGAGATTCATGTACAGGTTGCTCTGGATCTCCACATGGCGCTGCAGCCGCGCCTCCTCGATGGCGCGCGGCGGGATCTGCTGCAGCTCGCTCGATGCCGCGCCGATCATCCCGTTCAGGTCGGCTTCCCGCGCCTCCAGCTCCGCAATCAGTGCGGACGCCAGCTGCGGGATCGTGCTCCGCTCGAGCGTCTCGATCCGCGCGAGCACCCGCTTGACGCTCGGATGCTCGTCCGTGTACTGGTGCCGCAGGGCGCGCAGCTCCGCACGCTGTTCCGTCAACTCATGGAGCGCCCGGACCAGCTCCGACGACCGCTGGACGGCGTTGATCACCTCCAGCGCCGCGACCGCGATCCCCGATTCGTCACGCTGCGCGAGCGCTCGCTGGATCGCCGCCCGGTCCCGCCGGACCTGCTCCAGCTCGACCTTCTTGTCGAAGTAGTCGCCGAGCACCGGATTGCGCGTGACCTCCAGCCCCGCCGGCAGCGGCACCGCCGCCTCCGACGGCAACGTGATCGTCTGGACCCGGAAGCTCTCGAGGGCCCGCTCCGCCGCACTCAACTCCTCCGCCTGCATGCGCAGCTGCTCGGCGAGGATCTCCGCCCTCTCGTCCAGCGTCCTCCGCTTCAGGTCCGTGGCGACCTCGACGAACCGGTCGACCACGATGTTCAGCGTGCGCGCAAGCCATTCCGGGTCCGTGCCGGACAGCGACACGTTCAGGAAGTTCGTGTTCCGGTCACGGAAAGACCCGCTCAGCGCGTTCGCAAACCGTTGGGCAGCCTCCCGGACCGACCGTACCGTGAACTCGACGCGCATCCCCGGAGCCACGCGATCCGCCGGCAGGACCCAGTCGAAGCCGAGCTCCGCACCGACCGGCTCGTCGATCGAACCCCGCTGCAGGACCGTCCCGGTCTGCGTCGCCAACTCGAATCGCCGACCGGTCTCATCCACGGTCAGCCGGTACGCGCCGGGCGTGTATTCGCCCTGCACCGAGAAGGTCGCGAAAAGCACGGAGTCCGCCGGGGACTTGGGGGTCAGATAGAGGCGCAGCTCCTGGACGACGGGATCCAGCACCACATGGGACTTCAACAGCTCGATCCACGACGTGGCCGGGAGCAGCTCCTCGGCCCGGATCGGCCCCCGCGCCGCCTCCGCGCGGCTCACCGTCTCGACCCAGATCGTCGCCGTGGCCTCGTACTGCTTGGTCACGAACCTCGTGGCAACGAACCCGCTGACCGCGCCGACCGCCGTCACGAGGATCACCAGCATCTTGTAACGGAGGAGCGCGGAAACGATTCGCCGCCAGTTGAATCCCGAATTCCCGACCGGAGGCTCCAGGTCCTCGCCGGCCATCCACGCAGCGGCGCTCGCCGACGGCGCCACGTACTCTCCGAGCTGCGTATCCGCCTGGGTCGGTATCAGTTTAGACATTGATCTGGCGCCCTCCGATTCCTGGCTAGCCCAATCGCCGAGCCTCTCCGCCAGACGTGACGGCTCAGGTCCGTTGAGCGGAAGCACGCGACTCCATAGCAATCCCGATGCCGCGTCCCCCATGGCGGCGGCCAGAACGGCCGAACTATCTGCCTGACACCGCCAAACGCACGGCTTCACGCCACGTTGCGCGTCTCGCGCCCCACGCCGCGCATGTGGCAGGGGCGCAACACGAATCCCTCTCCCGGACGGCCCCACTGTCGTGCGCATACCACGATCGGTATTGACAGGGCGCGGTCGCGCAGCTACTAGTATAACACTCGGCCCGCGCTGGCGGGATCTTCAGTACCGATCCCGAGGGCTCGACTCTGGAGGCATCGCGCGGGCGCCCCGCGCCGGCCCGGCCGGCGGGGCGAGGCTCGAGCCCGTCACGACCAGCGCCCCGCTCCCGACGCGCAGCACCCGGCGACCGACCCGGAACCGCACGGCGCGGAAGCATCCCCGGAACTCGATACGGTCTCGGATCAAAGCTTGTCGTACCGCCCGGTAGTCACCAGGGTTTGGAGCGGCGACTGCTCGGGCGACGGGCAATCCGGCGCACGCCGCGATTTCGTACCGCCCGCGAAGGAGGAGCTACGACCGCCAGACCGGAGCTCGCCGGTCGGCGGACCGCAATACAGGACAGTCCTTGGCAATGCCGCGGCCTTGCCGTTCCCACTTCCCGCTCTCCCCGGGGCTCGCCGTGGTGGCCGATACTCCCCAACACTCGACGGAGGCACCACCCGCGTGTCAGCCCACACCAAGTTCTCGAGAAATCGTAGGCTCGCCATCCCCGACGACGAATCCGTTGCCGCTTTGATCCCCATCAAGCCCGAGGACAAGGCCAGGATCAAGGTCCTCATCGTGGATGACGAGCACACGCTCCGCGAGAGCTGCGCGAGCGTGCTGAAGCACGAAGGCTACGACGTCACCGTCCACGGGCGGGGAGATGAAGCCCTCGAGGCCGTGCGCCGCCGTCCGTTCGACATCATGCTCGTCGATCTGTATATGTCCCAGGTCTCGGGCATGGAGCTCCTCAAGGCGTGCCTTGAGACGAACCCGGGCACGATCGTGATCGTGATGACCGGGAACCCGAGCGTGGAGTCGAGCATCGAGGCGCTCCGCGCCGGCGCCTGGGACTATCTGCCGAAGCCGTTCTCCGCCACGCACCTCCAGATCCTGCTCGGCCGCGCCGCGCACGCGGTGCTGGTCGCCCGGGAATCCAGCGATCTCGAGGAGACGGCGACCGACACCCCGGACCGCGGCGAGGGGTGGGAGGTGCTGGGCACGTCGCCGGCGTTCCTCAAGGCCATCGAGCTCGCCCGCAAGGTCGCGCCCACGGACGCTTCAGTCTTCATCTCCGGCGAGAGCGGCAGCGGGAAGGAGCTCATCGCCCAGTTCATCCACCGCAACAGCCGGCGGCGGAGCCGGCCGATGATCGCCGTCAACTGCGCGGCGCTCCCGGAGGCGCTCCTCGAATCCGAGATGTTCGGGCACGTCAAGGGCGCGTTCACCGGCGCCGTCCGGGACAAGCCCGGCCTCCTCGAAGCGGCGAACGGCGGCACGCTCTTCCTCGATGAGCTGACCGAGATGCCGATGCCGCTCCAGGCCAAGCTCCTGCGCGTCATCCAGGACGGGATCGTGCGTCGCGTGGGCAGCAACACCACGGACGCCGTGGTCAACGTCCGATTCATTGCGGCGACGAATCGTGACCCCGAGGAGGCGACGCAGAACGGCGTCCTCCGCGAGGACCTGTACTACCGGCTGCGCGTGGTCCCGATCCGGGTCCCGCCGCTGCGCGAACGGGTCGAGGACATCCCGCTCCTCGCCCAGCACTTCCTGGAGCTGTACTGGAAGCGTCACCGCGGCGCGGACCTGCCGCTGCCGAAACTCACCAAGGCGGCGATCCGCGCGCTCCAGATGCGGCCGTGGCGAGGGAACGTGCGCGAGCTCCAGAACGTGATGGAGCACGCCGTCGTCCTCCTCGATCCGGGAGCTCAGATCCAGCCCGAAGACATCCCGTTCATCGACACCGGCGCCCCGCCGCGCAGCGTGAGCACGTTCTCCCCGGCCATCATCGAGGAGAAGTACCACGTGGGGCGGGAGCGCGTGATCTCCGAGTTCGAACGGGAATACCTGACCTGGCTGGTCGCACGCTCCGGCGGCAACATGTCGAAGGCCGCACGCATCGCCGGCGTTGACCGGACAACGCTGTACCGGCTCATGGAAAAGCACGGTCTCCAGCGTGGCACCATTCTCACAGCGAAATCCGAATGAGCCCCGTCTCCGTTGACGATCACACCAGCACGGCCGATCCGGCCACACGACGGGACGCCCCGACCCGGAGCGCCCAGTCGAGCGCCGCACACCGGGCGCTCGACGCGATCGTTTCCCGATACCTCCGGGCCGCCGCCGCTCGTGTAGCCGATGACTGGCGAGACGAGTGGGCCGAGGAGCTCGATCCCGCCGCCGCGCGAGCGTTCCTCGACTCGCTCGTCCAGGCCATCGAGCAGCGCCTCCCCACCGATCGATGGGGGACGGCCTTCTACGAGCCGGGCGCCGCCATGCACCGCCGTCTCATCGACCGGTTCCGGGCGCAGCTCCTGGACGACTGGGCCAAACACCCCCATCCGCCCACCTCGGCCCGGGTGCTCGCGGCCATCGAATACCTGGAACGCGTGCGCACGCATCTGGAGCCGGACGCCGACCAGTACTTCGCGTCTCGGCTCCTCGGCCCGGACGGCCTCGAACTCGTCGTCGAGCTCGCACACGACCTGCGCTCGCCGCTGACCTCCATCCTGTTCCTCGCCGAAACCCTGCGGCGTGGACAGAGCGGCGACGTCAACGACATCCAGCGCCGGCAGCTCGGCATCATCTACAGCGCGGCGCTCGGGCTCATCTCCGTCGCGAGCGACGTCATCGAACTCGCCCGCGGTGGCGACCACCTGACGGACACCGAGAACCAGCCGTTCTCCGTCACCGAGGTCCTCGAATCCGTCCGGGACATCGTCCAGCCGCTCGCCGAGGAGAAGGGCCTGCAGATCCGGTTGCTGCCCCCGACTCCGGACTCCCGGATGGGACATCCGGTCGCCCTCAGCCGTGTACTGCTGAACCTCACGACCAACGCCCTGAAGTTCACGGACGAGGGCTTCGTCGAGATCGTGGCGCGGCCTCGCGGCGTCGATCGAATCGAGTATTCCGTGCGCGATACCGGCAACGGTATCGATCCGGAAGTTATTTCGACCCTATTCCAGCCATTCCGCAGGGGGACAACCCGCAGTGGCTATCGCTTTTCTGGCCACGGCCTCGGCCTCGCGATCTCGCGGAAGCTCGTCGAGGCCATGGGCTCCGAGCTCCACTTCGAGACACGTCAGGGCTGGGGTACGCGGTTCTACTTTGAGCTGATTCAGCCGCCTGCTCCGCATATATAATTGGTGGGTGCAGGGGATGAGGGGACAGGAGCCGGGCCGACGCTGGCCCGATCCGGTTGTAGCGGTGTACCAACACCAGTCGATGCCTCGCCACAATCGAGGGCCCGGGAGAACGGCCGATGCATGGGGGCAAAAAGGCCATAAATCATTGTGTCTTTGACTGTTCAGGCGAATGCCGAGCTGCGCGCACACGCGTTGCAGCCTGGCGGGCCGGCCGAACTCTCGGCGTTCTGATTTCTACTCCAGAGCTAGCGGGTGGAGATGCAACCTAATCCTGTCATCGACAAACGGGAGAGCAGGATCCAACGCCGTCACCCGAGATGGACGTCACCTGGCCGACGGGCGCGCATTGAAGGCAATGGCGCGCCGGCCGTGCAGGAGAAGCGGTCTGCTGGCGGGCCGTTCCGGTCGGAGCGGGCGCTGCGTGCGTTGAACGTGTTCGTGGCGGTGATCGGCCTGATCCTCGCCGCGCCGCTCATGCTCGTGATCGCGGTGCTGATCAAGCTGACGTCCAAGGGACCCGTCCTGTACAAGCAGCCGCGGGTCGGGCTCGACCGGCGCCGAGGGGGTCGCAGCACGGACAACTGGCGGCGCAAGATCGACTACGGCGGCAAGATCTTCGAGATCTACAAGTTCCGCACGATGGTCGTGGACGCGGACAAGGACGGCCAGAGGTGGGCGTCGCCGTCCGATCCGCGGGTCACGCCGATCGGCCGTATCCTGCGCCAGTACCGGCTCGACGAGCTGCCGCAGCTCTTCAACGTGCTGAAGGGCGACATGAACATCGTCGGCCCGCGGCCGGAGCAGCCGCGAATCTTCCTGGAGCTGCGGGAGCTGATCGATGGCTATCCCCAGCGCCAGCGAGTGCCGCCGGGGATCACGGGGTGGGCGCAGGTGAACCAGCATTACGACCGCTCCGTGGATGACGTGCGGAGCAAGCTGGCGTACGACCTCGAGTACATCGAGCGGCGTTCCGTGCTCGAGGACTTCCGCATCATGCTGCGCACCGTTCCCACCATCATCTTCCGGCAGGGTGCCTGGTGAGGCCCGATGACGCTCGGAGAGGGGGTCACAGCCGGGGACGGGCGACGGAGCGTCATTCGTGTAGTCTTCTGCATTGACAACCTGCAGGTCGGTGGCACGGAGCTGAACGCGGTCCGGACGGCGGAACGTCTGGACCGCGATCGCTTCGAGCTGTCGGTGGTATGTCTCGGAGAGGGCGGGCCCCTGGAGGAACGGTACGCCCGAGCGGGTATTCCGGTCCTGCGGTTCCCGCTCCGATCGCTTCAGTCCCCTTCCACGGCCGCTCAGGCGTTGCGCCTCGTGCGGTGGCTCCGTGCGCAGCGCGTGCGGATTTTTCATGCGCACGACATCTACAGCAACATTTTCGGCGTTCCGTGCGCACGGCTGGCGGGTGTGTCCGGGGTGATCGCCAGCCGCCGCTGGTGGGCGGGACGCCGGGATGCACGGCTGCGGTCCGCGGACCGGGTGGCGCATCGGCTCGCGCACGTATCCCTGGTGAACGCGAGCCCGCTGGCGGATCTGCTCCGGGAGGAGGGTGTTCCCCCGGCGCAGATCGAGGTCGTGCCCAACTTCCTGGACGACGAGGCGTTCGACCCGCCGCCGACGGATTTCCTTGCCGGCGCCCGCATGGAGCTGGCGTTGCCGGAGGGTGTGCCCGTCATCGGGATCGTGGCCAACCTCCGGCCGGTCAAGGACCATGAGACGCTGCTCCGCGCGGTCGCGGCGCTCTCCCCGCGCTGGCCGAACGTACACCTGGTCCTCGTCGGCGAAGGGGAATGCCGATCGCCGCTCGAAGCCCTGGCCCGCGAGCTCGGTATACTCGAGCGCGTCCGTTTCGCCGGCCGGCGCCCGAGCCAGCCCAGCTTCCATCACCTTTTCGACATTTCCGTGCTCTCCTCGATCAGCGAGGGGATGCCGAACGCGGTACTCGAAGCCATGGCCGCCGGGCGCCCGGTCGTGGCGACGAATGTGGGTGGGACGTGCGATGCGGTCGTGGACGGCGTGACCGGGTACCTGGTCCCGCCCCGCGACCCGGAGCGTATGGCGGCGGCCCTCGAGACCCTGCTGGCCGATCGGGATCGCGCCCGCGCCATGGGCGAGGCCGGCGCCCGGCGGGCGCGTGAGTCGTTCCGGGCCGAGAATGCCGTCTCGACACTCGAGAAGGTCTACACCCGGCTCGCGCTCGGGCGCGCCACCGCGGTGTCGTGACGGCCGGTTAGATTGTCGATCACAATGGCTCGCGCTTTGCTCTGCGGCTAACGCGCCACGGCCTTACCTTCTCGTGAATCCGCCCCGCAAGGCCAGGCTGCGGGGGCCTGTCGGAACCGAATTCGCGGACGAAGCATGACTGCTGACGCATCGCGCAGGTGGTTGCCGATCACCCTGCTCGCGCTCGCGATCGCGGGCGGAACGTACCTGCGATTCGCGGAACTTGGCACGGTCGGATTCGGACCCGATGAGCTGAACCACTACTTCGTCGCGCAATCGCTCGAGCGAGGGGAAGGTCCCCGCCTGCCGTCGGGTGCGATCTACACCCGGGGCATCGATGTCTCACGTCTGGTCGGGCTTTCCGTCAAGCTGTTCGGGCCGAGCGAGTTTGCGGTACGCCTCCCTACCGCGGTCTTCGGCGTCCTCAATCTATTGATCTTCGCCGGCGTCCTTTGGGCGCTCGGTGGACCATGGGTGGCTGTGTGGGGAACCGTATTGCTGGCGATCTATCCGCAGGCCGTTTCCCAGAGCCGGATCCTGAGGTTCTATACCTATCAGCTCAATTTCGGCCTGATCGCGCTCCTCGCGGGGTGGTACTCCGTACGCGGATTCGGTTCGAGGACGCTGCCTGAGCCGCGCGAAGTCCGACGGCAGTGGCTGTGGGCAGGCGTCACGATGCTCGCCCTGCTCCTGGCAACCCGGATCCAGGTCGTGACGCTGTCCGTTGCCGTGGGATGGGCCACGGTCGTCGCGATCGCGGCGGCCTGCGACCTGTATGCGAAGGGGTGGCGGAATTGGCGGCGTAGCGTGCCCATGCAGCTCGCAGCGCTCGGCGTGGCGACGGCCGTTCTGGCGATCGGCGCGCTCCCGACGCTCCTGACGACACTCCTGGAGAATTCCCGGTACGTGCCGCTATGGGTCGTGGCAGCCGGCAGCGGGCACCCGCTGACTTACTACTATGCGCTCTCCGAGCGCTTCCCGCTTCTGGTGTCTCTCTCTCCGCTGGTGTTCATCCTCCTCGCGATCCGTCAACCGCGCCTCAGTCTGTATCTCGCGATCTGGTTCGCGGTCCCCGTTCTGTTGCACAGCTTCGTATTCACCTGGAAAGGCGAGCGCTTCATACTCCTCGCCGTCCCGGCGCTGTTCACGGCGACGGCGTTCGTGGCCGCCTGGGGCGCGAGCGTGTTGTATCGTGAGGTGCGTGCGGCGATCGCGGCCTGGCCGCCCATGGCTCGCTTTGCCGGGTCGGCCGCCGTCCTGGCGGTCGCGATCGTGTCACTGTCCGCGATCGTCACGACCCCGGCGTTCAACATGGCCCGCAAGATGGTCCACGACAATGGACCGGCGGGAGCCGGATGGAAGCAGGCGAGCGCGATCCTCGAGTCTCGCCCCGACCTCGCCGCATTGCCCATCGGCTCTTCATCGCCGCTGCAGCCGCTGTACTACGTCGGCCGGCTGGACTTCTACACGAACCTGACCGATGACGTCATCGAGTCCGAGTCTACGGACCCGGCCGTGTGGCTGAAGGCGGCCTACGATGGGCAGCCGCCCCTCGAGCGCAAGTCCGGTGCGCCCGTCCTGCCTACCGCGGAGCTGATCACGAAGTACTTCGCGGATCGGGGAGGGGTCGTGATCGTGGTCGATACGACCTACGTCATATCGAACGTGCTGGACCGCGCGCTCGTCGCCCGGCTCGAGTCGGACGCGGACGAGCTTTGCAGGGGCAAGTGCGGGGGCGTGAAGCTCTTCGTCTGGACCTTCGGCGAGCGACTTCCCATGGATGCCGTTGCGACGGCGATGCCCACCCAGGAGCTGTGACATTTCGGCTGCCTGCGGGCAGCCGTCCCCGTCAATCCGATGCAGGTCCGATCAGACTCGTGCGGGACGTTGTCGTGACCTCCCGCAACACCCCGTCCGACAACTCGTACACCACGTCCGCCACTTCGCGCATCGCCTGCTGGTGGGAAATCGCGATGATGGTGGACTTCCGGCTGAGCGCCCGGAGCGTTTGACAGATGGCGGCCTCGGTGGCGGGGTCGAGCGCCGTCGTGACCTCGTCCAGCACCAGGAGCTTCGGCTTGCGGACCAGCGCCCGGGCGATCGCGATCCGCTGACGCTGCCCTCCCGACAACTTCGCGCCTCGCTCGCCAATGACCGTGTCCAGGCCATCCGGCAACGCCGCCACGAACTCCCACGCCCCGGCGTCACGCAGCGCTTCCTCCACATCGGCCCGGCCGATGGACTCATCGCCCAGCGTGATGTTGCGCAGGATCGAGTCGTGGAAGAGCAATAGCTCCTGAGGCACGTAGCCGATCATGCGGCGCCAGGCCGCGAGATCGACCTCGGGCAGCGGCACGTCATCGATGTAGATCTCCCCCGACGTCGGGCGATACAGGCCAACGATCAGGTCCGCGATCGTGGTCTTGCCGGCGCCCGAGGGTCCCACGATCGCAACGAAGTCCCCGACCGGCACCTCCAGCGAGATCCCCTTGAGCACCTGCTTCTCGCCGTGGGCGAACCAGACATCCTCCAACCGGATGGATCGCTCCAGGCGGGGCGGCACCTGACCCGCCGCGGTCTCCTTCGCACCCTCCGCGAGCCTGATGCTGCGATGCAGCGACCAGAAGGCACTCTCGCCCGCAGCCATGGTCTGGTAGTGGGTCTGCACGTTGTGGAGTCGCGTGACCATGCGATAGAAGATCAACGCGATCACCAACAGCGACGTGAACGGCTCGTTCCCCCACGTGATGGCCGCGTACAATCCCACGGCCAGCATCGCGACGAGCATCGGCTCCTGAACCGCCCTCAGCGACTCGGCCGCGAGCACCTGCCGCTCCTGGGCCCGGTTCAGCCCCTCGGTCTCCCCGGCGAGGATCGGCCAGAAATGCGCCTCCTGCGCCATGGCCTTGATGGGCTTGATCCCCTGGAGCAGGTCCGTGAGCCGCTCCGAGAGCGACTTCATGAGCTGCGTCTGTTGCTTGCCTGCCGACCGACTGAGCCCGATGAACCCGCTCAGGAGGTACGCCAGCACCCCGCTCGCGAGCATACCGAGGCCAGCGATCCTCCAGGACACGAGAAACGCGACCACGCCGTAGACCACGACCTGGATCGCTGCGGCGAGGGCGGAACACGCCTCCCGATACGCCCCCGAGGCCCGATGCGCCTCGCTCCCGATCGCGTTCGCCACCTGGCCCGCCGGCTGGTCCACGTAATAGCTCCACCGCGCGTGCAGCAGCGCGCGAATCAGCCGCAGCCGCAGGTCCGTGGCCACATGCGCGACCGTGTAGCCGACCTGCTTCATGGCGAGCAGAATGAGCGCGCCCTTCAGCGCAATGCCGAGCACGATCACGATGAGGAGCTTCCCGACGGTCGGTTCCGCTCCCACCACCGCGAACGCGCGCTCGACCAACCGCCCCAACCCGGAGTCCGTGCTGCCGCCGCCGATCGCGATCTCGAGCAACGGCAGGACGGTCATGACCCCGAAACCTTCCGCGAAACCCGCCAGGAGCAGGAGCAGAACGATCAGCGCGCTCCGCAGCGGATACCTGCTCAGGAAATAGGCGATGAGGCCTACGCTTTCACGGTCGAACATGAACGCGATTCTCGGTCTGGTTCAGCGATCCCGGGCCCTTCTCTCCCCACCCCGTCCCGCGCACGGCCATGTCTCTCCAGCCCCCGCATGGAACCGTGCCTGTTGCAGCCCGGCAACAACACGTCGCGAGGCAACGTCAAGCATCCGCGAACTCCCCCGGCGCCGGACACGGTCCATTGGCCCTGCGGCTGACCGCCTCCAGCCCTCCATCCGTAGGATATACGCCCGGGCCCGTGGATGCGACCGGTAATCTATGAGCCCGCTGCTACGTCCGCAGCCCGAACGTGCATGGCATTGGACATCCGGGACCAGGCCTGACGCGAGTGCGTGGCGTTCGCCGACCGGTAGATCCGTCCTGCCCCGCCGACGAGATCCCGGCTCGATCACGGTGGGTGACGATGTGTGGCGTACTCGAAGGCCCCTTGCAAATGCTCGGGTCGGGCGGCACGACTGCTGCGTAGCAGAAAGCGTACCATGCCCCTTTGTTGCGCGCTTCATAGAGAATCCCGATACTTGGAACCGGCTCGCGGCGTGATGCCGAGCGAATCCGTGATCTGGCGCAATGAGCGAACGTCTGGTCCGTCCATGCCCCATTCGGCTCTCGCGGCCCAACCGTGGCACGATGCCCGGGTACGCGTCCGTCCTCACGGTGTGCCATTGCGCTATGGATCCTGGTATTTCCTGACAGATGAACGTCCTCCTCATCGCGTATAACTATCCACCGGATCCCATCGTCGGCTCGCTGAGGGCCGCGAAGGTCGCGGATGCGTTGCGCTCGGCCGGGCACCGGGTAGAGGTCGTGACCGCACGGCTGCCGTCGGAGCGCGGCCGATCGAGAGTCCGGGAGGACTCGTACGGCGTCCATGCGGTGCGTTGCCTGCCACATCCGAGGGGTCTGTACACCTGGTGGCTGCGCCGACGGAACCGGGGCGCGGGAGGCGCTGGAAATGGGGCGGTTCAGGTTCAGAAGGCGCCCGCCGGGTCGTCCGGCTCGGGCTCCCGCTCCCGGCTGCGATCGGCGCTGCGGTGGCTCGGCGCATTCTTCTGGGTGCCCGATCAGATGTTCGGGTTCGTCCTGCCGGCGGCCCTGCGTTCGCTCTGGTTGTGCCGCCAGGGCATCGACCTGGTGTACACGACGTCCCCGCCTCACTCGACCCACCTCGTGGGGTTGATCATCAAGTCACTCATCGGGATACCTTGGGTCATGGAGCTGCGCGACCCCTGGCGGGAGGCGCCGAACCAGCTCGTTGCCGGGAACCGGGCGGCCCGGGCGCTGAACCGGTGGTTGGAGCGCCGTTGTCTCCACGCCGCGGACCGGATCGTCGCGGTCTCGGACGGGATCGCGGAGATCGTCGCCGAACGGACCGGCGGAAACGGCGTGAGACCGCCGATCGTCGCACGCAATGGAATCGACGAGCTCCTGTCGGAACCGTTGGAGCCGGAGCCGGGCGCGGCGTTCCGGATCGTGTACCTCGGCAGTCTCTACCTGAACCGGGATCCGATGCCGTTTCTACGAGCGCTTGCCGTCGTGCGAACGCGGCTCGGTCTCGGCGCCGATGATCTGTCCGTGGAGTTCATTGGCGCGTGCGAGACGTACCGGGGCATGTCCGTACCGGCGGCCATCCAGGACCTCGGTATCGCGGATGTCGCGCGTGTACGCCCGCCGATCCCCCACGCCGAAGCGCGTGCCGCCATGCTCCGGGCAGACCTGCTGCTCCTCCTCGCGCAGGGTCAGCCGGCGCAGGTCCCGAACAAGCTGTACGAATATCTCGGGGCACGCCGGCCGATCCTGGCGATCGCCGACGAGGACGGGGAAACGGCGCGTATTCTGAGGGAGGTCGGCGGCCATTACGTTGTCACCGACGTAGCAGACGGGAGTCTCGAGGAGGCGTTGGAACGGGCGATTCGACGGGTGCCCCTGCCCCCGCCCTCGGAAGAGGTGCTGGCGGCTCTGACCACCGACCGTCAGATGGAGGCACTCATGCGGGAGCTCGGCGTCGCGCCTGCCGGTGCAGCCCGCTGACCAGCCGATGCCCCACGGGTGTAGCATCGCCGCGATACCCTCCGGGAGCAGCCCGCTCGGTGTCTTTCTCGTAGCCATGTGATTACTTTCGGGGAGGGTGGCGGAACGATCCCTGCCGGATATGTCCCTGCTGAGATATTGCGGTACGGTGCTTGCTAATGGGGTTGCCCACGGGTGCAGGTCTTCCGCCCCTCGAGCCGGCCACCGACCGGATCAGCCCATCAACGCGAAGGCAGTTCGACGAAGAATGATCGATTCGTTCCGGCGTGGGCCCGGCCAGATGCATGGGATCACCGCATGCTGAATACGGCCGCGCTCGTAGCCGCACTGACGCTGGTAGCCGTCTGGCTCGTGTATCCACTGACGATCGCGCTGATCGCGCGGATGCGGCGGCCGTCGCGACCGATCGCGCCGGTGCAGCCGCACTCCATCTCGGTGGTTCTGGCCACGCGGGAAGATGAGGCGTCCATTCGCGCTCGAGTGCAGGATTTCCTCGAGGCCGCGGGAGATGACCCGTCGGTGGAGATGATCGTCGCCATCGATGCGGCCTCGGCGGCGTCGACCGGTGCATCCATCGCCGGGGTGGATCCCCGCGTGAAGGTGGTCATCGGGGACCCGCCGGGCGGCAAGGCGGTCACGCTGAACGCGGGCGTCCGCGCGGCTTCGGGCGAGGTGGTCGTGTTCACGGACACGCACCAGCGCTTCGAGCCGGGCGCGATTTCCCGGCTTGCGGAGGCGCTCGCGGACCCGGAGGTGGGCGCCGCATCCGGTTGTCTCGAGCTCAACGACCAGGGCGGCCGATCCCTCGTCGGCATGTACTGGCGCTTCGAGCGGTGGCTGCGCCGCACCGAGGCGCGGGTGCACTCGTCCGTCGGCGTGACCGGCGCGATCTACGCGGTACGAAAGGCGGACTGGCGGCCGCTCCCGGCGGGCCTGATCCTGGATGATCTGTACGTGCCCATGCGGCTGGTGCTCGACGGCCGGCGCATCGCGTGGGTCGAGGACGCCCGTGCGAGGGAAACGCGCCGGTTCACCTGGGCCCAGGAGTACCGCCGCAAGGTGCGGACGCTGACGGGCAATTTCCAGCTCTGCGCCTGGCTGCCCGGCGTACTGCTCCCGCACCGGAATCCGATCTGGACCCAGTTCGTCTTCCACAAGCTGCTGCGGTTGCTCAATCCGTATCTCTGCGCCGTGATCGCGCTGTGGGCGGTCGCACGGGTTGCGGGGTGGTTGGGCGACGTCGGCCCGGCTGCCTTCCTGGCGGCGGGGATCGCCGTCGCCGCGCCGCTCGCCGTGCCTCGCATCGGCCGGGCGGTCCGGTCGCTCGCTGTGGAGGGCGTCATGATGCAGGCGGCGGTGTTCGTCGCCACGATCAACGGCTTGCGCGGGCGGTGGGATGTCTGGACGAGATAACGCCGGGGACGCGGTGTCGGAGCGCTCACCGATCCGGGTGTGCATCGTTGCGCCCTCTCTCGACATCCTCGGAGGCCAGGCGGTCCAGGCGAAGCGACTGCTCGAACGGCTGAGCGCACAACCCGCGGTCCGGGTGGAGTTCCTTCCCGTGAACCCGCGGCTGCCCGGTCCGTTGCGACTCCTCCAGCGGATCAAGTACGTCCGCACCCTCGTCACCGAAACCGTATACGTGGCCACGCTGCTCCTCCGCCTGCCGCGGATCGACGTGGCGCACATCTTCTCCGCTTCGTACTTCTCGTTCCTGCTCGCGCCCACGCCCGCGCTGTTCATCGCGCGGCTGTTCGGCAAGAAGACGTTGCTGAACTACCGTAGCGGCGAAGCGGAGGACCATCTCCAGCGGTGGCGGACGGCCGTCCCGATCCTGCGGCGCGCCGACCGGATCGTGGTGCCGTCCGGCTATCTGGTCGACGTGTTCGCGCGGTTCGGGCTCGAAGCCGAGGCCATCCCGAACTTCGTCGATTTCGACCTGTTCCGGTTCTGCGAACGGGACCCGCTACGTCCGGTGTTCCTGGCGAACCGGAACCTCGAGCCGCACTACAACGTGGCGTGCGTGCTGGACGCCTTCGCCCGGATCCAGCAGGCGGTGCCGGAGGCGAGGTTGATCGTGGCCGGGGACGGTAGCGAGCGGCGTCGCCTCGAAGAGAAGGCCGCTGCCCTCGGGTTGAGGGAGGTCGAGTTCGTCGGGCGCGTGGACCAGGCAGGGATGGCGCGGCTCTACGACCGGGCCGACATCTACCTGAACGCGTCGGACATCGACAACATGCCCGGCTCGATCCTGGAGGCGTACGCCTCGGGGCTGCCCGTCGTCACGACGGACGCGGGCGGGATCCCGTACATCGTCGACCACGAGCGGACCGGGCTCATGGTGCCGCGCGGCGACGCCGCCGCGCTCGCGGAGCAGGCGCTCCGGCTACTCGCCGATCCGGCCCTCGCCCGGCGGATCATCCGCGAGGCGTACGAGGAGTGCCGCAGGCGCTATTCGTGGCACGCCGTCGAGCAGCAGTGGGTCGCGCTGTACCGCGGCGTCCTGCGAGGCGGCCGGGCACGCATCTCGCCTCGTGCGGCGGCGGCCCACGGGGCTACCGTCAGGCGTTGACGCGGATGGCCAGTCTGCTCGCCAAGGTCGGGAAGCTGCGAGGCATGAGCCTCCACGAGTTGTCGGTCCGTGCCGCGCAAGCGTGCGCGATCGTCGCGGAGCGCGCTGGCCTTTCGTCCGATGCGCACTCCCGAGCGCCCGGCGCCCGCCCGCTCGGCAGCTTCGTGGCCGGAGACGGCCTGGACGCGGATGCGTTGCTGCACCGGTTCCGGGAGGACGGGGCCAGGGCGTTCCTCCCCTCGTTCCGGGACCCGAGCCGCGCCGCCGCTCTCCTCCGCGAGCGCTGGCCCGCATCCGTGGAGCGGAGCATCGCCCGGGCCGAGGCGGTGTTGGAAGGCCGCTTCGAGATCTTCGGGCAGGAGCTCCGCTTCGGCGACCCCATCGACTGGCAGCTCGATCCGGTGTCCGGCCGGAGAGCGCCGCTCGTCCATTGGAGTCGGATCCCGTTCCTGGACGCCGACGTCGTCGGAGACCACAAGGTGATCTGGGAGCTCAACCGGCACCAGCACTTCTACGACCTGGGCAAGGCGTACTGGTGCACGGGCGACGAGCGGTACGCCGCGGTGTTCGCCGCGCACGTGGCCGCCTGGATGGAGGCGAACCCGCCGAAGCTCGGGATCAATTGGGCGAGCAGCCTCGAGCTGGCCTTCCGTGCCATTTCGTGGATCTGGGCGCTGCATTTCTTCCGGGACTCGGCCCATCTGACGCCCGGCCTCTACCGCGCCATGCTCGAGTGCCTGCACCTGCACGGCCGGCACATCGAGCGCTTCCTTTCGACGTACTTCAGTCCGAACACACACCTGACGGGCGAAGCGTTGGGGCTGGCGTACCTGGGTGTGGCGCTGCCGGAGCTGCGGCACGCGCGCCGGTGGCGCGAATTGGGGCTCAGGATCCTGACGGAGCAGATCCACCGCCAGGTCCGGCCGGACGGCGTGTACTTCGAACAGTCGACGTACTACCACCGCTACACCGCGGACTTCTACAACCACCTGCTCGCGCTCTGGCGCGCTCGGGGGCGCAGGACGGGTCTCGAGTCGGAACCCAGGCTGGTTGCGCTCTTCGACCACCTGATGTACCTGACCCGCCCGGACGGGACCACCCCGCTCATCGGCGATGACGACGGCGGTCTCACGGCGGCCCCGGACCGCCCGGCGCCGAACGATTTCCGCGGCACGCTCGCCACCGCTGCGGTGCTCTTCTCGCGCCCCGACTACCGCTTTGTGGCGGGCGATGCGGCCGAGCAGGTATTCTGGCTGCTGGGCGCGGAGGGGCTGGCCGCATACGATGGCATGCGGCCCGTCCAGCCCGCCGGAACCTCCGTGGCGTTCCCGGACGGGGGATACTTCGTCATGCGGGATGGTTGGGGGGCGGACGCGAGGTACATGCTGGTCTCCTGCGGACCCCACGGCGCCCTCACCGGGGGGCATGCGCACGCGGACAAACTGGCCATCGAGGTCGCGGCGGAAGGACGTCCCCTGATCGTGGATCCGGGCACTGGCGTGTACGTGGGCCAACCGGAGCTCCGGTACCGGCTCCGGTCCTCCCAGGCGCACAGCACGGTGACCGTGGACGACGCGTCCTCGGCCGAGCCCGGCGGTCCGTTCTCGTGGCAGCGGACGGCCAGGGGCACGCTCCACCGCTGGATCACGCGCGAGCGGTTCGACTTCTTCGAGGGCTCGCACGATGGGTACGCGCAGCTCCCGGACCCGGTCGAGGTGCGCCGTGCGGTGCTGTTCATCAAGGGCGGCTACTGGATCGTCCGGGACCGGGTCGTGGCGCATGGCGCCCACGAGGCCGCGTCCCGCCTCGTGTTCCCGTCGGATGCCCGGGTCACGCGGGCAGCCGGCGGCGTAATGGTCGAGGCAGGCGACCCGCCGGCCTGCATGGCCATCGGGATCGCAGGCGCGGCGCACGAAGCCGTGCTGGACGAGATGCCGTGCTCGCCGTCCTTCCGGCAGCTCGCCCGGTGTCCCGTGTTCACCGTGAGAGCCGCGGGCACGGGCGAGATCGAGCTCGTCATGGCGCTCGTACCCGGCGCACGGGCGGCCGAGCGTCCGGCCCTCGAACGCTGCCGCGCGCTGCACGGATCCATCTACCGCATCGCGGCCGGCCCGTTCGAGGATCGGCTCGGGCTCACGGCGGCGGGCCGGGTTGCCGATAATGAGTTGGACGCGGACTTCGAATGGTGCTGGGTCCGCACGACGGGGAACGCGGCGCCAGGCGAACCGGTGGTCCGGGAGTGCGTCCTGATCGCCGGCAGCACGCTCCGGTACGGCGGCATGGAGGTGTTCCGGGCTGCGGCGCCCGTGGGCTTCGCAGCCCTCTGGCGCGAGGGCGACACGCTCTACGTCGACACGGACGCGGCCGGTCCGTACGCTGTCTCCACGCTAGGCGCATCCACCGTCATCGGCAACGGCGTCCCCCTCGAAATCCACGGTCAGGCGGCCCGCTACACCGGCCGCCGTGCGCGTCCCCGGGCGGTCGCAATGGAGGCGAGTCACTGATGTGCGGGATCTGCGGAGTCGTGTTCTCGGCCCGTTCGGGCCGCATCCCGGATGAACCGACCCTGATCCGGATGCGTGACGTGCTCTCGCATCGCGGCCCCGACGACTGCGGGCTCGTGATCTCCGGCCGTGCCGGTCTCGGCCACCGGCGCCTCAGCATCGTGGATGTGGCGGGCGGGCATCAGCCCATGGCCAGCGACGATGGCCGGTTCCACATCGTCTACAACGGCGAGGTCTACAACCACGCCGAGATGCGGCCGGAGCTCGAGCACCTGGGGCACCGCTACCGGACCCGCTGCGACACCGAGACCGTGCTGCGGCTCTTCATGGAGTACGGGCCGCGCAGCGTGGAACGGCTGCGCGGAATGTTCGCGTTCGCCATCTGGGACCGGGACCGCGAGGAGTTGTTCCTGGCCCGTGACCGGCTCGGGATCAAGCCGCTCTACTACGTCCATGCGCCCGATGGCTCGCTCTATTTCGCTTCCGAGATCAAGGCGCTGATCGAGGCGGGGGCCGTGCGGCCCGCGCTCGATCACGAGATGCTGCCGGACTACCTGGCGAACCACGCGACGTACGGGGACCGTACGCTGTTCCAGGGCGTACGCCGTCTCCTCCCGGGCCACACCCTCCTCTGGCGCGATGGCACGGTGACCATCGAGCAGTACTGGGATGTCACGTTCGAGCCCGAGGCGTTCGCCGGCCGGAGCGAGGCCGCGCTGGTCCAGGAGTTCTACGACTATTTCGAAGACGCGGTACGTTCCCGGCTCATGGCGGACGTGCCGCTCGGCGTCTTCCTCTCCGGCGGCATCGATTCCGCCGCCATCGCCGCCACCATGAGCCGGCTGGTGGACGAGCCGATCAAGACGTTCTCCGTTGCGTTCGCGGAGCGGGAAGCGAACGAGCTGTCCTACGCCCGGATCGTGGCCCGGGCGTACGGTACGGACCATCACGAAGTCGTCGTCACGCCGGAAGCCTATTTCGAATCGCTCCCGCGACTGATCTGGCACGAGGACGAGCCGATCGCGCATCCGTCCAGCGTACCGCTCAACTTCGTCGCCCGGCTCGCCGCCGAGCACGTGAAGGTGGTGCTGACCGGCGAGGGGAGCGACGAGCTGCTGGCGGGCTATGCACGGTATTGGAAGACCCGACTCAATCTGGCCGCCGGTTCCGTTTACGAGCGGGTGACGCCGGGCTTCGTGCGGAACGGGATCCGCCGCGGGATCGAAGCGCTGCCCGCCGGATTCCGGCCGCGCCAGAAGCTGATGCGCTCATTCGTCTGCAACCCCGCCACGATCGACGCGCTGTACTACGACGCGTTCGCGGTGTTTCCCCGCGCCGCCCAGGCCCGGCTGCTCACCACGGACATGCTCGCTCGAGTCGGCGGAGATCCGTATCGGGTGGCCCGCGCCTACTACGACCGCTATCCCGACGCATCACCGCTCGGCCGTCTCCTCTATGCGGACATCAAGACGTACCTGCACGAGCTCTTGATGAAGCAGGACCAGATGAGCATGGCCGCGTCCATCGAGAGCCGTGTGCCGTTCCTCGACCATCACCTCGTCGAGTTCGTCGGGAAGCTGCCCGATTCGATGAAGCTCCGCGGGCGCACCACGAAGTACGTCCTGCGCAAGGCCATGGCCGAGCGGCTCCCGCGCGAGATCCTGGAGCGGAGCAAGATGGGGTTCCCGGTCCCCTTCGGCGCGTGGGCCCGGGGGCCGTACCGGAACGCCGTCGAGGAGCTGCTGCTCGGCGAGCGGGCGGCCGCGCGAGGGCTGTTCGACCCCGCGTACGTGCGGCGGCTCGTCGCCGAACACGGATCCGGCACCGTCGATCACTCGACGCGGCTCTGGTCGCTCGTGAACCTGGAGCTCTGGCAGCGTATCTTCTTCGACGGCGAGCCGATCAGCGACGTTGCATCCTGGACCCGCCAGGCCCGGCCCGCGAGCGCGGCCGTCGGCCGAACCGTCCCTGCGTGAGACAAGGCCCGCACAGATGCACATCCTCTGGCTGAAGACGGAGCTGTTGCACCCGGTCGACAAGGGCGGCCGGATCCGGACGTACCAGATGTTGCGGGAGCTGGTGAAGCGGCATCGCGTCACCTACCTTACGCTGGACGACGGCGCCGCCGCGCCCGACGCGGCCGAGCGAGCATCCGAATACTGCCACGAACTCGTGCGCGTGCCGCACCGGGCGCCGAAGAAGTTCACGCCCGGCTTCTACGTGCACGTGGCCCGGACGCTCCTCTCGCCGCTCCCGTACGCGGTCGCGAGGTACCGGTCCCGGGCCATGCGGGAGGAGATCGTGCGTCGGGTCGCGCGGGGCGATGTGGACCTCCTGGTCTGCGACTTCCTCGCCCCGTCGGTCAACGTGCCGGAAGATCTGCCCGTGAGGCGGCTCCTCTTCCAGCACAACGTGGAAGCCAGCATCTGGGAGCGGCACGCGCAGGTCGCGAAGCACCCCGTCTACCGGGCGCTGTACCGCGGCCAGTGGCGCCGCATGCGCCGGTTCGAGGGGCGGGAATGCGCACGCTACGACCGGGTGGTGGCCGTGTCCGAGGAGGACGCGGAGCGGATGCGCCGGGATTATGGCGTACGCGACGTCGCCTCGATCCCCACCGGGGTGGACACCGAGTTCTTCCGGCCGGGGCCGCCGGAGCGCGTCGTGCCGTCCAGCCTCGTCTTCACGGGGTCCATGGACTGGCTCCCGAACCAGGACGCGATCCGCTTCCTGGTCGAGCAGATCCTGCCGCGGATCCGGGCGACCGTGCCGGACGTGACGCTGACCGTGGTCGGGCGGGATCCGCCGCCGGCGCTCGTGGCCGCCTGCGCCGACGACCCCGGCATCACGTTCACCGGCTGGGTCGAAGATGTCCGGCCGTACATCGAGCGGGCCGCGGTCTACGTGGTCCCGATCCGGATCGGCGGAGGGACCCGGCTGAAGATCTACGAGGCCATGGCCATGGAGAAGCCGGTCGTCTCCACCACCGTCGGAGCCGAGGGGCTGCCCCTGGTCGATGGCCAGCACATCCTGCTCGCGGACTCGCCCGACGCCTTCGCGGATGCGGTCGTGCGGCTCCTGCGTGATCCCGTGGGCGCACGCGACCTGGCGTCCCGCGGAGCGACCTACGTTCGCGAACGGTTCGGCTGGGACCGGGTCGCCGCGACTTTCTCCGAAATCTGTGAGGAAACCGTAAAATGAGGTTGAGTGTCTTCGGGCTCGGCTACGTCGGTTGCGTCTCCGCAGCGTGCTTCGCGCGGGAGGGACATTCCGTCATCGGCGTCGACATCAACGAGACCAAGGTCCGCCTGGTCTCCGACGGGCGAAGCCCGATCGTCGAGGCGGGGATCGACGAGCTGGTCGCCGACATGGTCCGCACGGGCGCGCTGCGCGCCACCACGAGCGCGGATGAGGCCGTGGCGGAGTCCGATCTGTCGCTGATCTGCGTCGGGACGCCCGGCCAGCCCAACGGCCGCATCGACCTCACCCACATCCTCGCCGTTTGCCGGGAGATCGGCACGGCCATCCGGAACAAGGACGGCTACCACATTGTCGTGGTCCGCAGCACCGTGCTCCCGGGCACGACCGAGGAGTACATCATTCCGGCGATCGCGGAGGCCTCCGGCAAAACGCTCGGCGAGGGGTTCGACGTGTGCGTCAATCCCGAGTTCCTGCGCGAGGGAACGGCGATCAAGGACTTCTACGATCCGCCGTTCACCCTGATCGGGGGCACATCCGCCGAGGCCACGGCACGGGTGGCCGAGCTCTACGCCGGCATCGACGCGCCGACGCACATCGTGGAGATCGGCGCCGCCGAGATGGTGAAGTACGCCTGCAACTCGTTCCACGGGCTCAAGGTCGCGTTCGCGAACGAGATCGGGAACGTATGCAAGGCGCTCGGCATCGACAGCCATCGGGTCATGCGCATCTTCTGCGAGGACACCAAGCTGAACATCTCTCCGGCGTACCTCCGGCCCGGCTTCGCGTTCGGCGGTTCGTGCCTGCCCAAGGACCTACGCGCCATCACCTACCGGGCGCGGCAGCTCGATGTGGCCACCCCGGTGCTCAATGCCATCATGGTCAGCAACCGCCAGCAGATCGAGCGGGCGGCGGACATGGTGCTGCGTGCCGGCAACCGGCGGGTCGGCGTGCTGGGGCTCAGCTTCAAGGAAGGCACGGATGATCTCCGGGAATCGCCGATGGTGGCGCTCGCCGAGATCCTGATCGGCAAGGGCATGCAGCTCGCCATCTACGACCCGCTCGTCTCCCAGGCGGGCCTCATGGGCGCGAACCGGGAGTTCATCGAGCGCCACATCCCGCACATCTGGTCGCTCATGCACGAGTCTCTCGACTCGGTGATCGACCAGTCCGACACGCTGGTCCTCGGGAGCCGCGGGCACGAGCTCGCGTCGGTCCCGGCCGAACGGCTCGCTCGCCACATCGTGATCGACCTCGTCCGGCCGCGGGGCGTGGACGGCGCGGGCGCTGCGGCGTACCAGGGAATCTGCTGGTAGACGAGAAAAGACTTCGGGAGTCGGCTCAGCCGACTCCCGAAGTCTCATGGTCCGACCGTCGGGCGAACCGGCGGGGCACATGCCCCGCCGGTTCGTTTTCATCCTACCGGGCGACGTTCGCCGTGCGCGACATCAGGGTGCCGACGTCCGCACCCGGGTCCCGCCCGTCCGTGCCCATGTTCCGATACTGGCTGCCGGCCGAGAGCCGGTAGTCGCCGCCGGAGAAGTTCGCGAAGCCCACGCTGCTCTCGCTGGCCGGGAAGAAGTTGTCCGACGGATAACGGCTCTGCGACGCGCCGATCAGCACGTTCCGCTTGAAGTAGTAGCCGGGCATGTGGGCGTCCAGCGTAGCCGTGCCCTCGGACGTGCTGCCCTTGATCCCGTACTTCCCGCGGGCGAAAATGTTGTTGTACATCGCGAACCCACGCTGCGGGTTGCCCTCCGCGATGAGCAGCGCGTTCGTCGCAAAGCCCGTGTTGTTCCGGATCGTCAGGTCCCGGATCTCACCCAGGAGGACGAACAGGCGCCCGACACCACCCTGCGCGCCGATCCCCTCGAACACGTTGTGCTCGATCAGCAGGCGCTCCGTGTCGCCGGCCGTGGCGGCGATCTTCATGCCGCCCTCCGAGTTCCGGATCACGTTGTACCGGAACGTCACGTCGGTGGTCTTGACCCAGGTCGCGCTACCCGCGTCCGAGACCTTGAAGTTGAACGCCATCCCGTCCTGGCCGTCCTTCCAGTTGCCGTCGAAGACGTTGCCCTCGACCAGGATCCGCTGGACGAACTTGAACTCGAGGAGGTTCTTGACCACCCACTTCCCACGCCACGACGCCGGCTTGTGGAAGTAGTTGCCGATCACCTCGATGTCCGCCGGGATCAGCCCCTGGATGCTCGGCGCGGCGCCACCGAACATGACGTTCTCACCCGCGCCCGCCAGGTAGTTGTTCTTGATCAGGAACGGGCCCGCGCCGTTCCAGCTGCCGATCGCCTGGCTGTCCGCGCCCTTGTGGTGGCACTTGTCCAGGTAACTGTCCACGATCGCCGTGTACGCGCTCTGGAGCGAGACGCAGCGCTGGACGCTCAGGTTGTCGTGCCCGTGGATGTAGGACCGGTCCACCACGATGTGCTTCGGCATCCCGGCCATCGTCTGACCCGAGCTGCCCAGCTCGAGGATCGCGGTCGCGCTCGTCACGGACGGGTCGATCGTCAATTCGAGCCCCATCAGGCGGTAGTACGACGCGCCATCCTCCGTGCGCAGCGCCCGGTTGCTGTTCGGGCTCACGATCTTGGCGAACCCGGAGAAGTTCGGCGTGATCCGGGTCCCCTCGGGGGGCAACTCGGCGCTGGTGCGGATCACGATCCACTGCGAGCCGCCCTTGGCCCTCAGGACGAAGTTGCCCTTGAAGGTCGCGCCCGCCTGCAGCTCGATGATGTCACCCGGCTTCGCGGCATCCAGCGCCGCCTGGAGGTTGTCTCCAGCCCTCACCTGAATGACGTTGCCACCCGGGTGCACGTACTTCGGGTCGATCCGCACGCGCGGCAGCTCCGGCGTCGTGAGGTTCGGGCCACCGACGCTCCCACCGCCGTTGCCTCCACCGCTGCTGCCGCCGTCGTTTCCGCCGTTGTTCCCGCCGTCCTTACCACCGTCGTTGTTCCCGCCGTCGTTCCCTCCGCGCTGCGATGCGCTCACCTGGAATGTGGCGGTTCCACGCACGCCGCCGCTCTGGGCAACGATCTGCACCGTGCCCTGCCCGACGGCCGTGACCAGCCCGCTGGAGCTCACCGTCGCGACCGAGGGGTCCGACGACGACCAGGTGAACGAAGCGTCCTTTACGGCAACCCCGTTCGAGTCCACGGCCGCGGCCGTGACCTGGACCGTCTTGCCGACCTCCAGACTCGTGCTCGCCGGCGTCACGTTCACTCCGGCCACCACCTGGCGTACGAGCACGCCTGCGCTGTCCGCGGCGCACAACGACCCGCCGCAAGAGAGTGCGGCCGTGAGCAACGCCACGCCCTTGGCTTTCGAAACGACCAACCCCAGCGCGTTCACGGATGCGACCGATGGGTTAGAGCTGGACCAGGTGATCGCTGCACCGGGCACCGGATGCCCGTTTGCGTCCTTCGCGACCGCGGTGAACTGGATGGTGTCACCGACGGCGTTGAGGGTGTCCGCCAGCGGCGAAACCGTAATCTGCGTCGCAACCTGGCTCACCCGCAACAGCGCCGTGTCCGCCTTGCCGGCCGCCATGGCCACGATCCGCGCCGTTCCGTTCGCCAGCGCCGTGGCCACGCCCGACGCATCCACCTTCGCAACATTCGGGTCCAACGACGTCCAGGTGACCGTCACGCCCGACATGCTCTTGCCGGAGGCGTCCGACACCGTCGCGGTGAACGCCGACGTGGCGCCCAGCGCCACCACCCGCGCGCTGTCCGGCTTCACGGTGACGCGCGCAGCGCCCGTCGAGGACGTCGTCGCCGTCGCGCTGAACACCGCCGTCGCCGAGCTGCCGGCCGACGCCCGGACCTGGTTCGACCCTTCGCTGCCGAGCTGCCAGGTCACCGACGCGCGGCCTTCCTGGTCCGTATCCGTCTTCGTCCGGTCGAGCGAGCCACCGCCCTGGATGACCGACCACGTGACCGTAGCCCCGGCAACCGCGTTGCCGTATGCGTCCACGGCCTGGACGACGAGCGGCTGCTCGAGCTTCGCGCCAGGCGAACCGCTCTGCGCGTCGCCCGAGACCTTCGTCAGCGTGGCTACCGGACCCGGCTTGCCCTGCGCCGAGAACGGAACCGGCGCAACCCCTTCGACCAGGGCACCCGCCAGGTTCTCGCCCGCGACCTCCGAGAGCGTCCACTCCGTCTTCGCGAGACCGCTCGCATCCGTCTTCGTCACGGCCGGGTTCAGCTTGCCCTTGGCGTTCGGCGGGAGCAGCCACTGCACCTGGACACCGGAGATCGGATTGCCGAACGCATCCGTGAGCCGCACGACGAGCGGCTGAGCGAGCTTCTGCCCGACCGTGGCGGTCTGGCCATCGCCCGAGACCTTGACGAGCTGCGCCGCTCCGGCGGCCGTCGCCGTCGCCTTGAAGATATAAGCATCGTTGCCCAAACCGGACAGGCGGGCTTCCACCCGCTGCTCGCCCGGCTGAGGACCGAGCGTCCAGGTCACCTTCGCGTCACCGGTCGAGCCGGTCGTCACCTGCGAGGCCGAAACGCGACCGCCGCCCGAAAGCACGGAGAAACGGACCGTGGCGCCGGAAACCGGCTTGCCATTGCCGTTGACCACCCGCACGTGCAGGGCCTGCGGCAACTGGGCGCCCGCAGCGGCCTGCTGGTTGTCACCCGACACGTACTGAAGGTCCGTGGTCAGGGCGCCGACCAGGATCCGCAACACGTCGATCACGCTCCCGATACGCGCGGAGATCAAGGCCTCGCCCGGCCCAACGGCCGTGATCACACCCGTGGCATCTACGATTGCGACATTCGGATCCGACGATTGCCACTCGATCTTCGGCTCCGACGCCAATTGCTTCGTCGAGCCGCTCGTGCTGTAGCTCACGCCCGACCTGCTGCCCCGGTACACCGAGATCGTCTTCGACTGCTGATCGAGAATATGAACCTCAGCCTGCACGGTGTCGCCGGGTAGCAGCTCCGTGGCCGAAGCACTGATCTTGATCGCTCCGATCGTCGGCTCGAATCCGCCCTCGACGTCCCCGCAGGCGCCAAATAAAATCGCGAGGCATCCGATGAGTGATACCATCGCGACCCGCAACGCTACCGGCATTGCAAACCTCCTCGTGTAGTTCCGGCTCGCTTCGATCTCGATGCCGACCCGGCGCTGAAGCAAAAGGCCACCAGCGCGGTCGGGTCGTTGCGCTGGCGGCCCGGCGGGCATGACGCTCGTTGCGTTTTAGCCCCGCGACTCTGCGTCACCGCCTTTCGGCGGTTTTGCTCTGAGCAGCGATCGAACTGGCGAGGACCGGTTCTATGCGGCGTCCGACCCTGAGGACCCGCGTTGTGCACCGCGGCAGGTGCAAGCTCGATTCCATATGCCGAACCACGCAGGCCGGCACACTACCAAACGCCGATGTTGGAATCACTTGAGTCGGTTGACCTGAGGTCGTATCGAGAGGTCGGATGGAGCGATGGGCCGCGAATGTTTTTCGGATGGCGCTAACCATTTTCCGGGCGCGTGCGGCGCCGAGGCAGGAGCGATTTCCTGGGGCGCGGCGAGCCAGTCTATCGCCGGCGCAACGCTCTGGCCCACCGACACATGCGCACCGCGAGGCCCCGGCCGGCAGACCCCTGGCTCGCCGTCGGCCGCCGCAGGACCGAGATCGTGGACTGTGCGGATTGGGAACAGACTAACGGTTGCCCGGTGCCGGCGTACCGGGCATCGCCTGGAGACCGGTGTCTCCGTCGGATGGATGCGGGGTCTGTCTCACGGCCGGGGGATCCACTCCCTGCCGAGCTCGACGAGGCGGCGGCGCATCCCGGGATCCCCGCGGCGGGGCGAGTCCGCCGTGACGGTCAGCGCTCCCAGGAACGCGTACAGGCGGAAGGCCGGGAGATCGGGATCCACACCGTACCCCTGGAGGAATCCCTCCCGCGCCTTGCGGAGAGCTCGGGGAGAGTAGGCACGACGCGCCTCGAGCATGGCGAGGTATCCGAGGAAAGCGCCCGGGTCGTCGAACGCCACCCCGCGGGATTCGTAGTTCTCGAAGTCGACGACCCCGATGCGCCTTCCATCGACCAGCACGTTCTGCGGCAGGAAGTCCCCGTGGCGCCCGGCAGCGGGGAGCGGGCTGCCGACGAGCGCTCGACTCGCTTCCGTTGCGGCGTGGAGCAGGGGCTGCAACGAGTCCCGGGGGTGAACGGCCGTGATGCGATCGAGCTGGTGGGCGACGGCGGCCACGAACGCTTCGTGGTCGTGGGGTACGGGCTCCGTCCGTGTCGCGGCCTGGAACCGGGCGAGCCACGTACCCACCTGTACCATTGCGGTGCGCGCCCGTGCACCCCGGATCCAGCCGGTCAGCCGGTTCGCGTCTCGCCGTAGGATCCGGGAGAGCGGCGTTCCTGGCAGCCGGCTCATTGCCAGAGCGAGCTCCCCGGGCGCCGCGGCGATGATGGTCGGGATCGTGCCGGCGAGTTCCGGGCCGAGCCGTTGCGCGAGGGCGCGCAGCGCGTCATGCTCGCGGATCAGGCGCGCTCTGGCCTTCTCGGGGTCCCGGGTCCGGACGACGCGCTTGATCAGGAGCGTTGCGGGCCCCTCCGCCGAGGGCAGGGCCCATTCGGCCAGCTCCGAATGACTGGCGGCGATCACCCGGACCGGACGGAGCGCGGCGATGTCGATCCCTGCGCGCGTAGCGAGTTCTCGCCGAAGCTCGTCCGGAATTGCGTCCACCGTCGGGTGCACCGCCTCCGCTCCGTTGCGCGAATCCGTCAAGCTATGGCCGACGTATCCGGGTTCGGCCGCGGGCTGCGCTGCCGCCTTGCGCCGGCCGGGGGCCGACCGGGCCGCAGCGGGAGGCCGTCGTCCTCGATCCGCGCACCGGCGCGACTCGGATGGCAACCATGAGGCGTTCTATGCGGAGTGATGCGCATCACCCGACACGGCTGAGCACCGCGTCCGCGACGTCTTCGTGAACGCGGCCGGATTCCAGCCCGCGCAGCCAGAGGTCGAGGACCACGAGTCGCCACAGGCGCCCGGCGTGACTGCGCCGGCCGGTCAGGTGCTCATCGATCACGCGCTCCACCGCGGACGGCTCGATGTACTCCCGGATCGGTGCATCCCCGGTTCGCAGTGCGTCCAGCCGGTGGCGGAGCTCACGCTTCAGCCACGGGCGGAGCGGAACGGAGAACCCGTGCTTCGGCCGGTCGAACACGAAATCGGGAACGATTCCCCGCATCGCCCTGCGGAATATGCGTTTCCCCTGCCCGTTCCCGTCGAGCTTCATGGAGCTCGGCAGGCTGGCCGTGAATTCGACGAGCCGGTGGTCCAGGAGCGGGACGCGGGCTTCGAGCGAGACCGCCATGCTCATCCGGTCGACCTTCGTCAGAATGTCGCCCGGCAGGTAGGTCATCGTGTCCACCAGCATCGCCTGGCTGACCGGGTCACGGTCCACGACCTGGTCGAACCACGGCGCGAGCAGCTCATCCAGTCCGGCTGCCGCCTTCCGCACGGCCGGCCCGGCGACGCCGCCCTCTTCGACCGCCAACGCGTGCGCCACCATCCCGGTGTACCGGCCGCGCGCGGTGCGCGACAGCTCGAGCAGCCGGTTCCGGCCGTACATCCGCTGCGGCGCGCGGCGAGCAAGGTACCCGAGGAGCGCACGGACCGGCCCGGGGATCTCGATGTTCCGGCGGACGTATGCCGCATATCGGGTGTAACCGCCGAAGAGTTCGTCCCCACCGTCTCCGGAGAGAACGACCGTCACGTGGCGACGCGCGAGCGCGGACACCAGCAGCGTCGGGATCGCGGATGCATCCGCGAACGGCTCGTCGAACGCGCCGACCACCCGCTCGAACAGGTCGTCCACGTCCGGCCGCACGATCAGCTCGTGGTGGTCCGTGCCCAGCGCCCGCGCGACGGCGGCGGCCGCGGGCGCCTCGTTGTATTCCGGCTCGGCGAATCCGATGGAGAACGTGCTGACCGGCCGGTCCATCAGTCGCGCCATGGTCGCCACGACCGCGGACGAGTCGACGCCGCCGGACAGGAACGCGCCGAGCGGCACATCCGCGATCAGCCGGTATCGAACCGATTCCTCGAGGAGACGCCGTATCTCGGCCGCCGCCTCCGCCTCGTCGATGCCCGCGTTCTCGGGCACGAGCGGAGACCAGTACCGCTCCGTGCGGATCCCGCGTTCCGCGTCCCACCACAGGACATGGCCCGGCTCGAGCTTGAACACGCCCTCGAAGACCGCGTGCGGATCCGGGATGTAGCCCAGGGAGAGGTACCACGCGATCGCGGCAGGGTCCACGCGCGGTGCGACCGATCCGTGCGCGAGCAGCGCCTTGAGTTCGGACCCGAAGACGATCCCGTTCCCGACCGGCGCGTAGTAGAGCGGCTTGATCCCCAGCCGGTCCCGCGCGAGCAGGAGCGTCTCCGTCCGCGCGTCCCACAGCGCGAAGCCGAACATGCCCCGCAGCTCGTGAACCAGTGCTACGCCGCGCTCCTCGTAGAGGTGCACCAGCACCTCGGTGTCGCTCTCGGTCCGGAACCTGTGACCGCGCGCGACCAGATCGCGGCGGAGCTCCCGGTAGTTGTAGATCTCGCCGTTGAACACCACCTGGATCGAGCCGTCCTCGTTCCCGATCGGCTGCATGCCGCCGGCGAGATCGATGATGCTGAGGCGACGCATGCCGAGCGCGACGCCGGGGCGCGTGAAGTACCCGGCGTCGTCCGGCCCACGGTGCCGGATCGCGTCGCACATCGCTCGGAGCTCCGCGGCCGCGACGGCCGTGTCCCGGTCCAGCCCGGCGAATCCCGCGATCCCACACATCTCAGGCGTGACCCCGCATCGGGACGGCCTGCCACCCGCGGCGGACCTGCTGGACGCCCGGGCGGCGGGCGGCGGCTGCCCGTGCGTACTCCCGCCGTACGAGCTCCGCGAACGTGAACAGCAACCCGAGGTGGATGTACAGGAAGGACAGATGGCCGTAAGTCCCGAAGATCCCGGCCACAAGGAACGCCAGCAGTGCGACCTCGAGGTACCAGAGCTGGACCGCGCGGTCGGGCAACAACGTTCGCACCCGGCGCCGGGTCCGCTCGACACCCGCCAGCGTGAGCCCGATCATCGACAGGAAGAGGATCAGGCCGGGGTATCCCGTGTCGACGAGAATGTTGAGATACGTGCTGTGCGTGTCTCTATAGCCCTGCGCGATCTGGTGCTCGGGCTTCCGTTCCGCGTACTCCGCGTGCGCGTACCTGTATGCGCCCAGCCCGACACCCATGACCGGATAGTCTCGGCTGATCTCCGTGGCAATGCGCCAGATCTGTCGGCGCTGGCGTGCCGAGGAATCGGTCTCCACTGCATCGGGCATCCCGCGGACGCGCTCCCATACGCCGTCCGGCGCGATCATCACGACCACGGCGCCGACCATACCGAGGATCACGAGCCGCCGCAACTTCTTGCGTCCACCGAGCAATGTGAACGCGGTGAAGAAGGCCAGCGCGACAAACACACCCCGCGACTGCGTCATCAGGATCACGATCGGCAGCACGACAACGGATGCCTTGGCGCCGAGCTGGACCCATCGGCTCCGATCGCGCAGCAGTACCGCGGCTATGGCGAGCGGTAGCAGCGTGAGCGCCGCGAGGTCGTTCGGGTTCCCGAACATGTTGTTCCAGAGCGCGCGCCCGGCGAGCGTGTACCCATAGAAATAGTTGAAGATCGCGCCGCGCGCCGGGTGCGTCGCAAAGCACAACAGGAAGAAGATCAGGAAGAATCGGATCTGGCCCCACGTGTGGAGCGTGTTGACGGTGACGAGCGCGATCAACCAGAGCTTGAAGAGCAGGTTGAGCGCTTCCCACACCGCGGACGGATAGGGCGAGTTCATGTAGCCGACCACGCCCCAGATCAGGAACAGACCGAACGTGACGATCAGGGGAGGGAAACGGAGCGGCCTGCCCTGGAAGAACAGCCCCACCAGCGCGCCGACCATGGCGATGGAGCCGATGGGAAGCCGGTACGTGATGATCGCGAACACGTACAGGAGCAGGCAGACGTAGGACATCGTCCACCCGACCTGCCCGATAATCGCGCGGAAGGAGCCATCCACGGCTTTGGCCGGGGGGCGGGATCTCCTCGGCAACGCAACCCGTGCCGTGGACATCGGCACCGACCCGGCCGCTGGATTCGTACCGACTTCCATCAACGACCTATTCTTTGACCCGATAGGGGGGGCGACGGTCAGCGTGCAGGAACACGATGATCTCGCCGATCAGCCCGAGCGCGATGGCCTGCGCGCCCAGCACGAAGAGCAATACGCCGAGTAGCAGGACCGGGCGGTCGGCGATTCCTTCGCCACCGATCCGCTCCGTGAGCAGCCAGACGAGCATGAGACCGCCGATGGCGGACAGGACGCTCCCGACCAGCCCGAAGAAGCGGAGCGGCTTCTCGGTGAAGCGCAGCAGGAAGAAGAGCCCGAGAACGTCGAGCAGGCGCCTCACGTACACCCCCGGCCGGTAGAACCGGGGGCGCTGATCCCGAGCGTGCTGCGCGCACGGCACCTCCTCCACGATGAATCCCTGATTCACTGCCAGGAGCGGCAGGAACCGGTGGAAGTCACCATAGAGGGGGATCTGGTCCAGCAGCTCGCGGCGCATCACCAGCACGCCGGACGCCACGTCGTGGAGGTTGTTGCCGGCGATACGGTTGATCAGCGCGTGGAACACCCGGGATTGGAACCGGTTGATCGGCGAGTCCTTGCGCGGCCACCGGCGGGCCACGGCCAGGTCCACGCCGCGGTCCATGGCGGACAGCAGCCCGAGCAACGACTCCGGCGTGATGCGGCGATATGCGGGCAGCGTCAAGAGCAGTGCGCCCGAACACTGCCTCGCCGCGAGTTTGAGCAGCGTGACGTCGCTCGTCTGCTGCGCGACCTCGATGATCCGGACGGGCTCGCCACGCGCGACCAGTTCGGTCAGGCCACCCACGAGGTGGCGTCCGCTCGGCCCGACCGCGAACACGAACTCGTAACTCTGCCCTGCCTCGCGGATCGGCCGGGAGTACTCCTCGTAGATGCCAGCCAGGTCCTCCGGCCTCTCGCTCACCGGAACGAGGATGGAAACGGCGACGGCCGGCTCGGCGCGCGCCCCGCTCCACGGCTCGACGCGCTCGATCACCTCCGGGAACCGCGTCACGACACGACCTCCCGCGCCATGGGCAACAACTCTTGCGCCCGCCGACGCTCATAGCGTAAGGCCACCTCGCCGATCAAACCCAGCATCAAGAGATACGCGGCGAGCCCGAACCACAGGAGCGACGCACTGGGGAACACGAAAGCGTCGACGGTCGTGGGCTTGAACGTGGCGAGCGAAATGATCGAACCGACGCCGAACAGGAATCCGAGCACCATCGACACGGCTGCGCCGACGCCGAAGAGCAGCAGCGGCCGCTCGCGGAACGACTGGATCACTTTGATGATCGCCAGGTCGACCATGACCTTCCAGATCCGGGAGAGCCCGTACTTGCTGACTCCGTGACGCCTGGGGTGGTGCCTGACGGGGATCTCCGTGATCCGGGCGCCCCCCATCGCCGCGGCGATGGCGGGGATGAAGCGGTGCATGTCCGAGTAGAGGTGGATCCGATCCAGCAACTCGCGCCGGTACGCCTTGAGGGAGCAGCCGTTGTCCCGGATCGGCACCCCCGAAATCGCGCGAATCAACCGGTTCGCAACCCACGACGGCACTTTGCGCCTGAGCATCTGGTCCTGACGCCGGACCCGGTAGCCCGCTACGAGGTCGTAGCCTTCCTCCAGCTTCGCGAGCAGACGCGGGATGTCCGCAGGGTCGTTCTGCAGGTCGCCATCCATGCTCACGACCACCTCGCCCCGGGCATGGTCGAACCCCGCCTGCATTGCGGCGGTCTGGCCGTAGTTCCGGGCGAGCCTGATCAGGCGGATGTTCGCCGACTCTGCCGCGATCCGGCCTGCAATCTCGGCAGTACGGTCCCGGCTCCCATCGTCGACCAGCACCAGCTCCCAGGATGGAAGATCCGCGAGCGCCTTCCGGACCGCAGCGACCAGGGGCTCGACGTTGTCCTCCTCATCGAAGAGGGGCACGACCACGGATAGCTTGACCGCCCGGGACATGTTCAGACCCTATACCGGGGCACGCACGCCCCGGCCAACGTACACCGAAGCGATAGAGTGTCGCGAGAGCGCAACATTCGTATCGGATTCCTTACGCCCGCCTGCTGGGCACCACTGGCGCCTGGGTCCCGCCGATGCCCGCGTCGGCCTGTGAAGGTGAACGACTGCAAGTCGAAGAGGCCCGGAGCATTGCACCCGGCTCACGAGCGCGCCCGGCCGGGGAGTCCGGGCTGCCCCCGGTATCATTCTCCGGCCGGGATCAGGTCGCAAGGTGTGTGCCCGGCGCGCGCGAGCATGGATTCGACGAGTGGCCGGGCGATGCGCTCGATCTCCGGATCCAGCCCCCATTCGGTGCGGCGGAGCAAGAGGTCGTCCACGGCGACGACGGCTTCTTCGCGCGCGATTCGGCCGATCTGCTCCGCGGCGGCGCCGGGATCTTCACGGGCGAGCCGTTCGAACTCCGGCCAGGCGGGAACCGTGGCCGCGGGCGGGCGCGGGACGGCCGCGGTCGGGAGGTCAGTACGGAAGCACCGTGCGACGATGATGCGCAGCACAGCTTCGGCGACACGCCGCGCGGTGGTGAACTTGATCCCGGACACGCTGAACAGTCCGGCCGGGCCGCCGTGCCGCCCGTGGTCGTGGATCACGGACCTGGAGACGGTCTCGTCCGTGCCGGGCTTCGCCGGCAGCAGCCCGGCGAGGACGCGGCGCACGCCGGAAAGGTGGAGGCCTGCACCGGGGATCGCCTCGTTCACGTCGTCGACCATGGCCTGGATCTGCCGCTCCTCGGCCCGCGGCGCCCGATCCACGTCCGACCAGCGGTCGTGGTACGTGCCGAGCCACAGCCCGGCATCCGATCCGTACATGAAGTAGGTCCGGGCGCCGGGCCGGGGCGCGCTCACCGCGAGCATGCCGGGCGCCACCGGAGCCGGGGTGTGGACCAGCACGTTGAAGGCCAGCGACGGCGCGAACAGCCGCGGCACCGGGCGATCGAAGCGCCCCGCGAGCGCGGCCACCCACGGCCCCGCGCAGTTCACCACGACCGGTGCCCGGAACTCGAGCTTGTCGCCGGTGACCCGGTCAACGCCCTCGACCCCGCGAACGCGGCCGTGCTCGGTCAGGAGCGACGTCGCCTCGACATGGTTCAGCGCGGCCGCACCCGCGTGGCACGCCCAGCGCAGCATCTCCATGACAAGGCGAATGGAGCTGCGCATCAGCGCGTCGTACCAGAGCGCTCCCCCCTCCAACCCCTCCTCCCGGATGCCCGGCGCGAGCCGCAAGGTCTCCTCCCGCGAAAGGACCCGGCCATCCGGGATCCTCGCGCCCTCCTCAACGCCCTGGTTCCGGCCCCGCGAGAGGAGGTCGTTCATCGCGAGCGCGGCGCGGAGCACGCTCGCCCGCCGCAGGCCCCGGCCGTAGAGCGGCATGAGGATCGGGAACGGGCGCACCAGGTCCGGGAACTCCCGCAGGAACCAACGACGTTCCGCAACGGATTCCCGGAACCGCGGCAGGTCCAGGGACTGGAGGTAGCGGAGCCCGCCGTGCACGATCCGCATGCTGTTCCAGCTCGTGGCGCCGCCGAAGTCGCCACGCTCGAGGAGCAGCGGCCGGAACCCGCGCCGGGCCGCCTCCAGCGTGAGCGCCACACCGTGGACTCCACCCCCGATCACGATCAGGTCGTAGGCCGCTCCAGCCGCGGCGCCCGGGTCCCGGCGAATCATGGTGACCCCTCCCCCGCCCCACCCTCACCCGCGCGGGTACGGCCGATCCGTTTCCTGACCTGCATTCCGATCTGGCTCCGGACGAACTCCGGCAGCGCCGCGCGCCGTCCGAACGCCCTGGGCGAACCCGTGAGATCCCGCAGCACGGCCCGCAAGCGGCCGGCGGGCGCGGCAGCGTCGAACCCATCCGGGAGCACGAATCCGTACCGGGCGACGAGCCGGGCGTGCCACGGGAACGGCAACGGGTCGCTCCCCGGAAGCACGCCGATCCCGACGTCCCGCGCCCGCTGGAAGTGGACCGGCTCCCCGGCCACTTCCGGGCGACCGGAGTTGTCGCCCAGGAACAGGCCTGGCCGGGGCGTGGTCAGCAGCGCCTCGACCACCCGCCCCCTCGCCCCCCACCACTTCCCGAAACCCCACGGCACCACCGCGATCGTCCCGGCGCCGAGGATCTCGTCCACCATCGCCCCGAGCGCGCCGCCGTCCGCCGGCGCCTCCACCGTCCCGACCGCAATCACCTCGAGCCCCTCCCGCGTCACGAGCTGCCTCCCGGCAATCACCACGATCCGCTCGCCGTCGGGGCCGTCGAGCAGGATGGATTCGCGCTCCGCCGTGCCCCGGGAACGCCACCCCGGCGGCAGGCTGCGCCCCTCGCTGAGCTCCGCGAACGCGCGCTCCGCAGGCGTCTCTGCCAGCAGCATACAGCCCGGCGTGGACGCCGGGAGCCCGAGCTCCCGCGCCGCGGCCCGGAAACGCGCCGCGGCCGCCGCCAGGAACGCGGCACGGTCGAAGCACCGGTGCAGATGCACGTGCCCATCGATCAGAATCGTAGCCAACGGCGCAGCTCCTTTGTCCCGTTCCTCCACCCACCCGACACCACCGCCCGTCTCGGCCCCGGCCACTCGCCCTGCCCACACCCGCACCTGCCCGGACCACCCGCCGGTCGCTCCCCCGCCACCCGCACCGCAGGGAACCCGGTACCCGGCGTGATCGTCCAGAACCAGCTCGTGCGGCGCACGCCCCGGGTTCCGCCCGAGCGGCGCGAACGCTTTGATCATTCCGCCTCACGCGGCCGCCGTCAACTCCTTCCCGTGCCCCGGATTCGACGCGACCCGAGCCGCAAGTTCCGTGGCCGTTTCCTGTCCTGGCTCGAAAAAGAGGCATGCGGACCGCCAGCACCCCACGACCGGGTATCGCCAGCCGCACCACGCCGCCGTCGCCCATTCCGAGGCTCGTGGATCCCATGGACCCCGGTGACGGGGAGTCCGAAGCGTGGATCGACGGCCTCGCCGCGCCGATGCCACAACGGACCTTCCGGCGCGATCCGGCCGCGGTGGCCGACCATGGCGACCCCTCCACGAGGCCTGCGACAATCGCGAAGCGACGGTTTCCATCGGTAGGAGCGGTGCCAGCCGGCCCGCGTCACGACGCCCCGGGCCGTGCAACGCTGTCCCATTCTGCTGCGCAGATGCCACAGCCGGCGCAACCCCTGCCCCACCGCCTTGCCGTCCGAAAACCCGCACGGGCCCGATCGATCCCCTCCGCACGGAGCGGCCGGCCCCTGGCGCAAGAATTGCGCAGAGCGCCGGCGGCGTGACGATTTCCATGCCGTCGGCGGATTACGAACTCTGCTGCATCGGCAACTCGCCAGCCAGTCCGTGCAGGGACCCGCTCGCCGCGAGGAAGCGCCGACGCACCACTGCACGATCGGTTCTCCAGAATACGTAGTAGAGCGCCGGATACCGCTCGGGGCCCTTCGTCCCGGGTCTTTGCGCGTGAGCGCCGTTCCCGGGATCGTTCGCCCGCCGACGGGTACCGGCATGCGGGGCGGGACGGCACGCATTCCTCGAACCCGAACGCCGACCGACCATGTGCGGTTTTTGTGGCATCGTAGACCCCGCCGGAGTCGATGCGGACCGGCTCCTGAGAATGTCCACGGCGCTCCGGCACCGCGGTCCGGACGATTACGGGCAGCGGATCGATGGCCCCGTTGGCTTCGCCCACCGCCGGCTCTCCATCATCGACACCGAGGGCGGCCACCAGCCGCTCAGCAATGAGGACGGCTCGGTCTGGGTCGTCTTCAACGGCGCCATCTACAACTACCAGGCGCTCCGGGACGAGCTCGAGGCCCGCGGGCACCGGTTCGCGACCCGCACGGACACGGAGACGATCGTCCACCTCTACGAGGAGCTGGGCGAGCGGTGCGTGGAACGGATGCGCGGGATGTTCGCCTTCGTCATCTGGGACGCCCGCGCCCGCAAGCTGTTCCTCGCCCGGGACCGGCTCGGCCAGAAGCCGCTCTTCTATGCCCACCAGGGGGACCGCTTCGCTTTCGCGTCCGAGATCAAGGGCCTGCTCGCCGGGGGCGTGGCGGACGCGACCCTGGACCCCGGAGCGCTCCACGGCTACCTCGTGCTCCGGTTCATCCCTTCGCCCCACACCATGTTCCGGGGCATCCGGGCGCTGCCGCCGGCCCATACGCTGACGCTCGACGTCGAGACCGGAGAGGCTACGATCCGGCGCTACTGGGAGCTGGGGTATCGCCCGAAGTGGGAGGGCTCGGAAGAGGAGCTGACCGATCGGCTCGAGGAGGTGCTCACCGACGCCGTCAGGCTGCACCTGGTCAGCGACCACACGGTCGGCACCTTCCTCTCCGGCGGGATCGACTCCTCCCTGATGACCGCCCTCGTCTCACGGATACAGGGCGCCGGCGTACCCACCTTCAGCATCGGGACGGAGTCGGCGGACTACAACGAGCTCCCGGCCGCGCGGATCGTCGCCGAACGGTACGGCACGGACCACCACGAGGAGATCGTGCGTCCGGACCTGCTCACGCTCCTCCCCGAGATGGTGCACCACCTCGACATGCCGGGGGACCCCATCGCGGCGTGCCAGTACCACGTGGCTCGGCTCGCCGCCCGGCACGTGAAGGTCGCCATCGGGGGCGATGGCGGCGACGAGCTCCTCGCGGGCTACGACCGCATGGCGGGCTTCGGCTTCATCGACCTGTACGCCCGGGTCCCGGAAGCGCTGCGCCGCAAGGTGATCGGCCCGCTGCTCGGCCTGTTCCCCGACAGCTTCTCCTACAAGAACACGGTCGCCAAGCTCCGGTGGATGCACTCGCTCTCGTTCTACTCGGGCGGGGAACGCTACGCCGAGGCGACCGCGCATTTCCGCTTCACGCCCGAGCAGCTCCAGGAGCTCTACACGCCCGACTTCGCCGCGAAGCTCCGGGACGTGGATCCGCGCCGGCCCATCATCGACGCGTTCGACGCCGCCGACGCCGACGAGCTCCTCGACCGGCTCCTCCACGCGGACGTCACGACCCGGCTCCCGGAGCATCTCCTCATCCTGTTCGACCGGATGACCATGGCCCACTCCATCGAGGGCCGGTCTCCGCTCCTGGACCACCACGTGGCGGAGTTCGCCGCCCGGCTCCCGACCGGGCTCAAACTGCGCGGGTTCCGGCTCAAGTACCTGCTGCGCAAGCTGGCGGAGCGGTACCTGCCGACCTCCATCACCCGGGCGCCCAAGCGCGGGTTCATGTTCCCGATCGCTTACTGGCTCAAGAACGAGCTCCGGTTCGTGATCCGGCGGGCGCTGATCGAGTCGCGCCTCGTGGAGGAGGGCCTGCTTCGGCCGGAACCCATCGTTCGCTTGCTCGATGAGCACCAGTCCGGGCGGGTCGACCACCACCACCGGCTCTGGATGCTCCTCAATCTCGAAATCTGGTATCGGATGTACATGCGGGGCGACGGTGCCCTGGATGTCGCACACTGGCTGGGACGGATCGAGAGGGAGAATGCGGTAGTCCACCAATGAACCGAGCGTGCAGTTGCGCTCCGAGCGCGGGAGGGCGCCTTGCGGGTACTCGGACTCGGCACGGAGGGCGATAGCGGCGCGGCGATCATCGAGGATGGCCGGATCCTCGCTGCGGTCAACGAAGAGCGCTACTGCAGGCTGAAATTGGTGGTCGGGTTCCCCCGGGAGTCGATCCGGGAGGTCCTTCGGCTGAGCTCCACGGATGTTTCGGACCTCGATGCCGTGCTCGTCGGGGGCCGCGACGACATCTTCGTCGACGAGCTACAGGCGTTCCACGGCTGGTTCCAGCAACCGCCCGCCGGTGTGAGCGGGATGATCAAGCGTGCGGCCGGTACGTTCGCGAGGTACCGCCGCTACCTTCCGTTCCTCGAGACCGCCTACTACGCGATGCTCGCGCCGAGCTGGGCGCGGCGTCGCCGCGAGATCCGGCGGATCCTGCGCGAAGAGTTCGGTATCCGCTGTCCCGTCCGATTCGTCGACCACCACTTCGCGCACCTCGCCTCGGCCTACTACACGAGCGGCTTCCGGGACGCGCTGGTGGTGTCCATCGACGGCGGCGGGGACCGCAAGAGCTCGCTGGTCTACGCCGTGCGCAACGGCCGGTGGGAGTATCTCCACGAGGTTTCCGCGTACAACTCGCTCGGCAACTACTACGCCTACGCCACGCACCTGTGCGGCTTCAAGGCCATGAAGCACGAAGGCAAGGTCACGGGCCTCGCCGCGCACGGGGAGCCGAAGTACATGTCGCTGCTCGCCGAATTCATCGATGAACGGAACGGCACGCTCATCAACCGCGCGGGCGTGGCGCACCTCGGCGCGGTCCGCGCGCTCGAGCGGCGGCTGCCGCGGGGCTGGACGCGGGAAGACCTCGCGGCCAGCATCCAGCGGCACACCGAGGAGCTCGTCCGCCGCTACGTGAGGCACTGGGCGCGGGTCACGGGGCTGCGCATCGTGGCCATGGCCGGAGGCGTGTTTGCGAACGTGCGCGTCAACCAGGAGGTGCACGAGCTCCCCGAGGTGGACGCCATCTTCATCCATCCCCACATGGGGGACGGCGGGCTCCCGGTGGGCGCCGCCCTGGCCGCGTGCGTGCCCGGCGTCCTGGACCGAACGATGCCTTACGAGCCCGAGCCGCTGGCAGACGTCTATCTGGGCCCGGACCTCGGCGAGTCCCAGGTGGACGCCGCGCTCCGGGCGCACGGCCTCGAGCCGGAGCCCGTCACCGAGCCGATCGAGGAGACGATCGCGGATCTGCTGGTGCGGGGCTACGTGGTCGCCCGGGCAGAGGGGCGCATGGAGTACGGGCCGCGCGCGCTCGGCAACCGGTCGATCCTCTACCAGCCCACGGACCCGACCGTCAACGACTGGCTGAACCGGAACCTGCGGCGCACGGAGTTCATGCCGTTCGCGCCGTCCGCGCTGTACGAGGAGCGGCACCGCTGCTTCGAGAACGTGGACGGGGCGGAGCACCCGGCCGAGTTCATGACGGTGACCGTCGATTGCACGCCGTGGATGCGGAACGCGATGCCCGGCGTGGTGCACCTCGACGGCACGGCCCGTCCACAGCTCGTGCGCAGGGACCGGAATCCGGGCTACTACAGGATCATCGAGGCGTTCTACCGGCGCACCGGGCTGCCCGCCATCATCAACACCAGCTACAACATGCACGAGGAGCCCATCGTCTGTGACGCGGAGGACTGCGTGCGTGCGTTCCTCGCGGGCAACCTGGACTACCTCGCCATTGGCAATCGGCTGGTGAAGCACCCGCGCGGGCCGAACCACAAGCTCACGCCGGTGCGCCGCGCGGGCCGCGCCGTCGCCGGCTCGGCCTGAGCCGGTCTTCAGCCTTGCCCCGGATCGTTCGTCGGATGCCGGTGGATTCCGCCGGGCACCCGGCGAGCGGCCGCGGGAGGGAGCCTGGATGACGTCGCCCCGGACATGACGACGCCCGGCGAGCCGCACCAGGCCTCACCGGGCACCGGGATCGGGGCGACGTCGCGTACGCCGGCTACGCGGAGATGTATCCGTTCGCCCGGTACCACTCCGCCGTCCGGGCGAGCCCCTCCTCCAGCCCCACCGCCGGACGGTAGCCCAGCTCCTGCTTCGCGCGGTCGATCTTGAAGGCGCGGACCTGCCGGAACCAGTCCACGCGACGGCGGAAGAGCGGCGGAGAGATCCGGAAGGGCATGCACGCGAACTCCACGGCCACCGCCGCCAGCCAGAGCGGCGTGAAGGGCAGGTGCACGATGTCCACGTCCACGCCGATCGCCCGGCCGACCGCCTTGACCAGGTCGTTCAACGTGTAGTAGTGCTCATCGCCGCCGATGTACGTGCGCCCCTTCGCCGCCGGATGGGTGGCCGCCAGCAGGAACAGGTCGACCAGGTTGTCGATGTAGACCGGGTGATACGTGGTCTTCCCGTCCCCGAACATCAGGAACCGCCCCTTCTGGGCGAGCCGGAAGAGGATCAGGAAGCGGCCCGGGTCGCCCGGCCCGTAGATCGCCGTCGGGCGGACGATCGTGATGTCCATCCCGCGGTCCATGAACTCGGCGCAGACCCGCTCGCCCTCCCATTTCGTGTACTGGTAGTAGTCCGCGGGCGCGATGGGAGAGTCCTCGTCACCCGGCGGGTTCTTGACGTCGCCGTGCACGCCCTGCGTGCTACAGTACACGACCTTGGGCACACCCGCGCGCTCGGCGGCCGCCAGCACGTTGAGCGTGCCCTCCACGTTCACGTCCCAGTACGTCTTCTTCGGCTCGTTGATCTTCCGGAACGCCGCCGCGAGATGGTACACCACGTCGTGGCCGCGGACCGTACGGTTCATCAGCTCCGCGTCCGTCACCGAGCCCAGGACCAGCTCCGCGCCGAGCGCCTGGAGCTCATCCGCGAACAGGCCCGGTTGATTGTCCACCACCGTCACGTGGTGCCCGAGTTCCAGATGGCGGCGCACCAGGTGGCTGCCCGTAAAGCCCGTCCCGCCCGTTACGAGTACGCGCACGTGTCTCTCCTTTGAGAACGACCACGCCGACCACGGCCGGCCCGCGGCCCACCGCCGACCGGCCCCGCGTTGCGGCTACCGTCGCAAAATGGTTTGTGCCAGATAATCGTACAGCTCGTCGACCCGGCGCCGGTGCGCCGAGAACGTGTGGTTGCGCTCGACGAACGCGCGCCCCGCCTCCCCGAGCCGCTGGCGCAGCTCCGGATCCCGCGCCAGCTCCACCATCCCTTTCGCGAACGCGGCGGGCTCCGGCGCCGCGATATACGCCACCGATGAATCGAGGACCATGGTATGGGCAGGGATGCCGGTGACCAGCACCGCGATCCCCGAATGCAGGTACGGGAAGACCTTCTGCGGCGTGTTGATCCCCTTGATCCGCGGCGCCACCAGGATGTCCGCGCTCCGCAGCAGCGCGCCCAGCTTCGTCACGGGCCAGCGCCCCAGGAAGTGCGTCCGGTCCCCGATCCCCAACCGTTCCGCTTTGCGGCGGTATGCCCGGATGTCCCCGTCCTGGCCCCCCGCGATCGCAAGCGTCAACCCCTCGTGCTCCCGGCTCGCGATCACGAAGCTCTCGAGCAACAGGTCGATCCCCTGGTACGGCTCGAGGTTGCCCACGTAGAGCACGACCGGCCCCGGCACCCCCAGCCGCTCACGGAGCGGCGGACCCTCTTCCTCCGCCGGCGGCTCGAGCTGGGAGATGTCGTGCAGCGTGAACACCACCGGAGCACCCCGCGTCTCCGCCAGCTTCGCCAGCGGCAGGCAGACCGGCGCCGCCGCCACGCAGTGCCGGAGCAGCAGCGCCTCGACCCTGTTGAAGAGCGGGGCCATGAAGCGCAGCCAGCCGAACCGCTCGACGATCTGCTGCGCCACGGACGAGTCCATGTCATAGACGTACGGCACCCCGCGGATCAGCCGGAACACCAGCGCCATGGCCGCCGCCTCCTCGCCCGCGTGGATGACGTCGTAATCGTTCCTAAGGACGAGCCGCAGCGCGGTGAAGAAGAAGAGAACGTCGGAAAGCAGCTTCTTCAGCGATGGCCCGGGCCGGGCACCGTGCAGGAACCGGATCGATGGGATGCGGTGCAGCCGGACGTTCTCGTAGTGCCGGTCCTCCCCGTCCGCGTAGACCAGCGCATCCACCCGCTCGCCCCGCTCGCTCAACGCCCTCAACAGGATGTCGACATCGATCGGAGTGCCCCGATCGATGTAGTACGGGTGCGGACCCAGCACGAGCACTCGCATGGGCTCGGACGCTTTTCCGCGGCTGGCTGGATCGCCCGCCACCGGCGCCCTGTCGGGCGGCTGCACCACGGACTTGAGGGATTGGCTCACGATCGGGCGAAGGAGAAAACGTGGGTCGCACCGAGCCCACGACCGGGTCGCAAGAAAAATACCGTTGCGCCGGTTCGTAGCTCAAGACACTCGCTCGCGCCGCCCGGTGGGTTCCCGTCCCCTCCCGCCCATTGACGCCGCTCACCGAACCACGCTAGCATCGGCTCCCAGCGGGAGCCGGCGGATGCGTCGAAACCCTCCCTCGGGCCAGGAACCGGATGATGCACGCGACGTCGCACGACCTCCTCCTTCGCATCCTGGACAGCGCGCAACGGCACGCCGACCGCACCGCGCTGGTATGTCACGATGGGTGCTTCAGCTACGCCGATCTCCTCGGCGCCGCGCACGCCGTTGCCGCTCGCATCCTGGAGGCGGCGGACGCCCCGGAACGGATCGGCGTCGTCGCCCACGACGACCGGATGACCTATGCGGCGCTCCTCGGCTGCTGGCTCGCCGGCGCCGCCTACACCCCCCTCAACACCGCGAATCCGGAACGGCGCAACCGGGACATCATCCAGGATGCCGGCCTCCAGGCGGTGATTTCGAGCCAGGACCATCCTGCGGCCCGTGCCGCCGCGGACGCCACCGGCTGCCCGTGGATCGACGTCGCCAACCTGTCGCAGGACCGCAACAGTCCCGGCGAGCCGACCGGGCACGTGGCACCACGCCGCGCGGATGCGGACCAGCTCGCGTACATCCTGTTCACCTCCGGCACGACCGGGCGGCCCAAGGGGGTGCCGATCCGGCACGGGAACCTGGCGAGCTTCGCGGACGCGTGGCTCCGTGACGGCTTCTACGCGATGTCCGCGGACGATCGATTCCTCCAGATGTTCGATCTGGGCTTCGATCTGTCCGTCATGAACATCTTCGTGCCGTGGGCGCTCGGCGCGAGCGTGCACGTGGTCCCGCGCAGGGGCACGTTCTACCTGAACGTCTACCGCACCCTTGCCGAGTCGGAGTCCACGGTCGCGATGCTGGTGCCGTCGGTGCTCACGTACCTGAGCCGGTTCTTCGACGAGATCTCGCTCCCCGCGCTGCGCTACAACCTCTTCTGCGGCGAGGCCTTGCCGCAGGCGCTCGTCGAACGATGGGCCGCGTGCGTGCCGAACGCCGTGATCCAGAACACGTACGGGCCTACCGAGGCAACGATCTTCTGCTACACGTACCGCTGGGACCGGTCCGCTTCCACCGCCCGGGCGGTCAATGGCATCGTCCCGATCGGCACGCCCGTGCACGGCATGGGGGGCGTGATCCTGGATGAGACCGGCGCCGAGGTCGCGGACGGGGAGGTCGGCGAGCTCTGCCTGTACGGCCCGCAGCTCGCCGGAGAGTACTGGAACGATCCCGAGCGGACCGCGGCTGCATACTTCACCCGGGTGATCGACGGCCGGCCGGTGACGTGTTATCGCACCGGCGACCTGGCGAGCCGGGATCCGGATGGAACGGTCTCCTGGCGCGGCCGGACCGACCACCAGGTCAAGATCGACGGACACCGGATCGAACTGGCCGAAATCGAATCGCATACCCGGGAGGTCTGTGACGCATCAGCGGTGGCTGCGGTCGTGCAGCGTACGGAGGTGGGGCACCCGCGCCTGGTCCTCTTCCTCGAAGGCGGCACGATCCCGGTCGAAACGGTGGCCCAGGCCCTGGCCACCCGGCTGCCCTCATACATGCGCCCGGCCGCGATCCACCGGCTCGATGCGCTGCCCCTGAACGCGAACGGCAAGATCGATCGGAACGCCCTCGCCGCCTGGCAGCCGGTTCCGGGCTGAGCTCGGCGGGACTACCGGCGCTCGAACACCGGCTTCGCCGGGTTCCCGGCCACGATCATGCGCGGCGGGATCGTGCCGGATACCACCGATCCCGCACTCACCACCACGCCTTCGCCGATCTTCGCGCCGTCCAGGATGCACACGTTCGCGCCGATCCAGACGTCCGGCCCGATCTCGATCCCGAGCGACCGGAGGGGCTGCTCCTTGATGGGCATGTCGAGCCGGTCGTAGCTGTGGTTGTTCCCCACGATCACCGTGTTCGCGGCGATCAGCGTGTTCGCCCCGATCCGGATGCCGCGGCTCCCGGAGCTGATGAAGCAACCGGGCCCGATCATCACGCCGTCGCCGCAGATGAGCGGCCCGTCCGTCGCCTTGATCTTGCTGAACGCGCTGATCACGACGCCCTTCCCGAGCACCAGGTTCGGCGTGAAATCCACCTCCGCCCTGGGGCTCACCAGCGCGCGATTCCTCAGGAAGTAGATCAGCGTGCGGAGATGGGCCGGCACCAGGAATCGACGCGCGAACACCCCGAGCTTCATGCCGCCTCGCTCTTGCGCTCGACCACCGCCAACAGGTCGCCGACGTTCTGGAATCCCATGACCTCCGCCATGGTGAACCGGATTCCGAAGTGCGCCTCGACCGCGCTGATCAACCGCAGGTGGTTCAGCGAATCCCAGTTCGGGACGTCCTCTGCGGTCATCTCCGGCGTGACCGTGCCGGAATCGATGCCGAACGTGTCTGCCACGATGCGGGCCAGACGCCCGAAGACCTCATTGCTCATCGATCGGCTCCCCCGTACGTCTCATTCGTTCCCATACGTGAACGCACTGCGGCCGTGCGCAGGCAGACACCTCGGCGACCATTCCGTGGCCCTCGTTTCCATTGCGACGTCGTCATCCGGTGGATTCTATGCTCGATTCCGATATCCGGCTGCTCGGAGCTAGCGCACCAGGGGGTTCGGGGTGCGCCCGGCGCATCGCCCGGGTGACGCCGGGCCGGAGGCCGGGGCCGGCCGGGAGGGCTCACAGCTGAATCTGTGTTGCCGTACGTCGGACATGGGCCGCTCCATCACGAGCCTGGCACGGGGCGACTGTCGGCGTCCGGGGCCACTGCTGACCTGGCTGCGTCCGGCACCTCACGTACACCGCCGCTCCCGCGCAACGCGTACACCACGCCGCCGACGCTGCCCTGGAGCAGGACCAGGCCGAAGGCCAGCCAGGAGAACGCGAGCGCGGTGGAGACCGGCACGCCGAACATCCCGAGGAAGAATGCGAAGACGTTCTCGCGCAACCCGATCGCGTTGACCGTGATCGGGATCGTCATGATGGCCAGGGAGATCGGGATGATCAGGAAGAACGCGGACGTCTGCACCGGGAGGGAGAGCGCCTTCGCGAGCAGCACGTAGTGGAGGATCACGTTCAGTTGCAGCATCACCGAGAGCCCCAGCGCCCGCAGCAGCACCTTCGGGTCGTCCCGGAACCCGCGCAACGCCTCGGCGAACCGCAATACCGGACGGTGCAGCACCGGGGGGAGCCGGCGCATCTGCCCGGCGGCCCAGGCGCGGACGCCCGGGATCGGGAGGAACGCCGCGCCCGCGAGCCCCACGAGCGCCGCCGCGCTCATCCCCATCCACAGGGGCAGGAGCGGCAGCTCTTCGATCACGTGCGGCGCCAACGTCATGGCCCCGACCGCGAAGGCCAGGAGCACGAAGACCCCCATGAGCCGGTCGACCGCGATCACCGCCACCGCGCCGGCCTTGCCCGCGCCCCACCGCCAGGAATCGTAGATCCGGAGCGCGTCTCCGCCCACCGTCGAGGGCAGCAGGTTGTTCACGAAGATCGCCGACAGGTAGGACTGGACGACCTGGGAGAGCGGGACCCGCGTACGCATCGCGCCGAGCAGCAACCTCCAGCGCGTGATGCTGATGGTCCAGCCGACCGGGTACGTCAGGGCCGCCACCACCACGTAGCCCGGCTTCGCGCTCTTCAGCGCGGCGAGCACCTGCGCGAGATCGGCACGCCCCACCACCCAGGCGATCAACAGCCCGGATACCACGAGCTTGATCAGCCAGCCGGCCCCGCGCCGGGATGGCTTCCCGCAATCTGTCTCCAGTGGATCCTGCACAGTCCGTCCCGTCACACCGGCTGCGTCCGCGGTGCTGGACCTGCGCTCGCGGCGCGCCTTCGAGGAGTCGTTTCGGTCGGTGCCGGCGCGAACGCCGCGCGGAGGGCGCCGCAGGGGTGCAGAATCCGTACCAGATCCCGTCCCTGCTCTGCACCCTCCTCGCGGCCCCGGGACTGTGGCATCCTTTCCACAGGAGACCGGGCACTCCACCCCCGCGTTCCACACCCGCGCCCACGCCGGCGGCCGCACCACATTCGGCCCCGCGCACCGCCACCGCAAGCTCCCGCCATGCTCTGCGCGCCGGCGCGGTCGGAAGCGCCCGTGCGGATCAGGCGCCGCGCCACGCGGGTGCGGGCGCCGATCATGGTCCGATTCTTGCCCCAAGCCCCCGCCTGTCCGCTAACGACAGGCATTTCCGCGGACGTTCGAGACGCCATCTCCTATCTCGGCTCGGTCGGGCCTCGGATTGCGGGTGCCAACCGAAAAAATTATGATTGCAGCCGAAAGTTCTGGTCCGTTCAGCCTACCCGCTGAGACCACACCCTCATCACGCTCAGTTCCCCATATGAGTCGGTTGCCGCGCTTCATCGCTTGCGGAGTGAGCGCGTCGTTGATATCGCTCGCGTTCGCATCCACCGTCCTCGCGCAGAGCCTGACCGGTGGCACCGTGGGAGGTGTCGTCCAGGGGCCGGACGGTCGGCCCCTCGGCGAGGTCTCGGTCGTCCTGACGGAGACCACGTCGGGGCTCACGCGCGTGGTCACGACCTCATATACCGGGCGGTTCACGATCAGCGTGCTGCCGCCGGGCGAGTTCGAGCTGTTCGCCGAGCGTTTCGGGTATCGGCCCCAGCGGATCACCGGGATCCCGGTCCGGCCCGGCCGGAAGGTGGATCTGGTCATCGAGCTGGAGCCTGCGCCGCCGCCGGTCGACAGCGTGCACGTCGTCGCCTACGGAGCGAACGCGCTGGCCAGGGCGCGAGCCGGTGAGAGCCAGGAGATCTCGCGCTTCGAGCTGCACCGCCTGCCGGACCGGCGCCGGGAGCTGGCGGACGCGCTGCGGTCGTCGACCATCGCCACGCCCGAGCTCGAGGTGGAGGGCCTGCCGCGCTCGCTGTCCGGCATGGTCATCGACGGCGTCCCGTACGCCGGCACCCGGCACCCCGACCTGGCCGACGGGGTGCTCCCCGGCTCCGCGTTCCCGTTGAGCGCGTTCGACCGGGTCGAGCTGGTGACGAACGGGATCGACGTCGAGTGGTCCGGCTTCGCGGGCGGTTACCTGACCGGACACACCCGACGCGGCACGCGCGACCTGGAGGTCCGCACCTTCGGGACCTGGTCCGGCGGCGGGCTGTGGTCCTCGAAGTACTTCGAGCCCGGCGCGGTCAGCCACAACGCCCTGCGGGGCGGGTTCCTGATGAGCGGTCCGATCATTCGGGACACCGCGCAATTCATTCTGGGCATCGAGGCGTGGCGCTCGGAGGCGCCGTTCCCCCGGGCGTGGGAGGTGGAATCGGCCGCGGCCGAGCTGGTGCCCGTCGCGCGCAGCGTGTACGGCGTCGACCTCGAGGCGTATCAGCGCCCGCGGTCGTTCCGCAACGAAGCGGTCTCGGGCTTCGGCCGGTTCGACTGGCAGATCGCGCCGGAGCACGCCCTGATGGTGCGGACGAACATCTCGTCCTTGCCCGCCGCGAGCTTCGACCCTGGCGCCGCGCGCAGCGCGAGCCCGGAATCGCAGTTCCAGGGGAACGACCTGTCGCTGGCGGCGAGTCTGGCGTCCGTGCTCGGCAGCCGCTGGACCCACGAGCTCCGGTTCGGGATCGAGCGGAGCGAACGTGAGTACCTGGTCGGCCAGGGCAGCACTGTCCAGGAGTTCGTCGGCGAGGCGCTGCCGAGCACGCGCATCACGGTGGGCGGGCTCGCGTTCGGTGCGGATGCGGCGTTGCCGGGCGCGGTTGCCCGGTCGGTCGTGTTCGGGAGTCAGACCTTCCAGCGCATCTCGGACGTGCACCGCCTCAAGTTCGGCCTGGCCGCGCTGTACAACAAGCACGAGTACACCTACGGGTACGGCCGGGGCGGCGAGTTCGTGTTCGGCGGCGTGGACGAGTTCGAACGCCGGGAAGGCTATTTCATGCAGCTCTCCGGCGGGCTGCCCGCGGCGAATTTCAACGTGCTCCAGTTCGCGGCGTTCGCGCAGGACACGTGGAACGCGGGTCCCGGCTTCGACGTGACGATCGGCGTCCGCTACGAACGGGAGCAGCTCCCCCAGGACGAGATCGTCCTCGACGTGGATTGGGCGCGGCGGAGCGGCCTGCTCAACAACCGGATCCCGCGGAGCCGGGGCAAGTTGAGCCCGCGGCTCGGATTTGTCTGGGATGTCCAGGAGCAGGGGAACTGGGTCCTCCGGGGCGGCGCCGGGATCTACTATGACCTGGTCGATCCCGCGATCCTCGCGGAGCTCGTTTCGCACAGCGGCACCGTGCGGGTGCGGCGTGGCTTCGGCGAGCTGAGCAGCTGGCCTGAGCTCCCGGACACGTTGAGCGCCCCGTTCATGGGGCCGCGGCTCGCGCTGCTGGGTCCGGATTTCGAGGCGCCGCGCACCTTCCGCGCGAGCGTCGGCATGAGCCGGCAGCTCGGGCCGTCCACGGCGCTCCACGTTTCTGCGGTTTACCGCCATACCGATTTCCTGCCGCGCCGGGCGGACATCAACCTGATGCCCTCCCCCGTGGCGGTCGACGCGCACGGCCGGCCCGTGTACGGCACGCTCGCGCAGTCCGGCTCCATGGTCGCGGCAGTCCTGGGCTCGAACCGGCGCTTCGCGGATTACGACGTGGTCTCGGCGTTCAATCCGGATGGGCATTCGGACTACCGGGCCGTGACCTTCGAGCTCGAGCACCAGCCCTCGGGGTCGCTCGGCCTGTTCGCGCGCTACACCTTCTCGAGAACCACGGACAACTGGCTCTCCGGGCGGGGCGGCGGGCCGGAGGCCCAACTTTCGCCCTTCCCGGACAGTCTGAACGACCGCGACTGGGCGGACGGCCGGTCGGATTTCGACGTTCCGCACCGGCTCGCCGTCGGCGCCGAGCTGCGACTGCCGATCCTGGCGGGCGTCAGCATCGCCGGCGTCTACCGGTATCAGTCGGGGTACCCGTTCACCCCCGGGTTCCGGGACGGCGTCGACATGAACGGGGACGGCTCGGGCCGCAACGATCCGGCCTTCGTGGACAACGCGATCCCCGGCACCGACGAGCTGGTCCGGCAGTGGGAATGCCTCCGTTCGCAGGTCGGGCGTTTCGTGGAGCGCAACGCGTGCCGCGGCGAGTCGATCCACTCGCTGGACGCGCGTCTCTCCCTCTCGCTCATGCGGCTCGGCCGGTACGACACGGAGCTCTTCGTGGACGGCCTGAACCTGATCGAGTCGGACTTCGGTGCAGTCGACCGTGCGCTGTACCTCGTGGACGACAGCCGGGCCCTGGTGCGCGACCCGGTCGCGGGGACCGTCGCGGTTCCGCTCGTCGCGAACCCGAACTTCGGCAAGCCGCTGGCCCGGCGGACCGCCGGCCGCATCTTCCGCCTCGGCCTGAGGGTGAACTACTGATGCGCCGCTTGATCACACGCTTCCTCTGGCTCGGCCTCGCCGTGGGCGTGGCCGCGAGCTGCGAATCCGGTTCGGACCGTGTCCTCACCATTTCCGAGACCGGCACGGTCGTCGGGCACGTGTTCGTGGACCGGGACGGCAACAACCAGTGGGACCCCAACGTGGATGCCCCGGCGCCGACGATCCGTATGCTGCTGCTGCGGAGCGTGCGGGATACGGTGGCGCGCGCCAACACCGATGCCGGCGGCATCTTCACCATGCCGCGGGTGCCGGTCGGCCAGTATCAGCTGGTCGTGGACGCCAGCACCGTTCCGGACACTTTGCGCGTGGCGCGCGGGGGCACGAACCGCCTCACCGTCCCGGCTCGGGACACGGTCGAGTTCGAGGTGGCCATGAGCTTCCCGCCCGCGACGGTGGGCGAGGCGAGAACGCTTCCGGTCGGTTCGCGGGTGCTGGTCGAGGGCGCGGCCCTCAACGCCTGGCACACGTTCGGGGATTCGACGGTGCACGTCCAGGACGCGACGGGCACGATCCGGGTGACGCGCGCGCTCGAGGCCACCTTCTCGCCCGGGGACACGATCCGGGTCATCGGCTCCATCGCCCTGCGTGACGGCCAGCCGACGGTCAACGACGCGACGATCATCCTGCTGCGGCCCGGCGCCGAGCCGCCGGCGCCCGTCACGGTGAACGCCGCGACCGCCGCGAACGCGAACGGCGGTCAGCTCGACGCGGCGCAGGTGAGGGTCTCCGGCACGATCATCATTGACCGGGCCGTGACCCCCGCCGGCGATCTCCTGCTGACCACGGACGACGGCACCGGCATCCTGGAGGTCCTGATCGACCAGCACACCGGAATTTCCTTCGAGCCGTACAGGCTGGGCGGCGTGCTGGACGTGGTCGGGCTGCTCGTGCCCACCCCGACGGGGACGTGGCGTCTGAAGCCTCGCTCCGTTCTGGACCTCTCAATTTCGTTCCCGACGGTCACGGTCGCGCAGGCGCGCGCGGAGGCCGTCGGCAGGCGGGTCTACGTCCGCGGCAAGGCGTTGACCGGCTGGAACGTGTTCGGGGACAACACCCTGCACCTGGCGGACGCGACCGGAGCGATCCGCGCCATGCAGGTCCAGCAGCCGGCTCAGCCGATCGCGGTGGGGGACAGCATTGGCGTGATCGGCCGCGTCAGCGTGTTCGAGGGTCAGCCGGTCCTGATCGATGCGACAGTCGAGCGGCTGGGCTCGTCCGAGCTGCCGGTGCCCGTGGCGCTGAGCACGGCGCAGGCGGCGGGCGCCAACCAGGGTACGCGGGATGCCGCGCTGGTCCGCGTGGCGAACGCGCTCATCCTCAGCACGAGCGAGACGCTCGATGGCTATGTCCGCGTGACCGTGAACGATGGGAGCGGGCCGCTCGAGGTGCTGTTGCACGCGGGAATCAACCCCGGGCCGTTCGTGCCGGGCGCAATCCTGGTCTCGGGCACCGGCGTGCTCGTCCCGGTCGAGAACAGCGCGCGCTGGCAGCTCAAGCCTCGGTCGAACGCCGACCTGGCGGTCGACTGGCCGACGGTGACGATTTCCGAGGCCCGGACGCTCCCGGTCGGGCGCACGGTCCGGATCGAGGGCGTCGCCCTGAACGCGCGCGGCGACTTCACGGATGGCAGCGTCCACCTCTGGGACAACACGGGCGCGATCCGCACCACGAACCTGACCACCGGGACGCCGGTGGCGGCGGGCGACCGGGTCAGCATGCTCGGCACCATTGCCGTGGTCAACGGTCAGCGCGTCCTACGGGATGTCACTCCGACGCTGCTCCAGATCGGCGCCGGGCTCCCCGCGCCCGTCCAGCTCACCGCCGCCCAGGCGGCGAACGCGGACCAGGGCCAGCTCGACGCGGCCCAGGTCCGGGTCGTGGGCGTGCGGATCGTCGACATCATCGACGACCAGCAGAGCGGGAATGTGGTGCTCACGGTCCAGGACGCGAGCGGCTCGTTGCAGATCGTGATCGATCCGAGTACGGGGATCTCGCGCTCGCGCTTCTCGGTCGACGCCACCATCGACGTGACCGGGCTGCTCGTACCGGCCGCCGGCGGCGGGGCCTGGCAACTCAAGCCGCGTAACGACGCGGACGTGACCGTGCGGTAAGGACGTGACCGTGCGGTAAGGGCGTGGCCGTGCGGTGAGGCGCGGCGCCTAGCGTGGCGGCTCGGCCGGTGGCCAGCGGCCGCCCGGGATGCGGCGGTCCGGCTGGAGCCGGGCCGCCAGCGCCGGGCCCGCAACGTAGGTCCAGCAGGCGATGCCGCCGGCGCGCAGCGCGACGCGGCGGAAGAGCCGGTCGTCAATGCCCTCGTAGCGATCCAGCTCCGGCAGGATGTCGGCCGGGCAGCGCCACACTTCGCCGTGGACCCGTCCATTCCCCGCCAGGACCAGGGCGGGGAATTCTCCATCGATGTCGTAGAGGGTGCCCGTCACCGTGGCGGGCACGACCAGCTCGCACCGCTCCATGAGCGGGGACGCGGCCACGCCCCGACGCAGGGTGCCGTAGACGAAAATGTGAATGAAAGGACCGCGGCCCTCTCCTTCCGGCTTGCGGTCCGCTTCCGTACTCACCGGTTCGCCTCGCATCAACGATCGAGTTCCTGGCTGCACTTTGCTGAGACGCCCGGCAAGATGCGCCCGTTCCGCCACCGGCGCAATCCATTGGTGCCTCGCGGCGGGAGGCGGGGCACCGACCGTGTTCGCTCGCGCGTCGCTCTCGCGGGCTCGTCGGCTCCCGGAGCGCGTCAGTGGAGCTGGGGACCGACGCCCCCGCGCATGGTCCGGAGCCCGTTCCGAACGCGACGCACCCCCGGGATCGCTCGGGCGGTGGCCACCGCCTCCCGGGCGTACGCTCGATCCGGCACCACGCCCGCGAGGGTGATCACCGCGTCTTTGGCGTAGACGGCGATCCGGTCCGCTGCGGGGCCGATGGCGTTGTAGAGCGCGAAGTCGACGGCGCGAGCCAGGTCCCGGTCCCGGAACGCGCGCAGGTGCCTCTCTTCCTGCTCGGGCGTGAGCTCATGGACTCCGTGCGGCCAGCCGCTCCCGACGGGGCGCGGCCGCTGGAGCTCCCCCCGCGTCCGCCAGTAGGCGGGGCGCCGCGCGTAGTCGCCCTGCAACCCCTCGAGGTCCCCGAACCCCGCGCGCTCGAGCCGGCCGACGGGCTCGCGATCCCATGCCTCGTGCGCACGGCGGTAGCGACGGGCCAGCCATTCCTGCGGGTGCGGCCACTTCCTCGGGCTCATGGCGGTCCTCCTGCTCCTGGGTCGGTCTCCGCAACGCCCCGGGCTGCACGAAGCGGACCCTCGAACCGCACTCCAGGGCGGAGGTCGGATCGGCGGGGAGGGCTCACGCCTCGCCAGACCGCGATCGTCGCAAATGCTCCGGCCGCGGTCAGCGTCTACTCGAGCGGGGGTGGGGAAGGAGACCCGACTGTGGTGAAGCGGGCCGGCCCCGGGAGCGGGCGGTGGGTACGGCGCTCCGGGAGGATCGGACGGACGCAGTGGAGGCCGGCTGCGCGGCGCGGAGGTCGAGGCGCCCGGCGACGCGGCCGGGACGACGTCGCCTCCATCCCGAGAATGGAAGGCGGCCCGGCCGCGACCGGTCCGGTGCCCCGGTGCGGCCAGCTGCGCCGAGCAGGTCAGCCGGGGAAGCCCCCCCCGGCCAGCTCCGCCGAGTCCCCGAACGGTAGGCTCACGACCCGGACCGGCGGCCCATCCGGCGCTCCCAGCCGGAGCTCCGCCGGCGGCTCAACCTCCCGGCGCACGTAGCCGAGCGCAATGGTCTGCTCGAACGCGGGAGACGAGCACGCGCTGGTCACCCGGCCGACCTGCCGGGACTCGCCCTCGCGCAGCAGGGGCGCACCGCGGGCAGGGACCGGAACATCCCCGAGCAGCATGCCGCGCAGATGCCAGTTGACGTGTCCGCGGTGGAGGATCCGGATGATGACCTCCTGGCCGGTGTAGCACCCCTTCGTGTCGCTGATGGCGCGCTCCCGCAGCCCGGCCTCCAGCGGGATCACGTTCTCGTCCAGCTCCGCGCCCCAGAGCGGACGGCCGGCTTCGATCCTGAGCACGTCCAGCGTGCCGTGGCCCATGGGCCGCGCGCCCGCATCGACGAGCCCGTGCCAGAGCGGCACCAGGGAGTCCGCCGGTGCGAACAGATCGTAGCCGTCCACGCCGGCGAAGAGGGTGCGCGCCACCAGGAGCGGCGCGCCGTCGAACGCGGTCTCCAAGAACGCGTCTTCCGGCGCATCGGCGGCCGGCAGGTCCGTGACGACCCGCGCAATCGCCTCCCGCGCCCCGGGCCCGAACACGCCGAGCACGCCGTGTCCGGCGCTCACATCCTCGAAACGCGCGAAGAGCGGCGGCACGTACTTGCGGAACGTGGCCAGCACGTTCTCCTTCGCGGCAGCTTCCACGTCCAGCACGATCTCCCCGGAGGCAAGCCGGAAGATCCGCAGGTCCGCCAGCATCTTGCCCTTCGGCGTGAGCAGCGCGGCGTAGACCCCCTGCCCCGCCCCGGCGCCCGCCACGTCATTCGTGACCAGCCCGTGGACGATCCGGACCGGATCCCGGCCAAAGACCCGGATCCGCCCCCGTTCCGACCGGTCCACGACCGCGGCGCCCGACCGGGCGGCCGCGTACTCGGCCGCCGGATCCCCGTAGTTCCGCGGGACCATCACGCCCCCGACCTCCCCGAACCGCGCGCCCAGCGTCTCGTGCACGCTTCGCAACGGCAACCCGCTCATGATCCTTCCCACGACATCCGGGACCGCGGCGCTGGCGACGGCTCCCGCCGCGGCGCCCGGGTCCCGGTCGTCTCGTTCGTTCTGCCACGCACCGGAGACCACCTCAAGAGGGACGCAGCTCGCCCCGGTTCAGCGCGGCGATGACTTCCCGCACCCGCCACGCGTCCGGCGCCCCCGGCGATGCATCCAGGTACCGCTCCAGCTCCGCGATCGCCTCCTCGACCCGCCCGATCCTGGCCAGCAGCAGGCCGCGATCCCGCATCTCCCCCGCCGCCCCGGGCCTGAGCAGCAGGATCCGGTCGATCACCGAGAGCGCCCGGCGGTCGTCCCTGGCGTTCAGGTAGATCCCCTTCAGGTTCATGAGCAGCCGGACCAGGATGTCCTTCTTCCCGACCGACCGCAGATACTCCGGCTGCATGCGGACCATGCCGCCGTACACCCGATCCAGGAGCTCCTGCGCCTGATCCTCGAACCGGATCCGCCCGCATTCGAACGGATCGACCAGGATCCTCAGCGCCTCGCCTTCGTAGCGAACCAGGAAATGCCCCGGGAATCCCACCCCGACCAGAGGCAGCCCGAGCCGCCAACCGACTTCGAGATAGACCACGCTCAGCGTGATCGGGATTCCGAGCCGGCGGTCGAGGACATCGTTCAGGAAGGAGTTCCGCACATCGTAGTACGCCTCGATGTTGCCCCGGAAACCCTCCTCCTCGAACAGGACCCGGTTCAGTTCCTGGAATATGACGAGCGGCGCGGTTTCGTCGCCGAGCCGGTCGTGGACCCGCTCGGCCAGGAGGTCGAGCTGCCGCAGATACGGCCCCAGCTGGAGCTGCGGATACTCCTCGGCCGCGATCAGGAGCGCGCCCGTCGCCAGGTCCAGCTCCGACTCGGGGGCGGACGCCAGCGCTGCGAAGCGCTCCCTGATCGACGGCGTCGACTCGTTCACCCGTTCCTCGACGAACGGAATAGTTCAGCGATCCGGTCAGGGTCCGCCTCGAGCTCCCGGGCGATGCGGTGGAACTCGGCCGTGCTCGCGGCGTTCGGCAGCGACACCTCGACTTCGTCACCGCCCTCGTGGGGCAGGAAGACCACCGTCATGCGGTAGCCCTGGACCCCCGTGGCGCGGCGACCGACCAGATCGACCGTGTAGGTCGTGCCACCCAGCTCCATGCGGTCCGCCAGGCGGTGCTCCCGCCACGACGTGCCGCGCGTCATCTTCCCCATTGCGTGCCACTCCTGCATGCTGTCCGGGACCGTGCGCCGGTCCCGGCCCACACGCGGTTCAGCTTTCCCAGTTTCGACCCGATCCGGTGTTGCCGGCACCCCGCTGACCGGAGCGCCATTGCCCAACCGTCTCCATGCAGATACACCACAGGGCCGCCGGTGGTCAGCGTACACGCGCCCGGCCCGCCAGGTCAAGTCTATCGGGACGGGTCGGGGCCTGCAACGGCATTGTCCAGACTGACGATGCGATTGCCAGTAGGGAAGCGCGCTCCGCTCGCCCCGACGCGTCGCCCCGCGGCTCCGCCGGGCAGCGTGGGGGCGTATTACCCGACCGCACATGATCTCTGCCCGGTCTCCACGGCCCGGACGGGTCTGCGCCGGCCGCGCCGACCTCACGCGGCCCGACGGTTGTCCCCGTCCTCCCGGCTCAGATCCAGCGCCGCCGCCCGCCCGCAGTTGTGGCAGTAGAGGATCACCGTGTAGTCGCCGTCCGGCGACGTCGGCACCGCAGCTCCGTGCTCCATGCTGCGCGCGTCGAGGAAGCACACCACCTCGATGGTGTTCGGCCCACAGTGCGGACACGGCACATCCGACGGATCCGCCAGGTAGGCGCGCGCCAGCGCCATGCCATCTTCCAGATTGAACTCCGGCGGACCGCCCGTTTCGTTGAGATCCGACATGGTCGCCTCTCCGCCTGGGGTTCCCAGGTTCCCAGGGCGCAACATCCATTCCCGGCGCGGCGGCGCACTTCGGTGTCTGTTCGGGGTACCAACCGGAAACCCATGCTCGGCCGTCCGATCCGCGCTGGAGCGCCGCGGCCGGCGGCCGGGCTGCGGCACTGGAAGGAAGAAGTCGAGATGAAGGCGAACGCGCACCTGTTGCGGGAGTTGATCGAGAACATCCGGGTGGCCGGGATGGAGCTGGCGCGGAAGCGGAGGGAGCTCTCCGCGCTCCAGAACCGGCGCAAGGCGATGCACATCGCGTTGCGGGACCGGCTCATGGCGGAATCGGCGCGGCGGGGCGAGCGGTCGAGCGCGACGGCGGCGTCGGACGAGGCGCGGGCGCACCCGGAGTACGTCGCGTGCCTGGACGAGATCGCGCTGAAGCAGTTCGAGGTCGACGCGGCGGAGGTCCGGTACGTGGCGGCGCGGGCGCTGTTCCAGGCGGCGGTCGCCGCGCCGGACGAAGCCGGCCTGCTCGTGGAGCCCGGGGACGACGGGCGTCGGTCGGCGGCCTGAGTCCGTCGGCCTCTTCGAGATCGGGACGGGGCCTGCGCCGGGCCGGGCCTTTGCCCGGTCCGGACGGACGCCATAGATTCCGTGCCATGAACCGTCATGATTAGCGTCTTGAACACTATGGCGAATCAGGACACCCCCAGGGATCAGAGGCCTCGGATCCGGCTCAGCCATCTCTCGCACGGCGCCGGTTGAGCGTGTAAACTCGGCGCTGCCGAGCTGACGCAGGTCCTGCGTCACCTGATCCCGTTCCACGATGCAGCGGTGCTGGTCGACGCCGGCACCTCGGACGATGCGGCCGTCTACCGCCTCGATGCGGATCGAGCGCTGGTGGCCACGGTGGACTTTTTCACGCCCATAGTAGACGATCCGTACGATTTCGGACGGATCGCGGCGGCGAACGCGCTGTCGGACATTTACGCGATGGGCGCGCGGCCGCTCTTTGCGCTGAACATCGTGGCCTTCCCGCGGGCGCATCTGGACGAGGGGCTGCTCAGCGAGATCGTCCGGGGCGGCGGCGAGACGGCGAGGCGTGCGGGGATCGCGGTGATCGGCGGCCACTCGGTGGACGATCCGGAACCGAAGTACGGCCTCTGCGTGATCGGCGAGGTCCATCCGGATCGGATCATCCGGAACTCGGGCGCCCGCCCGGGGGACCGGCTGGTGCTGACGAAGCCGATCGGCACGGGCGTGCTGTCCACGGCCTTCAAGCGGGATGCGGTCGGCGCGGACGCCCTCGCCGCGGCGGTGGCGAGCATGGCGGAACTGAACCGGGGCGCGGCCGAGGCCATGGTCGCCGCGGGTGCGAGCGCGGCCACGGACGTGACGGGTTTCGGGCTGCTCGGCCACCTGCGGGAGCTCGCAAGGGCCAGCGGGGTCGCCGCGCGCATCGAAGCCGGCGCCGTGCCCCTCCTCCCGGGGGCGCTGGAGCTGGCCGGCGAAGGCTTCGTGCCCGGGGGCACGCGGCGCAACCAGAGAGATGTCGAGGCCGACGTCGAATGGGACGCCGACCTCTCGGACCCGGAGCGGCTGCTCCTCTGCGATGCCCAGACCTCGGGCGGGCTCCTGATCGCCATTGCACCCGAGCGGCTCGACAGGTTGCTCGACCTCCTCCGCGAAGCGGGCACGCCCGCGGCCTCGGTGATCGGCGAGCTCCACGAAGGACCCGCCGGCCGCATTACGGTCTCCCGCTGAACCCTGCTTCCCGCGGCGTTGTCCTTCCGTGCGAGGACGTGAAAAACGACGGGCCGGCGTCCGTGACGCCGGCCCCCGTTGCTCAGAGCGTGGCTCCCCGTGTGA
>CALCID010000018.1 GCA_937907535.1 uncultured bacterium | reverse complement strand
GAGCACCGCCCCAAGACCGCCCAGCACCGCAGTCCTGCCGAACAACGTACGCCACTTCGACATGGCAATCGCTCCTTTCATTGCGGTCATCCAACACGGCCGTCCGCTTGCGCGGGGTCGCACCTTCGGACCATGGCGGCGAGTTTCCGCCTCGAACGATCCGTTCGGTCCGATCGTCCAACCCGCACCCCTTCACTCCGCGCGAGCGCTGCCGCGGCCTGGTCCACGCGGTAGGCCGGAGACGATACGAACAATACGGGTTGGCGACCGGATCCCCGCTCCGGAGAGCGGGCCGCGCAGGACCAGTGCATCATCCGTGCTAATCATTATGCAACAATCGCTTCGGCCGTTGCAACCCGGTCGCCTCGGAGCGCCGCCGCGCGGCCCACGGCGGGCCTGCCGACCCGCGCGTCCATGGTCTGACCAAACCGGCGGCCCGGGGCGGTTCACGCTCCGGCCACCCTCCTGTCCTCGGCGGAGGCCAGCGAACGGACGGCCACGAAGATCCCCACGTTGATGGGAAGCGTCAGCGCGATGATCGGCCCGTTGACCTGGTCGAACGCCGGCAGTCCCTTCAGGGCAAGGCCGAGGATGGAAAGTGCCGCGCTCGCGCCGGCGATCCAAATCGCCGCGCGCCCGGCCCCCCTCCGCCCCCACGCGGCCGCCGGGACCAGGAACGCCAGCGCCAGATTCAGCGGGTTGACCTGGAACAGGTTTTCGTTCCGATACGCGATGACGTGGTCCGTGAAGCCCCACAGGCCCGCGAGCAGGAGGCCGCCCAGTCCGGAAAGGATCGCCCACGCCACGACCAGCGCAACGGCCGTCGCCCGGGCCGCACGGGACCGATCCGCCCGGGCACCCAGCCCGACGAGCACCGCCGCCGCCACCATGCCCACGAGCAGATAGCCCGGCGTATCCCTCGGCAGCCCGCTCGGCTCCGGCTCCCGGTTCGCCTCGAAAACCACGATCTCGGAGCGGACCAGCGGTACTTCCCGGCCTTCCTCGTCCTGCACCATGACCGTACGCAGGTGGTCGCGCAGGCGCATGGGCAGGAACATCTCCTCCCACACCGAGATCGGCCGGTCCGCCGCACCGGCCAGCCCGAGCATGAGACCCGTGTAGATCAGCCGGTCCCCGGCGGTCAGCCGGCGGGTGTGGAACCGGTACGTGCCCGTCGCCGGGAGCCGCTCGGCCTCGGCCCGGAGCAGCCCGCCGAGCGCCCGGTCGATCGCGTCACGGACCCGCGTCGAACAGTTGTCACGGTAGTAGTCATACCGGTAGTAGCGGTTCTCCGGCCGCTCGTTCCATTCCAGGAACGCGCGCAGGGCGTCCTTCGCCGCGGGGGTGAGATTCAGCTCCTGGAGCCAGATCGAGCGATTCGCGAGCTGGTAGGCGCGGATCGTGAGATCCGCATCGTGCGCGGCCATCCAGTACAGCATCCGGCCCTGGATGAACCGCAGCAGGAAATCCTCCTGCTCGAAATCGAAGATGCCGTAATTGTAGACCTTGTCCGTGCCCCGGACCGGGTCGTGGATCCAGATGGCGTTGTGGCCGAACCGCTCCCAAACCTGGTCGCCCGGCCCCATGGTGACCAGGTAAACGCTCAGCTCCGCCCCCGGCTCCCTCTCCGGTCCGGGTGCGTCCGTGGTCTGACTCCGCGCGGGCATTGCCGCGGCGAGCAGCGCGGCGAGCGCCACGCCGAACGCAGCCAGCCGCCGCGTCGCCTCCCTCAGGTGCACCCACCCCCCTTGGTCAGGATTCGGTCGGTCATGCGTGGGACGGTGCAAGAGTCCTTGCCCGTGTCATCTCCAGCGGACAGATTGAGCGGCGTCGGCGAAATCGCGCCGCCCAACCGCAACCATCGCGAGCCCGGAGCCGCCCATGCGCCGAAATCTCGTGCGCCTCGCCCTCTCGGCCTGCGCGTGCCTGCTGGCCGTCCTGCTGGCCGCGCACCGCCCGCCGGCGGAGATACCCACGACGGTATTACTTGTTCGCCACGCCGAGCGCGAATCCGACTCGGCCGACTCGCCCCTCTCCGCCGCGGGCCTGGCCCGCTCCCGCGCCCTCGTGGACGTGGCCGCCGATGCGGGGATCGGGCACATCTACACCACCGAGTACCGCCGCACCCGCGAAACCGCGGCGCCGATCGCCGCCCAGGTTGGCGTGGAGCCGACCATCGTGCCCGTCGGCCGCGGAGACGTGAACGCACATGCCCGCGAAGTGGCGCAGCGCGTCCGTGCGCACACCGGCGAGGTCGTGCTCGTGGTGGGCCACAGCAACACGGTCCCGCTCATCGTCGAAGCCCTCGGCGGGGATCCGGGCCCCGAGATCTCCGAGGACGAATACGACCGGCTCTACATACTGACGGTTCCGCCGTCCGGGCGCACCCGGACCATACGCGCACGCTTCGGCCCCGCGGACTGACCCGCGCCGCCCGCCGAACGCGTTGCGCCGACCCGGGTACGTCGCCATCAGCGACGTCGATGAATCCAGCACGGAGTGAGACATGCACGAGACGACCGGGGGCCCCGTCGAGCCCGGCCCGGCGGCGTCCGGCGCACGGGCGAACAACGTAGCCGCCGAGGACGTACGCCGCATCCAGCTCGTGATCCTGCTCCTCCTGGGCGGCGCCGCGGCCTTCGTGATCGGCCTGTTGCTCGGCCCGTTCCTGCCGGCAATGGTCACCAGCGGCGTCCTCGCCGTGCTCGTCTACCCGGCGTACCGGCCGATCGAGCGCCGCATCAGCCGCAAGAATCTCGCGGCCCTGATCGGGACGGTCATCGTCTTCTTCCTCATCCTCCTCCCGGTGGCCGGGCTCTCGATCCTGCTCCTCGACCACATTCGCACCGGCGCGGACTGGATCGCGACGGAGGCGCCCGCGTTCATCGCTCCCGGCGGGCCCCTCTCCTCCTGGCTCCAGCTCGCGGCCGACCGGATCGGCATCGATCCCTCCGGGCTCGGGAGCACGCTCCGCGAGCAGGCCCAGAACGTGGCGAACGTGCTGGCCGGACGGACCGTGTCCTTCCTCTCCGGCCTGGGCGGCTGGCTCCTCCAGGGCGGCGCCGCCCTGTTCACGCTCTTCTACCTCCTTCGGGATGCCGATTCCCTCGTGCGGACCCTGAAGTGGGTCGTCCCCCTCGAGCCGGCGAAGAGCGAGGAGCTCTTCGCGCGGGCGAAGGAAGTGACGTACGCCACCGTGTACGGCAACGTGGCGGTCGCACTGGTCCAGGGGATCCTCGGGGGGCTCGCGTTCTGGGCGCTCGGGATCTCCGGAGCCGCGCTCTGGGGCACCATCATGGGCGTCCTGTCCCTGCTCCCCCTCGTCGGCGCGTTCCTCGTCTGGCTCCCCGCCGCCGTGCTCCTCGTCCTCACCGGCAAGATCGCGAAAGGCATCATCCTGTTCGCCATAGGCGCCCTGATCATCTCCACGGTGGACAACGTGCTGCGCACGCTCCTGGTCAGCGGTCGGACGCAGCTCCACCCGCTGGCCGTCTTCTTCAGCGTGCTCGGCGGCATCTTCGTTTTCGGCGGCGTCGGTCTGTTCGTCGGCCCGGTGCTCTTCGTGATCGCCCTCACGGTCCTCGAGATGGCGCGCCGGTCCCTCGAGCCCGGGTCCGCCGAGGCCCCGGCCTCGCCCGGCGGGTTGCTCATCGTCCCGGCGTCGGCCCGGGTCGACGTCGCATCGGACAACGCAGCCGGATCCGATCTGGCGACGAAGGCGTAGCCGACGCCCATCGAACTATTGCTGGGGACCGCGCTCCCTTGTATCGTCAGCTCCCGCTGCGGCCGGCCGGGCCGGCACCGTGTCCGGACGCGGCGATCCATTCCGACCATCCCTGGAAGTACCGGAGGTTCTAGAATGAGACCGATCACGATCCTCGTGCTCGCGTGTGCCGTCGCTGCCTGCGGGCCGTTGCGCGCCGATCGGGGCGCCCGGACGCCCGCGCCCGCCGAGGCGAGCCGACCGCCCGCGGACCGGTTCGCGGAGTTGACCCGAGGCGCCACGGTGTACGAGGGTCTGTTCACCCTGTACGCCAAGGACGACAAGCTGTACATGGCCGTACCGGTTTCCCGTCTCGGCCAGGAGCTGCTGCTCGAGTACAAGGTCGCCCAGGGCGTCGGCGCCGGCGGCATCTACGGCGGCACCATGCTGACCCACCAGGGCAACGTGGTGGCCCTCGAGCGCCACGGCGATCGCGTGTACCTGCTGCACCGGCCGCAGCGGTTCCGCGCCCAGGAGGGCACGGCCGCCGCCCGCGCCGTGGACCTCTCGTTCAGCCCCTCCGTCCTGGAGTCCGCGAAGATCGAGGCGACGAAGGGCGACTCGCTCCTCCTGATCAACATCTACGACTGGGTCATCTCGGACCTCTCGGGCGTGAGCGAGCGGCTCCGGGCCGTGGCCTCCGGCGGCCAGGGCCAGCCCGGCCAGGTCTCCTTCGACAAGCCGCGCAGCTACCTGGAGTCCGTCAAGGCGTTCCCGCACAACGTGAACTTCCGGGCGAAGCTGACGTACCGCCCGAGTCGTCCGGTCTCCGCCCCGGCGGTGCCGGACGGCCGGTACGTGTCGCTTTCCGTGCACTACACCCTGGCCGAGCTGCCGGCGGAACCCATGAAGCCCCGCCTCGCGGATGAGCGCATGGGCTACTTCCTCACCGTGCTCAAGGACTTCACCCGGGACGACTCGACGCACTTCGTGCGCTACGTGAACCGCTGGCGCCTGGAGCGCGGCGAGCCGGCCGGCAACGGCCTCTACTACCCGAAGAAGCCGATCATCTACTACATCGACCACACCGTTCCGGAGGCCTACCGCCAGTACTTCAAGGAGGGCGTGGAGGCCTGGAACAAGGCGTTCGAGAAGGCGGGGTGGAAGGACGCGATCCGCGCGGAGATGCTGCCGGAGGGCGCGGACCCGGAGGACATCCGGTATGCGACGATGCGCTGGAACACCTCCGACCAGGCCGGCTACTCCGCGATCGGCCCGTCCCTCATCGATCCCCGGACCGGCGAGATCCTGGATGCGGACATGCTGTTCGAGGCCAACATGGTCCTCGGCTTCCGGAACGCGTGGCGGAACCTGGTGGACCCGCAGGTGGCGTTCGAGCTCGCGCTCGGCGTCTACGGCGAAGGCGACGAAGGCGAGTCCGCCTACGAGACCCACGCATTCTTCGCGGAGATGCTCTCGGCCCAGGGCTCGCTCCTGCGGATGCACCTCGCGGAGCGCGGGGAGATCGGCCCGGGCGACCCGGTGCCCATGGAGTACATCGGTGAGGCGCTCCGGTGGGTCGTGATGCACGAGGTCGGTCACACCCTCGGGTTGCGGCACAACTTCCGGTCGTCCTCGGACACGCCGCTGGAGAAGCTGCACGACCGCGAGTGGGCGAGGACCCGGGGGCTGGTGAGCTCCGTCATGGACTACCACGCCCCGAACGTTGCGCCGCGCGGCCAGCCGCAGGGCTACTTCTACGCACCCGTGGTCGGCACCGCGGATGAGTGGAAGATCGCGTTCGGCTACACGGCGGATGACGCGCGCGCGGCCGAGCTCGCCCGCCTGGCCGGCCAGGAGGGGCACGCCTACGGGACGGATGAAGATTCCCGCGGCGCCGGCGCCCTCGACCCGCTGGTCAACGTGTACGATCTGAGCGCCGATCCGCTCGGGTGGGGGAAGCAGCGCGCGGCGATCATCCGGGAGCTCTGGCGCGAGCTGCCGCGTCACGTGCTGACGGACAACTCGCGCTATGCGGACCTGACGAGCGCGTTCCAGACGCTCCTCGGCCAGTACAGCCAGGCGCTCGCGCCCGCGGTCAAGTACATCGGCGGTCAGTACGTGTACCGGACGCACGTGGGTGATCCGGGCGATCGTGGCCCGTTCGTGCCGGTCTCCCGGGCGGATCAGCGGGCGGCCCTGGAGTTCTTGACGGAGAGCGCGTTCAGCGAGAGCGCGTTCGCCGTGCCGCCCGAGGTGCTTTCGCGCTTCGGCCCGAACCGGTGGAACCACTGGGGGATGTCGAACACCTTCAATGGCCGGATCGACTATCCGCTGCACGAGCAGGTGCTCGGCCTGCAGAGCTCGCTGCTCGAGCAGTTGACGAATCCGTACCGGCTCGCCCGGATCCGGGACGCGGAGCTGAAGTTCGGCTCGGAGAACGTGCTCACCATCCCGGAGCTCATGCTGGAGCTCACGCGGGCCATCTGGAGCGAGGTCTGGGGCCCGTCGGTCCGGAACATCCCGGCCATGCGTCGGGACCTGCAGCGGGCGTATCTGGACCGCATGACGGAGATCGTGGCCACGCGGCAGGATCGCATGCCCGCGGACGCTCGCGCGCTGGCCCGCGTGCGGCTGGCCGACCTCGACCGTCGCATCGCTCAGCGCCTCTCCGCCGGGGCTTCGCTCGACGCCTACACCCAGGCGCACCTCCAGGAAGCCCGGGCGAGGATCGCCAAGGCGCTGGAGGCGGGTCTCGAAGTCGAGCTGCGTCGGTGATCGCACTGCTGGAGGGTGGGGCCGTCGGTCCACGACCGACGGCCCCTTTTCCTTTGCGCCTCGTCAGTGGGCGCCGTCACCGCCGCGGATCTCCACCCGGCGGCGACGCGCCTGTTCGCTCTTCGGCACGGCGATGGTGAGAACGCCGTTCTCGAACGTGGCTTCGATGTGGTCCGCGTCCACATCGCCCGGCAACATGAACGACCGGGAGAATCGCCCGTAACGCCGCTCCGCGATGTGGTAGCGGCCCTCCTCGTCCTCCCGGATCGTCTCCTCCCGCTTTTCGCCCGACAGCGTCAGGACGTTGTTCTCCAGCTCGATCTCGATGTCGTCCCGGGTGAGCCCCGGCAGGTCCACGACGATCCGGATCTCGTCCTTGGTTTCGATCACGTCCGCGTCCGGCGGACGCATCAGGTTCCGGGCGCCGAAGCCCCCGAACGGGGCACGCAGCGCGTCCACGAGCATGTCGAAAGGGTCGGGCGTCATGCCGAAGCGGGTGATGGCCATGGAGCTCCTCCGGGGATTCGCGAATGACATGCGGGAGGTGGCCCGGTCGGGCCGCGGTCCGCGGTCGGGCAAGTTCCGCGCCGGATGCCAGCGCCCCGCGCCAGCCCGAGGCCGGCGCGGGGCGTGGTCCGTGTCAGCGCGGTCAGACGCCGGGATCAGCGCTCCCAGGGGAAGCGGCCGCGCTTGCGCGGATGGTTCCCGATCTCGTCCATGGTCTCGGCGTCGAAGAGCCGCCCGTTCACCATGACGTACCGGATGTGCTCGCTGTTCCGGATGTTCTCGAGCGGGTTCCGGCTCAGCACGACCAGGTCCGCGAGCTTCCCGGGCTCGATGGAGCCCAGGTCCCGGTCCAGCCCGAGGTACCTGGCGCCGTTCAGCGTCGCCGCACGGATCGCCTCCAGCGGCGTCATCCCGCCCTCCGCCAGCATCCACAGCTCCCAGTGCGCGCCCAGGCCCTGGAGCTGCCCGTGGGCACCGAGCTGCACGCTCACCCCCCGATCCATGAGCGCCTTCGCCGAGCGCGACACCTCACGGTAGTGGAAGTCGTCCTCACCCGCGAGCGTGCGCCGCCGCGAACGGGCCACCACCATGTCCTTCGGCACGAAGCGGAGCAGCCGCTCGTGCTCCCAGACGTTGGACTCCTGATACCAGTAGTACTCGCCCGACAGCCCGCCGAAGTTCACGATCAGCGTCGGCGTGTACCCGGTCCTGGAGTGGGCGTACAGCGTCAGCACGTCGTTGTAGAGCGGCGCCACCGGGATGTTGTGCTCGATCCCCGTGTGCCCGTCCAGGATCTGCGCAATGTTCCAGTAGAAGGTGGAGCCGCCCTCCGGCACGACCATCATCTCGAGCTCCCGCGCGGCCGCAATGATCTGCTGCCGCTGCTCACGGCGCGGCTGGTTGTAGCTCTTCACCGTGAACGCGCCCACCGCCTTCATCCGCCGGATGTGCGTGAGGGCGTCCTCGTAGCTGTTGATCACCGCGCGGCTCGGCCCCTCCGCGCCGTACAGGACCGTGCCCGTGGAGTAGATCCGGGGCCCCACGATCTTGCCGGCCTTGAACAGCTCGGAGTTCGCGAACACCATCTCGGTCCCGGACGACGGGTCGTGCATCGTCGTCACGCCGAACGCCAGGTTCACGTAATAGCCCCAGTGCGTCTGCGGCGTGATCCCGTTGCTCCCGGTGCCGATGTGGGCGTGCACGTCGATCATGCCGGGCATGATGTAATTGCCCGAGACGTCCACCCGGTGCGCGCCCGCGGGGACGGTGACGGAGGACGACGGCCCGACGGCCACGATCCGGTTCCCCTCGATCACCACCGTCGCGTCCCGGATCACCTCGTCCCCGCGCATGGTGATGACCGTGGCGCCGACCAGCGCGATCGTTCCGGACGGGCGATCGGTCGCCGCGCGGAACCCGATGAACAGCCCGGCGGTGTCCGCGGCGTCGGGCGCGGGCGCGTCGGGGGGCTCGTCCGTGGCGGCCCGGACCGCCACGCCCTCACCGGCCTCCCGCAGGAACGCGAACGCCTGCGTCAGATCCCGCCGGTACAGGTACGGGCCGAGCGACCAGTAGATGCGGTCGCTCCCCGGCGCCCAGTGCAGGTACATCCCCGCGTCCCGGGTGAGGCGCGTGATCGGGTAGTCCGACCCGCCGGGCCCGATCGACACCGGCTTCCCGGTCATGGGCAGCGGCGCGAGGTACGCGTGGAAGCGCTCGACCCACGCCACATACCGCTCGTCCGGCGACGGCACGATCGACGTGGCGTTCTGGGAGGTCAGGTGCACCCGCCGGTCCGCGCCGTTCACCGTGTAGCTGACCAGCGCGACCTGGCCCTGCTCCCGGCCGGTCACGAAGACCCGCTCGCCCGTCCGGTTGAAGCGCGGGTTCGTCCCTTCACGCGTCACCAGCGTCGGCTGGCCGCCGGTGGCCGGCACCCGGTAGATCCCCTGATCCCGGGCGTACAGGTTGCCCCGGAGCGCGTCTCCGCCCGTCCGGCGGTAGACCACCTGCCTGCCGTCCGGGGAGAACGACGGCTCCACGTAGTGCCCCGGCTCGGTGGTGAGCCGCCGGGCATTGCGCCCGTCCACGCCGATCGTCCGGATCGCGCCGAGCTCCTCGTCGTTCCAGGTGGCGTACACGATCGTCCGGCCGTCCGGCGAGAAGGACGGGAACAGCTCCCAGTTCTGCTCGTCGTTCGTCACCCGACGAGGCTTCCCGTCCGGCAGCGCCCGGATCCAGAGCTTGCCGAGCGCCGTGTACACCACGCTGCGCTGGTCGGGCGAGACCGTCACCCAGCGGAGCATCCGCACGTCGAAGCTGTCCGGCGCAACGTCCTGCGGGAACCGGAGCGCTTCCGTGATCGTCTGCCGGACCCGGGCGCGGAACGGGATCACCTGGGCGTCCCCCGTCTCCACCGAGACCTTCCAGATCTTGCCGCCCGCCCAGACCACGATGTGCTTGTTGTCCGGCGTCCACGAGAACCCGGGATAGGTGCCGAAGATCGCCCACGCCTCCTGCTGGTCGTGGTCGAGCCGGTCGAACAGAGGACGCTGCCGGCCGCTGTCCATGTCGTACAGGAAGAGCACGGAACGCGGCCCGTCCCGGCGGATGAACGCGAGCGTCCGCCCATCCCGGGACATGACCGGCCGGGACGCGCCGCCCGTCCCGCTGATGAACGTCTGCACCTCCCCCGTCTCCCGATCGAGCCGGCGGATCGCGTAGATCCCCGCGTGCGGATCCCGGTTGTACTCGAATCCGCCGCCGGGCGTCATGTCCTCGCTCCAGTACAGGAACCGGCCGTCGGGCGAGAGGTTCGGGTCGGCCGAGTTCTGCTCCCAGTTGCGGCGGGTCGTGAGCTGGAGCCCGCTCCCGCCGCCCACGTGGTACATCCACATCTCGCCCGCGCCGAGCGAACGGGTGTTGCGGTAGTGCTTGCGCGCGATCAGGTACTGGCCGTCGGGCGTCCAGATCGCGTCCATCACCTGGCGCTCCCGCTCCTTCGTGATCTGGCGCGCGTTCTGCCCGTCCGCGTCCATGATCCAGATGTTGTCCATCCCGTCCCGGTCGCTCGTGAACGAGATGCGGCGCCCATCCGGGCTGAAGCGCGGCTGCGACTCGTAAGCGGGCCCGCCACGGAGCAGCCTGGCCTCTCCGCCCTCGATGGGCATGATGTAGATGTCACCCAGCAGGTCGAACACGATCCACTTCCCGTCCGGGCTCACATCCACGCTCATCCAGGTGCCTTCGTCCGTAACGAAGTCGACCTCGGTGACCGGGCCGTGCGCGGCGGTGACGTCCCACTGCGCGCGCGCGTTCGGCCGGTCTCCCATCGCCTGGGCGTGGAGCCCGGACGCGGTGATCGCCAGGACCAGGCTCGAGGTAATCACGAATCTGCACATGGGATACGACCTCGGCAGGTTGTTCCGAATGCCGCCATCGGCGGATGTTCTGTTGGATTGTCGGTGCGGAAGAATACGGATTTCGCGGGGTTTCGGCCAGGCCGGGAGCCGCGCGGGGTGGGAGCACGCGGCGGCGGCGATCCCGGACGTGGTGGGCATGGCCTGTAACCAGGAGACGGCGGGCCGAGGGCACCGGACCGCTCCCGGCGGTCGGATCCGGAGCGACGAACACGGCTCACGCGGCGTCGCCCCGGCACCGATCGGGACCGTGGCCGGGCAACGGCCGGGAAGGCAGGCCGGCAGCCGGCGTGAGCCCGGGGGAACGGCCGCCGAGCGACGAAGGAGGATCACGCGACGTCGCCTACGGCAGCCTCCCGTGGCGGAAGCCGGCCCCCGCCGCCTGCTTACGCCCGTCCGCTACTCCCGCCGCTCCAGAGGTGAGACGACCGAGATGAGATCCACCCACGCCCCCGTGACGCGGCCGTTCTCACGGATGAAGGTGATCCGCCGCCGGCTCGTGTCGAACGTCTCGTTGCCGAGGTACGTCAGGGGCACGGGCCGGCCTCCGCCGATCCTCGCCGTGAGCCCACCGTCCTCTCCCTTCCCGATCTGCACCACCAGCTCCCTCCCCCGCCCCACGCCACGGTACTCGCCCACGTAGTCATCGGCGTTCCCCGTGAACGGGGCCGCCTTGACGGGAGGCGCCTCCCCGTAGATCGCCTCCGCGATGGAGCGCAGCACCGCGGCCGGGCTCACCGGGCCGGCCGTGTTCATCAGCACCGCGATGACCAGCGTGTCCTCCGGGAAGTACGCCAGTTCCGACTGGAAGCCGTGGATCGCGCCACCGTGGGAAATCGCCGGGCGTCCGGCGATCGAGTCCACGACCAGCCCCTTGGCATACCGGGGCCGCACCCCGCTGTTCAACGGCTCCGGCGTGATCATGGAACGGTGCGCCGCGTCCGGCAGGATCCGCCCGCCATGCAACGCTCGGGTCCACGCCACCAGATCCCCCACCGTCGAACAGAGCGAGCCCGCCGCGTACGGCCAGGTGTGGTCCAGGTACGCGGCCCGCATGAGGCCGAACCCGGTCATGTCGTAGCCGTGCGCCCGCCGCTCCACGACCGCCCGCTCATGACAGTAGCGCGAGTCCGTCATCCCGGCCGGCTCGAACAGGTGCTCCCGTACATACGAGTCGTAGCCGCGGCCGCTCACCTTCTCGATCACCAGGCCGAGCAGGAAGTAGGCGGAGTTGTTGTAGACCAGCGCGTCGCCCGGCGCGAAGTCGAACGGCTCCGCGGAGACGAGCTTGACCAGCGTGTCCCGCGGCAGCTTCATGACCGAGAGCTGCCCGAAGGCCGGCATCTCCGTGTAGCTCTTGATCCCCGAGGTGTGGTCCAGGAGCCGCCGCAGCGGGATGCGATGCCCCCGCGTCGGGTAGTCCGGGAAGTACTTCGTGATGTCGTCGTCCAGGCTCAGCTTCCCCTCCGCCTCGAGCTTGAGCACCGCCGCGGCCGTGAACTGCTTCGTGAGCGAGCCGATCTCGTAGACCGCCCGGTCCGGCGTGGGCACCTTGTGCTCCAGCTCCGCGTACCCGTACCCCTTCATCACGATGGTGTCCGCGCCGCGCACGACCGCCACGGACATCCCCGCGGCCCGCCCGCCCTTCAGCGCCTCCTCCACGATGGAGTCCACCGCCGCCGCGAGCCGGGCACGATCGAGCTCCTGCGCCGCCGCCGTCGCCCCTATCAGGATCCATGCGACGACGGCCAGTCCGGCGCCCGCGGCGACCGTCCACCTGCCAGGCAACCCGCTGCGTCCCGCTGCTCGTGACATGGCTACCACTCCGTTGCGAGATTTGCCGCATCGGTTCCAGGTCGTAGTTTATCGGCTGGTTCGCCCCCGGCAACAGCCAGCGGGTATCCATACGAGCGACACCGGTTGCCGGGTTTCCATCGAGGCCCGTTCGCTGTGATGTCGTGTCCACGGACCCGGCGGCCACGGGCTCCAGCACCCGCCGCCGCTTTGGGAGGAACGACATGCTGCCCTACAAGCACACCCAGATCGGGTACGTCTCGATCGGCGCCTCCGCTGCCGCGACCTTGATCGCCCTCGGTGCGCTCTTCCGGAAGCCACACCCGATCGGCCTGGCCATCGCGCTCGCGGTCCCGGTGATCGGCGGGCTGTTCTCCACGCTCACCGTCGAGGTCGACGAGGAGCGGCTCGCCTTCGCGTTCGGCCCGGGGGTGCTGCGGAAGACCGTCCCGATCGTGGAGATCGAGTCCGCCGGGGTGGTCGTCAATCCCTGGTGGTACGGCTGGGGGATCCGGTTGACGCCGGAGGGCTGGCTGTACAACGTGTCGGGGTTGCTCGCCGTCGAGATCCGCAGGACGGACGGGTCCCGGTTCCGTCTCGGGTCCGACGAGCCCGACGCGCTCCTCGCCGCCATCGAGGAAGCGCTCGCCCGGAGGCGCTGAGCCCGGGCGGGAGCGCAGTCCGCTCCGATCGCCGCCGTACCTGACCGGCGCCCGGCCGGGTCACGACCCGGACCATCGGCGCCCTCCGGACGCTCGCTCGTTCCACCCACCCGGCCCCGGGCGCTGGTTCTCCGGGATCCGGTCCGCCCGGTCCGGACCGGCGCCTCCGGGCCGCGACCCGTCCGGGCAACGGCTCCGCAGCCGACGCCCCCCAGCACTGACCTCCTCCATCCGAATCCGTCGTCGCCGGACGGTCGCCGTACCGCCTCCCGCCCGCTTCCGACTCGGGTCCGGTCCAGAACCTCGCCCCAGGACACAACTGGCGGGGATGTTGCGATGCCCGACGACCGGGGGTGGGAAACGGGAGGTCGGGTATGCGGTGGGCGCTCCAGGCCGGTCCCTTCGCGGGCGGCGCCATTCCGGCCGTCAATCGAGTCGATGCTCCTTGCCCCGCAGCTCCTGGCGGGGCCCGGGACCCCGCAGCGATCCCGGTCGTTCGAGGCGACGACATATCGTCAGCCAGCCGCGGGAGCCGGGGCGCACCCCAGACCGGTGTCGGCCGCGTTCGCGCCCGGCGCAGCGCACCTGCGCTGATCGCACTGCTCGCGCTCCTCTCCGTCCCGAGGACGGCCGCGCCCCAGGCGCTCCCCTCCGAGCTGACCGTATTCGGCATCAACGTGCTGATCGGCGGGACCACTTCCGGGCTCGCGGCGCTCGTCACCGACCGCCCCGTCCTCCCCGCCGTCGGCAAGGGCCTGGCCGGCGGATCCGTGGTCTACCTCGGGAAGCGGCTGAGCAACGCCGGCGGGTTCCCCATGTCCGGCCTGGTCGGCCGCATGGTGGCCTCGACCGGCACCTCGTTCGTGCGCAACGGCGCGGCGGGGCGCGGCTTGTTCGACTTCATGGTGTTCCCCTTCGGGCCCATCACGATCTACAAGCGCCCGGCCGGGGACCGCTCCCACGCCCCGATCAAACTGCACCTCGCCCGGACGGCCGTGCTCGCGGCGCTCATCCTGCGAGACGACATCCGGATCGACTGGGAGAGTACGCTACAGTCCGGGGCCCCGGTGTTCGACATGACCGAGGGGAGCTTCCACGGCGGCCACAACTGGGTCGCGGCCGGGACCACCCTCTGCGGCTCCGTGGTCCTGAGCGACCTCACCATGCTCCCGCACGTCGACCCCACGCGGCTCCTGACCCACGAACGAATCCATGTGATCCAGGACGATTTCGCGGATTTCGCGTGGACCGGCCCCCTCGAGTACCGGCTCCTGGGGCACTTCCCCGGAGGAAAATGGCTGCGGCGGTACGTGGATGTCGGCCTGTTGCACGTGGGCGTGGTGGGCGTGGCCCACATCGTGATTCCATACGAGCAGCGGCCGTGGGAGATCGAGGCGGAGCACTTCGAGCACCTCGCGCCGTGAGGGTCACCGTGCCGCGGTGCCTCAGTCGAGGTCCTCCGGGTGCCGGTGCGTGCGGTCCATCCGCCAGCCCCGGTACATGACGAATCCGCCGATCCCCACGAGCGCCGCCGCGAGCACGAGCATCCCCGGGTGGGACTCGTCCGCCGGTTCGCCACCGGCTCGCGACGGCGCCGGGGCCTGCTCCCGGAACATCGACCCGGCCCTGCCCGGAGTGCCGGCCGCATCCCGGATCAGGCCGACCGGGTCGGCCGAGTGACCGGGCCCGGCCCCGGCCAACATGAGCCAGAGCACCGCCACCACCATGTCCGAACGGATCCGCACGACCACCCCCGGGCCACGGTCTCGGCTCGCGACGTCCGGGCCAGCATACCTGTACCGACCCGGACCCGACTCGAAACCCGACCCCCTCCCGTCGCATGGATCGGGCCGATGGCGACGCTGCTGGCCAGCCTGGACAAGGAGCGCCGGGCATGGCTCCCCGGCACGGAAAACGACCGGGCCCGGCGCACTCGCCGGGCCCGGTGGCCGGATCGCCGGATCCCTACCCGCGGTCCACCCCGGCTCCGTGGCTACGACTGGTCCTGCGGCATCTCGATCCGTAACCGCATCACGTACTGGACGTCGAGCTCATCGCGCCAGATGCCGTACACGAGGTCATCGGCGAACTTCATGGGCTGGAACCGCACCGGGAACGCCACCGGCCCGAGATACCGGCCTTCCGCATCGAACACGTCCCAGACGTTCGAGCCGAGGTCGAGCATCGGATTGAACGCCTCCCGCTCTTCCGAAGACATGGTCGATGGCCGCGCGATTCGCTGGACCCAGATGCTCCCGTCCGGCCCACCCATGAACTGCAGGAAGGCCGGATACGTCTCCGCGAAGTGGATCCGGGACTTGAGGAACTCGACGGCCTGCGGCGGAAGGCCCGCTTCCCGCCACAAACGCTCGATCGCCGAGGTCATCGCCGACCGATCCGACTCGCTCACCGGCTCCCGCTCGAACGGCTTCGTAATGATCCGCTGGAGGGCGCCATCCGGCCCGTAGACCGAGATCCGGTAGTCGGAGTTGATGGCGTAGAGCAGGCTGCCCCGCTCGGTGATCGACCATGCCGGCTCGGCCGAGAAGAAGTTGAACTCCGGCATGTCGCCCGTCATGGAGAACGTCTTGCCGGCCGGGACCGAGCGTATCGTGTCCAGAACGCTCCCGTCCGTGGCGATCATCACGACCTGGTCCATCGTGTCCGGCACGGGCTGGTTCGGCAACGGGAACTTGCGGAGCTGCAGCACCGCGCGACCGGCGAGGACATTCCACTGGATCGGGATCCCGGTCTCGAACGCGATCCGGAAGCTGCCGAGCGCCTCGCCGCTGGGCAGGAACCGGTTCACCCGCTGGTTCCCCATGTCCGGCACGAGGACCGTGTCCCCCTGGACCACGAGGACGCCGGCTGCGCCGGCACCGAACTCCCCGGGCCCGCTGCCCGGCCGCCCGATCGTGCGCACGTGCTCGCCCGACGGGGAGAATACCTTGAGATGCGCGGCCTGCCCGTCCAGCACAAGGATCTCGCCCGCGGAGGTGATCCCGAGCCCGGCGATCTGGCCGAACTGGTATTCGGGGTCGCCGTCCGCCGCGCCGATCCTCAGGTCCTCGGTGAGCGTGACCCTCGGGCGGGTCCCCCAGATTCCGGTCGCCGGGTTCTCCACGATCTGCACGCCGGCGCTGTCCCGCACCGTGCCGGCCCAACCACCACCCGAATCCCCCGCCGCGCACGCCCACAACGGAAGGGCCGCGGTCAGGCTCACGATCCATCGCCAGGTCTTCATCCGTTTCCGCTCCTTTCGCGCACCCGGCGCCTCCTGGCCACGCCGGCTGCATTCGGTATCTCCGAGTGGCGCACCGTTTCCACGGCGCGGCACGCGACCAATCCTCGCGGTCTATGTCTCTTACGGAATGCCGGGGCCGGAAGTTTTGCGCACCGCGGCACCGCAGCCCACCACCTCACCCATCCCCGCACGCGCCGCTCTTCGCGAGCGCGGCGACCACCCGGCACCGGGCACATGCAGCCACCGGGCGCAGCGGGCTTCAGGGCCCCTCGAGGAAGTCGAATCGGGGGAGTCTTGGCGTACTGCATCGCGCCCCGGGGGTCTTCCGTTCCCATCGGGTGCGGATCGGCCCGGCGCCCGGGATCTATCCACCCGGGCACCGTCTCCTCCACGCCACCCCGCCAAAGCGTAGGGCTGTAGGCCCCGCGACGGGCGCCCAATATCGCGGGCGCCGGCCAAGCCCGTCAATCTCCGCAGGTCACGGCCTGACGCGCTCTTCCACTCGATCGGCCGCGCTCCGTCGGGCGGCGGAGCGAGTCCGGAGTCCAGGTGCGGCGGGCGCTTCCGGCGGCCGCACGTCCGACACGTGAACCGCTCGATCCTCGAGCCCGCCGCCCGCGCAGCCCATTGTCCCCCCGTTGCCGGCCCGACATATTCCCCGGGCCCACATCCCGATCGTGGCCCGCAGGGCGCTAGAGCCGCCCGCGGGTCGAACCCCATGGCTCCGAGGACGACCGCATGCGGCGGAACGAGGTCGAAGAGCTGTACGCCTACAACCGCTGGGCGAACGAACGAATGCTGAACGCGGTGGCAGCGCTGGACGATGAAGCGTTTACCCGGGACCTCGGCGGCAGCTTCCCGTCCGTACGGGACACGCTCGCGCACCTGATCAGCGCCGAGTGGATCTGGCTCCAGCGCTGGCTAGGCACTTCGCCGACCCGCGACCCGGATGGCTGGGCTGACATGGACCTCCCCGGCCTCCGACGGTTCTACGCGGAGGTCGCCGCCGGGCAGCGAGCGTTCATCGAGAGCCTCACCGATGCGGATCTCGACCGGGAGATCTCGTACCGGACGCTGGCGGGAGTGGCGCACACCAACCGCCTCGCCTTCCTTCTCCGCCACGTGGTCAACCACTCCAGCTACCACCGTGGCCAGGTCACGATGATGCTGCGCCAGCTCGGCGCCACGCCCGTCGCCACGGACCTGATCCTGTTCGACCGGGAGCGGACGGCGCGCGCCTGAAGCGCTCGGGGGCGCAGCACCAGGGAGCGTTTCGCGCCGCACCCGGCCGACGGATCCCGGCCGGTCGACGCTCGCGCGGCCGCTCGCGTCCAGCGACGGCGACGAGCGCCGGCGTACCGGCCGAGGCCCCTTCTCTGCCATGCCTCCCTCGCGGCCGCTGGCCGTCTTCGTTTCGGGCTGCGAACCGTGAAGCGCCGTCCTGACGGCCCGATCACGTACCGGCGCCCACGCCGGGGACCTGGATGCCTGCAACCGGCTCTCGGCAAGAGGAGCGGGATGGCACGATCGGGCGATGACGGTCCGGTAGGACGGGATGGGCGTGAGGCGGCGTCGCCCACGGGATCCGGCGTGCGCCGGCCGACTCGCTACGGTCCCCTGGGAGGCTGCGACGGGTTGGCAACCGGCGGCGGGCGGGGGCCCCACCTGGGCCGTGCGGACCGCGACGAGGGCGGCCCACCCGACGTCGCCTGAAGAACGATCACGAAGAGCGCCGCGCCCCGGAGGCCCGTCAGGAGGCGGGACGCAGCCTTCCTACGTCGCCGCTAACCGAGCACCACCCGCTCCCCGTGCTTCGGGACGTACGCCTTCCACCCCAGCTCTTCTTCGATGCGCCGCCGGAGGGCGTCGGCCGCGGCCGGCTCCCCGTGGGTGACGAACGTGCGGCGAGGCGGACGCTCCAGGTTGCGCATCCAGGCGATCAACTCGTCCGCGTCCGCGTGCGCCGAGAGACCGTCCAGCGCCACCACCTCCGCCCGGACCGGCACCTGCGTCCCATGGATCTTGATCGACTCCGCGCCCGCGAGCATCGCCGCGCCCCGCGTCCCCGCCGCCTGGTAGCCCGCGAACAGGATCGTGTTCCTGGGATCCGGCGCGAACCGGGCCAGGTGGAAGAGTACGCGCCCGCCGGTGGCCATGCCGCTGGCCGAGATCACGATCATCGGCCCGTCCCGCCGGTCGATCGCCTTCGACTCCTCGGCGCTCCTGGCCAGCGTGGCCACGCCCGCCAGGGCCACGCACTGCGCCTCGGTCAGGCGCAGCTCGTCCCGGTGCGCCAGCAGGATCCGCGTGGCGTCCACCGCCATCGGACTGTCGACGTACACGGGGATCGGCGGGATCGCCTTCTGCGCCCGCAGCCGGGCAAGGTGGTAGAGCAGCGACTGCGTCCGGCCCACCGCGAACGCCGGGATCACCACGACCCCTCCCCGCTCCGCCGTCCGGCGGATCACCTCGCCCAGCTCGTCCGCCGGATCCGCGTCGCTGTGCTGCCGGTCGCCGTACGTGGATTCGATCACCAGGTAATCCGCGTGCCGGACCGGCTCGGGCGGTTTCAGGACCGCGTCCATCGGACGGCCGACGTCGCCGCTGAACACCACGGTCGTCCCCGCGTGCGCCAACGAGACGGTTGCCGAGCCCACGATGTGCCCCGCGCGACGGAGGTTGTACGTCACGCCGTCGCCCAGCTCGAGCTCCTCGTGATACGGAACCGCGACGAGACGCCTCACCGCCCGCTCCGCGTCCGCCTGGGTGAAGAGGGGGAGCGCCGGCCGATGCTTCGTGTAGCCGTACCGGTTCGCCCGCTCCGCGTCCGCCTCTTGCAGATAACCGGCGTCCGGGAGCAGGATCTCGCACAGCGCAACGGTGCCCGGGGAGCAGTAGATGGGCCCCTCGAACCCGTCCCGCACGAGCACCGGGAGGTAGCCCGTGTGGTCGATGTGCGCATGGGTGAGCACCACCGCCTCGATGTCCGGCGGCCGGACCGGGAACGGCGCCCAGTTCCGCAGCCGCAGCTCCTTCAACCCCTGGAACAGCCCGCAGTCCACCAGGTACCGGCGCTTCCCCGCCCGGATCAGGTAGCGGGACCCGGTCACCGTTCCCGCAGCGCCCAGAAACGTAAGCTCCATTCAGCTCTCCCGGTCGGCACGATCCGGCATGCGACGTCGCACGGCCGCCCCCGTCATCGAAAGGTCGCCGCGCGTCGCCGCCGCCGCAAGCGCGCCCCTCCGGTGGCGAAGGCCCCGCCGGCGCGCACGTCACGCTTGATCGCCGCACCCTCTCCCCGCATCTTGCACCCGCCCCGGAGATTGCCACCCGCATTGGAGGTAGGGCCCGGTGCTCTGGATTCTTGTCGGCCTCGCCGCGCTCGTCCTGTTCTTCGTGATCCGCACGTACAACCGGCTGGTCACGCTTCGGAACCGGTTCCGCAACGCGTTCGCCCAGATCGATGTCCAGCTCAAGCGCCGCTACGACCTGATCCCGAACCTGGTCGAGACGGCGAAGGCGTACATGAAGCACGAGCGCGAGACCCTGGAAGCGGTGATCCGCGCCCGCAACGCCGCCATCACCGCCGAGGCCAGCGCCGCCGCGGACCCCACGAACGCCGCCGCGATCCAGCAGCTGATCGGCGCGGAGAACGCGCTCACCGGCCTCCTCTCCCGCTTCTTCGCCCTCGCCGAGGGGTACCCGGAACTCAAGGCCGACCGCACCATGACCCGGCTCCAGGAGGAGCTCGTCTCGACCGAGAACCGCATCGCGTTCGCGCGACAGGCCTACAACGACGCCGTGACCGTCTACAACACGGCCCTCGAGGTCTTCCCCTCGAATCTCGTGGCCGGTGCGTTCGGCTTCTCGCCGGGCACCCTGCTCACGATCGAGGAGCCCGCGGAGCGCGAGGTCCAGCGCGTGTCCTTCGATTGAGGACCGGCCGGTCCCGGCCCGGGTGCTGAACCATGACCATGGACTTCTTCGAGGCGCAGGACCGCGCGCGCGGCCGGAGCCGCACGCTGGTGGTGCTCTTCCTCCTGGCGGTCGCGCTCATCATCGCCGGCGTCTATGCCGTGGTCCACCTCCTCGTCTGGCCCGGACCCGGCGCTCCCTTCGAGCCCCGGCTCCTCGGAATCGTCGCCGCGGCGGTCGCGATCATCGTCGGAGGAGGCACCGGCTGGCGCGTGCTCGGCCTCCGGCAGGGCGGATCCCATGTGGCGGAGCTCCTCGGCGGCCGGCGAGTCGAGCCCGGCACCCGGAACCCGGACGAGCGCCGCCTCCTCAACGTGGTCGAGGAGATGTCGATCGCGTCCGGCGTGCCCATGCCCGCCGTCTTCATCCTCGACCAGGAAGAGGCCATCAATGCCTTCGCCGCCGGCTACACGATCCACGACGCGGCCGTGGCCGTGACCCGCGGAGCCCTCGAGCACCTCGACCGCGATGAGCTCCAGGGCGTCATCGCCCACGAGTTCAGCCACATCCTCAACGGCGACATGCGGCTGAACATCCACCTGATCGGGCTCCTCCACGGGCTCCTCCTCCTCGCCATCGTCGGTCGCGGCCTCGTGCGCGGGGGTGCCCGCACGTCCTCGAGCCGCCGGAAGAACGGGGACGGCCGTGTCGTCCTCGTCGGCCTCGCGCTCCTCATCCTCGGCTATATCGGCGTCTTCTTCGGCCAGATCATCAAGGCCGCGGTCTCCCGCCAGCGCGAGTTCCTCGCGGACGCCGCCGCGGTCCAGTTCACCCGCAACCCCGCGGGGATCGCCGGCGCGCTCAGGAAGATCGGCGCCCTCGCCCACGGCTCCCGGCTCCGGCACCACCGCACCGAAGAGGTCAGCCACATCCTGTTCGCCAGCGGACTCGGGACCTTCCTCGAGGGCCTCTTCGCCACGCACCCGCCCCTCGCGGAGCGCATCCGCCGGCTCGATCCGACCTTCGACGGCCGATTCCCGTCCATCGAAGCCGCTGCCGGCTCCAGCAAGGGGATCGAGGCGACGTCATCCGCGCCCACCTCCGCGGGCGCCGCTGGCTTCCAGGGCCCGGCCGCCCGCCGGGGTACCACCGCCGCCACGCCCCCCATGCAGCCCGCGGGCGCAGCCCGGCCGGCCGGGCCCACGCCGGGCCGCCCGACGCAGCCTGCCGCGTTGCTGGCCTCCATCGGTGCGCCGGACGCGGAGCACCTGCGCCACGCCGCACGGCTCCTCGAGGCCATGCCCGAGCCGGTCCGCGAGGCGGCGCACTCCCCGGAGCTCGCGCCCGCGCTCCTGTTCGCGCTCCTCCTCGATGCTCCGGACTCGCCGGCGCTCCCGGCGCAGCGCCAGGCGATCCGCGGCTTCGGAGGCGATGAGCTCCTCGCCCGCGCCGAGACCCTCGCCCCGCTCGTCCGCGCCCTCGGCCCCGGAGCACGACTCCCGCTCCTGGACATCATGCTCCCCGCGCTCCGCGAGATCCCCGAGGAGCACGTCGTGCCCCTCGGCCACGCCGTACGCGACGCGATCCGCGCCGACGGCAGCGTACACCCCTTCGAGTACGCACTATTCCGCGTGCTGCGCCGACACCTCGCCGATGCCACGGAACACCAGGGAGCACGACGGCGCACGGTGAGCTCGATCGCCGGGATGCGCGCGGAGGTCGAGATCGTGCTCTCCATGCTCGCCCGGGCCGGCGCCACGGACGACACCGGGGCCCGCGCCGCCCTCGCGGAGGCCGGCCGCGCCCTTCCCGCATCCCTCGGCCAGCTCCGGCTCCGGGCTGCCGACGAGCTGGACCTCTCCGCCGTGGACCGGGCGCTCGGCCGCCTCGCCCTCGGCTCGGCCGAGGTGAGGCAGCGCTTCCTACAGGCCTGCGCGGCGTGCATCGCCCGGGACGGAGTCGTCACGCCGACCGAGGCGGAGTGGTTCCGCGCCATTGCCGAGGCCCTGGACTGCCCGGTCCCCCCGGCCCTCGCCGCGCCTACGCCCGTGATCTCCTGATGTGGCCGGTGCCGTCGGTGCGCGGGCGTTCGTCCGTGCGCCGCGCCACTGGCCCGGCGCGCAATCTGCACTGCGGGGTGGCGCCGGCGCCGGGCGGCGTTGCAGCGGGCCCGTGGGGGCACGCCGCCGCATGGGAGAATGGTTCGGACAGACGGGGAGGCGATCCGTGGGACGTGGAACGGGAGGCGCCCGCAAGGGCGAGCGGAGGCCGCGCGGCCGCAAGCGGGCACCGGGCGGGAAGCGGCTCGGGCGACTGACTGCGCGGGGCGCCGAGATCTGGGTCTCGCACAGCGGCAAGACCCGGGGGATCGGCGCCGTGACCGAGGGGCGAGCCCGGGACGTCCGGGGCGGCGTGCGGCGAGGCGGACGCGGGGAACCCGACGCGTTCGAAACGGTGCTTCGCGAGCGCTGACGGGTCGCGGGGCCGGCCCTCCATGAGGCTCGCCCGCGCGGCTACGCCCCCCTGCGGCGGGGCAGGCTCTTCCCCGAACGTGGAGCGCGCACCGCGGGTGCACCGGCCGGCCGCACCGTTCCCCGGGCCGCGCCCCGGTCTCCACGCCTGCCGACGCCCGGCCAGCGCACGCGCGGCCGGGTCGGCGGCCACGACGGCCGAGAGCGGGCAGGCGTACGGTCGGCTGGCCGGCCAAACGGCCAAACGGCCACCCCTTGCGCCACCTCCACCGCCGTCGATCGCCTCCGGCAGCACACGCGCCCGAAGGTCGCGCGTGTGGAGGGTCTCGCTCCGGCTCCGGCCGACCGATCGCTCGCCGGGCCGCCTGCCCGCCTGCAGTTGCGGCTCGCTCACCGCTCTTCCCCGGAATCTTCCCGCACGCCGCGAGGAGGTCCGCCCAGGTCAACGCATGGACCTCGGGAAGCGGCTCCTCGGCCTAAGGCGTCGGCTCGTTCGGTCGCGCGGGCTTGCCGCCCGCGTCGTGCCGGGGACCCGCGGACCGTACCTGGCCGTCCCGCTCCAGTGCCGCCACTGGCCGGGCGTAGATGCCGCGACCGCGCCTCACCCGGTCGGTATCTCCAGCCAGCCAGCCAGCCCTCCCGCTGCCTCGCGGTCGAGTTCACGTTGGCCGGATGATGTGCGCGCTCGGCGGTCGAACGATTCGCCGCATGCGCAGCGGGTCCACCCGCTCCGCCGTCGCTTCCGTCGTCGGGTCAGGTACGATGAACTGGCGGATCAGCGCAATTTCCGCGTAGGCGGGACACCGTTTCGAGAAGGCGGTTCGCCCGGGTGCGCGACACTGGATGAGGTGTGGGGAGGTTGTGGGGGATGCGGATCGTGGGTTGCGTCGGAGGTAGGGCGCGCGCGGCGGAGCGCTTCGAGCAGCGTCGCCTTCATTCTGTCGGGCATGGGCTCGCGCGGCAGGTGGCCGAGAACGCGGCATGTGCAACGGAGCTCTCTGAGCACTTCCCGGCAATCCATGCAATCCCTCAGGTGTGCCTCGATGCCCTGCCGCTCCGCGGGCGACAGGGCCCCATCGAGCAAATCACCCAGCGACTTCCTGATCTCACGACACTCCAGCTTCGTCTTCATCGGCGCAATGTTCTTCGTCGGCGAGATACCGGCGCAAATCTCGCCTCACCTTCCCGCGCGCTCGGTGCAGCAGTACCCTTTGATTGGTTTCCGAAATCCCCATGGCGTTACACACGTCCTCCGCGCTCCACCCCTCCACGTCCCGCAACACGATCACCTCGCGCTGGCGAGGCGGCAGTGCATTGATCGCCCGCTCGATCCTCGCCGCGAGTTCCCGGGCCAGGACCTCTTCGGCGGGGTCCACCGTTGCCGTCCACAGCGCCGCGTGCCCGTTTCCGTTGCCGCCCAGCCCGACCACGTTGTCCAGCGACCCGGTCTCCAGGTCCGCCTCCCTGACGTCGAACTCGCTCATCGGCCGCATCCGCGCGTCCCGCTTCCCCCGCGCCCGCGCGATGTTGCGCAGGATCCGGAAGAGCCAGGTCTTCACCGACGATCGGCCTTCGAACCGCTCGATCCCCTGGATCGCCGCGAGCCACGTCTCCTGGATCACCTCTTCCGCCGTGGCCCGGCCATCCACGTAGACCAGGGCAAGCCTCAACATCGCAGGGAAATACAGGTCCAGCACCCGCTCGAAAGCCGCTTCGTCTCCGTCCACCAGCGCGCGTAGGAGGAGCGTGTCTTCGGGGTTTTCCCCGCCGGCCTCGAGGGGTGGCGGCAAGCTCGCGTTCGGCAGCACGCCGACCCGCTCTCGCGGGGTCCGGAGCCGCCGTCGATTCCGTTTCATGGCATGGCCTCCCTGGTCCATTGTGGTCCGCCGCCCGCGCGTCCGGGCTCCAGCACGCGGTCGGCACAAACGCGGCAAGCCCCCGCCGATGCACCAGCTCGGCGAGGGCGATTCCGTGTCTTGCCTGTCTTTGGGAAAGATAACGTGAACGCCGGCCCCGCGGTAGACCCACGGCGCCGGCGTACGTTACGGGACCTCCCGCTCGAGGCGGTCCCGCAGGGTGAGGACCGAGAGGACGCGGAGCCGACGCGTGCGTTGCGGCGTGGAGACCGTCACCACGTCCCCGGCCCGTGCTCCGAGCAGCGCCTGCCCGATGGGGGAACCCAGCGACACCTGCCCCGCATCGATGTCGAGCAGCGCCCCGGTCATGAGGGTGTACGTCTCCTCCTGGCCACCTTCCACGTCCTGGACCACGACGGTGGAACCGAAGCCCGCGCCTTCCTCCGGGATCGCGACCTCGGGGACCTGGGACCAGCCGGCCGCCACCTGGCCTAGGAAGCTCACCGCCTGCTTCAGCCGCTCGGTCTCCGGGTCGTCCGTCCGGCCAGCGCCGTCTACGCCCCGACCCGCGGTGCGCTCCAGCAGCATCCGCGAAAGCCGTTCGAGCGCCTCCCCAACCTCCTCGCGCAACGTGGTCGCGGCCTGCGCCGTTTCCCCTCCATCCAGCATTGTCGGACCCTTTGCCATGCCACGGTCATCGCCCATGATCCCTCCTCGGCGCAAACACGAACGCCTCGCCTCGCACCCCGAGGCAAGGCGAGCGTCGATCTCCTTTACTATACAGTGCGCGATCCGGGCAATTCGTTACGCGGGCCGCCGAACGTAGCCGTGGTACTCCAGCGTCCGGGCCCCGGATGCCGGTGGGGTGCGGCCCATGGCGGACGGCACCAGCGTCGGCGCCGGAGCGCCCGCGAGCACCGCCTTGAATGCCTCGTGCACCGCGTCGCACGCGTCGGTTTTCAGGGACGTGCGCGGCAGGATCAGGAGGTCCGCCGGAGCGCTGTCGAAGAGTGCGGTCCAATCCCTCCCGGCGGCGCCAGCCTCCAGGAGCGCAATTTCCACCTCCGGCGCGCCGGCATGCGGTCCGACGTCCAGGGCGCCGTTCAACCACGCGGCCCAGCGGCCGGCGTCCGCTACGAGCGTGGACTCGAGCGCCTGCGGCGCCACCAGGATGAGCACGCGCCGGATCGGCGCGCGTACGGCGTCGCCCACGAAGAGCAAGGGAGCCGATACTCGCTCCAGCAGTGCCGGCGCGAGCGCCGTCGGGTCCCGGCCACTGCGGTCCCAGTCCCAGGCGAAGGGCAGGACCACGAGCACCGGCCGGAGCTGCGCCGCGTGCCGCACCAACGCGCCCGATGGGCCATCCAGATCGATCAACGGCGCCGTCGGGCGAACCATCCCCGGGATGAGCCGCAGCATCTGAGCCCGCGCCTCCCGGTCCGCCGCCAGGATCCGGGCATGCAGCTCCGTGAAGTCGGGGATTCCGTCCCCCCGACCCGCCCCGGACAGCCCCAGCACGTGGGCAACGCGCAAGCACCAGCCGTGTGCCAGCGACAACGAGCCCGCGAGCCGCACGGCCGGATCGGAGCGCGGCGCCAGATCCGTCAACACCAGGAGATTGCCCGTGCTCGCCCGCAACGATCCCTCCTGCCGATGGCCACCGACGGCCGCCGGGAGCGCTCGCCCGCCCCCGGCATCGACGCCGTCATCGTTCTGACCCGTATCCTCTATAGTGGCCTCCGCCCCGCGGGCGTTACGATCGGTCGGCGCGGCGCATCGAGGGCAGCCCGGAGACCGGCGCGGGAGAACCGGCGATTCAGCGGGACTCTGCGAAGCGGACAACCCGCTCCAGGAGCGCGGACACGGTCATCGGCCCGATGCCGCCAGGCACCGGAGCCAGGGCGCGGAGGTGGGCGATCCCGCCGGACACGTCGATGTCCCCACGGCCACCGGGGTTGTAGTAGCCGACGTCGATGGCGACGGCTCCTCGCGCCAGCCACTCCACGGGCACGATCCCCGGTCTACCCACGGCAACGACCACGAGCTCGGCGTCACGGACCCGGGTGGCCAGCTCCGGCACGTCGGGGCCCAGCACCGGCGCCATTCGCGCCCCCCGCCGCGCCAGCGCCTCCCGGAACATGACGGTGAAATCGCCTTCCTCCCCCACGACCAGGCCACGCAGCCCGTCGACCCGCACGCCGTAGCCGTCCAGCAGGAGGAGCGCCGCCTCGACGGTCAGGGGCGGATCATCGGCAGCGCCCGACAGATAGCGCCCCACGCTCGCCGGGCTCATCACGTCCAGGTCCAGCTCCGGGGGGATCGCGGCCGAGAACGCGGCGCCGTCCACCTGCGCCGGATACGGGATCTGCACGAACACGCCATCGAAACCGTCCGCGGCCAGCGCCTCCCGGAACGTACCCACCGCCTCGTCCGTTCCCACGTCCGCACCCATGACCTCGGCGACGACGTCGATCCCGACCTCCCGCGCCGCTCGAACCTTCGCCGGCAGGTACGGGACCCGGCCCTTCTCGTCCGCGAAGCCCACGATCAGCAGTCGCGGCGCATAGCCGCGCCGTGCCCGGACCGCTTCCGCTCGCCGCGCGATCCCGCTCGCCCGCGCCGCCGCCAGCGCCCGGCCATCCAGGATCCGGCAGTCTCCCGCTTCCATCACCCGTATCTTCCGATCCGCTCGTCGACCCGCGATCCCGCCCGTTGCCCCGCCCCGGGCCCCAGCCGGCAATCTAATACGGTGCGCGGCCCGGCGATGACTCGTGTACCACCGAATGGACACAACGACGGGGGGAACGCCCCCGGTTTCCTTGCATGTTCAGGTGGCTACCGCGCCGCTCGAATCCAGCAATGGCATACGTACGCGGTCCTCCCACAAGTGGGATCCCGGCGCCGCGTCCGCCCCGCGCCACCTCGCGGAAATCGCCACAACTAGTTGTCGTTATGGTATTTATACATAATTCTTGCGTTTTCCGCCGCGCGCGTGATATCGTTGACCGGTCTCTGATGTTTGTATGCAAACCGATCGCGAGCCACGGTCAGCGTGCCCAAACAGCGTGTCGCGGCTGCGTATGCACAGCTTCGTGAGCTGATCGTCACCGGGCGCCTGCCCCCGGGCGCGCGGTTGATCGAGACCGACCTCGCGAAGCGCCTCGGATTCAGCCGTACCCCGATCCGGGGTGCGCTCCGGATCCTGGCGCGGGAAGGGTACATAGCGGTCGAGGGTCGACACCGGCGTCGCCTGCGCGTAGCGCCCCTGACCCTCGAAGATGCCCGGGAGCTCTTCGAGCTGGTCGGCGCCATCGAAGGGCTCGGCGCGCGCAAGGCGGCCGCGCTGCCGGAGCGGAAACGCGCGAGGCTCGCCGCCGAGCTGCGCGGGTTCGACGAAGCGCTCCTCGAGGCCGCCGCCCGCGTCCCCGTCGACCCCGCGGAAATCTTCGAACTCTTTACCCGTTTCCACCTCAGATACATGGAAGCCGCCGCCGGCCCCAGGCTCCGCGCCCTGCATGACGCGATCAAGCCTCAGGCCGAACGCTACAGGCGGTTGTACAGCACCGCGCCGGACGGCCGCGTCGCCGCGTCCGTCGCGGAGCACGCGAAGATCATTGACGCGATCGAGCGCGGCGATGGGGAGGCCGCGCGCGCCGCAGTGGAGGAGAACTGGCGCAACGCGGCGGAGCGTATCGCCAGTTCGATCCCGCGGGCCCAGGACGCCCCCGCGCTCGCGGTCACCCTCGAGTGACCCGACGCCCGGGGCTGCGGGCATTCATGGCGAACGGGGACGCGGATGCGCCCCCGAAATCCCCTGGTTGGCGCGAGCCAGGCGCCGTATCATCTCGTGGTTCCTGATCGGGAACTGGCCATTGCACCCGTGGGGCGGCGCCCGATCCCGGAAGCACGACCATGTCGGCGCCGGGCGACCTCGGGGAGCCCGGCGCAGGAGGGGCGGGGTCGACGCCCCGCCACCCTCGGCCGTTCCGCATGAGTCGCGGCCGCGACTCGTCGCGGCATGTCTTTACCTCGAATCCCTGGAGGAGGTTGGAGCATGGGTCATCGACACTGGCTCAGGGGCGCTCTCGGCACCCTGTGTGCCGCGGCGGTCCTGCTCGGGTTGGCTCCGGGCGCCACCGCGCAGGAAGGCACGATCCGCGGCGTCGTGGAGTCCGAGCGCACGCTGCGACCGCTGTCGGGCGCGTTCGTCGAACTCGTCGGGACGGGCCGCTCGATGGTCACGGACGCCAACGGACGCTTCATGTTCGTGGGCGTGACCGGCACGCAAGCCACCCTGCGGGTCTCGCTGCTCGGCTACCGCACGGTCGAAGCGCAGACCGTCCGGGTCGGCGACATGAACGTCGTCATCCGGCTCTCGGAAACGGCCATCGAGCTCGATCAGCTGGTCGTCACCGGGACGGCCGGCGGCACGCAGAAGCGCGCCATCGGCAACTCCGTCGCCCAGGTACGTGCTGCCGAAGCCGTGGAGCTCGCCCACGTCGCCAACGTACAGAGCCTGCTGAACGCCAGGGCTCCGGGCGTCATCATCACCCCCGGAACCGGCATGGTCGGCTCGGGCTCCCAGATCCGGATTCGCGGTTCGAACAGCTTCTCCCTCTCCAACCAGCCGCTCCTTTACGTCGACGGCGTTCGGGTCGACAACGCGCACGGCGTGGGCCCGGCGGTGCAGGCCTTCGGCTCCAGCGTCATCTCGCGCATCAACGACTTCAACCCGGACGACATCGAGAGCATCGAGGTCATCAAGGGTCCGGCCGCGGCCACGCTGTACGGGACCGAGGCGTCCAACGGCGTGATCCACATCATCACGAAGCGCGGGCGTGAGGGCCGGCCGGCGTGGAACGTGACCGTTCGCCAGGGCGCGAACTGGTTCATGAACTCCATCGACCGGACGCCGACCAACTACTGGAAGGACCCGAACACCGGGATCATCCATTCGCTCAACATGGCGAAGACCGAGAAGGAGCGCGGCACCCCGCTCTACCGCACGGGCCGCGTGCAGGGCTACTCCCTCAGTCTGAGCGGCGGCACCGCGGACGTCCGCTACTACCTGGCCGGCGACCTGGACAAGGAAGAAGGCGCCCAGTGGGACAACAGCCAGCGGCGCGGGAGCCTGCGGGCGAACCTCAACGTCATGGCCACGCAGAACCTCGAGATCGCGGCCAGCGTGGGCTACACCGGCGGCCGCACGTACCTGAGCTGCGAGGCCGGCTGCGGCGGCGTGACCTGGGCCTCGTACTTCTCCACGCCGGAGCGCAATCAGGGGAACATGAACCCGGATCCGCGCGGCGCCCGCAGCCAGCCGCCCGAGTACTACAACAAGGCCTTCACCGACTATCAGGACCTGGCCCGCTTCACCGGCAGCCTGCAGCTCAACCATCGGCCGTTCGAGTGGTTCCACCAGCGGCTGACGCTCGGCATCGACGACGTACGCGAGGACAACCAGAGCATTACGGAGAAGTCCGAACTGCTCCTGCTCTGGACCCCGACCGCCCGCGGTGGGAAGACCGTCGACCGCCGGGACATCATCTATCACACGATCGACTACAGCGGCACCTTCCAGTTCGCCATCAACCCGCAGCTCTCTTCGAACACCTCGATCGGCGCGCAGTACTATCGCCGGGCGGGCGAGTACGTCACGGCCGTCGGCAACGACTTCGCCACGCCGGGCCTGCGGGTGATCAACGCGGCCGCGGAAACGTTCGGCTACGAGACGTACTCGGAGAACGTCACCGTCGGCGTCTACGGGCAGCAGCAGTTCTCCTGGCAGGACCGGCTCTTCCTGACCGCCGCGGTGCGCGCGGATGACAACAGCGCGTTCGGTGAGGACTTCGACCTGGTCTGGTATCCGAAGGCCTCCTTCGCCTGGGTCATCAGCGAGGAGCCGTTCTGGAACATCCCGATGGTCAACGCGCTGCGCCTGCGCGCCGCGTACGGCGAGGCCGGTCAGCAGCCCGGCGCATTCGACGCGCTGCGGACCTTCACGTCGGTGCCCGGCCCGAACGACGTCAGCACGGTCACGCCGGCCACGGTCGGCAACCCGTCGCTGGGTCCGGAGCGCAGCTCCGAGATCGAGCTCGGCTTCGAGGCCGGCCTGTTCGATGACCGCCTGGGGATCGACTTCACCTGGTACAACCAGACGACCCGGGACGCGATCCTGCTCCGTCCGAGCGCGCCGTCCACCGGCTTCCCCGGCTCGCGGTACATGAACATCGGCAAGGTCCGGAACCGCGGGTTCGAGGCGATGCTGAACGGCACGCTGCTCTCCACGCCCAAGTTCAAGTGGGACGCCACGTTCTCGATCGCCCAGAACGAGAACGAGATCCTGTTCATCAACGATGAGGAGGACCGGATCGTCGTGAGCGGCGACTTCGGCGTGGAGCACCGGGTCGGCTACCCGCTCGGCGCCTGGTTCCACCGCCGCGTCGTGAGCGCCGACTTCGATTCCGAGGGCAACGTGATCCTCTCGAGCATGATGTGCGATGACGGCCAGGGCGGCACCACGCCGTGCTACCAGGGCAACACGGTCGTCGCGCCAATGGTCTATCTCGGCCGTGGCGACCCGAAGTACGAGGGCTCGTTCTCCACGACGTTCACGATCGGTGAGCGGATCCGCATCTACGGGCTCATGGACTTCAAGACCGGGTTCAAGAAGTGGGATCACGTGACCCGCGTGCGGTGCTCGCTCTACACGGTTTGCCACGAGAACGTGGCGCCGCTCGAGTACGTGGACGAGAAGCCGGCCCAGCTCGCGGCCTACCAGACGGGAGGCGTATTCGGTGCGGAGTACATCCGGGATTCGAAGTTCCTGCGGCTCCGTGAGGTGTCCGTCTCGTACATGCTGCCGAACGAGATCGCTCAGCGCTTCGGCGCCTCGCGGGCGTCCGTGAACCTCGCGGCGCGGAACCTCCACACCTGGTCGCCGTGGACCGGGATGGATCCCGAGGCGCGCTTCCTGAGCGGCTCGCGCGGCGGGTTCGGGCCGCTCGAGCAGAACCATCTGCCGCAGCTGACCTCGTTCGTCACGACGATCAACCTCAGCTTCTAAGGGGCCGAGCGATGACGTTCAATGAAATCAGGCGCGCCCAGACCGGCCGCGGCACGTTCCCGGCGATTTGCAGGGGGGTCACCCGGGTGGTCCCCGCGCTCGCGCTCGCCGTGGCCCTCGGCGCTTGCGATGTTCTGGATGAAGCGCTCAACGTCGATGCGCCTCACCTGATCGATGCGTCGGACATGGAGCGGCCGGAGAACGCGAGGCTGCTCGTGACCGGCGCGATCGCGGACTTCGAGTGCGCGCTCGGCGCGTACATCGTGAACGGCGGGCTGCTGGGCAACGAGCTCCGTGACGCGTCCGTCACGGCCGCCCGGTTCCCGCTCGACCAGCGCACGATCACCGACACGTCGCCCTACGGCACGAACTCGTGCACGGGCAACCCGCCGGGGATCTACACGCCGCTCTCGACGGCGATCTGGACATCCAACAACGCGCTGAGTAAGCTGAAGGAGTGGACGGACGCCCAGGTCCAGAACCGGATGGACCTGATCGCCCAGGCGGCGGCGTACTCCGGCTACAGCCACATCCTCATGGGTGAGGGCTTCTGCTCGGCCGTGATCGAGCCGAACGGCCCGGAGGTCACGCCGCAGCAGGTGTTCCAGGTCGCGGTCGCGCGCTTCGATGAGGCGATCGCCGCGGCCCGGACGGCGGGCAACAAGGACATGGAGAACCTGGCGCTGCTCGGCCGCGCCCGCGCCAAGCTCAACCTCGGGGACCTGGCCGGCGCCGCGGCGGATGCGCGGGCCCTGCTCGCTTCCGACCCGCAGTACACGAAGGTCGCCACGGCATCCACCACGGATGCCCGGCGCTACAACCGTATCGGCGACGAGTTCTTCGGCGGCCGGATCACCGTCGACCCGTCCTACTACGACCTCACGGTCGATGGCGTGCCCGACCCGCGTGTCCGCGTGATCAACACGGAGACGAACGGGCACGACGGCGCCACGAAGGTCCACATCGTGGCCAAGTTCGGTGAGACCCGGTCGGCCGCCATGCGCGAGCTGCCGGTGCCCGTCGCGAGCTGGCGCGAGGCGCACCTGATCATCGCGGAGGCCGAGGGCGGCCAGGAGGCGGTCAACCGGATCAACATCCTGCGGGATTACTGGGGGCTGCCGCACTTCTCGAGCGACGACCCGAACGAGATCCGGGCCCAGATCATCGAGGAGCGCAGGCGGGAGCTGTACCTCGAGGGTCATCACCTGAATGACCTGCGCCGCTTCAACATCCCGAACACGCCGCCTCCGGGCACGGCTTACCGACAGGGCGGCGTCTACGGCGATGTGCGGTGCTTCCCGCTGCCCCTGGTCGAGAAGAGCAACAACCCGTCCTTCAAGTGAAGCAGCAGGGCGGCGTCGGTCCGGTGATCGGGCCGGCGCCGTCCGGCATTCTGGCGCCGTGAGGCGGGGCCGGTCATGGCCCCGCCACGGCCGCCCGGCTGGCTCCGAAACCTCTCCAGGCGGGAGGACGCCATGAGAGAGCTCCGCACACCCCACGCCCGGTGCCACGGACTCGACCGGCCCGGCCGGATCCGCATCCGTCACGCGACGAACGCCGCCCTCGCCGTCGTCGCCTTCGCGACCCTCGTCTTTGCGGCTGCCTGCGCCAGCTCCGGCCATTCACGGCCGCGTACCTCGAACAACGTGATCACCCGCGCGGAGCTCAGCGCCCTCGAGGTCACGACCGCATACGAAGCCGTGGAGCGGCTCCGCCCCCATTTCCTGCGCGGCCGCGGCCCGACCTCGATCCGCAACACCCAGGTCACGCTCCCCGTGGTCTACGTGGGCGGCGTCCGTGCCGGGGGCCCGGAGGCGCTCTACCGGGTCCTCCTCACGCAGGTCTACGAGATCCGTTTCCTCAACGCCGCCGACGCCACCACGCGCTTCGGCACCGACCACGCCGGCGGGGCGATCCTCGTGACCCTGATGTGAGGCGCGGCGCCCACAGGAGCGGAGTCGCGACCGTGGAGGCCCCGCCCGCTGCTGGCCGGGGCCCTCGCCACGGCCCCGGACAGCTCGTGTGCTTCCCGGAGGGAATAACGAAGGAGCGACAGTCGTCCCGTGGACGAGTGTGCGGAGCGTGACTGCCCGCGTCCTCGTGGCGCGGTAAACCGCAAGACCCCTCCGCCGGACCGACCGCCTCCTTGTGTCAATGCCAGGCCGTCCGTAGCCGTCCGTCGGGCGGCGCCACCCTCCGGTTTACCGGGCAATCCGGTGAGATCGAAGCGGGGGTTGGGGGGCCGGGCGATCGCGGTCGGGTCGTCACCCGGCCGGGCAGGTCACTCGGGGCGCGTCCCGCGACCACCCCGGAACTCCCTCCACCGGGGGCTCGTCGCGGCGACGCCGCAGCGTCGCCTCAACCGGCGGGGACCTCCTCCCGCGGCTCCTCCCTTTCACCGCCCTCCGTCCCGAGCACGTCCATGATGATCGCCTGCTCGATGTAACCGCGCTGACCGGACTTCGCCGGCACGCGAACCACCAGGTGCACCTCTCCCGCCGTCGGAATCTGAACCGTCACCCGTGGATCAACGGTCGGGATGTCGAGCCCGCGCTGCCGGCTCAGCTGCTCCATGTACTGGCGCACGTCGTCCAGGTAGGGCGCACAATGCCGCCGCGCGGACTCCAGCAGCGCCTTGCGCGCCGATTGCCAGTCGTCTTCGCGCTTGAACGGCACCGTGAAGACGTGGAGGATGTAGTCGTCCGTGTAGCTCTCGTTGATGATCGGCTCGGACAGGAAGACCGCGTTCGGGATGACGATCATCCGACCGGTCCGCTGGTGCGTCAGCTTCCCCGGCCCCACCTCCAGGATCGTCGTGGCGAGGAGATTCTGGTCGATCACGTCGCCCCGGAGGTCCTTGATCTGGATCCGGTCGCCGATGTTGAACGGGCGCGTGACCACCTTCATGATCGCGCCCGTGACGCAGAGGATCAGCTCCTTCGTGGCGACCACGAACGCGACCGCGACCGCGACGATCGACAGCGCGATCGCCCGCAGCTCCTCGCCCCAGATCATGACCAGGCCGAGGAACAGGAGCAGCACGAGGCCGTTCCGCGAGCTCACGAGCCACCGACGCCGCAGGTCCGCAGACTGGACGTTCCGGCGGATGTAGCCGGAGACGAGCCGGTGGACCAGGAACGTCGCGATCACCAGGACCGCCGTGCTGAGCAGCAGCCGCGGGAGCGTGCCCGAGGCCGAGAAGACAGCCGGCATTATCCAGTATCCCGTACGGTTGGGTCCTTCGGGTCGGGTTGCAGCACTTCCCTTGCGCGAGAGCGAACGGGCCCGCGGGGCTCCGGCTTCCGAGCCACGACACCACCGGAAGCAACAGGGGAACCGCGGATCCGCGCGGCGGGGAATCTAGCGGGGCGATGGTGGAAGTGGAACGGGGCCGAGGTCACGCACTGCTCCCACTCCCCGCCAACGCCGTCGCGCCGGCGGCAACGGGTCGCGGCCGCGACGGCTGGAGCGCCCTCAGCCCGTTCATGATGACCAGCAGGCTCGCCCCCATGTCCGCGAGCACGGCCATCCAGAGCGTCGCCACGCCAGTCACGGCGAGAAGCACGAAGGCCGCCTTGACCGCCAGTGAGAAGCCGATGTTCACGCGGATGATCCGCTCCGCCTTGCGCGCGAGGCCGATCGCCACCGGCAGCTTTGAAAGGTCGTCGGCCATGAGCGCGATGTCCGCGGTCTCGAGAGCGACGTCGGTGCCCACTGTACCCATGGCGACGCCCACATCGGCCGCGGCGAGCGCCGGCGCGTCGTTCACGCCGTCCCCGACCATGAGGACCCGCCCGTAGCGGGCGCGGAGATCGCGCACCGCCGCAACCTTGTCTTCGGGGAGCAACGCGGCCCTGACCTCGTCGACACCGACACCCGGCCCGCCCAGCGAAGCGGCCACGGTTCTGGCAGTCCCGGAGTTGTCACCGGTCAGCATCACGATCTTCTCGATGCCGGCCGCGCGGAGATCATGCAGCGCCTCGGCCGCCCCAGGCCGGACACGGTCCGCGATGGCGATCACGCCGTGCAGACGCAGCGGGTGATCCTCATGGCCGGTGCGTCCCTGATCGTCGGTGGGCCGCGTCGCCACGAGCACCGCGGTCCTGCCTTCGGCCTCGTAGCGGGCGAGCACGTGCTTCACCTCATCCAGCGGCACCGCCAGCGCCTCGAAGAGCCGTTCGCTCCCGACGAAGACCTCTTCCTCGCCCACCCGCGCGCGAAGCCCCCTCCCCGGAATCGCCGACGTCTCCGCAACCGGCTGGATGGCGAGCCCCTCTTCCTCCGCGCGCCGCAGGATCGCCCGGGCCAGCGGGTGCCCGCTCCGCGCCTCGGCCGCGGCGGCGAGGGCGAGGACATCGCCAGGGGTGGCGCCATCCAGTGCGAGCACATCGACCACCTCGGGTCTCCCCTCGGTGAGGGTGCCGGTCTTGTCGATCGCGACCACGCGCGCCCGGCCAGCGTCCTCGAGATGGAGTCCCCCCTTGATCAGGATCCCCTCGCGCGCCGCGCCGGCGAGGGCGCTCACGATCGTGACGGGCGTGGAGATCACGAGCGCGCACGGACACGCGACGACGAGCATCACCAGCGCGCGGTAGAACCAATCGCCCCAGCCGCCGAAGCCCAGGAGCGGCGGCAGCACGCCGAGCGCCGCCGCTGTCGCGACCACGGCCGGCGTGTAGCGCCGCGCGAACCGGTCCACGAAGGTCTGGCTCGGCGCACGGCTCGCCTGCGCCTCTTCCACCGAATGGATGATGCGGGCGAGCGTGGTGTCGGATGCCGCCCTGGTAGACCGGACTTCGAGCGCGCCTTCGCCGTTCAACGTTCCGGCGAAGACCTCCGAGCCCGGCGCCTTCTCGACCGGCATCGACTCACCCGTGATCGGCGCCTGGTTCACGCTGGAGGTGCCGGCGAGCACGACGCCGTCCACGGGGATCTTCTCGCCGGGGCGGACGACGATCGTCTCTCCGATCGCCAAGCGCTCGACGGGGACGCGGACCTCGCGGCCGTCCCGCAGCACCGTGGCCTCGGTCGGCGAGAGCCCCATCAGCGCGCGGATCGCGTTCCGCGCCCGGTCCATGGAGAGGCCTTCCAGGAGCTGCGCCACCGCGTACAGGAACATGACCGAGCCGGCCTCTTCGTACTCGCCGATCAACAGCGCGCCGACGGCGGCGATCGACATGAGGAAGTTCATGTCGAGGGCGCGCTGCATGGCGGCGCGGATGCCGCGCGGGAAGACGTACCGCCCACCCGCGACGACCGCGCCCACTGCGGCTGCGGCGGCCAGCGCCTCGATCCCGAGCGCGTATTCCGCCACGAGGGAGAGCGCCCAGAGCAGCCCCGCGAGCACGACGAGGGCGACCTGCGCGCGCCTGCCCGACCACGCGGCACTCCTCCGCTCCTCGGCGACGCGCCGGGCCCGTGTCCCGAACGGGGCAATGTCATCTCCCGCCGGCGTCTCGTCTTCCACCCGGTAGCCGACGCGCGTGATCGCGCTGACCAGATCCCCCCGCGTCAGCTTGCCCTCCACGTACCCGACGGTAACCCGTTCCCCGACCACGTCGACCCGCACGTCCTGGACGCCGTCGAGCTGGCGGAGCGCCCTCTCCACGCTCTCCGCGCAGCTCGAGCAATCCATTCCGCCGACCCGGAGGGTGCATACGGTGCGGCCCGGCGCCTCAGCCTGAAGCGAGAAGCCTGGCATCATCGGTGTGTGACTCGTTCCGCGGCCGTGCGTCACGCTCGCTACCCCCAAAGCCCGAACCCCCCCAGGTCTCACGGGACCGGGCGGGGTTCGGTTCGGAAAGATGGGCCTGGGTGGAGTTGAACCACCGACCTCACGCTTATCAGGCGTGCGCTCTAACCACCTGAGCTACAGGCGCCGGTCTGTCTCCGAGCAGTAGAAATTTAACCCCTCGGAGCCTTTTTGATCAACCGCCCGGGGCAACTCCGCCGGGGCCGCCCCGGGGCCGGGGCGAGAGCCGGCGGGCGGCAACGGTCCCGGGAGCCCGATCGGCGCGCCGCGGTCCGGACGCGGCTCAGCGCCCGTCATCCCCCGCCCGCGTGGACGGAATGCTGACCCGGATCACTCCCCGGAAATCCCCGGGCGCATACCCGGTGGCCTGGTCATCGGGGTACCGTTCGGCGAGAACCTGCTGGACAGAGGGGTCGAGCGCCTCCCGCGGGCCGTGGCAGCGTGTGCAGAGTTCGGCCACCAGGATCGGCTTGTAGTAGCGCCAGCCGGCGTCCGTGCGCTGGAGGTGGTGTGGCGGGAGGGGACGCCCCGCCTCGAGTTCCGCGGCGAAATGGGAGAGCGCCTCCTTCTCCAGCTCATCCGGAGCGTTCTTCGGGTTCCGGATCCGGGTGGACGTCCGCTTGAGCTCGAGCCCGCCCCCGAGACTGTCCTCGACCATTTCCGTGAGCGGAAGCGCCTCCTCCGAGCAGAACGTGATCGCGTAGGCAGGGCCCTGCTCCTGCATAGCCGTCTGCACCCGGGTCATGAGCGCGGACGCCAGCGCCCCGGCCGCAGACTCCCCGATCGCCGCAGCCTTCTCGGCCGTGATCGCATCCGTTGCGGTTTGCGTTGCGACGTCATCCGCGCCGCCTCCCGGGCGCTCCCCGCACGCCGCCAGCAGGGCAACCGCCAGTGCAACCCCGATCCCGCGCATTCTCGCCTCCAGACGACTGTACCGTATCCGCCGGACACTGAACCGATTGGACGTGATTCGTGCCCGAAAATTAGCATGCTCGCCCGCCTGCGGGTAGCGCCGGGATCTTGTCCGACTGGGCGACGTCGTTCACTCCCTCCCGCGCGTTCCCTCACCCTCCTGCGCGGGGACGAACCGGATTTTCAGCGCACGAGTCGATTTGTATGCCCCCTACACCGCGGGGACGAACCCGGCGGTCGGCACGGCCGGCATTGGCGATCGTCTCGCACCCACCTGCGCGTGGGCGCCCCGATTCAGCCTTGAAAGGCGCAGCGAGCACCGGGCCCACGCCCTTCCGCGGGCGGTGCACCCGCGCACGGGAAACCACAGGCTCCTGCCGCCAGCTCGCACCCTCCCCCGCGCGTGCGTCCGCCTGCGGCGCTCCCGCGGCGCGTTCGAGCTACCGCGGGCCCGGGTGCCTCGCCGGCCCACCCCGTGCCGCCCGACCATCTGCCTCCCCATTCGGCGAACCTCCGCTCCCGACCTGCCCTCACCACACCTTCACCCTTCCCTCCGCGGCGAAGCGCGGGCCTCGCTCTTGAACCGGTTCACGAACAGCCGCCGCGAGCACACCGCGTCGGGAATGTTGGCGGCTCACACCCGATCCTGGGGCGGGGTGCCCGCCAGGCACCACAGCCGGTCCGCCGCGGCACGCAGCCCGCGCGCGTACTCGAGAAGATCCTCGTCGCCCGTGAGCTCCAACCGCTTGGCGGCCATGGCGATCAGCCCCGCCTCGTCCGCGAGATAGTCGACGAGTTGACGGCCCGTCGCCGATTCCCGGAGCCACCGGGAGACCGTCTCTTCCGGCGTCTCGCGCCACGATCGCTTCTCAACGAGGAGCGTGGCGAGGATACGAACGAGGAGCGGGCTTTCGCAGGTCATGGAAACCGGATCGGGCTGATGAACGTGGTTCGTCGCGAGTGCTGCGCCAGACGACGTCGCCTGACTCCTCCGGCGCTGTACGATCGTAGCGCAGGGGCGCGTCCGCCATCGGATCGGCCACGGGAACCGCCGTGCCTCGACGCTTTCAACGCTTTCTTCCGTCGGTCGATAGTGAGTCACGGAGCTCCCCCGCGGATCGCAGGAACACCATAATGGGATCGGCTGACATTAAGCGCGAATGCGCCGACCGCGAGAATGCCCGGCACTGTGCCCCAAACCTTCCCACCCCTTCGGGGTACTGGCCCCCGGGATCGTCGCGTCCGGGACGCCCGGACGCTCACGGTACTCTCCCACGAGCCGGGCGAGTGCGCGCGGTTACGCGCCCTCCACGACTCCGTGGCGACGCTGTTCCCCGCCGCGCACCGCCCCCGAACGCTCGCTGGGGTCCGTCGTTCGTGATCACGGTCACCGGGCTGGAAGGGCTCCATGACACGCCGGGCCTCCACTCGCAGCGGATCGCATGATCCGGCCGGAACTCGCAGTCGGGTTCGTGGACGTGCCGTCGCGCCGGGCGTCCGCCTCGTGCGGATCCTACACCCCTGCGCACACGCGCGACCGTCCGGCCATCACCCGTAGGGCGCCCTGCATCCCTGCGGCGGGCGGCCCCCCGCCCCTCGGCCGATCCGAACCGGTCCCACACTCTGGGAGATGCGTCGATGCGGCTTACTGGAGGAGTGATGATGACAGGACCGATTTCCCAGTTCCTGACGCGGCATTTCAGGCACTTCAACGCGGCCACGCTCGTCGAGGCCGCCGAGGCCTGGCGCAGGCACCTGGATGAGGGCGGCAAGATGCTCGTCAGCATGGCCGGCGCCATGAGCACCGCCGAGCTCGGTATCTCCCTCGCCGAAATGATCCGCCAGGACAAGGTTCACGCCATCTCCTGCACCGGCGCGAACCTCGAGGAGGACATCTTCAACCTCGTGGCCCACGACCATTACGAGCGCATCCCGGACTGGCGGGAGCTCACGGCGCAGGACGAGGCCGCGATCCGCGCCCGGAGACTGAGCCGCGTCACGGACACGTGCATCCCGGAGCTGGAGGCCATGCGCCTCATCGAGGAGGTCCTCCTCCAGGACTGGATCGAGGCCGATCGCAACGGCGAGCGTTACTTCCCGCACGAGTTCATATACCGGATGCTGCGCCGCGGCGCCCTCGAGGCCCACTACCAGATCGACCCCGGGGACTCCTGGGTCCTCGCCGCCGCGGAGCGGAATCTGCCCATCTTCGTGCCGGGTTGGGAGGACTCGACCCTCGGCAACGTCTACGCGAGCCTCGTCATCGACGGCGAGATCCGGAACGCCCACACCGTGCGCACCGGGGTCGAGTACATGGTCGCGCTGGCCGACTGGTACACGCGCAGGTCCGCCGAGGGCTCCATCGGTTTCTTCCAGATCGGCGGCGGGATCGCCGGCGACTTCGCCATCTGCGTGGTCCCCATGCTGGAGCAGGACCTCCGGCGCAAAGACGTTCCGTACTGGGGCTACTTCTGCCAGATCTCCGATTCCACCACCAGCTACGGCTCCTACTCGGGGGCGGTGCCCAACGAGAAGATCAGTTGGGGCAAGCTGTCGGTGGACACGCCGCGCTTCATGATCGAGTCCGACGCCACGATCGTCGCGCCGCTGATCTTCGCGTACGTGCTGGGCTGGTGACGAGAAACGGGCGTGGGCGGGCCGGTTCGGTCCGCCCACGTTCGCACGGGGAGCTCGCGGATCCGTTGCACCCGGCTCCGGCCGCGGGCTCGGGTCATCCGGGCCCCGCGTCGGCGGCTGCGACCGATGGGGTTGTCGCAGCGCGCGTCGTTTCCGGGGCGACGTCGCGTGAGCCGCGATCCCGGCCTTCCTCCGGGTCCGCCGTGCCCGTCCCGGTGCCACGCGACGCCTCCACGTACGCTCCCGCGCCGTCCGCGCCCGCTTGAGCGCCGCATCGGAACCGATGACCGGATCGCCACGCCGCCGCGCTGCCGGAGGCGGCCGGCCCGGGCCTCACGGCTCCTGCCGCTCGATCCTGGTCTCGGAGGCGACGACGGGCACCACACCCTCCACGGGCCGGACCTCCGGTTCGGTCCCGGCCAGCACCCGCGCCGCCAGTTCGCCCTCCGTGCGCGCCACGAAGGCCGCCGCCGACAGGTCCCCGGTCACGTTCACCGCCGTGCGCATCATGTCCAGGATCCGGTCCACGCCCAGGATCAACGCGATCCCGGCCGCCGCATGGCCGGCCAGCCCCACCGACTGGAGCACCATCACCAGCGTGATGATCCCTGCGCTGGGCACGCCGGCGGCGCCGATCGAGGCGAGGGTCGCGGTCAACACGATCGTGAGCAACTCGGCGATCCCGAGGTCCACCCCGTAGACCTGGGCGATGAACACCGTGGCCACGCCCTGGTAGAGCGCCGTGCCGTCCATGTTCACCGTCGCGCCGAGCGGCAGCACGAAGGACGCCACCCCGGGCGAGACCCCCAGCTCCTTCTCCGCCGTCTCGATCGTGACCGGCAGCGTCGCGTTCGACGACGACGTCGAGAACGCGATCATCATGACCTTCCGGATCCGCCGGAAGAAGTCCAGCGGATTCATGCGCGCCACGATCGTGACGGCGGATCCGTAAACGAGCGTCAAATGGAGGACGAGGCCGGCCACTACCACGCCGGCGTAGACGGCGAGGCTGCCGAGAATGTCGAGTCCGAACCGGCTGGTCACCGACGTGATCAGCGCGAACACGGCGTACGGCGCGAGCGCCATGATCCACTCGATCAGGACCATGCACGCGTCGTTGATCGCCTCGAAGAAGCGCACGAACACCTCGCGCCGCTCCGGAGCCAGCAGCGTGACGGCGGCCCCGAAGATCACGACGAAGATGATGAGCGGCAGGAGGTTGCCCTGGGCGGCCGCGGCGATCGGGTTGTTCGGGATCATGTCGAGCAGGACTTGCCAGACGTCCGGCCGGTCCGCCGCCAGCGCCACCCGCCGCCCCGCCTCCGCGGCGAACTCCTCGGCCAGCGCATCCCGCGACTCCGGACTGATCCGGCTCCCGGGTTTCACCGCCACCGCGAGGATGAGCCCGATCGTGATCGCGAGCGCCGTCGTCACCAGGTAGTAGCCGACCGTCTTCCCGCCGATCCGGCCGAGCTTCCGCACATCCCCGAGCGCGGTCACGCCCATCATCAGCGAGGCGACCACGAGCGGGATCACGATCATCGTGATCGCCCGGATGAAGAGACTGCCAACGAAGTCCAGGGGCGGCCGGATCACCTCCACCCAGAAGGGCGCGCCGGCCAGCCCGGTCACGTTGACCACCACCCCGACCACCACCCCGAGGATCAAGCCGATGAAGATCTTCGTGTAGAGTTGCATGCGTCCGACCTCAGACCAGGCCCGTCCGGCGCGCCCGTCCGCGCCGCGGGCATCGGTTTCACGCCCGTCCCTCGATCACCCTTCGGAGGCGGTCCCCATGGCCGCCTTGCGGTCGTAGACCGGGAACTTCCCAGCCTTGTAGTCCGCCCAGTAGGAGTCCAGCATCCGCTTGACCTTTCCGCTCAAAAGGTACACGCCGACGAGGTTCGGGAACGCCATCCCCAGGATCATGAGGTCCCCGAACTCCAGCACGTTCGTGGCCGTCAGCACGGAGCCGAGGAACACGAACGCCAGGAACAGGATCTTGTACGGCAGCGAGGCCCGCACGCCGAACAGCCAGACCGCGCACCGCTCCCCGTAGTACGACCACGAGATCATCGTGGAGTACGCGAACAGGAATACCGCGAGCGACAGGACGTGCGGGAAGTACGGCAGGTGCTCGCCGAACGCCCGCGAGGTCAGCGCCGCGCCCTGGTTGCCCACGATCAATGTCTCGTAGGCCGGGTTCGCGTACGCGCCGCTGAACACGATCACCAGCGCCGTCATGGTGCAGATCAGCACCGTGTCGATGAACGGCTCCAGCAGCGCGACGATGCCTTCCCGGATCGGGTATTCGGTTCGCGCGGCAGAGTGCGCGATCGCGGCCGAGCCCGCGCCCGCCTCGTTCGAGAACGCCGCCCGCTGGAAACCGACCACCAGGACGCCGATGAATCCGCCGTAGGCGGCTTCGGGCCTGAACGCATGCCGGACGATCGCCGCGAGCGCATGCGGCACGTTCGCGGCGTTCATCACGATGACGGTCAGCGCGCCCAGCACGTAGATGACGGCCATCAACGGAACGATCTTGTCCGCCACGTTCGCGATGCGCCGGATCCCGCCGATGATCACGACCCCCACGAGGGCCGTCATGAGGAGGCCGTAGATCCACCCGTTCCCCACCAGCGCAGGCACCGTCTCCTGGAGCGCGTTCAGCGACTGGTTGACCTGGAAGCTGTTCCCGCCAGCCAGCGACCCGCCGATGCAGAGGATCGCGAACGCCACCGCGAGCACCCGGCCGAGGCGTGGCACGCCCCGCTCCGAGAGCCCCCGGGAGAGGTACTGCATGGGCCCGCCGAGCACGCTTCCGTCCGGCCCCACATCCCGGTAGGCCTGGGCCAGGGTGCATTCGGAGAATTTCGTGGTCATGCCGAGCAGCCCGGCCACGATCAGCCAGAACGTCGCGCCGGGCCCGCCGATGCTGATCGCGATCGCTACGCCCGCGATGTTGCCGAGCCCCACCGTGGCCGAGAGCGCCGTGCTCAGCGCCTGGAAATGCGAGACCTCGCCGGGCTCATCCGGATTCGTGTACCGCCCCCGGGTGATCGCGATGGCATGACGGAACGCCCGCAGGTTGATGAAGCCCATCCGGAGCGTCAGGAAGACCGCCGCGAGCGCCAGCCACGCCACGACCAGGGGGAGCCTGGCGTCCGGGTACCACCACAGCAGGTTGGCGAAGAACACCGAGCTTATCACGCCATTCACCCGGCCCATGGCCTCATCCAGCTTCGCCTGCCACCCGGGCAGCTCGCCGGACGCCGCCTCTGCCTCCTGGCTCTCCCGGACCGGCCCGTCGGCGTTCCGGGACACGGCCCCCGCGCCCGGCAGCGGGACGGATGCCCCGGTCGCGACGGCAGGAGCCCGCGCCCTGGCGGCGGCCGCGACGTGCCCGCTGGGGCTCGCGTCGAGCCGGCTACAGCTCGGGAGCGCGGTCGCAATGAACAGCGCCCCGTAGACGATGAAGCGCACGATCCCTCCCCTGCACGCGTCCGTGTATCGCAGTGCGCCTCTCCCCTCCGCCCGGCCCACAGCCGCACGACTCGCCCGCGGATGCAGGCAAGGAGGCGCATGCGGTTCCAGCTTCGGCTCACGCCGCGATCGATGGATTACGCGTGACTGGGAGGTGGAATGCAGGTCGTCCGTGCGGAGAGCGCGCCGGCCCGTACGGCGACGAACTCGGCGATGAAGTCCAGGTGGGATGCGGTCGCGGCCCGGGCACGGGTCGCGGTTAGCGCAGGCGCCGCCACCGGCGTCAGCGCCCGGCGACCCTGACCGCCACCGTGCCTCCATGGCCCCCAATTGCTCCTGCCGGGCAGCTCGAGCGTCACCGGCCCCGACTGGAGCACGGCGCGGGCCACCGTGCGGGCCGCCCCGACGATGTCGTCGGTTGCCACTCCGCCCCCGACGGTCACGCCAGGGGCCGCAACGAATTCTTGGATGGACCGTGAGAACGGCTCGACCGGCCGGCCGACAGAGAGCGCCGCCGCTACACCGAGCAGGAGCAGCGCCGAATGGAGGAACGCACGCAACGTCGGCCTCGGCTCCGGGAGATGACAGGGATGAACCGGAACGACGGAAATGGAAAAAGCCGGGAGCCGTGCCCCGGCACGACTCCCAGCGAATGGGCCTGGGTGGAGTTGAACCACCGACCTCACGCTTATCAGGCGTGCGCTCTAACCACCTGAGCTACAGGCCCCTGAATTGGCGTTGACATGTAAATTTAATGCTTTCTCGTCCGCGAATCAAGCGGTGGGCTGCGGGACCGGGGTGGCCACGCCCGACCCATGGTACCCGTTCGCGATGGCCCGGTTCGGCTCCCTGCCCCTCGGGCCGCTCGCCACGGCCGGTTGCGGTCCATCGCCCCCTGCCGCCGAAATGTCGCCGGCCCGCCTGCCGGGGCAAACGGGCCGGCTCGTCCGGTTCGGGTCAACGATCCAGCTCGGGTACTCCGGCGGTCCTGACCGGCTCCGGCTCCTGCGCCTGCACGGCGAGCGCCTTCCAGTGCCGGATCTCGCCCGCGAAGAGCGCGGCGAGCTCCCCGAGATCGACCGTGGGACCGGTCCCCTCTTCGGGCAGATTCGCCTCCACCCGGGCGAGGCTCACCCGCGCCTTCTCGTACTCGGGATTCGCCTCCAGCGCCGCCCGGAACGCCTCGGCCGCCTCGAAGCCATGACCACTCCGCTCCAGCGCCACGCCGAGGTTGTTCTGGAACACCGCCACATCCGGCCGCAGCTCCGTGGCCCGCGCCAGCGACGGCAACGCCTCCTCGTAGCGCCCCTGCCGGATCATGAGCAGCCCCAGGTTGTTCATGGTCCAGACGTCACGCTCGTCCAGCACCAGCGCCTGGCGGTACGCCTCTACCGCGGCCTCGGTCATGCCCAGGTCCGATCGCGCGTTCCCCAGCACCCGCCAGCCCTCGCCCAGCCCGGGCTCCAGCGCCACGACCTGCTCGGCGTACTCCAGGGCGTCGGACGCCTTGCGCTGCTCCAGCAGCACCCGCGCCAGGTTGATCAGCGCCTTCACGTGCTTCGGATCCACCTCCAGCGTCCGCTTCAGCGCCGCCTCGGCCCGCGGATGGTCCCCGGCGCGCCATGCCGAGATCCCGAGCATGTAGTGCCCCCACGGGTTCTCCGGCCGCCGCGCGGCGTACGCCTCGAACAACGCCGCCGCCTCGTCGTAGTCCCCTGCCCGGAACACCCGCTCCGCGTCCGAGAACAACACCTTCACCCCGGGCGACGTCACCGTACGCCCGCCACCGGCACTGTCCGGCTTCCCCGGCACCGCAGCCGGCTCCGCGGAGACCACCGCCACCCCGCTCCCCCCCGAGTCCGGCGCCGGCACCGGCTGCCCGACCCCGACCGTCCCGGTCCGCCGGCCGATCCCCCCGACCCCGTCGCTGCCGGGCCGCGCCGTCTGCCGCACGCTCTCGATCCGCGCCCGGTCCTTCGGCTGCACCTCGCACGCCACGAGTCCGGCCACCGCCAGCCCGACCACCACGACCAGCGTCCGCCGCGACGCCGGCCCGCTCATCCCGTGCATGCCACTCGTCCGCATCATTGCTCTCCTCCTGTGGTTGCGCGCCGCAAACCGGCGCTGGTGACTCCTGCGTCGCCCCGGGAGGAAGGCAAGCCCGCGGCCGAATGGCACGAGGGACCGGGCCGTGACCACTATGTGCCTATTTTGCACCAACTTATATGACCGCCTGCAGCACCGTTCGAAGGCCGCTTTTTCCCTGATCGTGGACGATTGGACACGGCCGGGACCGCCCCGTTGTGTCCGGATGGACACGTCGCCGGGCGCTCCCCGGGCGGCGCCCCGGCCGTGACGGAATGCCGTCGGACGGGAGGGCACGGAGGTCGACGGCTCGTCGACAGCCGATCGTCGGGCCGGGAAGAAGCGGACATGCCCCGGCGGGGTGCGCGGCGAAAAGGCCACCCCGGGCGAGCCCCCCGGCTCCAGCCCACTTCCCAGCGACTCCGGGCGGCACGCATGGACGAGCCAGCGCACCCCGGGCGCTCCGCCGAATGGACGGTCGACGCTCGGCACCCTCTTCACCCCATATCGCTCCATGACGACGACGTGGAGCGCATCCCGCGGCGACGGATGGTCGCTTCCCGGCAGGCCCACCTTCGCCCTCTCCACATCCGCCTGGTCGACCGACAAGGCCTCGTCCACCACTCCGGGCATCGGACACGAAGCCCTCCTCATACGCTCTTCCAGGCGCGCACGTGAGATCCGTCGACCCACCGGCCGTCCATGCACACGTCGTGCGAATCGCCACGATCCTCGGAGCGGCGCCATGGCACCCGACCTCCCGCGCCCGTACAGCATCCTTCCGGCGATGGACGACCCGTGCGGCAGCAGGCCACCGTCCCACTCGCCCATCACCCATCGACCACCTCTCCCCCGGGTCCCTATCGCCCTCCGGCTTGCGAAACAGTCCGCGAAATGGTATCGGTCACACCCACCGAGCACCATCAGGCTGACATTTCGAACCCCAGTCCGGAGAGCCAGCCCATGGCCAGTCCGTACGCTCGCAGATTGCTGGTCCTGTCGGCGGTCGCGTTCGGTCTCGTCGCGGCGCCCGCGCCCGCGGACGCGCAGTCCCGGAACCTCGACCGCCTGCTCGAGGAGATCACGGCGGAGGTCGAGGCGAACCGCAAGCTGACCCAGGTGATCGTGGACAAGGTCTTCAGCTTCGCGGAGCTCGGGTTCCACGAGGTGGAGACGTCCCGCTACCTGGTGGACCTCCTCCGCCGGAACGGCTTCGAAGTGCGGGAAGGGATCTCCGGGATCCCGACCGCGTGGTGGGCCAAGTGGGGCTCCGGCAAGCCGGTGATCGCATTCGGGAGCGACATCGACGGGATCCCGAAGGCCAGCCAGAAGCCCGGCGTGGCGTACCACGACCCCATCGTGGAGGGCGCGCCCGGCCACGGCGAGGGCCACAACTCGGGGCAGGCCGTGAACATCACCGCGGCCCTCGCCCTCAAGAAGATCATGGAGCGGGAGAAGATCCCGGGCACGATCGTGCTCTGGCCCGGCGTGGCCGAGGAGCTGATCGCCGCGAAGGCGTGGTTCGTCCGGGATGGCTGGTTCGACGACGTCGACGCCGTCTTCTTCACCCACGTGGGGAGCAATCTCGGCGTCTCCTGGGGCCAGGCGTCCGGCACCGGTCTCGTTTCCGTCGAGTTCATCTTCGAGGGGGAGGCCGCCCACAGCGCGGGCGCGCCGTGGCGCGGGAGGAGCGCGCTGGACGCCGCCATGCTCATGGACATCGGCTGGAACTTCCGCCGGGAGCATCTGCGGCCGGAGCAGCGGTCCCATTCGGTCATCACGGACGGCGGCGACCAGCCGAACGTGGTCCCCGAGCGCGCGGCGATCTGGTACTACATCCGTGAGATCGACTACGAGGGCATCCGCCGCAACTTCGACATCGCGATCAAGATCGCCGAAGCCGCGGCCATGATGACCGACACGAAGATGAGCTACCGCATCCTCGGCACCGCGTGGCCGCGGCACTTCAACAAGGTCATGGCGGAGCGGATGTACGAGCACATCAAGGCGGTCGGGCTGCCGGAGTGGAGCGAGGAGGACCAGATCCTGGCGAAGGCCGTGCAGGCCGAGGTCGGCAACGCCACGCAGCCCGGGCTCGCCACGCAGCTCGACACGCTGGACGGCCCGGTGCTCGGGCGGATCAGCGGCGGCTCGGACGACATCGGGGACGTTTCCTGGGTCGTGCCGACGGTGACGCTCCGCTTCCCGTCCAACATCCCGGGGCTCCCGGGGCATCACTGGTCGAGCGCGATCGCCATGGCCACGCCGATCGCGCACAAGGGCGCGACCGCGGGCGCCAAGGTCCTGGCCCGCACCGCGCTGGAGTTCTTCATGACGCCGAAGCTGATCGAGGACGCGTGGGCCTACTTCCGGGAAGTCCAGACGAAGGACATCAAATATACGCCCTTCATCGGGCCCAACGACCCGCCGCCCGTCTGGCTGAACCGCGAGGTCATGGAGGATTACCGGCCGAAGCTCCGGCAGTTCTACTATGACGAGACGCGGTTCGACACGTATCTCGAGCAGCTCGGGATCAAGTACCCGACGGTGCGCCAGCGCACGTCGAACTGAGGTGCCATGCCCGGGGGCGACGTCGCCGCGGCGTCGCCTCCGGCGTTTCCCCTTCCCACGACGGGTCCGAGACTTCCCTGCCCGCCTTGAACCCGATCCCCTGCGGGTCTAACTTTCGGAATGGTGGCCGCGTGACCGGATGCGGTCCGTACTTCGCAAGATCTGATCGGACGTAGCGACATGGAGATGCGATCCCTACCCGGCCGGCTGGCGCTGGCCGCGTTCCTCGCGTTCTCGGGCGTATCCTGCGCGAGCCGGGCAGGCGGGACCGAGCCCACGTCGGCATCGGCGCCGACGTCGCCCGCCACGGGCGCTGCAGCCCCCGCGCCGGACGTGCAGGAGGCGGCCCGGCGGCCCTACACGGAGGCGGACGTCCGCTTCATGCAGGGCATGATCGTGCATCACGCCCAGGCGATCGTGATGACCGACATGGTCGAGAGCCGCACGGAGAGCCGGGACATCCGGCTGCTCGCCAAGCGGATCGCCCTGTCCCAGGTCGATGAGATGGCCATGATGCGGTCGTGGCTCGAGACCCGCGGCGAGGAGGTGCCGGAGGTGGATGGCGCGCACGGTGGCCACGGGGCCCACGGCGCACACGGTCACGAGCTCATGCCCGGCATGCTCACGGACGAGGAGCTGGCGAACCTCGCTGCGGCCCGCGGTGAGGAGTTCGACCGGCTGTTCCTCGAGTACATGATCCGGCATCACGAGGGCGCGCTGAAGATGGTGGCGGACCTATTCGCCAGCCCGGGCGCGGCCCAGGACCCGGAGATCGACCAGTTCGCGTCCCACGTGGACGCGGACCAGCGCATGGAGATCGCGCGCATGCGCTCCATGCTCGCGGCCCGGCGCTGAGCCCCGGGCTGGGGATCCGGGAAATATCGAGGGCCGGCGGAGAACGCTCCTCTTCGCCGGCTCTCTGCGTTGCGGGCCGCACTGCCGCTCGCCTGCCCGGCGCCTACCGCCACGCCCGCGCTGTTCTACGGCGCTTCCGGACCATTGCCCCCACCCCACCCAACAGCAGTCCCGCCAGCCCGAGCCCCGCGGCGGGCCACGCCCAGATCGGCGGCCCGTCCACGACTTCGAGCCGCCCCGCCGGCGCGGCATACCCCGCGGGGATCCGGGGCACGCCGTCCTCGCCCGGCGGCTGGGCCGCGGCGTACTCCAGCACCGCCTGCCACACCTTCAGCTCCCGGCCGTCCCGGTACACGATGGCCGCGTCCAGGTCCTCGATCGGTCGGCCGTTCCGGTCCTTCGGCACGATGGCAAGCCGGGGCACGAGCCGTCCGACCATGGGCAGGAAACCCGCCACGTAGCGGTCCGCCACCACCCGATAGAGCCGCTCGTCCCCGCGCGCCAGCGGAACCGGGCCGTCCGGCGTCTCCCGCTCCGCCGCGAGCACCGCCCGGCCCGTCGGGATCGGCGTACCACGCACCGGGATCCGCGCCAGGATCGCCCGCCCGGGGTCGTAGCGAGCCCGCAACCCCGATACCTGGAGGTAGTACGGGTTGCCGAGGAGCTGGGAGAGGAGCGCCGAGACCTCCAGCGCCCGGATCACTTCATCCCCCGTGAGCCAGACCGTGATCAGCGGGTAGCCCGGCAGCCCGTCCGGCCCGGCCCCGAGCCCCACCGCCCCCGCCAGGTCGAAGGCCGTGATCCCGCCCCGGGACCATGGCGCGCGACCGGCCACCATGTCGCCCCGGATGTTGCCATTCGCCTGGAACGCGAAGTCCACGGGCTCGCCCGTGGCCCGCTCCACCGCATGGCGCATGGCGTCCGTGACGAAATCCCCGAACGGCGTCTCCGCGAGCCGGGGCCGGGCCGGCACGTCGAACTCCGCCCGCGCCAACACCGCGGCCACCGACGGGATCCGGCCGCCCGACCAGTCCGCGAACCGCGCATCCAGCCTGGCCCGGTACGCCTCGATCAGCGGCGTCAGCCGGTCGCTTTCCCCAAAGCTGCCGTCCAGCGGCACCACGTACGGCGTGCCGGTCTCCGGGTTCCGCACCCGCACCGCGCCGGTCTCCGGATCGTAGCCGAGCTCGATCACCGCGAACTGGGCCAGCCGCGTGCCCGTGTGCACGATCGGCGTGCCCTCCACCCACTCCGGCTCCTCCAGCAGGCGGTGCTCGTGGCCGCCCAGGATCACGTCGATCGCCGGGACGGCGCGCGCCAGCGCCCGGTCCTCTTCCAACCCGGAATGCGTGATGGCGACGACGACGTGCGCGCCCGCCTCGCGCAGATCCGCCGCCGCGGCGGCCGCCGCCTCCAGCGCATCGTCGAACGTGACCGGCTCCGCGGCCAGCGCCACCCGCACCGCGTGCTTCCCGAGCAGCCCGAGGAATCCGACCCGCAACCCGTTCGGCAATGTGACGAGGTGCGTGCGCCGGATCCCGAGCTGCTCGAGCGGATGCCCGGACGGCGGCCGCATGTTCGTGGCGACCACCGCCGTCCGCTGCCCCGCCTCCGGATAGCCCGCCGCCCGCAGGTACCCCGCCAGCCGATCCGGCCCGTAGTCGAACTCGTGGTTCCCGAACGTGACCACGTCGTAGCCCGCCTCGATCATGAGCGACAGCTCGGGCGCCTCGCCCTCCAGGATCAGCCACGAGAACGGCGAGCCGCCCAGGTTGTCCCCCGCAGAGGTGAGCAGGACCGGCTCCCCCTCCGCCGCCTTGCGCGCCCGCCACGCGTCCGCTGCCGCGGCGAGCCGCGCGAACCCCCCCTGCGCCGGGCCGGCCTCCCCCGGCCGGTAGTCCACGAGCGGAACCGGCAGCACCGCGGAATGTTCGTCGCTGGTGTGGAGGATCGTGACCCGGAGCTCGCCCGCGGGCCCGGGCGCGCCGGAAGGCCGGGCGCCCGCCGATCCTTCCTGACGGTCCGCAAACCCACCGCACCCCGCCGTAACCGGCAGCGTCGGCCCGGCCAGATCAACCGAGCCGGTCGGCCCGGGCCCGCCCGCGGCGGCGGTCGTTGCTGCCGGCCCCGAACTGCCGCGCAACGCTCGAGAGCTCCGGCCGCCCCTCACCGCCCCACCGGGCGCAATTCCGTCCACGGCCACCCCGTCGGTCAGGGCCGTGAGGGTCTTCGCCCCTCGCGCATCCGCAGCGCTCGACGCGTCCGGTGCCGGCGTCAGAACCCCGGACCCGTCAGGGACACTCTGTCCGGTCCGCCTCGCCGCAACGGTGCTCTGGCCGCCACTCACGGCCGACCGGCCGCCACGCTCCCCCGGCCGAGCCCCACCCCCCGACGACGCCGCGGGAGCGCACGCCCCTGGCCCCGCCGCCCCGATCACGCCAGGAGCACATCGAGCGGCTGCGCCGGGAGCCGAAACGCCGGCCGCCTCCACCGCACTGTGCGCTTCCCACGCTGCTGCCGCCGCCCTACCCCCGGGCCCCGCCGCCACGGAGCCGACCGGCTCCGCGCCGAGCGCCATCATCACGACGCCCGCCACGCCGAGGGCCGCCGCCCCCGCGCCTCTGCGCGCCGCGGGTCTTCCCCTCCCCCACGCCCCCGGGCACCCCGACCCGCCGCCCCGCAGGCCGCCTTCGCTCCGCCTCATGCCCGCTGCTCCGCGCTCCGTTCGATCCCCAGCCGCCGCATGATCTTGAGCAGGCTCGCGTGGTCCGCGAGCCCCAGGTATTCCGCAGTCCGCGTGATGTGCCAGTCGTTCGCCGCCAGCGCCTCCAGCACGATCGCCCGCTCCGCCTCCGCCTTCCGTTCCTGGTACGTCAGGGGCCTCGCCGGGTCCCCGGCCGGGGGTCGGCTCGCGGCGTACTCCAGGATCTCGGCGGGCACGTCGTCGCCTTCGATCACATCCCCGTCCGACGCGATCAGCATCCGCTCCACCGCGTTCCGCAGCTCCCGCACGTTGTTCTTCCGCCAGTCGTAGCGCATGAGCAGCGAGAGCGCCTCCGGCGAGATCCGCTTCCGCCGCATCCCGAACCGCTGGCAGAGCTGCGTCAGGAAGTGCTCGACCAGCTCCGGTACGTCCGAGACCCGCCCCCTGAGCGGCGGCACCCGCAGCACGTGCACGTTCAGGCGGTAGAACAGGTCCCGGCGGAACGTCCCCTCCTCGACCGCGCGCTCCAGGTCCCGGTGCGTGGCCGCAACCACCCGCGCCTCCACCGTGATCGTGCGGTCCCCGCCCACCCGCATGATCTCCCGGTTCTCCAGGGCCCGCAGGAGCTTCGCCTGCGCTGCGGCCGGCAACTCGCCGATCTCGTCCAGGAAGAGCGTGCCCCGGCCCGCCCGCTCGAACGCGCCCTTCCGCTGCCGGTCCGCACCCGTGAACGCGCCCCGCTCGTGGCCGAAGAGCTCGCTCTCGAGCAGCGTGTCCGGCAACGCCGCGCAGTTCAGCGCCACGAACGGCTCCTTCGGCCCCGGCCCCAGCGCGTGCAGGTCCCGCGCGACCAGCTCCTTCCCCGACCCGCTCTCGCCCAGGATCAACACCGGGCTCGGGATCGGCGCGACCCGCCGGATCTCCTCCCGCAGCCGCTGCATGGCCGGACTCGTCCCGAGGAGCGACGTCTCCACGTCCAGCCGCGCCCGCAGCTCCTTCACCTCCGTGGCCAGCCGCCCCCGCTCCAGCGCGTTCCGGATCTCCTGCACGACCCGCTGCATCGGCTCCGCCTTGTCGATGAAGCCGTACGCGCCGAGCCGGACCGCGCGCACGCACCGGTCGAAGTCGCCCGTGCCCGTGTAGACGATCACCGGCACGTCGTGCCCCTGCTCCCCCATGCGCCGCAGGACCTCGAACCCGTCGATCCCCGGCATCTCCAGGTCGAGGAGCACGCAGTCGATCACTTCGTCCGCCAGCGCGTCCAGCGCGTCCGAACCGGAGTACGCGATCCGCACCTTCCAGCCCGCGAGCCGCTGGAGGTCGTACGCGTACTGCTCGGCCATCGCCGGCACGTCATCCACGATCAGGATCCGCGTCAATTCCCTCACTCCCGTAGTCGATCCGGGTATTTCGAATCTGGAAGGTCGTTCCCCACCCGGGCCGCTCCGCGCCGCTCCCGTTCCGGAGGACCCGCCGCCGCCATGCGCCGGGCCGTGCCCCTTTCTTCATGGCCACACGTTCGCTGCCCGAACCGCCGCGCGCCCCGCCCGGGCGATCACTCCGCCCCCGCCGGCAGCTCCACGGTGAAGCTCGAGCCCCGGCCCGGTTCGCTCTCCACGGTGATCCGGCCACCCAGGTCGTTGACCAGCCGCCGCACGATCGAGAGCCCGAGCCCGGTGCCGTGGGGTTTCGTGGTGTAGAAATCGTCGAAGATCCGGGCGCGCTCCGCCGCGTCCATCCCCCGGCCGGTGTCCGAGACCGTGACCCGAACGATCGGCCCGTCGTCGCCCCGGTCGAGCCGGGTCGTGATCCGCACCGTCCCCTGCCCGCCCTCGAGGCTCTCGACCGCGTTGACCACCAGGTTCTCCAGGATCCTGCGCAGCGCCACCGGGTCCGCGTGAACCGGCGGGAGCCGCGGCGCGAGATCCAGCGCGATGTGCGCGCCCCGGGCGACGTCGCCTCCTTCCACCCTCCCGGCGCCCCGCGGGTACCCGGTCCGATCCGACGCCGCCACGTCACCCGTATGCAGCGCCGCCTCCCGGGCCACCTCGTTCACGTCGCACGGCCGGCGTTCCCTGGCCGGCGAGAGCCGTGCGTAGTTCGTGGCCAGCGTCTGGAGGTACGCGATCCCGGACTCGAGCGTCCCCTGCCGCTCCCGAAACACCGTTTGCAGCTCCGACGGCCGCTCCCGCGCCACCTCGGCCAGGTGCGCCACCACGTTGCGGATCGGGATCAGCCCGTTCCGCACGTCGTGGTTCACCTGCCGGGCGATCTCCCCGATGGTCGCCCGTCGCTCGGCCTCCCGCAACCGGGCGGCGCTCGCCCGGAGCCGGGCCGTCATCCGGTCGAGGACCCGGGCCAGCGCGCCGATCTCGTCGCTCCGGCGAGTGTCGAAGCTCACCTCCGGCCGGTCCAGGTCCACCCGCTCGGCGCGCCGCGCCAGCTCCGCCAGCGGCCGGCTCAGCCACGTGGAGGCCAGGAGCGCCAGGAGCGCGGCGAGGGCGGCCGCGGCGATCGAAATGACCAGGAGCCGCCGGTCCATCTCCCGGCGGATTTCCTCCAGTGGCGCGACGGACGCGCTCACCACGAACCGGGCGGCCGTGTCCGGCCCGGCGCCCGCCACCCGGATCGGGACCTCCCGTACCAGCGCCGGCATCGGGTCGGTCCCCTTGCCCGCCATCGGCCGGACGCGGGCGCTCCCGGCCGACGCGCCCCCCGCACCGGGTCGGCCACCTGTCACGCCTCCGGTCGAAGCACCATCCACCGCCCGTGACGGTCCGGCGAGGGGCGCGCCCCGCCCGGCCCTGGCAGCGGTGCCGGTGGGAGATCCCAGCGCCGCCAGAATCTCCTCGGGCCCCTCCAGCAGGACGTCCAGCCCGGCCCCACGCCCCAGCCCCTCGAGGAACCGCGCATCCACGACAGATCCGCCCACCAGGAACAGCGTCCGGGCCCCGAGCCGGAGCTCCCGGACCCGCGTCAGGGCGACCACCGGCCCCGAGGGCGTCGGCAGCACCGCGAGCGCGCCGCCCGCCCCCGCGCGGCGTAGGGCCGCCGGGAGCGCGGGGTCCACGGCGTCGAATTCGTTCCGGAAATGCCCCGAGCTGAGCACCCGCCCGGTCTCATCGTGGATGCGCAGCACGTCCAGCCCGGCGAGAGGCATGACCCGGCCGGCATAATCCAGGAGGTACGCCCGGTCCACGGCCTCGTGCCCCTGCACCGCCAGCCGGAACCGGTTGTCCGCGGCGATCGCCTCGGCGAGACGCTGGAGCCGCGCCCCGATGAGCTCGGCCTCCCGCGCCAGATCCCGCTCGATCCCGTCCGCGAGCGCGGCTACCCGCTCCGCGTACTGGGCGCTCAGCCGCACGGTCACGCCTTCCCGCGCCCGCACGCCCAGAAAGACGAGCGGCGCGAGCGCCAGCGCCAGGCTTGCCAGCAGCAGCCGGGACCGGAACGTCACCGCTCCCCCTCCTGGCCGTCGAGGTATCGATCCATACGGAAACGAGTGGTCATGACGCCGTGCGGTCCACGGAGCGGATACCCGGGGCGCCTACGGCGTGGGCGCCGCGGCCTCGCGCCAGGCCCGGTGCAGGAGCGGCGTCCCGTGGCCGTCCACCTCCACCCCGCGGATCCCCCGCCGGAGGAGGAGCGTGCGCCGGGTCTCGACCAGCGGGACGACCACGCCGGCCATACCCGAGGCCCCGGCGCCGAGCCAGGGGGCGCCGTGGATCACGGCCCGGACCAGGTCGCACGGGTCCGTGGCCGCGTTCCGCTCCACCGGCACCACATAGGCGACGTCTTCGCCCCCGGCCAGCGCGCGCCCGAACGCCTCCCCGGCCAGCGCCACGGCCTCGATCCGCCCGCCCGCCACCACCAGCCCCGGAACGACCTCCCGGAGCCACTCCCCGTCCGGCCGCGCCGGGCTCACCGCCAGCGCCACCAGCCGCTCCGCGAGCGCCCGCGCCGCCGCGTCATCGGCCGGGTACACGATGCGCGGCGCCTTCCGGATCGGGTCCGGCCCCCGGACCGTAGACCCCACGACGGACGCCGCGACCGACAGATCAGGGCCGCACGCGCCGGTCCGCACATCGACCGGCCGGGCGTTCTCGCCCACCACGTCCCGCGCGAGCGCCGCCAGCGTGGCCGGAGGCGCAGCCCGGACGGGCCCGCCCGGACTCCCCGGGTCGTCCCCGGCAACGCGGGCACCCGCCGGCACCAAAAGGAAGTACGCCCGGGTCCAGGGGAGCGGCGCCGCCACGAACCGCCCGGTCGAGAGCGCGTAGTCGATCACCGTGCGGTCTTCCGTGACGAGCAGGTCCACGCCCTCGTCCAGCGCGTTCCGCCCATCGCCCGGCACGACCCGCAACTCGATCGGCCAGCCGCCGGCCTTCGGCTCCAGCGCGATGCTCCGGGCCCTGCCGCCCGACCCGCCGACCGACGCGACCCGGTACGCGCCCGGCCCCACCGGCCACCCTTCCACCACCGAATCCCGGACCGCAACCAGCGCCTCCACGAACCGGTCGACGGCCACCGGTTCCGTCAGATCCACCCGCAGCGCGTGCGGCCCGAGCTCCACGAGCCCGGCCACCGGCAAGACGCCGGCCCGCCCCCGCCCACCCACGGATGCCGGCCGTGCCCGGAGCCAGCTCCGCGCCACGTCCGCGGCCGTCGCGACGTCGCCTCCCTCATAGATGGCATCCCGACGCAGCTCGAAGTCCCACCGCCGCCCCTCCTCCTCCGCCCACCATCGCGCCGCGAGCTCGCCGCGGACCTGGCCCAGACACGTGAGCCTCACCAGCGGCGCGTAGAGCTGCGCGTACACGAGCCGCTCCGCATCCGTCCGGGCAACCGGCGCGTTCCCGGCATCCGCGGGCCCCGGCAGCCCCACCACGATCGGCGCCACGCCGCGCCCCGCGCCACCGGCCGGCTCCACCCGCAACGCGCGCCCTCCCTGTTCACGCCCGGACTGCCCCCCGGAGGCCAGCGCACCTCCACTCCCGTCACCGGAATGCCCCGCCACCCCACCCGCAAGTGGCGCATCGACCACGCACACCGCATCCGGGCCTCCCGGGCCGGCCGGCACGCGCGCCCCGGCGCAGCCCGCCACCACCCCGGCGGCCAACGGCACCACCAGGGCCAGATTCCACCGGCGCCACGATCGCCGGCCGCACCGCGTCGCCCCGAACGCCTGCCGGAGACACGGCCGAACCTCGGCCTCCGCAACGGCCGCCCGGCGCCCGCTCGGACCGCGCACTGCTCGGCTCGCCGCTGACGCGTCAGCGAACGAAGCCCCCCGTCGGCAAAGCCGGCGTTCGACCGCTTCCCACGCCCGGCTCCTGGACTCCTCCGCTCGTCGCCGCGTCATTCCCGTTCGACTGAGGCCCGTGACCCGCGTCACCCATCCCCGGGCAGCAAGAACCTGCCACGAGTGGTCGCCGCCCGTCCCGATCGGCCATCCGGTCGACGAGAGACCTCCGGGTCCCGCCACGAGGCCCCGCGCCCCGGCCTCCCGCCCCCCGACGGCTGACCGTTCTACACCGCCCGACCGGCGAGAGTGCGACCACGAGGATGAAAAAAGCCCCACCCGGTCTCACGACCGGATGAGGCTCCGATATATCGAAAGGTCAGGACGTCCGCGTGGTGCGACATTCGAGCGTGCTTTCGTCGGGGTTTGTCCCTGACTACTCGCGTGCTCCA
>CALCID010000017.1 GCA_937907535.1 uncultured bacterium | reverse complement strand
AAGGTGGCCCTACGACGAAGGTCGCCCCCTCAAATCCAACTCCCAATCCTGCGCCACCATCGGCACCCCGAACCCGGGGTGGGGCGCTTCCCTGACCAGCCGGTACCCCTCCGCCTCGTAGATCCGCCTCGCCGAGTGCAGCACGTCGCTCGTCCACAGCGTGATCTTCCGGTAGCCCGCCTGCCTCGCGAAGCGCGTGCATTCCCGGACCAGGCGGGACCCGATCCCGAGCCCCCGCGCCTTCGGCTCGACCAGCAGCAGACGCAGCCGCGCCACGCCGGGCCGGCGTGGATGTTTGACGAGGAAGACCGACCCGACGTTCTCGCCGTCCCGCTCCGCGATCCAGCACCGCTCCCGCTTCGGGTCGTACTCCTCGACGAACTGTGCGACGATCCCCGCCACCAGCGCCTCGAATCGCTCATCCCACCCGTACTCCTGGTTGTACAGGACGCCGTGGCGATGCACGACCCACCCCAGATCGCCCGGCTGATGGGGCCGCAGGATGTACTGGACCCGCGGCTCCGGCGGCGTACCCAGGATCTCCTCGATGGCGCGCATGGCACCCACCAGCCGCCGCTGCTCGATGCGGTCGAGGGGCGCGAGCAGCCCTTCGACCTGGGCCCGCGCCGCCACGTCCAGCTCGGTGAACGCGTCCCGCCCCGCCGCCGTCAGCGCGAGCAGCCGGTTCCGCCGGTCCTGTGCCGATGCTCGCCGCTCGATGAGCCCGCGCCGTTGCAACCCCCGCAGGATCCGGCTCAGGTAGCCCGGGTTCAGCCCCAGCTCCCGGGCCAGCTGCGCCGCCGTCGGCTCCTCGCGCTGCGCGATCTCGTACAGTACCCGCGCCTCCGTGAGCGAGAACGGACTCCGCACCAGGTGCTCCTCCAGCAGCCCGATCCGCCGCGTGTAGAACCGGTGGAAGTGCCGCACCGCGTCGACCGGACTCGCAAACTCGCCGTTCGTCATGGCACCTCGCCTCCTGGCGGCTGAATCCCACCCGATCACAGTTCGTTGCTAGAGTAAAGCAATTCGTTGCCACGAACAACAATCCAGGATCACGCCCGCGCACGGAGGCCGACAGGAACCCGGCTCGAGGCGTGGAAGTGGGTCGTGATCGATCCCATCCGGGGCGCCCGAAGCCGCGATCGCCCCGCGGATCGAGATTGGACGGACAGGGATCGCGCGGCGACCGAACGCAGCGACGTCGGCGCCGTAGCGACAGACATCGGATCCGCGGACTCACGAGCGCGCCCGGATGATCCGGGGGTTGACGACGGGGGGATCGTGAAGGGGTGGTGGTAAGGAGATCCCCGGACCTGGATCGGAGGGAAGGAGCTCGACACCGGGCCGCCGATCCCTAGGCCGCCCCGGCCCTACCGATCCCTGGCGCGCCGAGCGCTCAGTGCATCCGTGCTCCCGCTTTCCCGGCGCCGACCATCACTGCCCGGCCCCGAGACCGGCCGCCGGGCACCTCCACGGCTCCGCGCGCGAGCAACGGCTGTAGCAGGACGGGGCCCACCGCGCACCCGGCGCTGACCCGCCGGACAAGACCACCGGCGCCCGTGCGCCGCCACTCGCGCCCTCGAACCGGCACCAGCCGCCCCGCATTCGTGCTCGACCCGGAAAGGCCGCCCCACCGCGAAGCCTACACCGTGCTCGTACTCGTGCACGTACTCGACCCGGCAGCTAGCCCCGCCGCGAAGGCTGCCCCGCACTCGTACACGTGCTCGTGCTCGTGCTCGACCCGGAAAGGTGGCCCCGCCGCGAAGGCTGCCCCGCACTCGTACACGTGCTCGTGCTCGTGCTCGACCCGGAAAGGTGGCCCCGCCGCGAAGGCTGCCCCGTGCTCGTGCTCGTGCTCGTGCTCGACCCGGTAACGCAGCCTTGCCGCGAAGGTTACCGCGCAGCTCTCACCCCCACCACCGTCCCCCACGGATCCCTGGCCACGCCCCCGTCCACCCCCCGCTCCACCTCGTACCCGGCCGCCGCGATGCTCTCCACGGCCGCGCGGGCGTCCTCGACCGTGGGCACGAGCACCTCCCACTCGAGGAGCCGCGCGTCGTCCGGGCCCTGGGGCTCGGGGCTCGACGCCCAGACGTTCAGCCCGAGGTGATGGTGGTATCCGCCGGCGGATAGGAAGAGCGCGCCGGGGTAGGTCCAGACCACCTTGTCGAAGCCGAGCGCCTCGTGGTAGAACGCCTCCGCGGCGGCGAGATCGCCCACCCGCAGGTGGACGTGCCCGATGACGGTACCGGCGGGCATGCCGGTCCACGGCTCGCCCCTCCCGGCGAGGAGCAGGTCTTCGATGTCCAGCGGCTCGGTGGTCATCACGAGCTGGCGGCCGACGTGCCGCCACGTGGAGCGGGGCCGGTCGGCGTACACCTCAATCCCCAGTCCGTCCGGGTCGTGGAGGTAGATCGCCTCGCTTACACGGTGGTCGGAGGCGCCCGCCGGTTCGCCCAGCTTCGCCAGGTGCGCCACGAACCTGCCGAGCGCCGCGCGGTCCGGGAGCAGGATCGCGAAGTGGAACAACCCGAGGCGCCCCCGTCTCGGCACCGGCGCGGCCCCCGGCCGCTCGTGGAGCTCGACGAGGGGGCGGTCGTCGCCTTCCGCCGCGAGGGTTGCGTGCGACGTCGCCCGATCCAGCACCCGGAGTCCGAGCACCCGCCGATAGTAGGTCACCGACCGTTCGAGGTCCGCCACCTGGAGGCTCACCCGACCCAACCGGGTGGCCGCCGGCAGCCGATGGCGCGGCGGCGCGATCCCGTACTCCGACCCCTGGAGCCCACCGTCTTCGTTGCCCATGTCGCGAACTCCTTTCCGGATCGGGACTGCCGGCCCCACCCCCGGCCACCGTGCCGGCGCCCCCAGACGCCTCCGATCCACCACGCCGGCGCCGACGGGCCACGTAGCGGCCGATGGCCGAACCGGGATCATCCGGTCGGCCACGGCGGTCCGGAGGGACGACCGCGCGGCGAGCTGCCCGTCCGCCCGCCGCGCGGAGCACTACCGAACGTGGATGGAGCCGGTCCTCGCGCTCAGCCGCTCACCCCGCCGACCGACGCCTCGCCAGCATCCCATCCACCGAATACGCGCCCGCCCCGAGCAGCGCAAGCGCGACGGAGACGCCGAACAGCACCAGCGTGAACTCGATCCCGTTCGGCGCAAAGAAGCCCGCCGACAGATGCACCAGCAGCGTGGCGCCGAGCATGACCACCGCCAGCCCCGCGGCGATCGGCCGCGTGAACAACCCCGCCACCAGCGCGATCCCGCCGAAGAACTCCAGGAACGACACCGCCGGGGCCGTGATCACCGGCAGCGGAATCCCCATCCCCTGGAACCCGCCGATCACGCCGGCGAGCCCCCACCCGAACAGCTTCTGGCTCCCGTGCGCCACGAACACGATCCCCGCGATCACGCGCAGCACCGCCAGCGCCCATGCCATCCTCGCCTCGGACCCGGCCCCAGCCCCGCCCCGCCCTCCGCTCATCGCGACGTCCATCAGCGCCATCTTCGTCTCCCCTTCAACTCCTCTGGTCTCCAGCGTGTCCATTCCCGTTCCGGCCTCGGCCCGGCCCTGGCGGGCTCCCACGCCCCGCCGCTCCCTACCCGACGGCCAGCGCCGGCGTCCGGGACCCGGACTTCTATGGTCCAACACCCAATGTGATCACACGCATTCCGGCCACGATCAGGCGGCCGGATCACAGCGCGGCCCGGATCCGGGCCAGCATGTCGATCAGCGCGCGCTGCTCCGACGGGTCCAGCGCCGAGCAGGGTCCCCGGTGCATCTCCAGCACCAGCTCCTCCAGCTCCTCGAGAAGCGCCAGCCCCTTCTCCGTGATCCTCGCCGTCACGTACCGCCGGTCCACCGCGTCCCGCTCCCTCGTGATCAGGCCCACCGCCTCCAGGCGGTCCAGCAGCCGCGTCACATCCGGCACGCGGGTGAGCATCCGCTCGGTGATCTCCGCCCGGCACAGCCCCGCCTCCCCCGCGCCTCGCAGGATCCGCAGCACGTTGTACTGGGTGGGCGTGATGCCGTACGGCTTCAGCGCCTCGGCGAAGGCGTGGTCCAGGAGCGCCCAGGTTCGCCCGAGGCTCAGGACCACCTCCTGCTCGAGGCTCGCGAACGGCTTCGTCTGGCGGATCTCATCCCGTAGTTGGCGGACCATACGGTCCATGATATGTGTTATCACACATATTGTCAAGCGCGCCGGACTCCGCACCCGGTACCCGAAGGCCAGCGCGCCCTCGCGCAACCGCGCGCCGGACCCCGCCCGCCCCACCTTGCGAAACGAATGTTTGCTTGACCGCCCGAGCCCCGGCCGGACATCTTCGGCTCGAAGTCATCCCTGTCCGCTGTATCGTCGGTTTTTCCCTAGCAGCACCCTGGATCCCTGAAAAACAGGACGCCGGGCGCCCGACGCGCCCGGCCGTTCCGCTCCCCGTATTCGCCTGGGCCGCGCGGCGCGTGCAGCGCCCGCCGTACGCGCCGTCGGACTGAGACGTATGCCCTCAACCGCGGAGGCGTCTCGTGGCCAGGGAACTACGGCTCGGTTTCGCCATGGGTGGCGGGGTCTCGCTGGGCACCTTCTCCGGCGCGGCGCTGTCGGAAGCCATCAAGCTCGCGCTGCTCTTCGGCGTCGATGCGGACGGCAAACCGTACGACCGGGTCGTGATCGACGTCTTCAGCGGCGCCAGCGCCGGCGCCATGGCCCTCGCCGCCATGCTCCGCGTGCTGGTGCACCGCACGCCCGAACAGGAGGCCGCGGCCAGGAAGCGGCTGGAAGAGGAATTCGGCTTGGACCTGTCCGCCTACCCGCCGGAGCGCCAGGCGGACATCGTGGCCGCGCAGGTCGTGCAGGACGTCCAGGAGCGGCTCTGGGTGGAGGAGGTCTCGCTCCGCCGGCTGCTCGGCCACGGCCCGAACGGCCGACGAGACCTGCGGTACGAGGCCGGGATCCTGGACCGCGGCGCGGTGGAGGAGATCGCCCGGAGCGCGCTCGACTTCCCGGACGGCGTGGAGCTGGGCCGGCGCCGCCTCCTCGCGGACCGCGTCCTCTTCGCGTGCTCGCTGGCGAACGTGTCGCCGATCCTGGTGGACGCCACCCGGGACCTGAAGACCGCGGCCGAGGCGGGGTACCTCGGCTTCGCGGACGGGCTGACCTCCCGCGTGCACCGGGAGCTGCGGGTGTTCGACCTGTACTTCAGCCGGATCGGCGAGGACGATCCGCTCGGCGCCACCGAGCACCCCGCCCGCTGGTGTCGGTACCACGACGGCCCCGAGAGCGCGGGCAGGATCGGCAGCCTCCGGGAGCGCAGGACCTGGGCGAAGCTCGCGGCGACGGCGCTGGCGAGCGGTGCTTTCCCGTTCGCCTTCTCGCCGGTGGTGCTGAAGCGGCGCGTCTACGAATTCGGCCCCCTCTGGCCGAAGGCGCTCCGGGACGCGAAGATCGACGAGTACCCGTTCACGTACGTGGACGGCGGGATGTTCAACAACGAGCCGATCCGGGAAGCCTTCCGCCTCGCCGCGTTCATCGACGCCCTGGACCCGGGCGACCACTTCGACCGCCGCATCCTCTTCGTCGACCCGAACGTGCGCCTCCCGGAGGACGAGTTCCGCGTCCCCGTGCACCGGGCGTTCTTCCTGGCGAACCCGAACATTTTCGGCTCGCTCGACGGCGTGGATCTGGTCCGCCGCGCCACCCTGGACCGCCTCGCGTCCCACGCGGGATCGCTCCTCTCGGCCGTCATGAACGAGGCCCAGGCCATCGAGGAGGACAAGATCTACCAGACGCGAGACCGCTTCGCGCTGCGCGACCGCGCCCGCGAGCTGCTGGATGAGGCGCTGCGCCGGGACCCGCCCCAGTCCGAGCTCCGGACGCTGCGGGATGCCTGCGCCCAGCTCATTCGCGAGGCGAACGAGCGGGTCATGATCCCGGCCGGCTCGCCCACCCTCGTGGGCGAGCTGCGACGGGTGATCGCGGAGGAGCCCGCGCTACTGGGCGAGCTGGCCGGCCAGGAGAGCGCGTTCGTCGAGCTCCAGAACGATTCGCCCATCGCGCGCACGGACCTCTGGCTCCGGGCGCTGTGCTTCGTCCTGCTCGACCTGGTCATGGACCTGGAGGGCAAGTCCGAGCGCAGCCGGCTGATCGCCATAGCGCCGATCGTGGGCATCGCGGACGGCCAACCGCAGCTCCAGCCGCTTCCGGGCGGTGCGCTACGCGGTTTTGCGGGGTTCTGCTCACCCCGCGCCGGGCGCTACGAGGTCCGGCTGGCCCGGTACTGCGCGTTCGAGTTCCTGAGGGCTTGCGGCGTCCTGGATCCTGCGGCCACGCCGCCTCGCCGCCCGCGGTTCACGGACCGGGATGCGTTCGAGGAAGAGGTGAAGGCCGGCCTGAAGGAACTCGCCCGCCGGGTGGAGTCCGTGATCGAGCAGACGACCCTCATCCAGATCATGCCGGGCGTCGACCGGCTCGTGCTGGACTTCATCGGCAACCGGGTCCGGAAGACGATCGAGGGGATGGCGGACGAGCGACCCCGCACGATGTCCTACGAGTTCCGCATCGAGGTGCCGGACAAGAAGTTCGAGCTGGACGGCAAGGGGATCGGCGACCGCGACCTGGGCCCGGTGCGCCTCACCGAGGGCGGCCCTCTGTACCTGATCACCTTCGCCGACTATGACCCGGTCGCCCGCCGGTGGTCCGGTGTGCACGTGACCGACGGAAATCCGCCTCACATCCGGGTGGACCGGGACGGGACCGGGCCCTTCTTCGACCGGCATTACTGCTCCTTCGCGCTGCCGGCTGAACGCTCCCTCGCCCGCGCCGATCTCATGCCGAACCCGATTTTCGTCACCCGGCTCGAGGCGGATTTCGAAGGCCGGCTGGTGGGACCGGAACGCTGGACGCTCGATCCGGGCGTCCGGCCGCTGGAAGAGCTGATCTTCCCCGGCATCGCGCCCCGCGCATAGCCAGCCCCCAAGCCGGCACCCTCTGCTACGTTGGCGCAGCGCGTTCCGTCCGGGGTGGGGTACCGGGGGCCCGGTGGCCGCGGGCGGCGGCCGAGGTACGGGACGGGTGGTTCAGCGCCGAAAGTGGGGAGTCGGGCGACGTCGCCGCTCACCCCTCGTCGCCTTTCCGATGGTCACCCGCCCGGCGAGCCTCCCCGTCTCCGGGCCGGATCGTCGAGCAGTTGCCTGTAGAAGTCCTGCTCGGCCCTGAGTCGGTCCAGCTCCACGTTCGCCGATTCCAGCTCCTTCTCGACCAGCTCCAACCGCCGCTCGAGCTGTTCGAACCGCCGGGCCAGCGGCGTACCCGGGACCACGGCCGCAGTCGGCGGCGGCGTATCCGAGAGCGCCGCGCTCTTGCAGATCGAGCAGCGCTTCGCGTAGAACGGGATCGCCACGAGCCAGAGCCCGCCGGTGACGAAGGCGAGGATGACGGTGCCCAGACCGATGTGCCGCCTCGCCTCGACGGGTCGGTTGCAGAGCGCGCAGTACTTCGTGGCCATGCCGTTGAATCCCGGGGTTCGAAGAGGGTCCGTGTTGCCGGGCGCGCCGCGGATCCGCCCGCCAGGGTGCCCACGCAGCATCGGGGCCGACCTACGCGGGGAGATGTCGCGGACCGGATGAAAACCGGCCAGCCCTGCCCGGAGATTCGCCGCCCACCGCCCTTCTCCTTCCCTCTACGGCACCGCGGAACGCCGGTTTCAACTCCGTCCGGCTGCGGCCGTCGACCGCGCCGTGCACCGGGACTCCGGCGCCGGCATCCCGCCCGCGGCTCGGCCCGTGAGGGATTCCCGGCCGGTTCTGCGCCATCCCGGATGGAGACGACTACCGCCGATCCAGCGCCGACGATCGGCGCCGGCGGACGCCGGGACCGCGGCCCATGGACCGTACGATCCGGGGGCCATGGCCCACTCTAGAGCGATGATGATCACGATCGGGTCGGTCACGAACAGAATCGATACCATGCCGCTCGACGCGCGGAAAACTCGCCGCGTGATGAGCGAGACGATCCTGGGGTGGAGCGGGCGCGCACTGGTCGCGGCCGTATGGATCAGCGCGCTCCTCTTTGGCCTCTACATCATTGCGTTCTATGCGGGGACGCTGGCCGAGGGCCGGATGGAACGGTGGAACGACGTCGTGGTCGGCCTGTACGACCCGAACAAACCCGCCGCCACCGTCGGATTGAGCGTACACTTCGCCACCGGCGGCATCATCCTGATCCTCGGATGCATCCAATTGATCGGCTCCTTGCGGGACAGGTTCCCGACCCTGCACCGCATGCTCGGGCGGATCTACGTGATCTGTGCGATCCTGGCCGGGCTGGGAGGCCTGGCTTCCATCCTGATCAAAGGCACCGTCGGTGGAACCGTGATGGACATCGGCTTCGGCCTGTATGGGACCCTCATGGTCCTCGCCGCGGTGCAGACCTACCGTTACGCACGCGCCGGGCGCGTAGCCGAGCACCGCGCCTGGTCCATCCGCCTTTTCGCCCTCGCCATCGGGTCCTGGTTGTACCGCATGGACTATGGGTTCTGGATGCTGATGACCGGTGGCCTCGGCCACGGCCCCGCATTCCGCGGTCCCTTCGACAGGGTGATGGCCTTCTTCTTCTACGTGCCGAACCTGCTGGTCGCGGAGGCCTTCATCCGGGGCCGCGCCAGGGCGACGTCGCCCGTGGTGCGGCTCGCGGCGTCCGCCGCGCTCTTCGCCGCGTCCGCTTTCATCCTGATCGGCACCTTCTACTTCATGAAGTTCTACTGGGCTCCGGCGATCCTCGAACGGATCATCGGCTGACGACGGCCGGCCGGATCCCGCCTCAACGGGAAATCAGCGCGCGGAACGCCGCGAGTTCGCGGAGCGGGTGGAAGTCCAGCTCCGCGTGGAGGTCGGCGTGCAGCACGGACTCGCCCATGACCGGCTGGCCTTTCTCGAGCGCTTCCCGGATCCGGTCGAGGGCGGTGGTCGTGTCGCCCCTGATCGCCGCGATGTGCGCCAGCCAGAGCGCGGGCTCGCCGTGCGTGAGCGGCTGGTTCTCCATCGCCACGAGGCGCTCGCTCACCCGGGCGAGCTCCGCCTCGTCGCCCAGGCGCGCGGCGATGGCGCCGAGCATACCGAGCGCGCGCACGTCCGTCGTGTCGCGGGCCAGGGGCAGGATCGCCTCCCGGGCCGCGGCCCAGCGGCCGGCCTCGTAGAGGAGCGCGCCCCTGACGTGCAACGCGAACCGGTCGGGGTCGATGACCCCGCCCTTCTCCGTGCCTGAAGGGGCAGCCCGCGGCGTGATCTTGGGCGTGGGCCCGAGCCGTGCCATCGCGAGGGCGAGCACGCGGCTCGCGGCCGCCGAGTCCCCGTGGGCGCGCAGCTCGCGGGCGGCCAGGAACGCAAGCGCCTCCTCCCGTACGTCGAGCACGTCCCCGCTCTCGGCCACGATCCGCTCGACCGCGGTGGTCCGCCCGAGCGCGGCCAGCGCCCGGACCGCCGCCCTGACCACGATCGGAGCCCCCGGGAACTGGCGCACCCCGCGGCGCGCGCTCTCGAGCTCCCCCGTGTAGTCGCCGGCCTGGTGCTGGGCCCAGGCCCGGTAAGCCCAGTACCACGGGGAGAGCAGATTGAGCCCCCGGGTCGGGTCGGTACCGTCCAGCGCCGCGAGCGCGATCGCCGGGCGGCCGAGCCAGTTCGCGGTGTGGGCGACCAGGAGCGGTACTTCCGACGAGCCGGGCTGGAGCCGCAGCAGCGTCTCCGCCGCGTCGAGCCGCGCCTCGTAATCCCCGCGCACGCCGGCGCGGATCACCTCGAGCAGCCAGCGCTCCTGGGGGGTGAGCGACGACTCCAGCGGCTTCACGCGATCCAGCAGCGGGACCACCCGGTCCCAGCGCTCCTGGGTTTCCCACCCCCACATCTCCAGGAGCACCGGCGTCGCATACGTGCTGTCCAGCGCAGAGGCGCGCCACAGCCGGGCGAAGAAATCGTCCCAGTCTCCCCGGAAGAAGCTTTCCCACGCCCGGCTCGTTTCGTGGTAGGCCTCGTAGGATGGCGGATTTCCCGCCCCGCCCGCCACCGCGCCCGCCGCAGTGTCGACCACGGCGAAGAGCGCGGCCGCCGTGCGCCGGCCGAGCGCGGCCACCGCCGCGGAGGGGTTGGCCCGGTCCGCGTTCATCGGCGGCATCGCCCGCACGATTCTGCCCGTCGCCACGTCCGTGAGGCGCACCTGGAACCGCAGGCTGTCCGCGGCCAGGTACATGCTGCCCGAGACGAGCAGCCCGGCGCCCACCTCCTCCGCCAGCGCGACCGCCAGGTCCGCGGCACGCAACGGGCGGGGCACCCGGGCCATGATCGCCGCGGTCATGACCGAGGTGCGCGGATCCACCACCTCGAACTCGCCCGCCCGCATCAGATCCTGCGCGATCCAGTCGGCGGCCATCTCCCCGAGCGCGTCGAACGCCGCGTCGCCGGTACGGTTCTCCAGCGGCGCGACCACCACCCGCCGCGGGTTCAGCACCGCCGCATCCCGCGTAATCAGCGTCTTCAGGATCGCCCGCTGCTCCGGCGGGATGACCCGCAGCAGGCCCACCGCGAGCAGCGCCACGGCGGCCGCCACGACCACACCGGCCCGCAGCCAGCGCCGCGGGCGGCGCGCACCCGCCGCGCCGGACGCGATCTCCCCCGCCCCATCCGCCGCCCCGCCCCCGGCGCCGGCCCCGACGCCCGGGCCCGTGCCCAGCGAGGCCAGCACGTGCAGCACCTCGGCCGCGGAGCCCGGCCGCCCCGCGGGGTCCTTCGACAGGCAGCGCATGATCAGGGAGGCGAGCGCCGGCGGCACGTCCGGCCGCCGCTGTGCGATGGGCTCGGGCGCTTCCTCGAGATGGGCCTGGATCAGCGCCCGCGACGAGTCCCCGGCGAACGGCGGCGCGCCGGTGAGCAGCTCGTACGCCACACAGCCGAGGGCGTACAGGTCCACCCGGTGGTCCGCGGCCGGGTCGCCCAGCACCTGCTCCGGCGCCATGTACGCCGGCGTGCCGAGCGGGG
>CALCID010000016.1 GCA_937907535.1 uncultured bacterium | reverse complement strand
ACGACCGATCGGCTGCTCACCGCGCCGGAGTTCGCGGAACTCCCCGAGGAGGGCCCATACCGGCTGGAGCTCGTGCGCGGGCGGGTGGTGCGCTCCCCTCGACCGGGCGTGCTGCATGGCCGGATAGCGCTCCGCCTAGGGAGGATGCTGGACGAATTCGTCGAGGCGGGCGGCCACGGCGTCGTCGTGGTGGAGGCGGGCACGCTCCTGGAGCGGGACCCGGACACGGTGCGCGGGCCGGACATCGCGTTCTACTCCCAGGATCGCATCCCCGAGAGCGGCTATGCGACGACGTACTGGCGACCGCCAGACCTCGCCGTGGAGATCACGTCGCCGGGCAACCGCGTCGGGGAGCTCCAGGAGCGGGTGAAGGGCTATCTCGACGCGGGCGTTCGCCTCGCCTGGGTGATCGACCCCTCCTCCCGCACCGCGACCACGTATCGTACCGGCGGCGAGGCGAGGCTGTTGGGGGTGGAGGATGCGCTGGAAGGCGGGGACGTGCTGCCAGGGGTCCGGCTGCCGCTGGTGACGTTGTTCGCTCTCTCTCCGCCCCGGCGATCCCTCTGCTCGTAGCCGCACCGGATTGGCCCCGCGCTTTCCCGGCACACGGGCGCCGATGCCCTACTCAGAGCCCGATCGGGCCGTCGCCCGTCCCGGTCGCGTCTGGCGGGGCGGTTCCGTGGCGGCCGGTGGTCGGTATTATGGTATAGAAACGCCATATTATATACATGTGGAACGCACGTAATTAATACTGTATCCGTCACATCCCACGCCGAAGCCCCCACCACTTCGGCCGCAACCCTTGCGCTGGCACGCGCATCCAACGTATAGCTCATCGCCGCATCCCTCGGACCTTCCCACCCGATCCGGAGGCCGACCATGAGCGCGTCACAGGCTACGCAGCGCCGGGGTATCGGATGCAGTACGGGATCGTGTGTCGTCGCGCCCCTTGCGGTACTCGCTGCCCCAATCCTCGGCCTTGCCGTCTTCGTCCTCGGCGGCTGCGCCGGCACGGACGCTGGTTCGGCCGCGCGCTGGACGACGACGGTGGACACGCTGCCGGACGGCCGCGTGCACGTCGTGAACACGCCGCCGGCGTCCGGGATCCGGCCCATGTGGGTGATCGAGCCGGAGGTGGTGATCGGCTCGGTCGATGACGAGGGCCCCACCGCATTCGGTCTGATCAAGGGCCTCGTCGCCCTGGACGACGGCCGGATCGCGGTGCTGGACGCCATGGCCCAGGAGATCCGGATCTTCGCGCCGGACGGGACGCACCTCCGCACGTTCGGCCGGAAGGGCGCGGGCCCGGCCGAGATGCAGGATGCGAACGGGATGGCGCTCGGCCCGGACGGACTCATCCGGGTGCACGACCCGCGCAACGTCCGGATCTCGTTTTTCCATCCGGACAGCGGGTTCGTGCGCTCGCACCGGATCCCGATCGGGAGCTGGGGCTGGATCTGGGATGGGGTCGTGGATTCCGCGGGCAAGGTGTGGGAGCCGCAGTACGCCATCCTGGACGGCGAGGAGTGGGACATTCTCCGGGGACTCGACGGGGAGGGGAACTGGAGCGACACCGTCCGGCTCCAGAAGCGGGAGGAGCGGCCGCGGGACCCGCCAGGGGGGTATCGGTGGGAGATCCCAAACGGTGTACGGTTCGCTCCGATCCCGTTCTGGCCGCGGGGCGCCGGGGTCTACGACCCCCGGGGCCACTTCTGGCACAAGCGGCCGCACGAGAACGACTACCGCATCTTCCGGGTGACGCCCCCCGCGGACACGACGCTGGTGTTCGAGAGCGGCCGGCCGGCCATGCCGGTCACGGCCGCGGAACGGGACTCGGCCATCGCCGCACTCCGCGCATCGGGTGCCCCGGCGCTCGACTGGTCGAAGATCCCCTCGGAAAAGCCCATTGTGGAGGGGCTCTTCGTGGACGCATCCGGACGGGTGTGGGTGCGGGTCGCCACGCCGGACACCCTCGTCACGTATGACGTCTTCCTCCCCGACGGCCGATACGACGGCACGGCCGTGACGTCGCTGAGGATCCCGCAATGGTGGAGTCCGCTGGTCCGCGGGGATCGGGTCTACACCCTCGTCACGGATGAGCTGGATGTGCAGTACGTGGTGCGGGCGCGGATCCGGCGCGTCGGGGAGTAGTAGGTGGGGCGGCGGAAGCGGTTCGTACGATCTGCTTCCCGCCGCCCACATCTTCTTTCTCGCTCGCACCAATCCCGCTACCGCTGAGCAGTGGCCGCTTGAGGCGCCTCCGTTCCGCTCACCTGCCCCGAGCCCGTCGAGTCTGGCGCCGCGGCCGTTCCTGGCGCATCCGAGGCGGGCGCGAACGCGCACCAGACCTCGATGCTCATCGGTGTGTAGATGTACCCCGTCATCCACCCCACGAGCATGTTGAGTGCCGAGAGCTTGGTCTCCACGCGCGCGATCCCGTTAGGACACGAGGTGCCCGTCTCCACGGGCGCGGGCGGGACGAGCCCGCCGAGGAACGAGTGCGCCCACCGCCGTTCGATCTTCTGGCCGGGGCTGATGGGCGCCTGCACCGTGGCGTGGTAACAGCCGCCGAGGAGCAACACGAGGGCCGCGACCGGCATCAGTCTGCGCATGGGTCCCCTCCTGAGCAGGTGGATGGATGTCCTTGCGGTCGGCGACGGCCCGGACGCGCTTCCCGGTGGCAGCCCCGACATCCCGGGGTCGCGTCGCGCAGGTGTGCGGCGACGTCGCAGCACCGGCTCCGGGGTTTACACGGACTGCTCGGGTGCGCCGGGGGGCGACCGTTCCCGGCTCAGGCGCCTGCCGCGTTTCCACCACGGTGGTCGCCGGCCGAACCGCAGGTGGGAGAACGGTAAAGGCGGGCACTGACAATGGATGGGATTCGGCTGCGTCTCACGTGGCCGTGAGCCCGCTCAGCACCGCTGTCGCGCAGTATGGCGCATACGGTCGGCCCGCGGATGGCGGGCCCTCCGTCGATCGGCGAGGCGGGCAACGGGGCCTCGGCAGGGAATTCGGTGGGGAGGGGCCGAGGACAGAGGAGTCCAGCACGGTGCCGCGCCGGGCTCGAGGCATGCCGGCGTCGGGCTCGAACCCTCTAGCCAGCCGCCCTCGACTCCGGGAGCCGGGGCTCGCCGCGAAGGATCCGAGCGACGCGGGTCGCTGACCGCGCGTCGTCGCCTGACTCGGCTTCATTTCTATGGCCGACCCGCGTGGGGGTTCGAGGCGCAGGACGGGCGATGGGTGCGACTCTCCGTCGGATCGGACCCGACCTACCCCCCGCTTCCGAACCGCTCCGCGTCCAATATCTTTTTCTGGACACTGCATGTATCTCACGTTCGACTCTGGCGGAACATCGTATGTCCGTTGTGACGAAGACGGTCGGGCTCCTGGTCCTGTCCAACGTCTTCATGACCTTCGCGTGGTACGCGCACCTGCGGAATCTCAACCACCGGGCGTGGTACATCGCCGCCGTGGTGAGCTGGTCGATCGCGCTCTTCGAGTACCTGCTCCAGGTTCCGGCCAACCGGATCGGGTACACCGCGCTCTCCCTCCCGCAGCTCAAGATCCTCCAGGAGGTGATCACCCTGGCGGTCTTCGTGCCCTTCGCCATTTTGTACATGAAGCAGCCGGTCTCGCTCAACTATCTCTGGGCGGGGCTGTGCATGGTGGGCGCGGTCTACTTCATCTTCCGGGGTTGAATTGGCCTCCGATCCGGAATTCGCCCGCTTCGTCCTCGAACAGCTCCGGGAGCTGGGCGACGTCTCGCACCGCAGGATGTTCGGCGAGTACGCGATCTACGTGCGGGGCAAGGTCGTCGCCCTGATCTGCGACAACGAGCTCTACCTCAAGCCCACGGCGGCCGGGCGCGCGCTCCTCGGCACCCCCGTCGAGGCGCCGCCGTTCCCCGGCGCCAAGCAGTACTTCGTGGTCGGCGAGTACCTGGACGACCCCGCATTCCTCGCCGAGCTGTTCCGGGCGACGGAGGCGGAGGTGGAGCCGCCGAAGCGGAAGGGCCGGCGCCGGAAGGAGTGAGCGCGCTGCCGGTTGCCGGGGCCGCTGCGTTCGTCGCACCGTGGGCCGGCGCACTGGCAATACGTCAGCCACGATTGCGCGTACTCGCTCGCCCAATGCCCAATATGGGTCAATCTAACTGAGACACTACTCGACGAATAGGGCAAGATATTCGCCGAAGAGGTACATACGCCCGCGCCGCGCTCCCGTCATTTCCCGAAGAATCCCGATTCGCTCGAAATCTTCGATCAACTTGTACGCCGTCGGCATGGAGACACCCGCGACTCTGCTCACCTCCGTCGCATTGATGATCGGACGCTGATAGCGTCGGTGCATCACGGTCGCGGCGATTCCGGCTCGGCGGCCGAGTCGCCGTACCCGCTCATCGACGTCCCTCTGCAACTTCAGGATCCCATCGAAGGTAGCAATCCCCTTCCGCGCCGTTTCGATCACTCCGGCCAGGAAGAACCGGAACCATTGTGCGAGATCGTTCTTCTCGCGAACCCGCATCAGATTGTCATAGTACAGGGATCGGTTCCTTTCGAAAAAATCGGAGATGTACAGGATAGGACGTCTGAGGATTCCCCTGTGGACCAGATATAGGAGGATCATCAGCCGGCCCACGCGCCCGTTCCCATCCAGAAACGGATGGATCGTCTAGAATTGATAGTGAATGAGGGCGATTTTCAGCAGGTCGGGCAGGAGGATCGATTCATCGTGAACAAACCGCTCGAGGTCCGACATCAGGTCCGGAACGCTCGCCGGCGATGGCGGGACGAACACCGCATCGTCGATCGTTGCACCCCCGATCCAGTTCTGCGTTTTCCTGAATTCACCCGGAGCTTTGTGGGCACCTCGCACTCCTCGTATGAGGACACGGTGCGCTTCCCGGATCAGTCGAGACGAGAACGGAATGGTGTCCACTGCCCGGACGGCGTGGCCGAGGGCCGCGATGTAGTTCTGCACCCCATCCCAATCATCGCGTTTCTCCACGGGCACGTCTTCACGGTCGAGAATGGCTTCTTCGATTCTGGTCCACGTGCCCTCGATCTTGCTGCTCTGCGTGGCCTCCTTGACGACGTGCATGGCGATGAAGAGCTCGAGGTTGGGCACGTGCATCGAGTACATATCCAGCCGCCCGAGCTCACGATCCGCGTTGCTCAGGAGGTGCTGGACGCCTACGTCCGTCACCTGCCACGGTCGAGCAATGCGTTCC
>CALCID010000015.1 GCA_937907535.1 uncultured bacterium | reverse complement strand
CAGCCGCCGCCCCTTTCCTTCGCCGGAAGGGAGAGAGCACCATGGGACGCGGTCGAGACGGATTCACCCTGATCGAGCTGTTGATCGTGGTCGTGCTGATCGGGATCCTGGCCACGATCGCCATGAACCAGTTCGATCGCGTTCGCGGCCACGCGTATCACCGGGTCGTGAAGAACGACCTCCGGAACCTGGCTGTACAGCAGGAGATCTATCACCACATCACCGGCATGTACGCGCTGGACCCGGCGCTGGCGGATTTCCAGGCCTCGAAGGACGTGGTGATCGACGTGAGGGTCGCGGACGGGAAGGGCTGGGCGGCCGTGGGGACGCACCCGGGCTGGTCCGGGAAGTCGTGCGGGATCTTCGTCGGCACGGCGCCGCAGTCCGAGGCCGGGCCCGCCAAGACCATGGGTATCGTCGAGTGCTCCGACGAGTAGCGCCTCCTCCCGCAGGTCGGAGTGGCGCTGCTCGCCGGGGCTGATCCCGGCGAGGCCGCCGCTGGCCTTGCCAGATCCTTCCCTCCCGCCGCATCTTCCCCGCGGCGCAGTCGTACCGCTTCCAACCCGATGAAAGACCTGCCGACCCTGCGCCGTGAGCTGATCACGGCCTTCGCCGTCGTGTTTGCCGGTGCCCTGATCGTGGGGGTGACCGGCGTCGCGATCCTGTTGCCGCGGATCGAGTCGCCCGGCCAGGCCAGCATCTACATCATGGTCCTGCTCGCCGCGGACGTGGCGGTCTTCGCACTCTTCGGCCGGTGGTTCATCCGGAAGCGGGTGCTCATGCCCCTCGACCGGATGATCGAGGGCGTGGAGGCGATCGCGGCCGGGGACTACCCGCGCCGGCTGCCGCCCGGCGAGACCGTGGAGGTGGCGCGCCTGGCCGAGGCGGTGAACCACATGGCCGGGCGGTTGATCAAGCACCAGCAGGAGCTCGCGGCCAACATCGAGTCGCTCCAGGAGACGAACCGGCTCCTGACCGAGGCCCGGGACGAGCTGGTGCGGGCGGAGAAGCTCGCGTCCGTCGGGCGGTTCGGGGCCGGGATCGCCCACGAGATCGGCAATCCCCTGGGTGCGATCATCGGTTACCTCGGGGTGCTCAGCCGATCCGCCGGGGAGCGGGAGCGGCCGCTCATCGAGGCCGCCGAAGCCGAGGCGCGGCGCATCGACCGGATCGTCCGCGGCCTCCTGGACTACGCCCGTCCGCGGGAGTTCCGGGTCCGGCCGATCGACGTGAACGCCGTCGTGGAGCGGACCCTCGACCTCCTATCCACCCAGGGCCGGTTCGCGAACATCCGGACCGAGGTGGACCTCATGCAGGACCTCCCGCTGGTGAACGCCGACCCGTACCAGCTCGAGCAGGTCCTGGTCAACCTCCTGCTGAACGCCACGGATGTGCTGGAGGGGCGGGACGACGGGGTGATCTGGGTGAGCACGCGCCAGTCGGTGCACGTGCCCCGGCCGCGGGAGCGGGCGCGCCGCAAGGACGATCCGCCGGAGGTGGACTATTCCCACCGGCGCCGCTTCCACCGTTCGGCCACCGTGCCGCGCCCGGACCCGTTCCCGCCGGGCGGGCAGGTGGTGGAGATCGCGGTGGCGGACAACGGCCCGGGGATCCCGCCGGCGCTGGTCGACCAGGTCTTCGAGCCCTTCGTGACCACGAAGGAGCCCGGGAAGGGGACCGGTCTCGGGCTCGCCGTGTCCGCGCGCCTCATCGACTCCATGAACGGCACCATGCGCGCGGACAACCGTTCCGAAGGCGGCGCCGTCTTCACGGTGATCCTGCCGGTCTCGTCGGGGTCGGAGTCGGCCGACCAGGCCGGTTGAGGCGTCCGCCGTCGAGCGGTCGGCGCCGCTGAGGGAAGTCGCGGCCCCGGAGCGTGGTTGCCACGGCGTCGCATGCGACGTGGCTCGGCCCCCTCCCCGGCCGTGGCCCGTACCGGGACCCGGAGCCCGCGCCAAACGCGCCGGCCAGGTCTACCGCACGGGCGCGTTGCGCGATACATTGCGCCCGTCCACATTCGGTCCCCCAAAGGCCCGGGCCCTCGAGGCACCGCCTCGCCGGGCGCCCGAAGCAACCCGTAGCACTAGATCTGCCGCTCATGACCGTTCTGATCATCGACGACGAGCCGAGTCTGCGCCAGATCGTCTCCCTGGTGCTGAGCGAAGAGGGGTACGAGGTCCAGAGCGCACGGGATGGTGAGGAGGGGCTCGCCAAGGCGCTCGAGATCCAGCCGGACATCATCCTGTGCGACGTGCGCATGCCGCGCATGACCGGGCTCGAGTTCCTGAAGCGGTACCGGGCGGAGGGCGGCACCGGTCTGGTCATCACCATGACCGCGTACGGGAGCATGGAGCTGGCGATCGAGGCGATGAAGGCCGGGGCCTACGACTACCTCCCGAAGCCCTTCGACCCCGAGCAGCTCAAGCTCACCCTGAAGAAGGCGGAGGAGCGGGAGGCGCTGCGCCGGGAGGTCGGTCGGCTCCGCGAGGAGGTACGGGTCGAGCGGCGCTTCACCCAGATCATCGCCAAGTCGCCGGCCATGCGGGATGCGCTGGACGTGGCGGTGAAGGTGGCCCGCCATCCGTCGCCGGTGCTCATCACGGGCGAGAGCGGGACCGGGAAGGAACTGGTGGCGCGGCTGATCCACGCGGAGAGCAACCGGGCGAACGGGCCGTTCGTGCCGGTGAACTGCGGGGCGATCCCGGAGAACCTGCTCGAATCCGAGCTGTTCGGCTATGTGAAGGGCGCCTTCACCGGCGCGGACCGGGACCGGCCGGGCCTCTTCGAGACCGCGGACGGCGGCACGCTCTTCCTCGATGAGATCGGCGACATGCCGGCGACGCTCCAGGTCAAGCTGCTCCGGGTGCTCCAGGAAGGCGAGGTTCGGCGGCTGGGGGAGAACCGCTCGCGGCAGGTGGACGTCCGCATCGTGGCCGCCACGAACAAGAACCTCGAGGAGGAGATCCAGTCGGACCGGTTCCGTCGCGACCTGTACTACCGGATCGCCGTCGTGCCGATCCACCTCGTTCCGCTGCGCCAGCGGAAGGAGGAGATCCCGCTCCTCGTCCAGCACTTCGTGGAGGTGTACAACCGCAAGCTGCGGGTGGACATCACGGGCGTGGAACCGGACGCCATGCGGCTGCTCCTGGAGTATCCGTGGCCGGGGAACGTCCGTGAGCTCGAGAACACGATCGAGCGGGCCATGGTCCTCTCCGAGGGGACGAAGCTGTCCGTGAAGGACCTGCCGCCGCACGTGCGGAATCCGGTGCTCGCGCTGGACGACCCGGACCTCCCGGACGACGAGCTCTCGGTCAAGAAGCACAGCGCCGCCCTCGAGCGCCGGCTCATCCGCAAGGCGCTGGAGCGGACGGGCGGCAACAAGACGCGCGCCGCGCAGCTCCTGGAGCTGAGCTCCCGCGCGCTCCTCTACAAGATCCGGGATTACGGCCTGGAGTGAATGCATCGCCGGCCGCTCCATGGCCGGCGCGCCCGCCCACCTCTACTCTCGACGCTGACCCGCCCGGTCGGCGCATCGCGCCATGGAGGCGCCCCATGCGGCACCTTATCCTCGCCGCATGATCGGATGGCGCCCGGATCCCGGACACTCCCTCATCGAATTGCTGTTCGTGCTGTGCGTGGTCGCCGTGCTCCTCGGACTGGCGGCGCCCGCGCTCGGCACGGCCCGTGACCGGTACGCCGTGCGGGCCGCGCGGGACGCGCTGGCCGCGGGGATCGCCCGGGGCCGCGCGTTCGCGGTGGTGCACGGCGGCGCCGTGGTGGTCGTGGATCCCGCGGCAGGCCGGCTCTGGATCGAGCGTCGCGGCGGTGAAGTCCTCGGCGCACCGGTCGAACTGGCGCGGCGGTTCGGCGTCACCCTCTCCGCCGACGGCGCGGAGGGCCCGGCCCGGATCCGGTTCGATGGCATGGGGATCGGCCGCCTCGCGAACCGCACGCTCCGGATCCGCCGCGGCCGCGCCGAGGCCGGCATCACCATCTCCGCGTACGGGAGGGTGCGGACATGGTGAGCCGCCTCGGCTTTTCCGTCCCCGAGCTCCTGGTGGCCATCACCGTCCTGGGGGTCGGCGTGCTCGGCGCGGCGGGAACCGCCGCCCTCGCGGCCCGGATCCTCCGGGAAGCCGCCGCCCGGGAACGGGCGGTCGCCGCAGGGGCGCTGGTCATGGACTCGCTCCTGGAGGCGGCTGTCCTCGAGCCCGGCGAGCGCGACGTCGACCAGGCCCGCGTCCGGTGGTCCGTCCACGTTGCCGGCGCGGCGACCCGCATCGACATGGTCGTGGAGTACCGGGACGGGACGCGCACCCGTCAGCTCGACCTCGCGGCGTGGCACGTGCCACCGCCCCACCGCCTGAAGGACCCGCAATGATCGGCGCGTCCCTCGGCGAGCTGGCCGTCGTGCTCCTGATCACCGGCCTGGTGGCCGCCGCCCTTGCCGGGCTGCTCCACGGCCATGAACGGCTGGCCAGGACCAGCGCCGAACACCTGGCCCGGACCGAGACCGTGCGGATCGCCGGGGCCGTGATAGGCGCCGAGCTCCGCTGGCTCGCACCGGACCGGGACATTCACGCCGCCGCCGGAGACTCCGTGGCGATCCGCGCCCCCCGCGCTTTCGCCATTGCGTGCGGTGGCAACGGATCCGCCACGTACGCGCGCTACCGCGGCCTGCGCGAGCCCGACCCGGACAAGGATTCGGTCGTTGTGCTCCGCCCGTCCGGCCGGGAGACCGTCTTCCCCCTCGATGGCGCGGCCCCGGAACCGGACGCGTGCGCCACGACCGGAGGCGAGGAGGTGTACCGGCTCGTTCTGCCGGAACCCGTCCCGCCCGGGACCCCGCTCCTCTTCTACGAATCCGGCAGCTACCACCTCACGGACAACGCGTTGCGCTACCGCCGGGGCGCGGCCGGCCGACAGCCCCTCACGCCCGAGCTCCTGGATCCGGAGCGCACCCGGATCGCGCTGCACGGGGCGCCGCCGGGCACCGATGCCCCCGTGATCCTCGAGGTCGACCTGGCAGTGGCCCCGACACCGCACCCGGGCCGACGCGCCGGGCCCGGCGTGACCAGGATCCGTCTGCCCTTGCCGAACCGCCCGGCGGGTTCGGCCGCCGAGCCCGGAGGCTTGCCATGAACGGACGCGAAGAGGGGGCCGCGCTCCTGCTCGCGCTCCTCGTCCTCGTCGTGCTCGGCATCGTGAGCGCCGCGCTGCTCTTCGTGGCCACGCAGCAGTCTGCGGTGGCAGACGCCGCCATCGCCGCCGCGAAGGCCCGGTTCCGGGCGCGCTCCGCCGCTCACCTGGCCCTCGCCGGCTGGTCTTCCGGGGCCTTCCGGGACCTGACGGTCGGCGAGTCACGGAGCTTCGAGCCGCTCCCCTTCTCGACGACGGAGGAGGGCGCGGAGCACGCCGAAGTCGAGCGGCTGGCCGGGCCCTGGTTCCTGGTCCGGGCGGCCGCCCGTTCGTCTTCCGCGCCGCAGGCCGCCGAGTACCACGTCGGCCTCCTCGTTCGCGCGATCGACCCTCACGAGCTGGCGGCCGCATTCCCGGCGGCGCTGACCGCAGGCGGACCCGTCGAACTCGGGCCGGAAGCCCGGATCGGCGGCAACGGTGACGACCCGGAGACGTGGCACGACTGCATGGCGGACGCCTCGGCCGCTCCCGCCGGGATCTTCGACGCCTCCCGCCCCGGGATCCTCGTCCCGGACCCGGATTTCGCGCCGGCCGGCCCGAGCGCCGCCATCGCCGGGGAGCCGCCCGTAGCGCTGGACTCGACCCTCGCGGAGCCGGGCGCGTTCCAGCGCATCGGGCCGCTCGACTGGGAGGACCTCGAGCGCCTCGCGGACCGCGTGGTGGCCGGGACCGTTCGACCTGCGCCCCGGCGCCATGGCGGCGGATGCCAGCTCGACGCGCCCGAAAACGGGGGCGATCCCCTCGATCCCGGCGGGCCGTGCGCCGGGTTCGCGCCCCTCGTCTACGCACCCGGTGATCTGACCCTCGCCGACGGTCCGGCCCAGGGCCTCCTCGCCGTGGCTGGGGACCTCGTCCTCCACGAGGGCGCCCGCTTCCACGGCGCGGTGCTCGTGAAAGGCCGCCTCCACGTTGCCGCCGGGGCCGCGATCCACGGCGCGGTGCGCGCGGCGGCCGCCAACGGCCCGGTCACCGTCCACGGCCGCGTCGCCTACGACGCATGCGCCCTCTGGCGGGCGTTCACCCGGTCCGCGGCCCTGAACCGCCCATTCCGCCAGGGGCCTCGAACCTGGGTCCCGCTGCCGTGAGTGAAAAAACTATTGCCTGATCGCACACAATTGTCATTCACGGAGGGTGCCCCGGACACGTAAGTCGTTGATACAAAACGCAATGATGGGCGGCACGGATCTCGTATCCTTCCCGGCGCAACGCTGGCCCGGTCCGACCGGCTCGAGCCGGTCGATTGGCGGCGCAGGGGGACGATCAGCCGATGAACCGATACCCGGAAACGCACGGGAAGCAGGCGGGATTCGCCGCGATCGAGATCGTGGTCGTCATCATGATCGCCGCCGTGCTCATGGGCATGGCGATCCCTGCATTCGGTCGGGTGCAGGCTCGTCGCGGCGTGATCAACGCGCGGAACACCCTGATCGCCCTCGCGGCCCGGGCGCGTGCGCACGCGGTCGAGCGCGGGGAGAACGTCTACCTCGAGATCGACCCGGTCACGAACCGCGCCTGGGTGCGGCGGGGAACGGACACGATCCAGGTGGTCCAGTACTCCGGGGAGTTCGCGGCTGAAATGCAACTGGCGAGCAACACGTCGACGGTCGCGATCTGCTACTCCTCCCGCGGATTCGCTCGGGAGTCGTGCAACTCGGGCACGCTGCCGGACGTGGTCACGTTCCGACGCGGCCCGGAAACCGCGCGGGCGAGGATCCGGCCGCTCGGCCAGGTGGAGAGTCTGTAATGGATCAGCATCTGCAGGGCAGGGAAGGCTTCTCGATCATAGAGCTGATCGTCGCACTGGTGATCCTGAGCCTCGGCCTGCTGTCGCTAGCCGCAACGAGCAGCTATCTCGCGGCGAACATCCGCGTCGCGGATCTGCAGACTCAGCGGAGCGCCGCGATCCAGCACTCCGTCGAGCAGCTCCGCGCCATGCCGTTCGACGCGGTTTCGAGCCTGAATCGGAATTCCGCGCGGCGGGTCGGCGAGTTCAACGTCTGGTGGGACGTCATCCCCGTCAACAACAACCTGAAGACGGTGCGGATCATCAGCGAACTGGCTTTCCCGGCCGCCCCGGCCACCCAGGGCGCGGCGGCACAGGATACCTTCGTCCTCCACATCGTACGGCCGTGACCATGGATCCGCGGGAAGCCGGCTTCACCTTCGTCGAGCTGCTGGTGGTCGTGGTCCTGGGCCTGGTGATCATCGGCGCCGTTTATCGGACGATCACCGTGCAGGAGCGGAGCTACCGTCAGCAGGGAGCCATGATCACCGCCCAGCAGGCCATGCGCGGCGCTCTCGCCACGCTGGAGGCCGAGCTGCGCGAGGTCAGCGCGACCGGCGGCGACCTGATCTCCATCCAGCCACGGGAGGTCACGTTCCGCGCATATCGCAAGGTCGGCTTCGTCTGCGACGCGTCCATGGGCGGCGGGCAACTGGACATCGCCGAACTCGGCGAGCCGTTCGAGTCTCAGGACAATCTGCTCGTCTTCGTCGACAACGATCCGCTCGTCGCCGCGGATGATTTCTGGACCACGGCCACGGTCCTCAGCACCGGTGCCGCGAGCTGTGCGGTCAGCTTCGGCGGCCATCCCACCCGCCGCGTCACGACGACGGGCGGCAGCTTCGCCGGCGTGTTGCCAGGGGCGCCCGTCCGTTCCTTCGTGCCCATGACGTATGGGCTCTACGAGATCGACGGGGAATGGGTGTTTGGCCGGGTCGCGCCGGACGACGTCGAGCCGGTGGCGCTCATCGGGCCGCTCGCCCCGCCGGATGAGCGGGGCCTCGAGTTCCGCTATTTCGACGTGAACGGGAACCAGACCCTGGATCCGGCCGCCGTGGTCCGGATCGAGATCCACGTTCGCGGAAAGGCCGTGGGCGGGTCGTATACGTCCCCCGAGTACGTGGACTCGCTCACGACTCAGCTCTTCCTCCGGAATCGCTGAACAGGTGCGTGATGGAATTCCCGACCAGCGACGAACCGCGCGTTACTCCGAACACGGATCGGACCGAGGAGGGCTTTGCCCTCGCGGCCGCCATCTTCGCCCTCGTGGTGGTCGGCGCGCTCGTGACCGGCGGATTCTTCGCCGCCTCCCAGGAGCACCGGGCAGGGGACAGCTCGCGCTACACCACCGAGGCGTTCTACACCGCCGAGCAGGGCATCGCCGACGTGATCGGCACGAAGAACCGCGCCTGGTTCGAAACCATCCCGCTCTACGGGTACACCGATCCGGACACGGTCGTCCTGTACCACGGCGGAAAGGCGGTCGGCCGGTACATAACCCGTGTGTTCCGCACAGGGCAGCGCCTCTACTTCGTGCAGTCGACGGGTGAGGTCCTGCGCGGCGGGATCTACTCGGGAGCGACCCGTTCCCTCGGGCTCATGGCCCGGGCCATGAGCGTCGACGTCCCCTCCGACCGGGCGCTCCAGGTGTTCGGCCAGCTGCGGATCGGCGGCAACTCCCGGGTCGACGGAAACGACCTGCCGCCGGCAAACTGGGATGACTGCGACAACATCGGCGCCGTCAACGGTGTCGTGGCGCGGGACACCTCCGTCGTCACGACCTTCGGGAACGGGAAGCTCTTCGGCAACCCGCCGAAGGCACAGAACCCCGGCCTCGGAGTGGACGACTTCCTGCAGCTCGGCGACTTCACGTTCGACGAGCTCGCCGCCATGGCCGAAAAGGTCTACCCGCCCGGCGCCGTGGCGAACAACATGCAGCCGGTCAAGGATGCATCCGGCAACTGTGCGATCGGCGAGTTGCGGAACTGGGGGGCGCCCCTCGATCGCAACCACCCCTGCCACACCTACTTCCCGATCATCTACGGCCAGGGCGACCTGAAGCTGAACGCGAACGCGAACGGCCAGGGGATCCTGCTGGTCGAGGGCGACCTCCACCTCACCGGCGGCTTCCTGTTCTACGGGATCGTGATCGTGAAGGGGAAGTTCGAGAGCACCGGCACCGGCGGTCACATCAACGGCACGGCCCTGGTCTACGGTGATGGCGAGATCAACGTCCAGAACCAGGCGCTCGGTAACTCGGTGGTCCAGTTCTCGAGCTGCGCGATCAATCGCGCAATCACCATGAACCAGTGGGCGTCACGGGTCGTCCCGCTCCGGCAGCGGGGGTGGATGGACCTGACGGGCGCCGGCGTCGCTTTGTGACGCCCTTCGACAACCCGAATCCAGAGCCGGACACATGGTACTCTTCAATCGGTCCAGGGTCACAGCGGGACTCGACATAGGCAGCGGCTTCGTCAAGCTCGTGGTCATGGACCACACGAGGTCGGAACCTGAGATCACGCGGATCGCCATGAGCCCGCTGGTTCCGGGCGCGATCGTGGACGGCGAAGTGATGGATCCGGTCCTGGTCGCGGAAGCCGTGCGCGGCGTCGTGGCCGAGGCGGGCCTCAAGCGCAAGGACGTCGTGGCCGCGGTCGGCGGGCATGACGTGATCATCAAGAAGATCCAGATGGATCGGATGACCGAGGCTAGCGCGCGCGAGGTGATCCGCTGGGAGGCCGAACAGCACGTGCCTTTCGACATGGAGGGCGTGCAGCTCGACTTCCAGATCCTGGATCCGGATGGCGACGAGCCGCAGATGTCCGTGCTGCTCGTGGCCGCCAAGCGCGAGCTGATCGACAACCGGCTCGGCCTGCTGGCGGACGCCGGCCTGAACGCCACGATCATCGACGTGGAGGCGTTCGCCCTGCACAACGCGTTCGAGCGGAGCTACCCGAACGGGACCGACGGCCTCGTCGCGCTGGTGAACATCGGCCACGAGGTCACGAACCTGAATCTGATCATGGACGGCGTGCCCGTCTTGGTCCGGGACATTCCGTTCGGGTCCCGGCGGCTGCGCGAGGCGCTCCAGCGCGAACGCGGCCTCACCGCCGAACAGGCGGAGGACGTCATCCAGGCCCGGACCAACGCCGCGGACCTGCGCGGATTCGTTGCGGACCGCGCCGAGGAGCTCGCGGTGGCGATCGAACGGGCCACGGCCACCATCATCGCCCAGTCCGGCGACCGGCGGATCGGCCGGGTCTTCCTGTCCGGCGGTGGCGCCCGCGTGCCCGGCATGGCTGACGCCGTCGGCCACCGGCTCGGCGTGCGCACCGAGGTAGCCAATCCCCTGGAGCATGTAGCGGTCCGCCCCGAGGTCACGGAGTCCGTGGCCCTCGAGGAGGTCGCGCCCATGCTCATGCTGTCCGTTGGGCTGGCGCTGCGCCAGTCACGGTAACGAGAGCCACGAGGCCAACGTGATCGAAGTCAACCTGCTTCCCGGAGCGGCAAAGCGCGCTCGACGCCGCAAGGCCGCGTTCTCCCTCGGGTCGCTCGGCGGTAAGGCAGCCGGCGTCCGGTTCGGGAAACTCCAGCTTGCCGCCGTCGGCACGTGGGTCCTCTCCCTCGCCGCCATCGGCTGGATGCGCGTGGACGCGAGCGCCCAGAGGGAAAACATCGAACTCGAGATCGAGCAGGCGGTCCAGGATTCGGCCCGGTACGCCGCACTGATCGCCAGCGCCGAGAGCCTGCGCGCCCGGAGGGACACCATCGCCCAGAAGCTCCAGGTGATCCAGGAGATCGATGCCGGCCGGTACATCTGGGCCCATGTCATGGACGAGGTCGGCCGCGCCGTTCCCGACTACACCTGGCTCACCAGCATCGACCAGCTCGAGGGCGGGCCGTATCCGAGGTTCCGGATCGAAGGGCGCACCGGCAACACCTTCGCGCTCACGGAGTTCATGAAGAACCTCGAGGAGTCGCCGTTCATCCGCGGTGTGCGCCTCGCTTCCACCGATCTCGTCCGCGAGGGCGACCGGCTCGTCCACTCCTTCTCGCTCGAGGCGACGTACGAAGAGCCGCCGCCCGAGCTCATCGAGACCGTGCCCCTCTTCATGCCACCGGAGGACTGAGCCATGAGCTTGCTCCCGAGCAGCCCGAAGGACCAGAAGCTCGTCGCTCTGGCGTTGGTGCCGGTGCTCATCGCGGTGGCGTACTGGCACTTCATCGATACGCCAGCCCGCCGTGAGATCACGGATCTGAAAGACAGGCTCGAACTGCTCGAGCGCAAGAACGCGGCCGCCCGGGCCGCGGCTGCCGCCCAGGGCGGGCCCGAGCTCGAAAAGCGGCTCGCCATTTACGAGCAGCACATGAGCCGCCTCGAGCAGCTCATCCCGAACACCGAAGAGGTGCCCGAGCTGCTCCACGCCATGACGCTGCGGGCTCAGGAGAACAACGTCGATCTCGCCCGGATGCGCCCGGAAGCGGAGCTGGCCGGCGACTATTACACGCGCCAGACCTTCGACGTCATCGTGATCGGCGCATACCACGACGTCGGCCGGTTCCTCACCGCCGTGGGCTCCCTCCCGCGCATCGTGACGCCGGTCGACCTGAAGCTCAGCGCCCGCAACGAAACCGACAAGAACGGGCAGATGCGGCTCGAGGCCCAGTTCCGCATCCAGACCTACGTCCTGCCGTCGACCGAGACGGTGGAGAGGAGGCCCGATGCACAAACGTGAGATCGTCGGGGCGACGCTCGCCCTGCTACTCGGTTCCGCCGCCCCGCTCGCGGCGCAGTCCCAGGCCCGGCCGACCGCGGCGCGTCCCGCCGCGGCGCCCGCCGCGGCCGTGCCGGCGCCCTCGGCGAACGGAGAGCCCGAGCTCGAGCTGGTCTTCGAGCGCGAGGTCTTCTTCTATCCGACCGGCCCCCGGCGGGACCCGTTCAAGCCTCTGCTCGACGGCAGCGGTCCTCGCTTCGAGGACCTCACGCTGCGGGGCATCATCTACTCGGATGACCCCGTGCAAAGTGTCGTGCTCCTGGCCGATGCCGGCGGCCGCATCTACCGCGTACGCCGCGGAGAGACCGTCGGCAACGCCCGCGTGATCGATGTCCAACCCATGCGGGTCATCTTCGCCGTGAACAACTTCGGCGTGGTTCGCCAGGAAATCCTGGAACTCAAGCGCAAGCTACCGGAAGGAGTGGACGGATGATCCCGCTCATGGGCCTCTTGACGGCGGCTCTCGCCGCCCTGACCTCGGTCACGTCGCTCAGCGTCGTGCCGGCCGATGACCGCACCGAGGTCGTCATAGCGGTGCAGGGCGCGGTCTCGGTCACGGATTTCATGCTGGAAAGACCCGCGCGCCTGGTCGTCGATCTGGCGGGCGCGAAGCACGCGCTCCCGCGCGACCGGTTCATGGGGATCGACCGGGGCGGCGTCCTGGCCGTGCGCACGAGCCAGTATCAGCCAACGGTCGTGCGTGTGGTGGTGGAGCTCGCCGAGCCCGTGGAGTACACCCTGACCCAGGGGAACGGCGAGATCCGGATCTCCTTCCCGAACCGCACCGGTCCGTTCGAGCCGTGGTACGTGGCCGCCCCGGTCGCGGCCGAGGAGATTGGCGGCGCGCTCTCGGTGAACGGTGGTGACCCGTGGAGTCCGCAGGCGACGTCGCGCGAGCCGGCCCCGGCCGCGGAACTGCCGGCTCGCGGCCCGGCAGCCCGGCCGGCTCCGGCCCGGACCGCTTCGGCGCCCGCCCGGAGGCAGGAGCCGCCCATCACCGTGTACTTCCAGAACACGCCCATCATGGACGTGCTCGCGACCTTCGCCGAGTTCTCGGGCCGCAGCATCGTCCCGGGCGCGGCCGTCCAGGGCACGGTGACCGCGGACATCCGCAACCAGCCGTGGGACGTGGCGCTGGAGGCGATTCTCACCGCCCATGGGCTGACCGCTCGCGAGCTGGAGACCGGCATCATCCGCGTCGATGCGCTCGAGAAGATGCGGGATCGCGAGAAGGTCGAGGACATGGTCACCCGGCAGTACCCCATCAAGTACGCCACGGCCGACTCGCTGGTGAACACGGTCAAGACCCTGCTCAGCGAGCGGGGCAGCGTCAGCACGAACCCGTCGGCGAACGCGCTCGTGATCACCGACGCCCAGTCCGTGCTCGAGCGCATCGAGCCCGCCATCCGGGAGCTGGACGTGCGGCGCCCGCAGGTCACCATCAGCGCCAAGATCATCTTCGTGGACCGCACGGCCCTCGAAGAGCTCGGCATCGTCTACGACCTGAAGGACGTGCCGAACGGCAACCAGCTCAACGAACTGGTGCCGGGCTTCGTCGACACGGACGGCGACGGCAAGATCGGCCCCGGCGAGCAGACGAACGAGTCGGTCGTGCTCCTGGGCGGCAACTCCATCGCCGCGCTGGCCAACGCGAAGTATCGGCCGGCCGTGCCCGCGCTCGAGATCCTCGGCTCCCTCGCGCTCGGCCGGTACTCGCTGGTCACCTTCATCGACGCGCTCCAGCAGCTCAGCCTGAGCGACATCCAGGCCACGCCGGTCGTGACCGTCATGAACGGCCGCGAGGCCCGGATCCTGGTCGGCGAGGAGACGCCGATCCGCGTGATCGATGTGGGCACCGGTCAGGCCGGCGGGAACGCGGCGCCGCGCGCCACGGTGCAGATGAAGGAGACCGGCGTGATCCTGCGGGTGAAGCCGTACGTGACCGGGGACCAGATCCTCCTCGACCTGCACGCCGAGCGTTCGAACATCGCGCTCGCGCCCTCGGACATCGGCGTCACCTTCCAGACCCAGGAGTCCCAGACCCAGGTCATGGTCCGGGACGGCGAGACCGCGGTCATCGGCGGCCTCACCATCATCGAGAAGTCCCAGATCCGGTCCGGGATCCCGATCCTCATGAACATCCCGTTCATCGGGCCGCTGTTCCGCTCCACCTCGAATCGGGAGACGAAGAAGGACCTGCTCATCATGGTCACGCCGCACATCGTGCGCGACTTCGACTGATCCCGGACGGTCGCTCTCCTGCCCGTTGCGCCACGGTCCCGCGTGCCCCGCGCGGGACCGTGCGCGTTTCTCCCCCGGCTGGACATCCCGTGCCGCTCCATCTATACATGGGGTACGTGTGATTCGGAGCCCGGCGGCGGTCGGGCTCTTTTCCCGTAATGGACCGAGGATTTCCATGCATTTTCGCTTCACCACGGCCGGCGAGTCCCACGGGCGGGGCCTCGTCGCCGTCATCGAGGGCGTCCCCGCCGGGCTGTCGCTCGTCGCCGCGCGGGACATCGACCCGGAGCTCAAGCGCCGCCAGGGTGGATACGGCCGCGGCGCTCGGATGAAGATCGAGCAGGACCGGGCGGAGCTGATCTCCGGCGTCCGTTTCGGCGAGACGCTCGGCTCGCCGGTCTCCCTCGTGATCTGGAACCGCGACTGGGAGAACTGGCAGCTCCCCATGTCGCACGAGCCGCCGCCGCCGGACGCGACGGACAAGCAGCTGCGCCGCGTGTATCTGCCGCGGCCGGGCCACGCGGACCTCGTGGGCGTGCTCAAGTACGCCCGCAAGGACGCCCGGGACATCCTCGAACGCGCGTCCGCTCGGGAGACCACGGCGCGCGTGGCCGCCGGCGCCATCGCCAAGCGCTTGCTCGCCGAGTTCGGGATCACCATCGGCAGCCACGTGGTCCAGCTCGGGGGCGTGGCCGCCCGGGTGCCGGACGAGCTCCCGGAAGACCTGAACGCCGCCGTGGATGACTCGCCGGTCCGCACCCTCGACAAGGACGCCGAGGCGCGGATGATCGAGGCGATTGACGCTGCCCGGCGGGCCGGGGACACCCTCGGAGGGATCTTCGAGGTCGTGGCCCGGGGCGTGCCTGTCGGACTGGGGAGCCACGTGTCCTGGGATCGCCGGCTCGACGGGCGGCTCGCCCAGGCGCTCATGTCCATCCAGGCCATGAAGGGCGTCGAGATCGGCCTCGGGTTCGAAGCCGCCCGCCGCCGCGGGTCCCAGGTGCACGATGAGATCGAGACCGCTGCGCCGGGGGGCAACCCCGCCCGGACCGGAGGGTATCAACGGAGGTCGAACAACGCCGGGGGCCTGGAGGGCGGGATCACGACCGGCGCACCGATCGTGGTCCGGGTCGCCATGAAGCCGCTCTCGTCGTTGATGCAGCCGCTGGCCAGCGTGGATCTGCGCACCGGCGAGCCCGCTGCGGCCGTGCGGGAGCGGAGCGACGTCGTCGCTCTCCCCGCCGCCGGCGTGGTGGGCGAGGCCATGGTGGCGATCGTCCTCGCGGATGCCATGCTCGAAAAGTTCGGCGCCGACTCGCTCGCCGAGATGCGCCGCAACTTCGACTCGTATCTCGAGCAGATCGAGCGTCACCGCGAGGAGCTGCGCGCCATCAGCGCGCGGGAGGGCGCCGCCGGCCCGCGCGCCGGAGAGAGCGCGTGAGTCCCACGGCGGGCGGCGCGCGCCGGACCCCGCTCACCCGGATCCATTGAGGCGATGCGAACCGCGAGGCCCGGCAGGATCCGGCGGGTCGTGCTCGTCGGCTTCATGGCTTCGGGCAAGACGACCGTCGGCGCCCGTCTCGCCGAGATGCTCGGCTGGACGGCCCTCGACTTCGACGAGGAGATCGAACGCAGGACCGGCCTCACCGTCCCGGAGATCTTCCGCCGGCTCGGCGAGCGCGAGTTCCGACGGCTCGAGGCGGAGTTGACCCGGGAAGTGGCCCATCTGGAAAACGTGGTGCTCACGCCGGGCGGCGGCTGGATCACCCAGCCCGGTTTGCTGGACGTCTTCGATGCGGACACGCTCGTCGTCTGGTTGCGGGTATCACCGGAGGAGGCGGTGCGCCGTGCGAGCCGGACGCTCACCCACCGCCCGCTCCTTGCCGGGCCCGATCCACTGGCCACGGCAATCCGATTGATCGAACAGCGGACGCCGCTCTATCGTCTGGCCGATGTCTCGATCGATGTGGACGGCCGGGACGCCGACGACGTTGCCCGTGAGATCGCGGAGATGGTGGACGAGGGGTGGCCCACGCCGCCCGAGAACGGAGACGAATGGTAGACACGGACGCGAAGCGGAAGACGAAGCTCGTCATCGTGGAGTCGCCCGCGAAGGCGCGGACCATCGGCAAGTACCTCGGCCCGGGGTACCGGGTCCGGGCTTCCGTGGGGCATGTGCGCGACCTGCCCGAGAACGAGCTCGGCGTGGACGTGGAGCACGGGTTCCGGCCGCGCTACGTGACGATCCGGGGCAAGGGAAAGGTGCTCCAGGGGCTGAAGCGGGACGCCGAAGCCGCGGACGAGATCATCCTCGCCACCGACCCGGACCGGGAGGGCGAAGCCATTGCGTACCACGTGGCGGAGACCCTCGGCTACGATCCGGACGAGCCCGGCGGGAATGGCCGGCGCTTCCGTCGCGTGCTCTTCCACGAGATCACGCGGGACGCCGTCCGGCGCGCCCTCGAGAACCCGGCCACCATCGACATGCGCAAGGTCGAGGCGCAGCAGGCGCGCCGCATCCTCGACCGCCTCGTCGGGTACCAGGTCAGCCCGATCCTCTGGGCGCCCATTCGCCGCGGACTCAGCGCCGGCCGGGTCCAGACCGTGGCGCTCCGGCTCATCGCCGAGCGCGAAGCCGAGATCCGGGACTTCGTCCCCGAGGAGTACTGGTCCATCACGGCCCAGCTCGAGAAGTCCGGCGAGCGTTTCGAGGCCAAGCTCCACCAGATCGACGGCAAGTCGTTCCGTCTGGAGAACGAGGCCGCGGCCGCGGCCGTGCTCCGGGACGTCGACAGCGTGCCCTTCGAGGTCACCGAGGTCAAGCGCCGGGAGAAGGTCAAGAACCCGCCCGCACCGTTCACGACCTCGACGCTCCAGCAGGAGGCCGCGAAGCGCCTGGGCTTCTCCTCCAGGAAGACCATGCGCGTGGCCCAGCAGCTCTACGAGGGCGTGGAGCTCGGCTCGGAAGGCGCCGTCGGTCTGATCACGTACATGCGTACGGACTCCACACGGGTGGCGAGTGTCGCGGCGGAGTCCGCTCGCGCCTGGATCCGCGATGGCTTCGGCGAACGCTACCTCCCGGCCAGCGCCCGGCTCTGGACCGGCAAGCAGCAGAAGGGCGCCCAGGAGGCCCACGAGGCCATCCGCCCCACCGACGTCACCCGGCTGCCGGACCAGGTGCGCCAGTACCTGGATGACGACCAGTACCGGCTCTACCACCTGATCTGGCACCGCTTCGTGGCCGGCCAGATGGCCGCGGCCGTGTACGACACCACGTCGGTGGATTTCGACCTGGCCGGCGAGTCGGGGCGGCGCTACCTCTTCCGGGCGACCGGATCGGTCATGAAGTTCGACGGCTTCACTCGCCTCTACCAGGAGGCGCGGGAGGACGGCGACCACCGCACCCTCGACGACCTCTCGCCGCTCCCGGTCCTCGAGCGCGGCCAGCGGTGCCAGCTCATCGAGCTCGTCCCCGAGCAGCACTTCACCCAGCCGCCGCCGCGCTACAGCGAGGCGAGCCTGGTCAAGGAGCTGGAGAAGCAGGGGATCGGCCGGCCGTCCACGTACGCCCAGATCATCTCGACCCTGCTCGACCGCGAGTACGTCAAGCTCGAGCAGAAGCGTTTCCACCCGACGCCCCTGGGCGAGACGGTGGTCAAGCTGCTGGTGGCGCTCTTCCCGGCCCTCTTCGAGGTGGACTTCACCAGCCGGATGGAGAGCCAGCTCGACCAGATCGAGGAGGGCGACGTCGACTGGCAGAAGGTGCTGGAGGACTTCTACGGGCCCTTCAAGCGCCAGCTCGAGGAGGGCGAGCGCCGCAGCAAGGAGGTGCTGAGCCAGGTCGTGGCCGGGGACGCGGGCACCTGCCCCGACTGCGGCCGGCCGCTCCAGGTCCGCTGGTCCAGGCACGGCCGGTTCCTGGGTTGCACCGGCTATCCCGAATGCCGGTACACGCGGCCGCTGGACCGCAAGGAGACGAAGGCGCCGAAGCCGATCGGCGAGAAGTGCCCGAAGTGCGGCGCGGAGCTCGTCGAGCGGGAGGGGCGGCTCGGGACCTTCATCGCGTGCAGCAACTACCCGAAGTGCAAGCACACGCAGCCGGTCACCATCCCGGGGATCAAGTGCCCGAAGTGCGGCCAGGGCGACATCGCGGAGAAGCGGACCCGGACCGGCAAGGTCTTCTGGGGTTGCAACCGCTACCCGGACTGCGACTGGTCGAGCTGGGACCGGCCCGTGCCCCAGCCCTGCCCGGACTGCGGGGCCGCCTTCTTGGTGGCCAAGAGCACGAAGGCCCGGGGCGAGTTCCTCAAGTGCACGACCTGCAAGGGAGAGTTCGAGCTGGAGGCGGTCGATGGGTGAGGCGCTGGTCATCGGCGGCGGCCTGGCCGGGTGCGAGGCCGCCTGGCAGCTCGCCGAGCGCGGTCGGCAGGTCACGCTCATCGAGATGCGGCCCGTCCGGCAGACGCCGGCTCACAAGACCGGCAGCCTCGCGGAACTGGTCTGCACGAACTCGTTCAAGAGCGAGTCGCTCACGACCGCGCACGGGCTGCTGAAGTCCGAGATGCGCGCCCTGGGCTCGATCCTGCTCGCCGCGGCGGAGCCCGCCCGCGTCGCCGCCGGCAGCGCCCTCGCCGTGGACCGGGAGGTCTTCTCCTCCACCATGACGGAGTTCCTCGCGTCGCATCCGCGCATCCGGATCGAACGGATGGAGGTGACCACGCTCCCGGACCGGCCGGCGGTGATCGCCACCGGGCCGCTCACATCGGACGCGCTCACCGCGGCGATCACCGAGCTCCTGGGCGACGACGGCCTGGCCTTCTACGACGCGATCGCACCCATCGTCGCGTTCGAATCCATCGATCTGGACGTCGCGTACTTCGCGTCCCGGTACGGCAAGGGTGGCGGCGAGGACTATCTGAATTGCCCGCTGGACCGGGAACAGTACCTGGCGTTCCTCGAGGCGCTCCGCAGCGCGGACATCTACCCGGGGCACGACTGGGAGAACATCCCGTACTTCGAGGGCTGTCTCCCCATTGAGGTCATGGCCGCGCGCGGGGACGACACGCTGCGCTTCGGGCCCATGCGCCCCGTCGGGCTCCCGGACCCCCGGACCGGCAGGATCCCTTACGCCGTGCTCCAGCTCCGGCGCGAAGACCAGGCCGGGCAGATGTGGAACATGGTCGGCTTCCAGACCCGGCTCCGGACCGGCGAGCAGCGCCGCGTGTTCCGCATGATCCCGGGGCTCGAGCAGGCGGAGTTCCTCCGCTACGGCTCGATCCACAGGAACACGTACCTGAACTTCCCGAAGACGCTCACGCCGGCCGGCGCGGCCCGCAGCCGGCCGTACCTGCTCTTCGCCGGGCAACTCACCGGCGTGGAGGGGTACACGGAGTCGGCGGCATCCGGGATCCTGGCCGGGATCAACATGGACCGCATCCTGGACGGCCTGGAGCCGGTCGTTCCGCCGCCCACCACCATGCTCGGCGGGCTGTACCGCTACCTGCGCGAAGGCGATCCCAGGCAGTTCCAGCCCATGAACTCGAACTTCGGGCTCCTGGATCCGATCTCCGGCCGGGTCCGTGACAAGCAGCGCCGGCGGGAGCTGCTCGTGGAGCGCGCGATCACGGACTTCCGGGACTGGATGGAGCAAAACGGGATCCGCCCGGTCCGCACGCCCGGCGCAGAGGTGGCCGCATGATCGAGGAGTTCCTCCGGCACTTGGCCGACGGCCGGCAGCTCAGCGCCCACACGGTCGCTGCGTACCGCCGGGACCTGGCCGACCTGACGGAATTCCTCGACCATTACTACGGCGGCAACGGTTGGAGCTGGAGCGGCGTGGACCGCCTCGCGCTGCGCTCCTTCATGGGCCACCTGGCGCGCCGGGGGCTCAGCCGCCGGTCCATTGGCCGGAAGCTCTCGGCCGTGCGGTCCTTCTATCGGTACCTCCATCGGGAGGAGCACGTCGAGGCGAACCCTGCCCGGGCCGTACGGGCGCCCAAGCTGGAGCGCCACCTTCCCGCCTGGCTCGCCCGGAGCGAGGTGGACCGGCTCTTCGATCACGCGGAGCTCCGGGCGGCGGAGAACACGTTCCAGGCGGTGCGCGACCTGGCGATCCTCGAGACCTTCTACGCCACCGGCATGCGCCTCTCCGAGCTCCACCAGCTCGACATGGCGGACCTCGATCTGGTGGCCGACCAGGTCAAGCTCCGCGGCAAAGGGCGGAAGGAGCGGATCGTCCCGCTCGGCCGCGCCGCGGTCCGGGCGTTGCGGCGCTACGAGCCCCGGCGCGCGGAGGTCCTGGCCCGCGCGCCGAACGGGGACCGCAAGGCCGTGTTCATTTCCAGCCGCGGCCGCCGCCTCTCTCGCCGCCAGATCCAGGTGATCGTCCGGAAGGCGCTGGATGCGGCGTCGGGCGACGCCGAGCTCTCCACCCACTCGCTCCGCCATACCTTCGCGACCCACCTCCTCGATGCCGGCGCGGATCTCATGGCGGTGAAGGAGCTGCTCGGCCACGCCTCGCTCTCCACGACCCGCATCTACACCCATACATCCAGGGAACGGCTGAAGCGCGTCTACGACCAGGCCCACCCCCGCGCGTGAGCGGGGCGACACCCGGGCGCGGACATCGCCCCGGCCAGCCAGGGTCATCGGGATCACGCGGGCTGCCCGCAAGGTGGGCGGCCGCCGGCCCGGCACCGCGCTCGCCGGCGTCGATTGCGCCCGGCCGCCTCCCCAGCGACATTCTCGCCTGGGAAATACCCCGGCCCTCCGGGGTACCACGACGCACAGGAGGATCGAACTTGGAACGCTTCAAAGGCACGACGATCATAGCGGTCCGTCACCGCGGGCGAGTCGCCCTCGGCGGGGACGGACAGGTCACGCTCGGCGACACCGTCGTCAAGGCCGGGGCGCAGAAGGTCCGCAAGCTCAAGGACGGGCGGATCCTGGCCGGCTTCGCCGGGTCCGTCGCCGACGCACTTACCCTCTTCGAGAAGTTCGAGGAAAAGCTCGAGCGCTACCCCGGCAACCTGCCGCGCGCCTGCGTCGAGCTCGCCAAGGACTGGCGCACCGACCGCTACCTGCGCCGGCTCGAGGCCCTGCTCACCGTCGCCGACCGCGAACACCTCTTCATCATCAGCGGCGACGGCAACGTCATCGAGCCCGATGACGAGATCGCGGCCATCGGCAGCGGCGGCAGCTTCGCCCTCGCCGCGGCGCGCGCGCTCAAGCGACACGCCGATCTCGACGCGGCGGAGATCGTCCGCACCGCCCTCGAGATCGCCGCCGACATCTGCATCTTCAGCAACAGGAACATCACGGTGCTCGAACTCGATGCCTAGCAACGGGACGGGGACCGGGAGTGTGGGATATGGACAACGTGCTCGCTCGTGACGACGTGGACCGGGAGTCCGGCGCGCCGCCCGAAAGGGTCTGGCTCGACGAGATGACTCCCCGGCAGATCGTCGCCGAACTCGACAAATACATCGTCGGGCAGAACGCGGCCAAGAAGGCCGTGGCCATCGCGCTCCGCAACCGCTGGCGCCGCCAGCAGGTGGAGGACGACCTGCGCGATGAGATCATGCCCAACAACATCATCATGATCGGCCCGACCGGCGTCGGTAAGACGGAGATCGCGCGCCGTCTCGCGAAGCTCGCCGGCGCGCCCTTCGTCAAGGTCGAGGCCTCGAAGTTCACCGAAGTCGGCTACGTCGGGCGGGACGTGGAGTCCATGGTGCGCGACCTCGTCGACGTCGCCGTGAACATGGTCCGCGAAGAGCGCGAGGCCGAGGTCGAGGAGATCGCGGAGCAGCGGGCGGAGGAGCGCATCCTGGATCTGCTCCTCCCGCCGGTGCCCGAGGCGCCCGGCAACCTCGGCGGCGCTCCGGGCTCCGGGCGCCCGCCGGGTTCGGGCCCCGCGCCGATCCGCTCCTTCATCGTCGGCCCGGGCGGCGCCGTGGAGGAGCGCATCACGTCCGGTGATGACGCCTCCGTCGACGAGGAGGAGCGCCAGCGCATCCGCGAGCGCCGGGAACGCACCCGCGAGAAGCTCCGCACGCTGCTGCGCGACGGCAAGCTCGAGGACCGCATGGTCGAGGTCGAGGTCCAGCAGTCGCCGCCGATCGACAACCTCATGATCCCGATCGGTGGCATGGAGGGCATGGACTTCAACTTCGCCGAGATGCTCCAGGACATGCTCCCGAAGCGGAAGAAGCGCCGCACCGTGACCGTGGCCGAGGCGCGGCGCATCCTCATCCAGGACGAGCTGGACAAGCTCATCGACATGGACGAGGTCGTGAACGAGGCCGTGGAGCGCGCGGAGCAGATGGGGATCATCTTCCTCGACGAGATCGATAAGATCGCGGGGGAGCGAGGGAGCATCGGTCCGGATGTGAGCCGCGAGGGCGTGCAGCGCGACCTGCTCCCCATCGTCGAGGGGAGCACCGTGCAGACGAAGTACGGGATGATCCGCACGGACCACATCCTCTTCATCGCGGCGGGCGCGTTCCACGTGGCGAAGCCGAGCGACCTGATCCCGGAGCTCCAGGGTCGGTTCCCGATCCGGGTCGAGCTGAGCCCGCTGACCGAGGCGGACTTCGTGCGGATCCTCACGGAGCCCAAGAACGCCTTGCTCCGGCAGTACCAGGCGCTGGTCCAGGCCGAGGGCGTGGAGCTCGAGTTCACCGAGGACGGCGTCCGGGAGATCGCGCGGACCGCGGCGCAGGTGAACGAGCGGCTCGAGAACATCGGCGCGCGGCGGCTGCACACGGTCCTGACCACGCTCCTCGAGGACATCCTGTTCGACCTGCCGGAAGGAGCGGACGGCGGCAAGATCGTCGTCGATGCACAGGTCGTCCGGGAGCGGCTCAAGTCCATCGTGGAGGACGAGGACCTGCGGCGTTACATCCTGTGATGCGATGATCGGCCGGGCGGGGCAGGGGAGCGTGCCCCGCCCGCGCTGTCATCGGGGGCGTTGGGACTCGCCCGCCCGGCCGCGGCCTGCGGCCCGAGTCTTGCCCGCGCTCCTGCCCGCCGGTACTTTTCCGCGGCTCCATACGATCCCGATGATGATGAATCCGCCATGGCAGACGAGCGCGATTTTCTAGAGATCCCGGATTTCACGACCGACGAACTGTACGATCTCCTGGATCTGGCCCGGCGCCTCAAGTCGGGCGACTACCGGGGGAAGCCGCTGGCCGGGAAGACGCTGGGGATGATCTTCGAGAAGAGCTCGACCCGGACCCGGGTTTCCTTCGAGGTGGGCATGTACCAGCTCGGCGGCCATGCGCTCTTCCTTTCCTCCCGGGACATCCAGCTCGGGCGGGGCGAGCCGATCCGGGACACGGCCCGGGTCCTCTCCCGCTATCTGGACGGGATCATGATCCGCACCTTCGACCACCGGGATGTGCAGGAGCTGGCGCACTACGCGGACATCCCGGTGATCAACGGCCTGACCGACCGGCTGCATCCCTGCCAGGTGCTGGCGGACGTCTTCACGATCCAGGAGGAGTTCGGTCCGGATCTCACCGGCGTGAAAGTCGCGTGGGTCGGGGATGGCAACAACATGGCGAACTCCTGGCTGAACGCCGCGTACCGCTTCGGCCTCGAGCTGCGGATCGCGTGTCCGCCGGGATACGAGCCGGACCGTGAGATCTTCGAGCGGGCGCGCACCGCGGCGAACGTGCTGCTGACGCACGATCCGCGGGAGGCGGTCGAGGGGGCGGATGTGGTCACCACGGACGTCTGGGCATCCATGGGCCAGGAAGACGAGGTGGAGGTGCGTCGCCGCGCGTTCCGGGGCTTCCACGTGGACGATGCGCTCATGGGGCTCGCGGCCGAGCGGGCGATCTTCCTGCACTGCCTTCCGGCGCACCGCGGAGAGGAGGTGGCGGACGAGGTGATCGAGGGGCCGCGGTCTCGCGTCTTCGACGAGGCCGAGAACCGTCTCCACGTACAGAAGGCGATCATGATCCGCCTCATGGGCGGCTGAGCTGAATGGAGGGCCGCATGGCCGAGGAACTCAAGCGCACCCCGCTTTTCGAGGAGCACCGGAAGGCCGGCGCGAAGCTCGTGCCGTTCGCCGGCTTCGAAATGCCCGTTCAGTATCCGACCGGCATCATCGCCGAGCACCAGGCCGTGCGCACGCGCGCCGGTCTGTTCGACGTCTCGCACATGGGCGAGCTCGAGATCCGGGGCGATGACCCGCTCGGCTTCATCCAGTTCGTCACCACGAACGACGCCGCGAAGCTCGACGTGGGCCAGGCCCACTACACGACGGTCTGCCAGGAGGACGGCTGCGTCCTGGACGACTGCCTCGTCTACCGCTTCGCGGACCGTTACTGGCTGGTGGTGAATGCCTCGAACACCGCGAAGATCCGGGACTGGATCCGCAAGTTCGCGGACCGCTTCGGCGTCGAGGTCGTGGACCGCTCCGAGGAGACCGCCCTGCTCGCGCTCCAGGGGCCGGCCGCCTCGGCCGTCCTCTCCCGGCTGGTGGACATGGACCTCGACGAGATCCCCTACTACCACTTCGTCGAAGGGGCCGTCGATGGCCGGCCCGCCATCATCAGCCGCACCGGTTACACGGGCGAGGACGGCTTCGAGCTGTACGTGGCGAACGAGCACGCGGTCCCGCTCTGGCGTCGCATCCTCGAGGTGGGCGAGCCGGAGGGCGTGATCCCCGCGGGTCTCGGCGCCCGGGACTCGCTCCGCCTCGAGATGGGCTACATCCTGTACGGCAACGACGTCGACGAGCAGCGCACGCCGCTCGAGGCCGGCCTCTCGTGGGTGGTCAAGCTCGACAAGGGCGAGTTCATCGGCCGGGCCGCGCTCCAGCGCCAGAAGGAGGAGGGCGTGCGCCAGCGGCTAGTGGGCTTCGTCGTCAAGGACCGCGCGTTCCCCCGACACGGCTACGAGGTCCGGCACCAGGGCGAGCCGATCGGCGAGGTAACCAGCGGGACCGTGAGCCCGACGCTCAACCAGGGCTTGGGGCTGGCCTATGTGGCGCGCGAGTTCGCCACCCCCGGCACGCCCATCGAGATCGTCATCCGGAACCGGCCGGTCCCTGCCGAGGTGGTGCGCCCGCCCTTCTACAAAGGCGGCTCCATCCGCAAGTGACGGGGTAGAAACCCCGACGTGGACCCGATTCGAATCGTCGTCCTGACCGTGTCCGACGGCGTTGCGCGAGGCACGCGCGATGACCGGAGCGGCGCGATGATCGAGGAATGGGCGGCGGCCCGCGGCATGGTCGTGGCGGGCCGCACCGTCGTGCCCGACGACGCGGGCAGGATCGCGCAGGCCCTCCTCGAATGGACGGATCCGCCCGCGGCGGACGTGATCCTGACCACGGGCGGCACCGGCTTCACCTCGCGCGACGTGACGCCGGAAGCGACACGGTCCGTGATCGAGCGCGAAGCGCCGGGCATCGCCGAGGCGATCCGGCAGCGGGGCGCAACGTCCACGCCCTTCGCCTGGCTGTCCCGCGGCATCGCCGGTATCCGCGGGCGGTCCCTGATCGTCAATCTGCCGGGAAGCCCGGGCGGTGTCCGGGACGGCCTTGCCGTGCTCGAGCGCGTGCTCGAGCATGCCGTCCAGCTGCTGCGCGATGTGGATACCGACCGGCACGCAGGAGGTCATGGCTGAGACCGTTCTGATCACCACGCACGATCTCGAACCGGCCGTCCGGCTACGGAACGCCTTCGAAGAGGCCGGATTCCCCGTGGAGCTGCTCACCACGACGGAGCGCATCGCGGACGTGCGGGATCCGGGCCTCCTCATCATCACGGGCGGGGTCGGGGAGAAGCGCGCGCGGCGCCTCCTCCGGGAGGCCGGGGAGCTGGACCATTTCCCGGTCATCGCCCTCCTGGACGCGTCCGAAGCGATCACGCCCGAGGCACGGCGGCAACTCGGCATCTCCGCCACGTTCACGAAGCCGGTCGACGTCGACGAAGTCGTGCTCGTCGGCCGTCGGCTGATCGACCGGCGTCGGCTCCGCGCCGTGACCGGGATCGTCGGCGAGACGGAGGCCATGCAGGAGGTCCTCGAGCGCGTGGTCCAGATCGCGCCCGTCAACGCCACGGTCCTGATCACGGGCGAGAGCGGCACGGGCAAGGAGCTCGTGGCCCGGGGGATCCACGCCCTCTCGAACCGGCGGCACCGGCCGTTCATTGCCGCGAACGTGGCCGCGCTCCCGGAGACGCTCCTGGAATCCGAGCTGTTCGGTCACGAGAAGGGCGCGTTCACCGGGGCGATCGCCCAGCGCAAGGGGCTCTTCGAGCTGGCGAACCGCGGGACGCTCTTCCTGGACGAGATCGGCGAGCTGCCGCTCTCCACGCAGACCAAGCTGCTGCGCGTCCTGGAGTCCCGGGAGTTCATGCGGGTCGGGGGCGAGTCCCCGATCCAGGTCGATGTCCGGGTCATCGCGGCGACGAACCAGAACCTCCGCCACCTGGTCGAGCTGGGCGAGTTCCGGCGGGACCTCTACTACCGCCTGAACGTCCTGCACATCGAGCTGCCCCCGCTCCGGGAGCGGGCGGAGGACATCCCGATCCTGGTGGAGACCTTCATCCGCCAGGCGGCCCGGGAGCACGACCGGCCGCGGGTGGTGGTCTCGCCCGAAGCCATGGCCGTGCTCCAGGCGTACCCGTGGCCCGGGAACATTCGCGAGCTGAAGAACCTGGTCGAGTCCATGGTGATCCTCGCGCCCGGGCGGGTCATCGGGCCCGAGGACATCCCTCCATCGGTGCGGGCCGGCGCGAGCGGCGCGCCCACCATGCTCCCCATGCCGATCCCGCGGCGGCGCGCCCGCGAGAACGACGAACGGGACGGCGCCGGGCCCACGCCGGAGCTGGAGTTCATCTTCCGCACCTTGCTCGGGCTCCGGATGGACCTGGATGACCTGCGGCGGGAGTTCGAAGAGTACCGCCGGGCTCACCCGGAGCTGCCGGAGCACGTGGACTACTCGTACCCGTACGTGCGGTCGCTGAAGGCGGGGCGGGGGATCGAGGTGGCGGAGGTCGTGGCGCCGGAGACCGACCACCACGAGGTGGAGGACGAGACGAACGACGTCGAGGAAGGTGTCGTCGTCTACCGCCCCGGCATGAAGATGAGCGATCTCGAGCGGGAGGCGATCACCGTGGCGCTCCAGGAGGTCCGTGGCAACCGGCGGAAGGCCGCCGAGATGCTCGGGATCGGCGAGCGCACGCTCTACCGCAAGATCAAGGAATACGGGATCCCGATCTGAGCGGCGGCGCTATCGCCGCCGCTCCCGCTTTCACGAGCCGGCCCGGGACTGGACCTTGGCCCGCTCCACTTCCAGCCGCGGGATGATCTGGGCCCACCCGCCGCTCTCCGTGAGTCCGTACCGGACGACGATGGGCTGCAGGTAATCGATCCGGCTGTCGAACGCGTAGACCGCGGCCTGGGTCTCCTGCTGCTGGAGCCGCTGCCGGCCCCAGCCCGGCGCCAGGGGCAGGATCGTGCGCGCCTGGAGCAGCCGGCCCTGGTGCACGAGCTGGAGATCCTCCGGCTGGAACGGCACGTCGGGCTGGTAGCTGAAGAAGGAGACGAGGAAGAGCTGCGGCGAATCCGTGCCCGTCGCGTTCGCGGCCTCCGCACGCCGGCTCTCCGCCAGGGCGTGCAGCCGGTTGTAGGTGTCCGGCGCGGCCAGCCGGATGACCGACTCGTCGAGCGGCGTCACCTTGATCAGCAGCGCATCGGCGCGCAGCGTCACGGTGAAATCGTCCTGGTGCAGCGTACCGTGACCCGGCGGCACCAGCGCACGATCCTGCGGGGCCTGCTGCACGCGCGGTTCCGCGCCTCGCGTCATCGGGGCCGGCCCCGCGCCCGGCTCCACGCCGGCACCGCAAGCGGCCGCGCCCACGACCAGCACCGTCAGCCAACGCTTCACGCTCGCCCTCCAGTTTCGCGGAGTAGCTGCTCCAGACTCTCCAGCAGCGCCTCCCGGCCCTCGCCCGTGTGCGAGGAGAACGGCAACACCTGGTCGCTCTCCACGCCCAGGGTCTCCGTGATCCGGCGGATCTGCACGGCGCGCTGCGACCGGGATAGCTTGTCGATCTTCGTGAGCACGAACAGGGTCGGCACGCCGGTCGCCGCCAGGTACTCGACCATCCGGAGGTCGTCCCGGGTCGGTCCGTGACGCGCATCGATCAACTGCACCACGCCGACCAGCGCTTCGCTCTGGCGGAGGTACCCTTCGATCAGCGGCTTCCACCGCTCCCGAACGGCCAGTGGTACCCGGGCGTAGCCGTATCCCGGGAGATCCACCAGGAAGAAATCCGTTTCGGCACCGTCGCTCAGCCCGACCCTGACCCGGTAGAAGTTGATCTCCCGCGTCTTGCCGGGGGTCGACGAAACTCGCGCCACCCGGGAGCGCGTCCGGCCGAGCAGCGTATTGATCAGGCTGGACTTGCCTACGTTGGAGCGGCCCGCGAACGCGACCTGGCGCAGATCGCCCGCCGGAGGCTTGCCGCCCGGCTGCGCGATGGCGCCCGCGAACTCCACGGACTTGATCTTCACCGCGTTCCGGCGGAGGGTGGACCACCCGGCGGACTGTGCCGACCGGGCGCGCTCACGCCTCCTTCATCCTCGCGTCGGGGTGCAGGACGAGGAGCGGCGGGAGACCCTCCGTCACGGACTCCACCGTGATCACGACCTCCCGGACATCGTCGCGCGACGGGAGCTCGAACATCACGTCCCGCATGATCCCTTCGAGCACCGCACGGAGCCCACGCGCGCCGGTCCCTCGCTCCAGCGCCTTCCGCGCGATCGCGCGCAGCGCCTCCGGGTCGAAGGTCAGGCCGACGCCCTCGAGCTCGAACATCTTCTCGTACTGCTTCACCAGCGCGTTCTTCGGCTCGACCAGGATCTTGACCAGCGCGTCCTCGTCCAGCGGGTCCAGCGTCACGATGGCCGGCAGGCGCCCCACCAGCTCCGGGATCAGCCCGAACTTCAACAGATCCTCGGGCTCCACCGACCGGAGCGGGTTCTCCTTGTCCACCTGCTGGGCGCCACCGTCATCCACGAATCCGATCCGACGCTTGCCGACGCGCGCCTCGATGATCTTGTCCAGCCCATCGAACGCGCCGCCGCACACGAACAGGATGTTCCTCGTGTTGATCTGGATGTATTCCTGCTGCGGGTGCTTCCGGCCACCCTGCGGCGGCACCGAGGCGACGGTGCCCTCGAGGATCTTCAGGAGCGCCTGCTGCACGCCCTCCCCGGACACGTCCCGGGTGATGCTCGGGTTCTCCGACTTCCGCGCGATCTTGTCGATCTCGTCGATGTAGACGATCCCCCGCTCGCACTCCGCAATGTTGAAGTCCGCCGCCTGCAGCAGACGCACCAGGATGTTCTCCACGTCCTCGCCCACGTACCCCGCCTCCGTCAGCGTGGTCGCGTCCGCGATCGTGAACGGGACCTGGAGGATCCTTGCCAGGGTCTGGGCGAGCAGCGTCTTCCCCACGCCCGTCGGACCCACCAGCAGGATGTTGGACTTCTCGATCTCAACGTCGTCCACCACCCCCTGGTGGTTGATCCGCTTGTAGTGGTTGTAGACGGCGACGGCCATGGCCCGCTTCGCCTCTTCCTGCCCCACCACGTACTGATCCAGGACCGCCTTGATCTCACGTGGCGTCGGCAGGCGCGGCACAGCCTCGGCCGCTTCCCGCTCCTCCTCCTCGGCAAGGATCTCATTGCACAACGAGACGCACTCGTTGCAAATGTAGACCGATGGCCCGGAGATGAACTTCTTCACCGACTCCTTGGACTTGCCGCAGAAGGAGCAGCGCAGGTGCTTATCGCTCGCCATGGCAACTTCGTCGTCTCTTGAAAACGGGAACCGCTCGCGCGCGGCGTTGCGCGCGAGCGGGCGGTCAGCGGCTACTCCTCGTCCTTGTCCTTCTTGTGGCTGACCTCGACAATCTGGCCCTTGTGGGAGACGATGTGATCGATGATCCCGTACTCGAGGGCTTCCTGCGGGCTCATGAACCGATCCCTGTCCACATCCTCCGCGATCCGCTCCACCGGCTGCCCGGTGTGGTAGGCGAGGATCTGGTTCAGACGCTCCCGCGCGTACAGGATCTCCCGTGCCTGGATCTCGATGTCCGCCGCCGTGCCCTGGCTACCGCCCGAGGGCTGATGGATCATGATCCGCGAGTTCGGCAGCGCGCTCCGCTTCCCCTTCGTACCCGCGGCGAGCAGCAGCGCCCCCATCGACGCCGCCATCCCCATGCACATCGTGTTCACGGGCGCCGTCAGGTACTGCATCGTGTCGTAGATCGCCAGGCCCGCGTACACCGATCCGCCCGGCGAGTTGATGTAGAGGTAGATGTCCTTCTCCGGGTTGTCCGCCTGGAGGAAGAGCAACTGCGCGATGATCACGTTCGCCACGTTGTCGTCGACGGGCGAACCCAGGAACACGATGCGATCCATGAGCAGGCGGCTGAAGATGTCGTAGCTCCGCTCGCCCCGGCTCGACCGCTCGATCACGTATGGCGGGTAGATCGGCATTGTCCTCTGCTCGTTCGTTTCCGCGGTCCGGTTCGTCGTCCCCCGTTCCTGTTACTAGACCGCAGGACTCCGGGGGTTCCCTCAGTTGACGGTCGACAAGGACTTCAGGAACTCGAAGACCTTGTCTTCGGTGATCTCCTCCTCGAGCGCCGCGAGCCGCCCGGTCTTGCGGAGCTGGGCGCGCAACTCGGACGCGGGGCGCCCCGTGCGCTCCGCCATCTCATCGATGCGCGCGTCCACCTCTTCGGACCGCGCGGCAAGGCCTTCCATCTCGGCCACCTTCTCGATCACGAGCATCCGCTTCAGCGCTCGTTCCGCCGCCGGGCGAGCCGATTCCTTCACCGCCTTCACCTGCTCGGGGTCCGCATCCTTCCCCGGCCGCAGGACGTTGTCGAGGTAGCGGTCCACCATCGAGTCCGGCACCTCGAACGGGTTCGCCTCCAGGATCATGTCCAGGAGCGCGTTGCGGACCGCGCGCTCGGCCTCCTGCTCGGCGTCACGCTCCAGATCCTCGCGGATCCGCGCCCGGAGCGTCTCCAGGTCCGGAAAGTCGCCGAGCGACCGGGCGAACTCGTCGTTCGCCTCCGGGAGCTCCGGCCGATAGACCTCCAGCAGCTGGATCCGGAGCCGCTGCTCGCTCGCGGCCTCCTCGCCGCCCTCCTCCAGGGCCGGGAGCGTCACCTCGCCCTCTTCACCCGGCTTGAGCGCGCGGATCATCTCCTCGAGCTCGGGGCGGGCCCGGCCCGCGCCCAGCTCCAGCCGGTAGCGCCTCGGCTCGCCGGCCCCGCCCTCGGCCCCGTCGCCCGAGAGCTCCGTTATGCTCACGATCACCTCATCGCCGGCCACCGGCGCCTCATCCGCAACCGGCTTCAGCACCGCCTGCTGCGCCCGCAGCCGCTCCACGACCTGGTCCACGTCCGCGTCCGTGACCTCGATCTTCGGCCGCTCGACCTGGAAGCCGCCCAGGCGGTCCAGCTCGATCACCGGCTGGATCTCGAACTGCACCCGGAACGTCAGGTCTTCGCCCGGCCGGTAGTCGATCTCCTCAATGGCGCCCTGGGTGATGGGCTGGAGGCCCTCCTTCGCCAGCGCCTCCCGATACGCGGCGCCGACCACCTGCTCGATCGCCTCCTGCTCCACCGCCGCCCCGAACCGCCGCTCGATCACGTGCGCCGGAACCCTCCCCTTGCGGAAGCCCGGGAGCCGGATCCGCTGCGACCACTTGCGGGAAACCTCCTGCCGCTCCCGCTCCACTCGCTCCGCAGGGACGGTGATCGTCAACCGCCGCGCCCACGTGCGCGGCTCTTCAATGGCTATCTTCAGTTCTGTCTCTTGGGGGGTCATGCTGTGTTGTCGGAAGAGTGTCGACATGCGAAAGGGGGGACTCGAACCCCCACGGGCGTCGCCCACGAGATCCTAAGTCTCGCGCGTCTACCGGTTCCGCCACTTTCGCGTATCCGTCGAAATCTAACCGCGGCTGTACCGTAGATCAACCGATTCTCACGGGCACAGACCGGGGCTCCGTCCGGATCGATCCGCCGGAGCGGCGGCTCGCCGTCCGGATCCGGCGGTCTCGTCCCGTTCGCCCTCCGCTATGGCACCCGCACGTTCGCGATGGTGGTGCGCCCGCCCCGGTTGAGCAGCGTCAACGACAGGATCTGGCCCGAACGGGCGTTGCGCAGGATCTCCCGGGCTTCCTGCGCCGTCCTGATCTCCCGGCCGTCGATGGACACGATCCGCTGGCCGCTGAGGATCCCTTTCCGCTCCGCGGCGCTCATGGCCCGTACCCCCGAGATCACCGCGCCGCCCGGGCGGTCCCATCCCATCTCGCGGGCGAGCTCGGGCGTCAGCTCCGAGACCTGGATCCCCAGGCGTTCGCCGCTGGCCGGAGCCGTGCGCCGGGCCGGCCGCGCCGTGGCGGCCGTTATGGGCGCCTGGGTCAGTCGGATCCGGAGGTCGACCCGCTCGCCGTACCGGATCGCCCCGACCTCCACCATGTCCCCCGGCCGATGTTGGGCGACGAGGCGCTGGAGCTGCCCGACCCGCTCCACCGGTTGCCCGTTCAGCGACACGATCACGTCGTGCTGCCGGAGCCCCGCGCGCCGCGCCGGCGAATCCTCGGCGAAATCCTCGACCAGCACGCCGGCAATGGCCGGCAGCCGGTACACCTCCGCGTCCTCGGGTGAGACGTCCTTGATGGTGATCCCGAGCAGCGCACGCTTCACGTGCCCGTGCTCGATCAGGTCCCGCATCACCCGCCGGGCCAGGTTCACCGGAATCGCGAACCCGTACCCCTGATAATAGCCGGTCTCGCTCGCGATGGCCGTGTTCACCCCCACCACCTCGCCCCGCAGGTTCACCAGTGGCCCGCCGGAGTTCCCGGGGTTGATCACCGCGTCCGTCTGGATGAAGTCCTCGATGGCGTATCCCGCCGCGGCGTTGTCCTCCGCCGCGAGCTCCCGGGGGATGATGTCCAGCGGGCGGCCCTTCGCGCTGATGATCCCGCTGGTCACCGTGAAGTCCAGTGTGTTGCTGTCGTCGAAGCCCGGGTTGCCTATGGCGAGGACCCATTCGCCGACCCGGGTCTGGTCGGAATCGCCCAGGGTGACGAACGGGAGATCGCGGGCATCGATCCGGATCACCGCCACATCCGTGGTGGGGTCCTGGCCCACGACCTCCGCCTCGAAGTCCCGGCGGTCGACGAGGGTGACCCGGATCCGGTCCGCCCCGGCGATCACGTGGTTGTTCGTGAGGATGTACCCGTCCGGGGACACGATGAAGCCGGAGCCGCCGGCGATGGCGGGCACGTGCGCGCCGTTCCCGGGCGGCCAGCCGAAGAAGTCCCGGAGCCCGTGGGGGGCGCGCGCGCCGTGGCCGACCGGCTCCAGCCGCTCGGTCTGGATCCGCACGACCGCGGGCGTCACCGCTTCCGCGATCGCGGCGAACGCGTCGCCCAGCTCCGCGGCCCGGAGTGGGGAACGGGGCACCGATGCCACAGTCTGGGTCCAGCTCGCCTCCCCGATGGGGGGCAGGACCCGCACGGGGCCCCCGCGGTCCAGCCCGACCGACAGCCCCGCGCCGGCCAGGAACGCCACGGCTACCACGCCGAGATACTTCACTTTGGAACGGATCGGATCGACCATGACCGCCGCCCGGTTCACGATTGCCAGCCGCCCTTCGAATCTATCGGTCGGCGATGGCTACGCAAAATGGAAGCCGCGGCGCAGGGGCGGCGTCGGGATCGGGCCATCCGCGCCCGGAGCCGCGCGGACCCGCCCTCCCCGCCGCCCATCCCCGCCCCGGGCGAGGGGCCGCCACCGGGTCGCTCGGGCGATTCGCCCGCACGCGCCCGACGCCGCGCAGGCGGCTCATCGCGCCGGCGACCGGCGGCGTCGACGTCGCCTCCGGAACCGGTGGGCGCATGGCGCCGCGCCGGGAGCGGAACCGCCCGGCCCGCAGGCCAGGGGACGCCGAAAAGAAGGAGCCCCGGGGCGGCACCACGGCCGGCCCCGGGGCCCGGACGCTGCGCTCGATGCGCCGGTGCGCCTCAGCGCTTGTCCTCCTCCACGATCTCGTAGTCCGCGTCCACCACCTCTTCCCCACCCGCGCTCGTGGACTGCTGCTCGGACGACGCCCCGGTCCCTTCCGGCGACTCCGTCGCGCCCGCCGCAGCGCTCTCCGCCGCCTGCGCCTGGTAGATCTGCTGCCCGGCCGCGGCAAAGGCCTGCATGAGCTCGTCCCGGGCGCCGTTAAGCTCGGTCAGGTCGTCCTGCTTCAGCGCGCTCTTCGCACGCTCCAGCGCACGATCGACCCGGCTCTTCGCGTCCGCAGGCACCCGGTCGCCCCACTCGCCCAGATCCTTCTCCACCTGGTAGATCAGCGAGTCGAGCTGGTTCCGCGCCTCCACCTTCTCCTTCCGGATCCGGTCCTCCTCGGCGTGCCGCTCCGCATCCTTCACCATCCGCTCGATCTCCTGCTCCGACAGCCCGCTCGAAGCCTCGATCCGGATCTTCTGCTCCTTCCCCGTCGCACGGTCCTTCGCCGAGACGTGCAGGATCCCGTTCGCGTCGATGTCGAACGTCACCTCGATCTGCGGCACGCCCCGCGGCGCCGGCGGAATCCCCGTGAGCTGGAACCGGCCGATCGTCTTGTTGTCGATCGCCATCGGCCGCTCGCCCTGCAGCACGTGGATCTCCACCGACGTCTGGTTGTCCGTCGCGGTCGAGAAGACCTCCGTCTTCTTCGTCGGGATCGTCGTGTTCCGCGGGATCAGCACCGACATCACGCCGCCCAGCGTCTCGATCCCCAGCGACAGCGGCGTCACGTCCAGGAGCAGCACGTCCTTCACGTCACCCGCCAGCACGCCGCCCTGGATCGCCGCGCCGACCGCCACCACCTCATCCGGGTTCACGCCCTTGTGCGGCTCCTTCCCGAAGAAGTTCCGCACCATCTCCTGGACCTTCGGGATCCGCGTCGACCCGCCGACCAGGATCACCTCGTCCACGTCCTCGGGCTTCAGCCCCGCATCCTTCAGCGCCTGCTCCATCGGACCCCGCGTCCGCTCGATCAGGTCGTCCACGAGCTGCTCGAACTTCGCCCGCGTGAGCGTCACGTTCAGATGCTTCGGGCCGTCCTGCGTCGCGGTGATGAACGGCAGGTTGATGTCCGTCGACATCGTCGTCGACAGCTCCATCTTCGCCTTCTCCGCCGCCTCCTTGAGGCGCTGCAGCGCCATCGGATCCTGCGACAGGTCGATCCCCTGGTCCCGCTTGAACTCCCTGACGAGCCAGTCGATGATCCGCTGGTCGAAGTCGTCACCGCCCAGGTGCGTGTCGCCGTTCGTCGCCTTCACCTCGAAGACGCCGTCGCCCAGCTCCAGGATCGAGATGTCGAACGTCCCGCCGCCCAGGTCGTAGACCGCGATGATCTCGTCCTTCTTCTTGTCGAGGCCGTACGCCAGCGCCGCCGCGGTCGGCTCGTTGATGATCCGCAGCACCTCGAGGCCCGCGATCCGGCCCGCGTCCTTCGTCGCCTGCCGCTGCGCATCGTTGAAGTACGCGGGGACCGTGATCACCGCCTGCTTCACCTCCTGGCCCAGGTAGTCCTCGGCCGTCTGCTTCATCTTCTGCAGGATCATGGCCGAGATCTCCGGCGGCGTGAAGGACCGCCCGGCGTTCGGCAGGTTCACCTGAACCCGGCCCTCGGCGTCGCGCTGCACGTCATACGGCACGCGGTTCCGCTCCGACTCCACCTCATCGTACTTCCGCCCCATGAACCGCTTGATGGAGAACACCGTGTTCTTCGGGTTCGTGATGGCCTGCCGCCGCGCGACCTGGCCCACCAGCCGTTCGCCGTCCTTCGTGAACGCCACCACGGACGGCGTGGTGCGGCCACCTTCAGCATTCGGGATCACGACCGGATCCCCGCCCTCCATCACCGCCACGACCGAGTTCGTCGTGCCCAGGTCGATGCCGATTACCTTCGCCATTTCGTCTCCTTTGACGTACGTCTCGAGAAAAGAGCGTCCGCGGATCCGCGTGCAACCGATATGCCAGTTGTCGGTGGTCTTTTTCTGCCATATTGACATGATTTTCCCCACAGATGCTGCCAAAATGGCAGTGTCGCCCGCCCGCCCGGGCGCGATCATGACAGAACGGGAGCGTCACAGAACCGGAGCGTCGCGGCGCCCCGGCCACCGGCCAGGGGGGGCGGGGAGGGGGAGGGCGGGTGAGGACCGGGCCGCGGGTCGTCCGTCGTGCCGGGCCGCGCGACCGCGCCGGCCGCGCGCCGATGCGAGCGGTATGGGAGGCATGCGGGGGGACGCGACCGCGCCTCGGCGGAGGCATGTCCTCCGGCGAAGCAGGGCGTCGGGCTCGGGGCGGCGCCCGGGGCGTGCGTCCCTGGTCGGGCACCCCGGTCCCCCGGCCGCTGATGGGGCAGCGAGACCTGGCGACCGCCCGGGAATCCCCGGTCGACCGGTTGCCGTGCCGCGCCTGCCGGACCCGTTCCCACCGCGGGCCGGCGCCAGGAACCACGGTCCGGCCGGGGGCGTTCTGATTCCGAGCCCGTCCGGTACCGTGAGCGGGGCGGCGTGACACGCTTCTTGCCCGCCGGTTGACACGCTCGGTCCGCGGCGGGTATTCTGCGCGTCCGTCATCGAGGAGAGCCCTTGTTCCCCCTGCGAGACGAAAACCCCACGGAGCTGACGCCGTACCTGACGGTGGCGCTGATCATCGTCAACGTGGCGGTGTGGTTCTATGTCCAGGGCGCCGGCCTGTCGGAGTCCGTGCTGGTGGAGTCCGTGTGCCGGTACGGGATGATCCCGGCGGAGCTGACGGGGCGGGCGGCGCGGGGTGCGGCGGTCGAGATCGCGCCGGGTTACGTGTGCCGGTTCGGGGAAGGGTCGCTGGCCACGCTGCTGACGACGATGTTCCTGCACGGGAGCTGGTTGCACCTGCTGAGCAACATGTGGTTCCTGTGGTTGTTCGGGAACAACGTCGAGGACTCGATGGGCCACCTGCGGTTCATTGTGTTCTATCTCCTGACGGGCCTGGCGGCGAGCGGGGCGCACGTGCTGTCGTCGCCGGACTCGCCGATCCCGACGGTGGGTGCGTCTGGCGCGATCAGCGGGGTGATGGGCGCGTACCTGGTGCTGTACCCGCGGGTGCGGATCGACACGCTCTTTATTTTCTTCTTCTTCATCCGCATCATTCCGGTTTCCGCGTGGTTCGTGCTACTCCTGTGGTTCGCGCTGCAGTTGGTGGCGGGGATGACGGCGCCGGCGGCCACGGGTGGTGTGGCGGTGTGGGCGCACGTGGGCGGGTTCGTGGCGGGCGCGGCCCTGGTGAAGCTGTTCGAGAACCGGACGCTGGTGCAGGCGAAGCGGCGAGGCGTGAAGTTGAGCCCGTGGGAGATCGAGCGGCGGGGCTGGCTCTGATCCGGGGCGGGTGCGGGCGGTGGGGGGAGCGGCTCCCCTGTCCCGGGCGGGATCCGGGGTTCGGGGCGACGACGTCGCGGCCCCCGTCCGCGGCGATCCGCCACCTTCCGTCGTCGGGCGAGCTTCCCGTTCGCAGCGGTCCCGTTCGTCGGCGCAGCGGAGGTGACCGGGCTCCGACTGGGTCCGGGCGCCGTCGGCGGCCGCCGGGACCGGTGTTCGCGAGGGCAGGGGCGCCGCGGGGGACCGGGGGAGGGCGGGCGCAGGGCGCGCGCGAGGCCTGTGCCGGGGCGGCGTGCGGGTGCGCCGACCCCGGCCGTCCGTTGAGCGGTTTCCGCCTCGTCGGGCGTAGGACGCCGCGGTCCCGTCGTCCCGTCCGTGCTCGCGGCCGGCAGGCGCGGTGAGCGCTGGACTGGCGCGAGCGTGGCCGCCGGCCGGGAGGGCGGGGGAGTCGACGTCGCCTCGGGAACCCGCGGGATCCGGGCGTGGCCCCTGGCTGCGAACACCCAGTGGACGGAATGGATTCACCGGAGCGGAACCCGGAATGAAGCCGGAAGAGCTCGAGGAACTTGCCCGCCGCGTGGTTGCGGCGTATCTCGAATCGGTGGAGTCGGGGGGCGGTGTGTCCGGCGGGGAGGCGTCATCCCCGCCGGGAGGGCCGGAGGGCGCGGATGGCGGTCGGAGCGCGGCCGGGCCCGCGCCCGGAAGGTCGGGAGCCCGTGGCAAGCCGCTCAGCCGCTACATAGACCACACCCTTCTTCGGCCCACCGCGACCGCGGCGGAGATCGACAAGCTGTGCCGGGAGGCCCGGGAGTACGGGTTCGCGGCGGTGTGCGTGAATCCGGTGTGGGTGGAGCGGTGCGCCGGGGAGCTCGCGGGAAGCGACGTCGCGGTAGCCACCGTCGTCGGGTTCCCGCTCGGCGCGTCCACGTCCCGGGTCAAGGCGCTCGAGGCGGAAGACGCAATCGAGCGGGGCGCCACGGAGCTGGACATGGTGGCGGCCCTCGGCAAGATCAAGGAAGCGGACTGGGCGGCCGTGGAGGCGGATGTCCGCGCCGTGGTGGAGGCCGCGGCGGGCCGCGCGGCGGTCAAGGTGATCCTCGAGACGGCGGCCCTCGAGCCCATGGAGATCGTACGGGCGGCGATGCTCTGCCGGGAGGCGGGCGCCCAATACGTGAAGACGTCCACCGGCTTCCATCCGGCCGGCGGCGCGACCGCGGAAGCCGTCGCGCTGCTCCGCCTGGCGGTGGGCCCGACCGTGGGGGTCAAGGCATCGGGCGGGGTCCGCACGTGCGAGGATGCGTTGCGGATGATCGCCGCGGGCGCCACCCGGATCGGGACCTCCAGCGGGGTCGAGATCGCGGCTTCCTGCGGCCACGTGGTTCCGCAGTTCGACCCGGTGGTGCACTGGCCCGGGCATCTCCCGCCCGAGCCCACTGCGGATCGTTGACCTGAATCGTATCCAAGCTACCGGAAGAGGGCCCCGGATGAGGTTGTCCATGCCCCGGCGGGGGATTCTCGGGCTCTGGGCCGTTGCGGCCCTGCTCCTGGTCGCCGGCATTGCCGCGGCGCGCGTCGGTGCCCAGGAGGCGGCGCCCGCGGGCGCCGCCGTTCCCGACACCACGGCTTCCGCGGTCGCTCCTGGCGAGCCCGCGGCCGAAACGGATGCGGTGGCCCCGGCGCCTCCACAGACGGCGGTGGAGGCCCTGGAGCGCGCCTGGGCCGAGGTGCAGACGCCCTGGTACCAGCGTCTCCTGTCGGTCATGGGGCTGGTCGTGTTGCTGGCCGCGGCGTGGGCGCTCAGCGTGGACCGGCGCATGATCCCGTGGCGCGTGGTGATCTGGGGGCTCACGCTCCAGTTCGCGTTCGGGCTGTTCATCCTGAGGACGCCGATCGGCGAGCGGATCTTCGACGCTTTCAACGACATCATCGTCGCGCTGCTCGGCTTCACCGTGGACGGCGCGAGCTTCGTCTTCGGCGACCTCGTCTGGAACCACGTGCCGGTGGGCTCGGGGAGCCCGGGGAACGCGCCGATGGCGGAGGCGCCCGGGATGGTGGCGCGGACGGGGGCGTTCTTCGCCTTCAACGTGCTCCCGACGATCATCTTCTTCTCCGCGCTCATGACCGTGCTGTACCACCTGGGCATCATGCAGGCGATCGTCCGGGGCATGGCATGGGTCATGACGCGGACCATGCGGACGTCGGGCGCCGAGACGCTGTCCACGGCCGGGAACGTGTTCCTCGGACAGACCGAGGCGCCGCTCCTGGTCAAGCCGTTCGTGGCCTCGATGACCATGTCGGAGCTCATGGCCGTGATGACCGGCGGGTTCGCCACCGTGGCGGGCGGCGTCATGGCCGCGTACGTCGGCATGCTCGTGGGGTACTTCCCGGACGTGGCGGGACACCTGCTGGCCGCCAGCGTGATGTCCGCGCCCGCCGGACTCATGGTGGCGAAGATCATGTACCCGGAGCGGGAGGAGCCGGCCACGCGGGGGGACGTGAAGGTCGTCGTGGACTCGCCGGACGCGAACGTGATCGATGCGGCCGCCCGCGGCGCGGGTGAAGGGCTCACCCTCGCCCTGAACGTCGGCGCCATGCTCCTGGCTTTCATCGCGCTGATCTCGTTGATCAATGCGCTGCTGGCGTACGTTGGAGACCTGGTGGGCATCACGTCGCTGCTCCAGTCGCTCGGCGCCCTCGAGCCCGGCAGCCGGCTGACCCTCGAGACGATTCTCGGATGGTTGCTCGCGCCCGTGGCGTGGATCATGGGCGTGCCGTGGGAGGACGCCGTCACCGTCGGCTCGATGATGGGGATCAAGACGGTGCTGAACGAGTTCGTGGCGTATCTCCAGCTCGCGAACCTGCTGTCGGAGGGCGCGCCGCTCTCGCCGCGCTCCATTATCATTGCCAGCTACGCGCTCTGCGGTTTCGCGAACTTCGGCTCCATCGCGATCCAGATCGGCGGGATCGGCGGCATTGCGCCCTCCCGGCGTGGCGACCTGGCGCGGATCGGGCTGCGCGCCATGATCGCGGGCTCGATCGCCGCATTCATGACCGCGACCATTGCGGGGATCATCGTATGAGCGTGAACGGCGGCCTCCCGGACATCTCCGAGACCCTCGATTTCCTGCGGAGCCGTGTGACCCGGCGCCCGCGGGTCATGCTGATCCTGGGCTCCGGGCTGGGCGGCCTGGCGGACGAGATCGAGGAGCCGGTCCGCATCCCGTACGCCGAGATCCCCGGCTTCCCGGCGGCGACCGTCGTCGGGCACTCCGGGACCCTCGTGGCCGGGACGCTGGAGGGCGCGGAGTGCGTGGCGATGCAGGGGCGGTTCCACCTGTACGAGGGGCACGACCCCAGCGTCGTCGCCTTCCCGATCCGGGTGATGGCCGCGCTGGGCGCCCGGACGCTGATCGTCACGAACGCCGCGGGCGGTCTGCGCCGGACCTTCCGGCCCGGGGACCTGATGATCATCGACGATCACATCAACCTCACCGGGCGGAACCCGCTGATCGGGCCGGTGGCGCCCGGGGAGACCCGTTTCCCGGACATGTCCGAGGCGTACGACCGGGAGCTCCGGGCCATCGCCGAGCGTGTGGCGACCGGACTCGGCGTGCGCGTGGTACGGGGCGTCTACTGCGCCCTGTCCGGGCCCAGCTACGAGACTCCGGCGGAAATCCGGATGCTCCAGATCATCGGTGCGGATGCCGTGGGAATGAGCACGGTGCCGGAGGTGATCGTTGCCCGGGCGCTCGGGATCCGCGTGCTCGGGATCTCGCTCATCTCGAACCTCGCGGCCGGGCTGGCGCCCGAGCCGCTCTCCCACGAGGAGGTCATTGCCGCGGGGCGCGAGGCCGGCCCACGGCTCGCCTCCGTGGTGCGGGGCGTACTCAGGGAGATCGCCGGCCTGCCCGACATCGAGGCCGCCTGATACGTCAGCCTTGAAAAAATTGACGCTCAGCGCGAGATTGTCCGCCTGGGCGCTCTCCCGCCGCGGCAGGCTTCATCCCCGCATCACCTGTCGGAGCTGTCCACGTTATGACATCCCGCGTGTCCTCGCCTCTCCACAGGCTGGCACCCACCTGGCTCGCGATCCTTCTCATCACGGCTGGCTGCACCGATCGGTTCAGCGCGCGCGCCGAAACCGGGGCCGATGCGCCTCGTTACGGGGGGACCGTCGTCATCGCCGGAGACGCGGACCTGGACCACATGAACTCTCTCGTCTCGACGCAGGCGTTCGCCCAGGAGTTCATCCGCTTCGCGCTCTTCCTCCCCCTGGTCCAGTACGACGAGAAGCTGGAGCTCGAGCCGCGCCTCGCCGAGTCCTTCGAGCTGCTCGGCGACACGGGCGTCATCTTCCGGCTCCGCCGCAACGTGCGCTGGCACGACGGCCGGCCCACGACCGCGTACGACGTGGAGTTCACCTACTCCCGGATCAAGGACCCCGCGACCGGCTTCCCGAACTCGGAATACTTCTCCCACTGGACCGGCGTGGAGGTGATCGACTCGTTCACCGTGCGCTTCTCGTTCGAGCCGCACGCAGAGCCCCTGACCGGGCTGCCCTTCACGCCCATCATGCCGCGCCACCTGCTGGACACGGTGCCGCCCGCGCAGATGCGCAACGCGCGGTTCAACAAGGAGCCGGTCGGCAATGGCCCGTTCCGCTTCGTCTCGTACCGGGCGAACGACCGGTGGGTGTTCGAGGCCAACGAGGACTTCCCCAAGGAGCTCGGCGGCCGGCCCTACGTGGACCGGCTGGTCTGGCGGGTCGTCCCGGAGACCGCGGCGCAGCTCGCCGAGGTGATGTCCGGGCAGGTGGACCTGGCCGTCGCGGTGCTCGCGGACCAGATCCTCGAACTCAACGGCAGGCCCGGCTTGCGCGCCCTGGTCCGGCCGAGCCGGAGCTTCGTCTTCGTCGGCTGGAACGGGCTCAACCCGCTGCTGGCGGACCCGCGGGTCCGGCGGGCCCTGGCCATGGCCATCGACCGGCAGGGGATCGTGGACGGCCTGCGAGGCGGGTTCGGCACGCTGGCGAGCAGCCCGATCGCGCCGCACCACTGGGCGTACGCGGAGGACGTGCCTCCGCTCCCCCACGACCCGGAAGGCGCCCGGGCGCTCCTCGCCGAGGCCGGATTCGTGGACCGCGATGGCGACGGCGTGCTCGAAAGCCCCACCGGCCAGCCGTTCCAGATCTCGCTGAAGTACACGGCCGGGCTCAGCTTCCAGCGGGACATCGCCGAGATGATCCGGGCGGGGCTCGCCGGGGTCGGCGTGCGCGTCGTGCCGCGGCCGGTCGAGTTCAACACGCTGGTCTCGCAGATCAGCCGGCCGGCGCGGGACTTCGACGCGGTGCTCATGGGTTGGGAGAGCGATTTCCGGATCAACCTCGCGGACAAGTTCCACAGCGCGTCGCTCGGCGGGCCGTACCAGATCGCGTCCTACTCGAATCCCGAGTTCGACGCGCTCCTGGACAGCGTGGCGCGGATCCAGGACCGGGCGCAGGCGCTGCCGATCTGGCGGCGGGTCCAGGAGATCCTCAGGGAACAGCAGCCCTGGACCGTGCTCTATTATTATCCCGCGCTCTACGTCGCGCGCGATCGGCTCCGCGGTACCCGAATGGACATCAGGGGAGCGTTCGTCGGCCTGTCCGGATGGTGGGTCGCTGACGTGGCGCCCTGACATGGAGTGGGAGGATCGATGCAGAACGGTGCGGTGGCATATCCAGGATGGGTGGGCGTGCTCGTGGCGCTGGCCGTGGGCGCGCTCGTGCGGCTCCTCAAGCTCCCGATCCCCGCGCCGCCCACGATCTACGGCGCGTTGATGGTCCTGGGCATCACGGTCGGTTATCTCGCCGTGGACTGGCTCCTGTCCCGCTGACCGCCGGCCGCTCAGCGGCCGGCGGAGACGAGGGTCACGAAGTGGTTCAGCGGGCCGTGGCCGCGCCCGAGTCCGGGCGCGTACAGGATCCCGCGGTGCACGAACTCCAACCCGTCGGCCACGGCTTCCAGGAGGGGGCGGCCGTGGGCCAGGCCGGCGGCAATGGCCGCCGAGAGGGTGCACCCCGTGCCGTGGGTTGCATCGGTCACGACACGAGGACGTGCCCAGCGATGGTGGTTTTCGCCGTCGAAGAGGATGTCCACCACGACGTCGCCTTCCAGATGGCCGCCCTTCACGAGCGCCGCCCTGGCGCCCCGGGCCACCAGCGTCTCCGCCGCCGCGCGCATTTCTCCTTCGTCCCGGACGGGCCGGCCCACCAGGAGCGATGCCTCGTCCAGGTTCGGCGTGACGAGGGTGCAGAGGGGGAGGAGCAGCTCCCCGACGGCGCCCTCGGCATTCCGATCCAGGAGCCGGGCGCCGGTGGTGGCCACCATGACGGGGTCGAGCACGTAGTTGGTCAGCCCCTCGGTCCGGATCGCCTCGGCCACGGTCTCGACGACCTCCGCGGTCGAGAGCATTCCGGTCTTCACCGCGGCCGGACGGAGGTCCTCCGCCACGGCGCGGATCTGCGCCCGGATCATGTCCACGGGGATCGTGTGGACGCCCGTCACGCCGAGGGTGTTCTGGGCCGTGATGGCGGTGATGGCCGTGGTGCCGAAGACGCCGAAGGCGTGGAAGGTCTTGAGGTCCGCCTGTATGCCTGCGCCGCCGCCGCTGTCGCTCCCGGCAATGCTCAGGGCGACGGGAATCTCCGAGGTTCGTTTCCGGTCCATGCCGAAAGGTAGGCCGGAATTCCGGTTCGTTCAAGTGGCGGGTGCCGGGGGTGCGCGGCGGGCGCGCCAGGGGCGCCGGCCTGCGGGGGGCGGGCCCCGGACCCCGTGTCGGCGCCACGGCCGGGCTGGCGGGGCTGGTGGGGCCGGCGGGGCTGGGCGGAGAGGCCGGGCATGGCCTCTCCGCCTCGTGCGGGGATGGTGCCGAAGGTCAGCGATTCGTCCGGAACCGGGCGGGGGGCGGCGGGAGCTGCTGCACCCTGGCCTTGAACGCGTTGAACTGCTCGGTGTTCACCGTGAGCCCGCGGAGCGTCTCCGGCGGGTATTGCCGGATCAGGCTGCGCACCTGGGCGATCCGGTCCTCGGTGGTGGGGTGGGTCGAGAACCATTGCTCGAGGATGCCCGGCTGGCGCTCCCGCTCCGCGAGCAGCGTGCTGAAGAAGGTGGCGAGCCCGTTCGGGTTGATCCCCGCGGAGACCAACAGGCGGACGGCGGTGGCGTCCGCTTCGAACTCCGCCTCGCGGCTGTAGCGCGCGAAGATGGCGGCGCCGCCGACCTCGATGGCCGCCCGCTCCAGGCCGCTGGGCGCCCGGCCGAGCAGGATGTACGCCAGGGAGAGCCCGACGTTCGCCCGCTGCATTCTTTCGATCTGCTCGGCGCCGTGGCGCTCCTCCACGTGGGCGATCTCGTGGGCGAGCACCCCGGCGAGCTCCGACAGGTTGTTGGTCTGCTCGATCAGCCCGCGGTTGATGTAGATGAACCCGCCCGGGATGGAGAAAGCGTTGACCTGATCGGTGTTGACGATGTAGAAGCGATAGCCGAAGTTTCGCTGGCCGTACTGGGCGAGCTGGTTGCCGACCGCGTTGATGTACCGGTCCAGCGCGGGGTCGGTGACGATCGGCAGCTGGCGGTTGATGTCGGCCGCGTACTGCTGACCGAGCTCGACCTCCTGCCTGGGCGAGATCGCGCAGGTGGCGGTGACGCTCGTGGTGGAGACGAGGAGCGCGGCGAGTGCGCCGCGGTGGCTGTGCGCGAGTTTTGAGAGCATCGGGGTCCCGGCTCCTGCAAGAGGATATCCCGTAACGACTTGGGGGCAAGAGACGTTCCAGGGGGCGCAGGCGTGTTGACGCGGGCGGAGAGGAACCTGCTCCACGGGCTCCAGCGCAGGAAGGTGCGGGACGCGGAGGGGGCGTGCCTGGTGGAGGGGGTGCGGGTCGTGGAGGATCTGCTGGATTCGGGCGTGCCTCTCCGGTTCGCGGTGGTCTCGTCCACGTTGGAGGACACGGATCGCGGGGCGCGTCTGGCTGCCATGCTCGAGGCCCGATGCCCGGTGCATCGGGTGAGCGAGGCGGAGCTGAGCCGGTACGCGGCGACGGAGGCGGTGCAGGGGGTGGTGGTGGTCGCGGAGATCCCGCGCCGCGAGCTGGCGGGGATGGAGGTGCGGGGGGCGGCGCCGGTCCTGGTGCTGGACGCGGTTCAGGACCCGGGCAACTTCGGGACGCTGGCGAGGTCGGCGGAGGCGTTCGGGGCGGCGTTCGTGGCGGTGCTCCCGGGCACGGTGGATCCTTGGAATCCGAAGGCGATCCGGTCGGCCGCCGGGGCCACCTTCCGGGTGCCGGTGGTGCCGGCGGAGCTGCCGGAGCTGGTCGAGTGGCTGCGGGAGAACGGCTACGCGTTCTATGGGGCGGACGCGGCCGGCACGCCGGTGGATCGGATCGACTTCCCGTCCCGGGTCGCGCTGGCGGTGGGGAACGAGGGGGCGGGGCTGGGGCGAGACGTGCGCGAGGCCGTGGATGCGCTGGTGGCGATCCCGCATCGCGGGCGGGCGGAGTCGCTCAACGTGGCGGTAGCCGCCGGGATCCTGCTCTATCTCATCAGTCGAAGCGCTTGAGGACTCATGCCTGAGCCGGTGTTGACGGCCGCCGTTGCCGCGTTGTTCGGCGCGCTGATCGGGTCGTTCCTGAACGTCTGCGTGTACCGGTGGCCGAGGGACCTGTCCGTGGTTGCCCCGCGCTCGGCCTGTCCGAGCTGCTCCACGCTGATCGCCTGGTACGACAACGTTCCGGTGTTGAGCTACCTGGCGCTGCGGGGGCGGTGCCGGAACTGCGCGTCTCCGATCGGGATCCAGTATCCGATGGTGGAGCTGGCCACGGCGCTGATCTGGGCCGCCGCGGCAATGCGGTTCGGGCCGACGGTGGAGGCGCTCCGGAGCGCCGTGTTCTTCACGATCCTGCTCGGCATCTCGCTGACGGACGCGCAGCACTACATCATTCCCGACCAGTTCTCCATTGGCGGCACGGTGGTGGGGCTGTCGTTCGCCGCCCTGCCCGGCGGGCTGCCGTTCATCCAGGCGGTCGCCGGAGCGGTGCTCGGCTACGGCGCGCTCTGGGTCATTGCCTGGCTCGGGACCAAGGCCTTCCGCAAGCCGGCCATGGGGGGCGGAGATGTCAAGATGATGGCCATGGTCGGCGCGTTCCTGGGCCCGGCCGGGGTCGTGCTCACCATCTTCCTCGGGGCGCTGTTCGGTGCCCTGATCTTCGGGCCGATCAGTCTGCGGACCGGGAAGCACGTGCCGTTCGGCATCTTCCTCGCCCTGGGCGCAGCCATCTACCATGTGTGGGGCGACGCCATCGTCGACTGGTATCTCGCCAGCCACTGGTACGGCGGCATGTGACGAGCCGGCCGCTCCCAGCGGCCGGGCGGCCTGAGTCCGCTGCCCCGATCCCCGTGCGATCGAGACAGATCGTTTGATTCCGCCTGCGCCGCGCATCGCGGGGAGGCGGCTCGATCCTTGAAACTCCGGTCCCGTAGTCGCCGAGGGGAGGAAGGGATGGCTCGACTTCTCGATTCCACGCCGAGGCAAGTGCGGGTGGTCTTCCGGATCGACGAAGTCCAGGATTTCCTGCGCGGCCGGGAGCCTGTTCCGGGCTTTGGCGGGGAGGATCCGCTGAACCGCGCCATTCAGCGGTGCTACGATGGGCTGAACGACGCGTTCCCGGACGCGGGCGAGTTCGTGGAGGTGTTCGTCGAGGCGGCGCCGTGGGTCCGGGACGGGGACTACCAGTGGTACGCGGTGAATTTCCGCTTCGCCGATGACCGGGTCCGGCGCGCGGGGCACGATCCCGACTCGCTCGCGGACTGGATCGCGGAGTACACGCCGGACCTCCTCTTCACCGTGGAGGACGAGCGCGGCCATCCGGCGAAGATCTCGCTGCCGCGGGCGCGGCCGGGCGGGCTGACCGGGTCGGGCGCCCGGCACCGGCGCGGGTGGAGAGGGTCAGGGGTCTGAGCAGTCCCGGAGGTAGCCGCACACCGGACAGGCGATCTTGCAGTGGCGCTCGAGCATGGGCGCCCCGCAGATGTCGCAGGTATGGCCGTCCGTGTCCGGCCGGGCGGGAGGGGTAGGGGAGGGCGCCCCCGCCTCCTCCGCCGGCGGATCCGTCGACTCCCTGGCTGGTGGGTCCTGCGGGCGTTCGGTGCTCACGATGCGTCCGCGGCAACGGTGAACCTGTCCACCCGGAACGGCTCCAGCGGGAGCGCGGGCGTGGCGCCGGTGACCACGTCCGCGATCAGCTCGGCCGTGATGGGCGCGAGCAGGATGCCGTTCCGGAGGTGGCCGGTGGCGTGGACCAGCCCCGCCACGTCCGGGTCGGACCCCAGGATCGGCAGCCCGTCGGGCGTGCCGGGCCGGAGTCCCGCCCAGAGCTCCACGACGGGTGCGTTTGCCAGCCCCGGGACCGCGCGCAGCGCCGAGCCGAGCAGCCCGTGCACGCCGCCGGCGGTGGGCCGGGTGCTGAAGCCCCGCCGCTCCATGGTGGCGCCGACGAGGAGGCGGCCATCGGCGCGAGGGACGAGGTAGCACCGCGTCGCCTGGATCACCCGGGAAAGCACGGGCGGCACGGTTTCGAGCGCGAGCAGCTGGCCGCCCACCGGCGAGACCGGCAACGTGCGGCCCGCATAGGGGATCCGACCGCTCCAGCTCCCCGCGGCGAGCACCACGCAGGGCGCCTCGATCCGGGTCCCCGACGCGAGCGCCACCCCGCGGACCCGGCCCCCCGCGCTCCCGGTCCCCTCCGGGTCGCCATCCGGTCCATCGAGCCAGAGGCTCTGCACCGGGTCCCCGAGCACGAAGCGCGCGCCCGCACGCGCGGCCGCAACCCAGAGCGCCCGGCCGAGCCGGCGGTTGTCCACCTGCCGGTCCCGGGGAATGAGGAGCCCGGCCACCACCGAAGGCGCGAGCGCGGGCTCGAGCCGGCGCGCCTCACCCGCGTCCAGCAGCTCCACCTCGTGTCCCGCGGCCCGCTGCCACCGATGGCGCTCCGTCAGCTCCGCCGCTTCCGACTCGTCCAGCGCCACGCACAGCTTCCCCGACTCCCGGTACTCGACCGTGATCCCCGTGGCCTCTTCCAGCGCCTCCACGAACGCGTCGTAGCGCCGGAAGCTCGCCATGACGAGATCGTAGAACGGCCCGGGACTCGCCGTCTCGCCGAGGGGGGAGAGCATCCCCGCCGCGGCCCACGTCGCGTGCCCGCCCGGCCGGTCCCGCTCCACGACCGTGACCGACACGCCACGACGCGCCAGATGCCACGCAATGCCGCAGCCGATGATCCCGCCGCCGACGATGACGACGTCGGCTCTGCCGCCTCCCTCGCTCACGGCTGCCTCCCCGCCGGCTCCCCCGGCTCCACGTCCGCCGAAGCGGGTTCCACCACGCCGATCCCCATGTCCAGGTACGTGCGCGAGAGCTCCACGTAATGCCCGGGGCTGCGCCGGATCCATTCCGCCGCAGTGCCGGACAGCTCCTTCCTGACCTGCGCAGGTACACCCGCCACCACGACCCGGGGCGGCACGACCATCCCGGAGGGCACCACGCTCAGCGCGCCGACCAGCGACTCCTCGCCGATCACCGCGCCCTCCAGCACCACCGCGTTCATCCCGATCAATGCGCCCCGCCGGATCTCGCAGCTCTCGAACTTCGCGCCGTGCCCGACCGTCACGTCGTCCCCGATGATCGTCGGGCCCCGGGCGCTCACGTGGATCACGCAGTTGTCCTGAATGCTCGTCCGCGCGCCGACCCGGATCCCGTGGGTCGGGTCGTCCCCGCGGAGGACCGCGCCGAACCAGATGCTCGACTCCGGGCCGACCTCCACGTCCCCGATCAGGACCGCGGTCGGCGCCACGAACGCCGTCGGATGGATCCGCGGCGTCTTGCCGTGATGTGGAAGTATCGTCGCCATTCAGCCACTCGTAAGGACCTCGGCCAGTCGATGGCCGTCGATGTTGCCGCCCGAAATCACCACGACCGCCGGGCCGCGCAGCCGGACCCGCCCTTCCAGGATCGCCGCAACGCCCACCGCGCCCGAGCCCTCGGCCACGATCCCCATGCGCTCGTAGAGCACCCGGATCGCGCGCGGGATCGACGCCTCCGTGACGAGCGACAACTCGTCGGTGACCGCCCGCGCCCGCTGGAAGCTGCCTTCCTCGATCCCCCCGGCGAGCCCGTCCGCCAGCGTGGGGCCCGCCACGGGCTCGACCACGCGACCCGCGCGGAAAGAATGATACATGGTCGACGTGTTCTCGCTCTGCACGCCGAGCACGGCGACCTCCCGGCCACCGACCGCGCGCAGCGCGAGCCCGACCCCGGCGATCAGCCCGCCTCCGCCCACCGGGACCAGGACCTCCCGCACGCCCGGCAGCTCTTCCACGATCTCGAGCGCGACCGTGCCCTGGCCCGCCACGACCCGGGGGTCATCGAACGCGTGGAGGAAGTACCCGCCCGTCTCCCCGGCGTAGGCGTGGGCAGCGGCGTGCGCGTCGTCGTACGTGCCCGGCGTCGTCCGGAGCTCCGCGCCCAGCGCCCGGGTCCGCGCCTTCTTCGTCTCGGGCGACGTCTCCGGGACCCAGACCACGGCGCGTGCGCCCGCCTCCTTCGCGGCCAGGGCCACCGCCATCCCGTGGTTTCCCGCGGACGCCGTGACCACCTCGCGGCCCCGAAGCTCCGGACCCAGCGCCAGCACCGCGTTCGTCGCGCCCCGCAGCTTGAACGAGCCCGTCCGCTGCCAGCACTCGAGCTTCAGATAGACATCACACCCGGCGATCTCCGAAAGCCAGGCCGCGCGCTCGAGGGGCGTACGCCTCGCCCGCCCCTCCAGCCGCCGCCTCGCCTCGTAGACCTCCCTCACCGTCGGGCCGATCATGCCGGGCAAAGTAGAACGCCCGCGCGCGCTACGAAAGGGAGCGGCCCGCCCGCGGCCTGTCGCCTCGGCCGCGATTCGACTACATTCTGGTCGTCTCTGGACCACCAAACGTTCGTTCGGGAAGCGAGACGCAGAACCGTGGAGCGCATCCTCGTTACCGGTGCCGCCGGCCAGATCGGATCCGAGCTCGTCCCGGCGCTCCGTGCCCGCTACGGTCAGGACGCCGTCGTCGCGTCCGATATCGTCGAGCCGAAGGCGGAAACGCTCGCCGACGGCCCCACGCTGATCCTGGACTGCACGGACCCCGACGCGCTCCGGGCGGCGGTCGACCGCTACAGGATCGATACGATCTACCACCTGGCCGCGATCCTCTCCGCGAGGGCGGAACAGGACCCGTACCGGGCGTACCGCGTCAACATGGACACGCTGGTCAACGTGCTGGAGGTGGCGCGGGACCGGCGCTGCGCGGTGTTCACGCCCAGCTCGATCGGCGCCTTCGGCCCGAACACGCCGCGGGACCCCGCACCCCAGGACACGATCCAGCGGCCGACCACCATGTACGGCATCACGAAGGTGGCGGGGGAGCTGCTGTGCGACTACTACCACCTGCGCTTCGGCGTGGACACGCGCGGCCTCCGCTTCCCCGGCCTCATCTCCTACGTCTCGCCCCCGGGCGGCGGGACCACGGACTACGCCGTGGACATCTTCTACCATGCGCTGCGGGAGCGGCGGTACACCTGCTTCCTGGCCGCGGACACCCAGCTCGACATGATGTACATGCCGGACGCGATCCGCGCCGCCATCGAGCTCATGGAAGCGGATCCCGCCCGGCTCCGCCACCGCAACGCGTTCAACGTGACGGCCATGCAGTTCACGCCGGCCCGCCTGGCGGCGGAGATCGCCCGGCACGTGCCCGGTTTCACCATCACGTACGAGGTCGATCCGGTGCGGCAGGCCATCGCGGACTCCTGGCCCCGCAGCATCGACGACACCGCCGCCCGGGAGGAGTGGGGCTGGCGGCCCGAGTACGGTCTCGAGGCCATGACCGCGGACATGATCGAGAAGCTGTCCGCACGCATGGGCCACCCAATGGCCGTCGAAGCCCGGTCCGAGTGAACCGCAGATCCCGAGAACCCCGGAGGGAATCGTAACATGCCGCTCGACAGGATCGCCCCGATACTCGACGCGCATGTCGACCAGCTCCACGCGCAGGGCACCGCGAAGGGCGCTGAATCGGTCGTGGTCGCCGTGATCCCGCCCGAAGGCGACCGCGGGCCGCGCTTCCTCCTCGAAGGCGAGGGGGACAAGCAGTTCATCCGGATGAACTCCAACTCGTACCTCGGGTTGGGTCTCCGGGAAGAGCTGATGCGGGCCGAGGAGGAGGCGACCCGCCGCTTCGGCGTGGGCCCCGGCGCCGTGCGTTTCATTTCGGGGACGTACGCGCCCCACATCGAGCTGGAGCGCCGGCTCGCCCGCTTCCATGGCCGCGAAGCCGCCATGCTCTTCAGCTCCGCGTACGCCACGGTCGTGGGCACGCTGGTCCCGCTGATCACCGGCGAAACGATCGTGATCAGCGACGAGCTGAACCACAACTGCATCATCAACGCGATCCGGCTGGCCCGTCCGCTGGACAAGGTGGTCTACCGCCACCTCGACATGGGCGAGCTGGAGAACGCGCTGCGGGCAGCGGTGGGCCGGGCGCGCCGCGTCGTGGTCGTGACGGACGGGATCTTCAGCATGCGGGGCGACCACGCGCCGCTGGACGTGATCATGGAGATCGCGCGGCGCTATGACGAGCACTTCCCGGAGAACGTGATCGTCGTGGTGGATGACTCCCACGGCGTGGGCGCCTTCGGCCGCACGGGCCGCGGCACCGAGGAGTACACGAATTCGCCGCCTGCGGACGTGCTGGTGGCCACGCTCGGCAAGGCGCTCGGCGTGAACGGGGGCTACGTGGTCTCGCGCGCGTCCGTGATCCGGTACCTGCGGGAGACCGCGCCCTTCTACATCTACTCCAACCCGATCACGCCCGGTGAGGCTGCCGCGGCGCTCCGGGCGCTCGAGATCCTGGACTCGGAGGAGGGGCTGCGGCTCCTGGATCGGCTGCGGGCGCTGACCGCTCGGTTCGAGCGGGGGCTCGTGGAGCTCGGCTACGAAGTGATCCCGGGCGAGCACCCGGTCGTGCCGCTCATGGTCCGGGACACCGCCACGACCCGGGCGCTGGTGCAGCACCTGCGGCAGAACGGCGTCCTTGCCACGGGGCTCGCGTATCCGGTCGTGCCTCGCGGGGACGAGGAGATCCGCTTCCAGATCAGCGCCGAGCACACGGAGGCGGACATCGACCAGGTCCTCTCCGTCCTCGCCGCGTTCCGCCAGTCGGTGACCAGCGGCACCTGAGCCGGAGGAGATCCGCGGGCGCGGCCGCGGTCGTCGCGGATCGGACGCGGCCGGGCAGAAAGACGGAGGCGCCCGCCCGACCAGCGATCGGGCGGGCGCCTCGTGCATCCCGGTGCAGGGACGATCCGGTGACCGGAGCCGGCCGCGGGATGGTCGCGTCTGCCGATCCCGCGGGAGGCGAAGGATCAGGGCCGCGACGCGGTGGAACCGGCGGACTCCCGGGCCTGCGCCGTGCCCCCGGCCCGATCCGCCGCGGCGGGGAACCGGCTCAACCCATTGGACTCCACCCGCACCGTTTCCTCCGGGGGTTCGGCTGCGCCCCGATCGCCATCCTCCCGGTTCTCGTCCGTGCCCGGACCCGCGGCGGAGTCGGCGGGGGCGCTCACCCGTTTCAGGCGCGCGCGCAGGACCTGCGTCTCCGTCGCCTCCAGCACCTCGATCCGGATCCCGTCCCGCTCGATCCACTCGCCCACGGTGGGCACGCGGCCGAGCTCCTCGAGCAGGTACCCGTTGAGCGACCGGTGCTCGAGCTGCGGCAGGGACGCGTTGAAGTAGTGATTGATCTCCCGCAGGTCCGCATCGCCCGCCGCCTCGATCTCGCTCCGGGAGATGCGTATGATCGGCTCTTCGGCGACGTCCGTCTCGTCCACGATCTCGCCGACCAGCTCCTCCAGCACGTCCTCCAGCGTCACCAGTCCGTCCGTGCCCCCGTATTCGTCGACGACAATGGCCATGTGGATGCGGCGGGTCTGGAAGTCCCGCAGGAGCTTGCTCAGCGGGACGGAGCCGGGCACGATCAACGGCTCCCGGGCAAGGGCGCGGAGCTGCACGTCCCGCTGCCCCGCCACCAGCGCCTGGTAGACGTCCCGCAGGTAGAGCACGCCCGTGATGTCGTCGATGGTCGATCCGTAGACCGGGACGCGGGAGTAGGGGACGGTCCGCAATTCCGGCGCGATGTCCGCGAGTCGCAGGGAGTCCGGCCACGCGAACATGTCGACCCGCGGCGTCATGATGTCCCAGGCCTTCGTGTCGTCCAGGCGGAACGCGCGCTCGATCAACTGCCGCTCGTGGTCCTCGATCACCCCCTCGGTGTGGCCGAGCGCCGTGAGCTGGCGGATCTCGCTCTCGGCGAGGTCGCCGAGCGCAACCGGGGAACGGACCGGGAGCGTCGACACCAGCCACTCGAGGAGGCGGAGCACCGGCGAGAGAAGGGTGCACAGGTAGGAGAGTACGGGCGACGTCGCCAGCGCGATGCGCGCCCCGTGGTTCGCCGCCACGTGCAGCGGGATCAATTCACCGAGCAACAGGATGGCGAGGGCGGCGAGTACGGCGCCCACGGTCAGGCCCGTGATCCCGGCATAGAGGAGCCCGGCGTACCCGGCCACCGCGGCAGCCGTCACGTCCGAGAGCGCGTCTCCCAGCCGCAGGAGCACGAGCACGCGCTGCGGCCGGGCGCGCAAGCCGGCGAGCGAGGCGCTGCCTCGGTACCCCTCTTCCGATAGGGTCCGGACGCGGGCATCGCTCTGCCCGAAGATGGCGAGCTCGGCGGCGGTGAAGAACGCCGAGAGCAGCAGGGCGACGAGGATGACGACGGTCAGCAGCATGGCCCTCGCGATCGCTCCGGACCCTGCTCCCAACCGCCGCTACTTCGGTCTACGTCCATGTCCGGCTCAGTTCGATGAGCTCTTCCACCACGTCGGCGACCGCCCGTCCATCCGCCTCGGCCTGGAAGTTCGTGACCACGCGGTGCCGCAGCACGGCGAGCGCCACGGCGCGCACATCATCATATGTCGGCAGCGCGCGTCCCGCCATGGCTGCACGGGCCTTCGCGCCCAGGACGAGGTACTGCGATGCCCGCGGGCCCGCACCCCAGCTCACGTACCGGCGCGTGACCGGAGGGGCATCCTCGTCCTCCGGGCGGGTCGCCCGCGCCAGGCGCACCGCGTAGGCCACCAGCGAGGGCGCAACCGGCACCCTGCGAACCAGACCCTGGAGCTCGACCAGCTCCGCCGCGCTCACGACCGGCTTCACCACCGGCTCCTCCGCACCGGTCGTCTGCAGCGCGACCTTCTCCTCCTCCTCACGGGTGGGATACCCGATCCGCAGCTCCAGCATGAAACGGTCGAGCTGCGCTTCCGGAAGCGGGTACGTGCCCTCCTGCTCGATCGGGTTCTGCGTGGCCAGCACGAAGAACGGCCGGTCCAGCGGCATGGTCTGACCCGCGACCGTCACCGCCCGCTCCTGCATCGCCTGGAGGAGCGCGGCCTGGGTCTTCGGCGGCGTCCGGTTGATCTCGTCCGCCAGGACCACGTTCGCGAAGATGGGCCCGCGCACGAAACGGAACGACCGCCGCCCCGTCGCACGGTCCTCCTCCAGCACTTCCGTGCCGGTGATGTCGGACGGCATGAGGTCCGGCGTGAACTGGATCCGCGAGAACTCGAGGTCCAGCGCCTCCGCCAGCGTGGAGATCAGCAGCGTCTTCGCCAGGCCGGGCACACCGACCAGCAGGGCGTGGCCGTTCGCGAGCAGCGCCGTGAGGAGACCCTCCACGACGCGCTCCTGACCGATCACGCGCTTGCGGATCTCGCCCTCCAGCGCGGCCCGCACCTCGGCCAGCCGCTCCAACAGCACCAGATCCCGCTCGGCCGGCTCCGCTTGCCGCGCTACCGTCGCTTCCATCCGGTTCCTCTTTCCTCTGATTCCTGGCTCGTCTTCCGTTTTGCCGGCGCCCGGTCGACCCGCTCGCGCCGCAGGACCCGGCCGGCCTCGCCCTGCCGGAGCGGGGCCGGCGGCCCGCCGCCCATCCGGCCACACCAGGCCGTCCGCCGTGTCGGCCGCCGGCCCGGCTGAACCGACTGCAAGCTACGCGGTACCAACGGGCAGCGGCTCATTTCACGTGTACCGCCAGTCTCCACGCGAGTTCCCGCCACGCAGCCGCGCCAGTCGGCCGTGCACGGAACGTGCCGCAGCGGACGGCCGGCGGTGCTCCCGGGCCATAGGCGGGCATGGGCCGCGGCGCGGCGGCCGCCCGGCGGGTCGGCGCGCCCGGCGTCGGGGCCGCCGTGCGTCGTCGCCTGCAGCCCCGTACCCCGCCCGTGCCGCGCGGCTCCGTGGTCCGGCTGCGAGCGGGCCATGCGGGCGGTCCGCGGTGCCGGGTCCGGAAGCTTGCGAAAAATTTCACAAGCTTGTAGCTTAGTGTGCTGTTCATCGACCGCGGGGAGAGACCGTGGCAGACAAGGAGCAGTCCAGACAGCGGATCGCCCGGGACCTGGGGCGCTATGCCGGCTTCGGGCTGACCTGGGCGATGAGCACGGGGCTGTTCCTCTTCCTCGGCTGGTTGGTGGACCGGTGGCTCGGTACGATGCCGTTGTTCTTGATCCTGGGAGCGTTCGTGGGCGCGGGCGCCGGCTTCTATCACATGTACTACCACCTGGTGATCGAGCCGCGGGAGCGTGCCCGGCGGGGGCGCGGGGACGGGGAGGAGCGGGGATGAGCGCCGGGGCGCGGGCGGTGGCCGGTTACGCGCTCGCGGGTGCCGCGCTGGTGGCGGCGTGCACCGGGCTGGTGGCCGGGGTGTTGTCGCCGGAGGGCGCGGCCGGCGTGGCCGTCGCCGCGGCTCTCGCCTGGGGCATTCAGGTGGCGAGCTTCTCCGCGCTGGTCGCGCTGCGCAAGCGGCCGGCGTTCTTTGTTGCGTGGGGCTCTGGCACGGTGGTGAGGTTCGGGCTGGTGGTCTGCGTGGGGCTCTGGCTCGCGCGGAGCGGGTACCCGCCGCTGGCGGTGCTGTTGAGTCTGGCCGGTTTCCTGTTCCTGCTGCTACTGCTGGAGCCGGTCTTTTTCCGTAAGGGACTTCGGGCGGAATGAACGGACGAATCTTTGCCTGGTCGAGCGCGTCCGAGCCGGGTCAGGAGACCTCGCTCGGTGACATGATCATGCACCACGTGGTGGATTCGCGGGTGGTGGAGACTCCGTTCGGGGCGTTCACGCTGCCCCAGTGGGACCCGATCCACATCGGTCCGCTGACGGTGGATCTGTCGCCCACGAAGCACGTGGTGTTCATGCTGCTGGCGGCCACGCTGGTCGCGATCACGATGATCTGGACGGCGCGGCGGATGCAGCGGGGCGAAGGGGTGGAGCGCGCGCCGCGCGGCCTGGCGAACGTGGTGGAAGCGTTCATCGTGTTCCTGCGGGACGAGGTCGCGCTGGCGAACATCGGCCACGGCGGGGAGAAGTTCGTTCCGTTCATTCTGACGCTCTTCTTCTTCATTCTGTTCAGCAACCTGCTGGGGCTGGTGCCGTGGGGCGCCACGGCCACGGGGAACATCTCGGTGACGGCGGCGCTGGCGCTGATGTCGCTGATCGTGATCGAGGTGGCGGGCTTCAAGGCGCTCGGTCCCAAGGGGTACATGAAGACCATCTTCTACGCGCCCGAGGGGATGGGCCCGGTCGGGAAGGCGATGATGATGGTGTTCATGACGCCGGTGGAGCTGCTGGGCAAGTTCGCGAAGCCGTTCGCGCTGGCGATCCGTTTGTTCGCGAACATGACGGCGGGCCACTTCGTGATCCTCGCGCTGATCGGGCTGATCTTCGTGGCGGCGCCGATCGCGCATTTCGTCCTGCCGGTGGCGGCTCCGGCGTTGATGGCGCTTGCGATCATGATTCTCGAGCTGTTCGTCGCGTTCCTGCAGGCGTACATCTTCGCGATGCTGACCTCGGTGTTCATCGGGCTGATCCGCGCGCACTGACGCGGGCCCCGGGGTTGTGGGCGAGCGCGCCCGCCCTCACGTGGCGCGCCTTCGGGTGGTGCGCGTCCGCACTGCCCGTCGTAACGAACCCGGCCGGGTGGCCGGGGAGCGCCGTGCGGCCCGGAGTACGGGCCGGGTAGCGGTGGCCGTCGGGCCGGCCGGTGGGGGCCGTCCGGGACCGATGGGGGACGACGTGGACTGGAACCCCCGGAACTCCATGGAGGAGTCGACATGCTTTCGCTTCTGGCCGTCGTTCAGGATGTTGCAGCGGCGATGGATGTGGAGACCGCGCGTCACATGTACGCCCTGCTGGGCGCGAGCATTGGCCTCGGTCTCGTGGTGTTCGGCGTGGCTCTGGGGATCGGCCGGATCGGCGCGGCCGCGGCCGACGGGATCGCGCGTCAGCCGGAGGCGGCCGGCAACATTCAGACGGCAGCGATCATTCTGGCGGCGCTCATCGAAGGTGCGGCGCTGTTCGGTCTGGTGATCGCGCTACTCTTCAAGCTGCTGTAACGGCGGTTGGCGTATGGGCCGTCGGCGGTACGTCGCCGGCGGCCCGCGCCTCGCGCCCTGGTTGAGGAATCGGAATCAATGAACCTTCTTTCGATCGTTCTGGCAGAAGGCGGCTCCGGCGGGCTGTTCGACATCAACACGGGTCTCATGATCTGGACCGTGTTGATCTTCCTGGGGCTGCTGGCAGTCCTGACGAAGTTCGCCTGGCGTCCGATCCTGGGTGCTCTGGAGGCGCGGGAGCGCAGGATCCAGGAGATCCTGGATGCGGCTGCCCGGGACCGGGAGGAGGCGGCTCGCCTTCTGGAGGAGCATCGGCAGCAGCTCGCTGAGGCCCGCCAGCAGAGCCAGCAGATCATTGCGGAGGGCCGGCAGGCGGCGGAGCGGGTGAAGCAGGAGCTGCTGGAAAAGGCGCGCGCGGAGCAGGAGGCGCTCATCGAGAGGACGCGGCAGGAGCTGGAGCGCGAGCGGGAGCGTGCGCTGGAAGCGCTGCGGCGGGAGGCGGTGGACCTCTCCCTGGCGGCGGCGTCCCGGCTGCTGGAGACCCGGCTCGACAGCGAGCAGGACCGCCGCGTCGTGCGGGAGTTCCTCGAGCGGATTGGCAACGACCACGTCCGGGTGGAGGCGCACTGAGTGAGAGAGTCGACGGTCGCGCGGAATTACGCCGAGGCGCTCTTCGAGCTGGGTGAGCGGCACAACCTCGTCGAGGCGTTCGCGGAGGCGTTCGAGGCCTTCACCAGGCTGCTGGAGAGCGAGCCCAGCGTCCGGGCGTTCCTGGAAACGCCGAAGGTGGAGCCCGCGGAGAAGAAGCGGGTGCTAAGGGAGTCGCTGGAGGGGCGGGTCCCGCCGCTGTTCATGAACTTCCTGCTGCTGATGATCGACAAGCGGCGGCAGCGGATGATCCTGCCCACGGCGGCGGAGTACCGGGCGCTCCTGGATGAGCGGCTCAATCGGGTCCACGCGCAGGTCACGCTTGCGCGGGAGCCGGACGAGCAGACGGAGCGGGAGATCGCGGGCCAACTGTCCAGGGTGCTCGGGCGGACCGTGATTCCGCACATCAAGGTGGACCCGAAGATCCTCGGCGGGATCGTGGTGCGGTATGGCGACCACATTCTGGATGGATCTCTGCGTAGGAAGTTGACGTCGCTCCGGCGCCGCCTCCTGGAGGCGGAGGTTCCGGCCGCGACTTGAGATACAGGCCCGAATCGGAACGAGACTATGGCGAGCACTGAGGCGCAGCTTCGCGCGAGTGAGATCAAGGACGTTCTGCTGCGGCAGATCGAGCGTTACGAAGAGGAGCTCCAGGTCGAGGAGATCGGTGAGGTCCTGGAGGTCAAGGACGGCGTTGCCCGGATCTACGGTCTCACGAAGGCCATGGCGAGCGAGATGCTCGAGATCACCTCGGCGGAGACCGGTGAGACGGTGGCTGCGCTCGCGCTGAACCTCGAAGAGGACAACATCGGCGCCGTGGTCATGGGCGACTGGACGTCGCTGCGCGAAGGTGACACGGTGCGGCGGACCGGTCGCGTGCTGGACATTGCGGTCGGCTCGGGGTATCTGGGCCGGGTGGTGAACCCGCTCGGGGAGCCGCTGGACGGGAAGGGCCCGGTGGAGCCGCTCGAGGGGCGTCGCCAGATCGACATCGTGGCGCCGGGCATCGTGCTTCGCCAGCCGGTGAAGGAGCCGCTCCAGACGGGGTTGAAGGCGATCGACTCGATGATCCCGATCGGCCGTGGCCAGCGTGAGCTGATCATCGGCGACCGCGGCACGGGGAAGAGCGCGCTTGCCATTGACACGATCATCAACCAGCGCAACACCGACGTCATCTGCATTTACTGCGCGATCGGGCAGCGCGCGGGGAAGGTGGCGAGCGTGGTGGAGACGCTGCGGGAGAATGGCGCGCTCGACTACACGATCGTGGTCGCCGCGAATGCGAGCGACCCGGCGCCGATGCAGTACATTGCCCCGTACGCCGCGACGGCGCTCGCGGAGCATTTCATGTGGCAGGGCAAGCACACGCTCGTGGTCTACGACGACCTGACGAAGCAGGCGCAGGCGTACCGGCAGATCTCGCTGGTGCTGCGCCGTCCGCCGGGGCGTGAGGCGTATCCGGGCGACGTGTTCTACCTGCACTCCCGTCTGCTGGAGCGGGCGGCGAAGCTCTCGGACGCGTACGGTGGCGGTTCGCTCACGGCGCTCCCGATCATCGAGACGCAGGCGGGCGACGTGTCGGCGTACATTCCGACGAACGTGATTTCGATCACGGACGGGCAGATCTTCCTGGAGTCGGATCTGTTCTACTCGGGTGTCCGTCCGGCGGTGAACGTCGGGATCTCGGTGTCGCGCGTCGGCGGCTCGGCGCAGATCCGGGCGATGCGCAAGGTGGCCGGGCGGCTCCGCCTGGACCTGGCGCAGTACCGGGAGCTGGAGGCGTTCGCCCAGTTCGGTTCCGACCTGGACCCGGCGACGCAGCGTCAGCTCGCGCGCGGCCAGCGGATCGTGGAGGTGCTCAAGCAGCCGCAGTACGCGCCGATGGCGGTCGAGCACCAGGTCATGATCATTTACGCGGTGACGAACGGCTACCTGGATGACGTTCCGGTGGAGCGGGTCCGGGCGTGGGAGGCCGGGTTCCACGACTACATCCGGGACCGGCATCCGGAGATCCCGGAGGCGATCCGGACGTCGAAGGATCTGTCCGAGGAGACGGAGAAGGCGCTGGTCGCGGCCATCCAGGAGTACAAGGAAGTCTTCGCGGGCCAGTCCGCGTCGCAAGCCACAGCGAGGGCCTGATCGATGGCGAAGGTCCGTGAGATCCGGCGGAGGATCCGCTCGATCGAGAACACGCGGCAGATCACGCGCACCATGGAGATGGTCGCCACGTCGAAGCTCAAGCGGGCGACCGACCGGGTGTATGCTGCGCGGCCGTACGCGGAGCGTCTGGCGGAGGTGATCGGGCGGCTGGTGGATCCGGAGCTGCGGGACCGTTACGCGCTGCTCCGCCAGCCGGCCGAGGTGCGCCGGGCGGCCGTGCTCGTGCTCACGGCGAACCGGGGGCTGGCCGGGGCGTTCAACGCGAACCTGATCCGGGAAGCCCGAGGGCTGATCGACCGGCTGCGGAAGGATGGCGTGGAAGTGGACCTCCACGTCGTCGGCAAGAAGGGGATCAGCTACTTCAAGTACCGGCAGGAGCGGCTCGCGTCCGAGCGGACGGACATCGGTGACCGGCCGACCGCGGCGGATGCCGCCTCGCTGATCGACCCGCTCATGGCGGCGTACGAGCGGGGCGAGCTCGACGCGGTGTATCTGGTCTACGCGCAGTTCCGGTCCGCGTTGTCGACGCCGCCGGCGCGCATGCGGGTGTTGCCGATCGAGTCGCCGGCGCAGCGGGAGGGCGCGGCGGTGAGCTACATCCTCTCGCCGTCCGCGGACGAGATCATCGGCAGCCTGCTGCCGCTCTACGTACGGAACAGCGTCTACAGGGCGCTGGTCGAGACGGCGGCGGCGGAGCAAGGCGCGCGTCGTACGGCCATGAAGAACGCGTCGGACAACGCGGGCGAGATGCTGGAGTACCTGCGGCGCACGTACAACCGGGCGCGGCAGGCGCAGATCACGCAGGAGATCGCGGAGATCGTCGGCGGCGCAGCGGCGCTGGAGTGAGAGCCGAAGATGGCGGGGGGACGGGGTCCGGCGTGCCGAACCCGACGCGGGGGACGAAGAGCGCCGACCCGGCCCGCGATGACATAAAGGAGACGAGCATGGCAGAGAATCTGGGGAGGGTGGTCCAGGTCATTGGGCCGGTCCTCGACATCGAATTCGAGGCCGAGACGCTGCCCGAGATTTACAACGCGCTGGAGATCAAGGCGGCACCGGAGAACGGCGGGCCGGAGATCCGTCTGATCGCGGAGGTGCAGCAGCACATCGGCCGCAATCAGGTGCGGGCGGTGGCCATGTCCTCGACGGACGGCGTCACCCGCGGCATGCCGGTGCGGGACACGGGGCGGCCGATCACGGTTCCGGTGGGTGAGGCCGCGCTCGGCCGGATCCTGAACGTGATCGGCGAGCCGGTGGACATGGGAGACCCGATCCCCGGGGATGTGGAGCGCTGGCCGATCCACCGGGAAGCGCCTCGCTTCACGAGCCTGGAGCCGAAGACCGAGATCTTCGAGACGGGGATCAAGGTCATCGACCTCATCGCGCCGTACGTGAAGGGCGGCAAGACCGGGCTGTTCGGCGGCGCCGGCGTCGGCAAGACGGTCATCATCATGGAGCTCATCAACAACATCGCCATGGAGCACGGCGGGCGCTCCGTGTTCTGTGGGGTGGGTGAGCGTACCCGTGAGGGGAACGACCTCTGGCTCGAGATGAAGGAGTCGGGCGTCATCGGTTCGACAGTGCTCGTCTACGGCCAGATGAACGAGCCGCCGGGGGCGCGTCTCCGCGTGGGCCTGTCGGGGCTGACGATCGCCGAGTACTTCCGTGACGTCGAGAAGCAGGACGTGCTCCTCTTCATCGACAACATCTTCCGCTTCACGCAGGCGGGTTCGGAGGTGTCGGCGCTGCTCGGCCGCATGCCGTCCGCGGTGGGGTACCAGCCGACGCTGGGCACCGAGATGGGTGAGCTGCAGGAGCGGATCACCTCGACCCGGGACGGCTCGATCACCTCGGTGCAGGCGATCTACGTGCCCGCGGACGACCTGACGGACCCGGCGCCGGCCACCGCGTTCGCGCACCTGGACGCGACCACGGTGCTCTCGCGTTCGATCGCGGAGCTGGGGATCTACCCGGCGGTGGACCCGCTCGACTCGACGTCCCGGATCCTGGATCCGCAGTACATCGGCGAGCGTCACTACCGGGTGGCGACGGAGGTGCAGCGGATCCTCCAGCGGTACAAGGACCTCCAGGACATCATCGCGATCCTCGGGATGGACGAGCTCTCCGAGGAGGACAAGATCATCGTCGGTCGGGCGCGCCGCATCCAGCGGTTCCTGTCCCAGCCGTTCCACGTGGCCGAGCAGTTCACCGGCCGGCCGGGAAAGTACGTCAAGCTCGAGGACACGATCGAGTCGTTCGAGCGCGTGGTGCAGGGCGAGTTCGATCACCTGCCGGAGCAGGCGTTCTACATGGTGGGCGGCATTGAGGACGTGATCGAGAACGCGCGCAAGCTCGGCGTGGAGGTGTGATCGTGGCCGCGAAGCGGATGTCCGTCGCGGTGATCAGCCCGGAACGCACGATCTTCGAGGGTGAGGCCGACCTCGTCGTCGCCCCTGCGTGGGACGGCGAGGTAGGCATCCTGCGTGGCCACGCGCCGATGATGGTGCTTCTCGGCTCCGGCGACCTCCGGGTCCGACTGGAAGGCCAGGAACAGCGCTTTTACGTCTCCGGCGGGTTCCTGCAGGTCATCGACGACGTGGTGACCGTTCTCAGCGAGCGGACCGAAGCGGTCTGACCAGGACCGCTTCGGGCTCCGCCCGTTCCCTCCGGGGCCCCAGGGCCCCATATTTTCTTCCTTCGGAGTTCCCGGTTCCTTCCCTAGCCGAGAGACGAACCATGCGCGCACGAATCCCTGTCCTGGCTACGGTCTTCTTCCTGTTCGGCGCCGGCGCGCTCGCGGCGCAGGCGTGGGACTCGCCCGGCTTCCTGCCGCCGACCGCGGATGACCGATTCGGCGTCTACCTGCTCCTTCCGGAGGGCGCCGATTTCGGTGTGGTCGGCACGTTCCGCCAGGCCGGCAGGCTCAACCTCGGCGTGCGGGGCGGGCTCGCCAAGCCGGAGGGCGGCAGCACGCGGGTCTTCATCGGCTCGGACATGTGGGGGATGCTGGTGAGGCAGGGGAGCGAGTCTCCGTTCGACGTCGCCTGGACGGTGGGCGCCGGCGCGGCGTTCGGCAACGGCACGCTCGCCCGCTTCCCGGCGGGGGTGAGCATCGGGCGGGAGTTCGGCGCCGCCGGCGTCGCCCTGGTTCCTTACGTTCACCCGCGGTTGACGTACCAGATCTTCGCCAACGACGGGCGGAGCGACTCCGATCTCCGGATCGGCGCCGATCTGGGGCTCGACCTCCGGCTCGGCGGGCGGATGATCCTGCGGGGCGCCGTGGCCCTCGACCAGGACGTCAGCACGGTCGGGCTCGGCGTGGCGTGGCGGGCACCGAACGGCGCAGCGGTGCGGTGAACCACGGGAGCCGGGCGTGGCTCCCATCTTGCAAACGTGTGGCGGACGCGGTTGTGGAGCAGACCTTCTCTTTAGGGGGCCGCTATGCGTTTGCGAATCTGTGTGCCCGCGTTGGGTCTCGTCCTCATCAGCGCGGGCCCGGTCGCCGCACAGGCTTGGGACACGCCGAGCTTTCTCCCGCCGGCCGCGGAGAACAGCATCGGGCTGTACGGCATAGATCCGGATCCGGGCAACTTCGGGCTCATGGCGATCTGGCGGCAGACCGGCCGGGTGAACCTCGGCTTCCGCGTAGGTGTCTTCGATGTGCACGATGACGTATCGGGGGTGATCGGCGCGGAGGCCAGCCAGCTCCTTTTCCGGGCCACAGGCCGACTGCCGGTGGACGCGAACTGGACGCTCGGGGTGGGCGGCAGCATCGGCGACGATTCCTTCGTGCGGGTCCCGATCGGTATCACCGCGGGCCGGCGGTTCACGGCCGGGAGCTTCAGCTTCCTGCCGTACGTGCATCCGCGGATCGGGTTCAACTGGTTCACCGACGATGACGACCGCGGGGACGACGACGTGAGCTCGTTCGAGGTGGGGCTCACGACGGACATCGGGGCGGATCTCACCTTCGGGCGCAATTTCATGGTCCGCTTCGGCGCGGCGCTCGGGGATTTCGACTCGATCGGCATCGGGCTCGCGTACCGGTTCCGGACGCCGACCGCCGTGTCCGCGAAATGACCGGGGACTCGATCGAGGCGACGAGGCGCGCCGGACCACGGGGCCGGCGCGTCGGCCGCCTCGCCCTTCCGGAACGGACCTCCACTGAGCGCGCCGGTCAGCGGCGTGCAGGAACGTGCGAATCGACCTTCATCTCCATTCGACGGCCTCGGACGGCACGCTGACCCCGGCGGCGCTCGCGCGCGCGGCGGCCGGCGCTGGCCTGGACATCATCGCCATCACGGACCACGACACCGTGGCGGGCGTGCCGGACGCGATGCGAGCCGCTGCGGACCGCGTCACCGTGATCCCGGGGATCGAGATCTCCAGCACGCTGGGTGGCGCAGACGTGCACATCCTCGGCTACTTCCTCGACTTCGAGGACCCGGCACTGCTCGAGTACACACGGGCCGCCGTGAACCGCCGCGTCGAGCGGATGCATGCCATGCTGCGCCGGCTCGAGGCCATCGGCATGCGCGTCACAATGGAAGATGTGCTGGCCGAGGGCGCGGACGCGGAGAGCCTGGGGCGTCCTCACCTGGCCCGGGCGCTGGTCCGCCACGGTTACGTGCAGTCCGTTCCCGAAGCGTTCGACCGATACCTCGCCGACGGCAGCCCGATCTACGTGCCGATGGAACTGCTCGCGCCCCGTGACGCGATCGAGCTGATCCACGCGGCCGGGGGGCGTGCGGTATGGGCGCACCCGGAGGAGGAGGCGCTGGAGCGCGACCTCCGGTATCTGGTGGACGCCGGCCTCGACGGGATGGAATGCTACCGTCCTCGCATGACGCCCGAGCAAGTGCGGCGCCGGGTCCGGCTGGCCCGCAAGCACGGCCTCCTGACGACCGGCGGCTCCGACTGGCACGGCGGCCCGGCGGTGATCGGCGAGTTCTCCGTCAGCCGCGCGGAGGTGGGCGACTTCCTGGCTGCGGGCGGGCTGTGAGTCGGGCGGCTCCAGGGCGTGCGGCGCGCCTTGGTGGGAGCGGAGGCGCCGCCTGTTCGCGCTTCACGAATCCGCCGCCTGGAGGATGGCGCCCTTGAGGTAGCCGGTCTCGGGAATCTGGAGCACCTCCGGATGGTCCGGCGCCTGGTCCCGCGCTTCCACCCACCGCATCGCCCGCCCCGAATCCTCGGCCGCGTCGACGAGCATCGCGCGGAACGCCTCCCGAGAGACGTGATACGAGCAGCTGAAGGTGCAGAGATACCCGCCGGGCGCGAGGAGTCGCATCGCCCGCAGGTTGATCTCCTTGTACCCGCGCAGCGCCTGGGGCACGGCATCCCGACGCTTCGCGAACGCCGGAGGGTCGAGGACGATGATGTCGTACTCCCGGCCCGACGCCTCCTCCGCCCGCAGGAAGTCGAAGACGTTCGCCTCCACGGCCCGGATCCGATCCATGCCGTTCAGGCGGGCGTTCTCGAGGGCCCGCGCGAGGGCCTCGCCCGAGGAATCCACGGCGATCACCTCGTCTGCGCCGCCCGCCGCCAGGTGCAGGGCGAAGGAGCCGTGGTACGCGAAGCAGTCGAGGGCGCGCCCCCGGGCGAGGAGTGCGGCCCGGTGCCGGTTCTCCCGCTGGTCCAGGAACGCCCCGGTCTTCTGTCCCGTACGCAGGGCCGCGAGATAGCGCACCCCGTACTCCCGAACCTCTACTTCCTCCGGAACGCGGCCGTGGAGCTCCTCGACGGTGCGGGGTAGGTCTTCGTGCTGGCGGACCGGGACGTCGTTGCGCGCCAGGATCCCCTCGGGCTCGAGGTGGCGCCGGAGTACCGCCACCAGCGTGTCCCGGTAGGCTTCCAGCCCGGCGGACAGGAGCTGGACGACCAGGTACTGGTCGAAGCGGTCCACGATGAGGGACGGCAGTCCGTCGGCCTCGGCGTGCACGACGCGGTACGCGGTGGTTTCGGCGGAGGCGGGGAGCCGGCCCGGCGTTGCAGGGAGGCCGAGGCTACGACGGTGCCTCAGCGCCGCGCTCACCCGCTCGCTCCAGAACCGCTCGTCGAGGGAGACGACGTCGCGCGTCAGCATCCGCAGGGAGATCGTCGATGCCGGACTCCAGAGCGCAGTTCCGAGCGTCTCGCCGGTCTCGCTCTCGACCACCACGCCGCCCGGGCCGGCCGCCGGCGGCTCCACCACGTCGCTGCGGTAGATCCAGGGATGCCCTCTCCGCCAGCGCTCGGCGCCGCGCCGCGTGACCCTCGCCCGTTCCATCGACCTGCGCATGATGCCTCTTGCCTCCCGTCGTCCGCCCGGTTGTTTCGTGCGTGCAAGGACCTTATGTTTTGTGGCGGCTGGACGCAATCGGTGGGGGCAGGGGCGGGCGGAAACGGGGTCGTGGAAGGGTGCTTGACGCGGACCGCCCCACCCGCTATCTTAACAGTCTGCGCGGCGCGATGGTGCCGCACTGGCTATTTGACAATTCGGGTTTGGGGTTTGGAGAAGAGCGCTTTAGGCGGTAGTG
>CALCID010000014.1 GCA_937907535.1 uncultured bacterium | reverse complement strand
ACGAGTACGAGTACGGGGGCCGCACGGATCTTGCGCTTGCGGGCCGAGGCGGTTGGGCGGTCGGCGCGGGAGCGGGGCCGGCCGCGGGAGTGTGACGGGAATGTGTACGGAGTCCGGTGCGGGCGGGCGTGCCCGGGGGCGCGGTGCCGTGGCGCCGGACCTTCCATAGACCGGGGCTCGGGCCAATGAGTGACGCGGAACGGGGTGGGCGAGTCGAGCGGCTGCAGGTGGCGGGCGCGAAGCCGCAGGACGTGGGGCGCGGCACGGCGCGGGTCAGCCAGGACACGCTGACGGCGCTGGGTCTGCGCGAGGGCGGCATCATCGAGATCGTGGGGAAGCGGAGCACGGCGGCCATCGCGCTCCCGCCGTATCCGGAGGACAACGGCCTGCGGATCATCCGGCTGGACGGGCTGGAGCGGGGGAACGCGGGGGTCGGGATCGGGGACATGGTCGAGGTCCGGGCCGCGGATGTGAAGCCGGCCCGGCGGGTCACGCTGGCGCCGGCGCAGAAGAACCTGCGGCTCATGGGCTCGGGCGCGGCGCTGGCGAGGACGTTGTTCGGGCGCCCGCTGGTCGCGGGCGACGTCGTCTCGACCTCGATCTACCAGCGCACGGCCTCCCCGCCGGACGGCGGCCTGTTCCCCGAGGACATCTTCCGCACGTTCTTCGACCTGCCCGCGTACGGGCTGCAGGAGATCCGGCTCCAGGTGGTGAGCACGGTGCCGCGGGGGATCGTGCGGGTCGCGGAGGAGACAGAGGTCGAGCTGCTGCCGGAATACACGGAGGCGCAGGAGGCCCGGCGCACGGACGTCACGTACGATGACGTGGGCGGGCTCGGGGATACGATCGACCAGGTCCGGGAGATGATCGAGCTGCCGCTGAAGCATCCCGAGCTCTTCCAGCGGCTGGGGATCGATCCGCCGAAGGGGGTGCTGCTGCACGGTCCGCCGGGCACGGGGAAGACGCTCCTCGCCCGGGCGGTGGCGAACGAGGCGGACGCGGCGTTCTTCCACATCGCCGGTCCGGAGATCATGGGCCGGTTCTACGGCGAATCTGAGCAGCGGCTGCGGGAGACGTTCCAGCAGGCGCAGCAGCAGGCGCCGTCGATCGTGTTCATCGACGAGCTGGACTCCATCGCGCCGAAGCGGGAGCAGGTCACGGGCGAGGTGGAGCGGCGGGTCGTGGCGCAGCTGCTCACGCTGATGGACGGTCTCGAGCCGCGGCAGAACGTGGTGGTGATCGGCGCCACGAACCGGATCGACGCGATCGACGAGGCGCTGCGTCGGCCGGGGCGGTTCGACCGGGAGATCGTGGTCGGCGTCCCGGACATGGAGGGCCGGCGGGAGATCCTGGCGATCCACACCCGGGGGATGCCGCTGGCGCCGGACGTGGACCTGGATGAGCTCGCGCGGATCACGTACGGCTTCGTGGGCGCGGACCTCTCGGCGCTGGCCCGCGAGGCGGCGATCGACGCGCTGCGGCGCAACCTGCCGAGGATCGACGTGGGCGCTTCGGAGATCCCATCCGATCTGCTGGAGACGCTGCACGTGACGCGCGAGGACTTCATGAACGCGTTGAAGCGGGTGCAGCCCTCGGCGCTGCGGGAGATCATGATCCAGGTCCCGGACGTGGGGTGGGACGACATCGGCGGGCTCGAGGAGGCGAAGCAGCTGCTGCGGGAGGGGGTGGAGCTGCCGTTGAAGCACCCGGCGGCGTTCCGGCGGATCGGGATCCGGCCGGCGAAGGGGTTCCTGCTGTTCGGCCCGCCGGGCACGGGGAAGACGCTCCTGGCGAAGGCGGTCGCGCGGGAGTCCGAGGCGAACTTCATTGCGACGAAGTCCTCCGACCTGCTCTCCAAGTGGTACGGCGAGTCGGAGCAGCAGGTGGCGCGGTTGTTCCAGCGGGCGCGGCAGGTGGCGCCGACGGTGATCTTCATCGACGAGCTGGATTCCCTGGCGCCGCAGCGGGGCGGCGGGATCGGCGAGCCGGCGGTCACGGAGCGGGTGGTCAACACGATCCTGGCGGAGATGGACGGCCTCGAGGTGCTGGAGGGCGTGGTGGTGATCGGCGCCACGAACCGGCCGACGCTGATCGACCCCGCGCTGCTCCGGCCGGGCCGGTTCGACGAGCTGGTCTACGTCCCCGTCCCCGATCGGGATGGGCGGCTGCACATCCTCAGGATCCACACGGCCGAGATGCCGCTGGCGCCGGACGTGGATCTGGAGTCGATCGCGGACCGCACCGAGGGTTACACGGGCGCGGACCTGGAGGACCTGGTGCGGCGGGCGGGGCTGGAGGCGTTGCGGGCGGACCTCGAGGCCCAACAGGTCTCCCGGGTGTGCTTCGAGCGGGCGCTGGAGGCCACGCGGGCGTCGGTGACTCCCGAGATGGAGCGGGAGTACGAGCAGATGTTGGAGGAGCTGAAACGGGAGAGCCCGACGGGGCGGCGGATCGGGTTCGCGGTGGAAGGCGAGCGGCGGGCGGCGTGATCCGGCTCGCCGCTCCCGTTCCCGGCCGCGGCGCCGCGTCCAGCTCCGGCTATCGCTTCATCGCCCGCCGGATCCCGAAGGCGGCGAGACCGGCGAGGGCCGTGGCGCCGGCGGCGAGGGCGAGGCGGGCGGAGCGGGGGAGGGGGGTGGCGCGGAGGGTGAGCGGCGCGAGCACGGGGCGCAACTTCCCGAAGAGCCAGGTCACGGTGGCCGCCCCCGGGGAAGCGGTCTCCAGATCCAGATAGCTCTGCGGCAGCCCCCGCTCGAGGGCGCGCCAGCCCGCGGTCAGGGCCGGCAGGAGGTGCGGCCTCCGGTCGATCCCGCCCAGCACGACCCCGCGCCCGCCACGGGCGAGCAGCTCCCGGATGGCCCGGTGCAGCGTGGGCGCGTGCGTCCACAGCTCGTAGAACGCCACCCGTCCGTCCACGTCGATGAGGTAGCTCGGATCGGCGAGCCCGCCATACGCCTGGTGCACGGTCCCATCCAGGTCGTCGACGAGCACGGGCCACGGGATCCCCTCCTCATGGCGATAGCGCTCCGCGTCCCGCAGCTTCTCCGCGAGCGAGTCGTACGGGGGCGCGTCCGGGCCCGGATGCGCCTGGCGGATCAGCACATCCACGAACGCCACGTCCTTGCCCCAGCGCTCGTGCAGCCTGGCGAGCGGCTCGACCGAGCCGATCGTGATCGGTCAGGTGCGGGAGCCGAAGTGGAGGAGCACCGGCCGGCCGCGCAGCTCGCTCAACCGGAGCGTGCCGCCGTCCGAGCGGAGCAGCTCGAAGTCCGGCGCGAGCTCGCCCGGCCGGATCCCGTTGCCCCGGATCGTGGCCTGGGCGTCCTTCAACAGGTGCTTCGTGCGGAAATGGCGAAAGTTGTACTCCTCGCGTTCGATCGGGCCGGAGAGCTGCGCGTATCGCTGAGCCGCGGTCGGGGTCGCCATCGGGTCCTCCGTTTCGGAGGCGACGTCGCCGGGTCCGTTCCGTGCCCGCGCCGGCCCCGCGGCGGAAGCGGGGTGCCCGACATCCATCCCGGGGCGACAGGGCTTCCGGGTTCACGGCGGGCAAGAAGGATGCCCGGTGCGGGCGGCGCGTTCGGGCCCGGCCCGGGCGGTCGGCGAGGCACGGCGGGGGCGGAACGTATATATTCCACGGGCACGCGGTTCGCGCCCAGTGAACCGTGGATCGAAGTCGGATCGGCGCAGGCCGTGGAGAACCGGAGCCCGGCGGCCGGCTGCGACGGCTGGCCGGCGGCGCGTCCACCCCGAGGGCTCCCCCGCGGGGCGCGAGGGTCCGCGGCGTCCGGGCCGGGCCCCGGGCCGCGCCGTGCCGGTCCGCAGACAGCGGGAGGTTCGACCATGGACAAGCTCCGCCTGAGCGAGGAAGAGTGGCGCCGGCGTCTCACGCCCGAGCAGTACCGGGTCCTGCGGGAGCACGGGACGGAGCCGCCGTGGAAGGGCTGCTTCGTGGGCACGAAGGAGCCGGGCACGTACGTGTGCGCGGCGTGCGGCAACCCGCTCTTCGAGTCGGGCACGAAGTTCGAGTCCGGGACGGGCTGGCCCTCCTTCACCCAGCCGATCTCGGAGGACGCGGTGACGGAGCACGAGGACCGCTCCTACGGGATGATCCGGACGGAGGTCCGGTGCGCGCGCTGTGACAGCCACCTCGGGCACGTGTTCCCGGACGGCCCGCCGCCGACCGGATTGCGCTACTGCATGAACTCCGTCGCCATGAAGCACGTCCCCGCGGGGGAGCCGATCGTGCTCGTGAGGGAGTGACGGGGTGAGATCGGCGGGCGCGGGCTCGCCGGCGCCGGCGCCCGCACCCTGATCGTGCCGCCGTGAGCGGGGTTCGTGGTTCGGGCGACGTCGCCGCGGCCGCCCTCGGGGCGTACGCGGGATCCGTCGGCGCCGCACGGTTCCCGTGTCCGCCGGACGGCGTCCGGTCCGCCGGGACGCGGCTCCCCCGCGGGCTTCGTCCGCCGGGGTCGCGGCCCCCGCGATCCGGCCCGGTGCGTGGGGTGACCGTTCTTCCGGCCTCCGGCGCGCGCGAGCGGCCGCGACCTGCCGCGTCGCCGTGCCGCTTCCGCGCCGGCGCGGACGGCCCCCGGCCGCGGTCCCGGGGCCGGGCGGGCTGGCTCGCCTGATCGCGGTAACCCCGGTGCGCGGAAACGGCCGCGCAACTTTCCGGGACCGCCGACGCTATAACTGGGCGTTGGCGCCGATGCTCTCCTGCCCCCCGATCGATCGGTCCATATGCTGCTCACTCGACTGCTCCTGCTCTTCGTGGCCGTGAACGCGGCCGCGCCGGCCGCGAACCCGCTCCGGGTCATGCGGGCCACCCCCGCCACGCCGGCGGAACCCGATGACGAGATCACGATCATGTTCGACCGGCCGGTGGCCGGCGGGCTGGATGCCACCGTCCGGGCGGAGGAGATCTTCCGGATCGAGCCGCCGGTGGCCGGGCGGGTCGAGTGGCGGGACCCGGTGACGCTGCGCTTCGTGCCGGCGGAGCGGCTGGAGCCGGGGCGCACGTACGTGGTCCGGATCGCGCCGTCGTTCGCCGCCATGGACGGGAGCCGGCTGGAGCGCGAGTTCCGTCACGAGTTCCGGGTCTCGGCGCCGCGGGTGCTGGGCCGGGGCCCGGTCGGTCCGGCGCAGGAGGACGCGCGCTACGTGCCGCCGGACCCGGTCATCGAGGTCCTGGTCAGCTCGCCGATCGAGCCGGAGCGGCTGGCGTCGTACGGGCGGATCTCGCTGGACCGGCGCTGCGGCGGCGGGACGGTGGCCCTGCGGGGCGTGGGGATCCGGCCCGTGGCGGAGGACGATCCGTCGCCGCTCCTCTACACCGGCTATCGGGGCAACTGGCCGCGGGACCCGGAGCGGGACCTGCGCCGGGTCGTGCGGGTGACGCCGGCGGAGCCGCTGCCGCTCGACTGCGTGGCCCGGCTCACCCTGCCCCGGGAGCTGGACGAGGCGGGCGCGGCGGCGGTCCGCGCCGGGAGCGCCGACCGGAACGTCGTCGTCGCCTGGGAGCTGCGCACGTACGGTCCGCCCGGGCTGGCGGACGTCCGCTGCGCGTACGCGAAAGCGTGCCCGAACGGGCCGATCCGGGTGGAGTTCAACACGCCGGTGCGGGGCGCGGACGTGCTGAGGCACGTGCGGATCGAGCCGGAGATCCGGTTCACGGTGCGGGACACCGCGGCGGTCGCAGCGGCGTGGTTCCTGGATGGGCCGTTCCAGCCGCGGAGCCGCTACACGGTCGTGGTGGACGCGCAGCTCGTGGACGTGTTCGGCCAGCGGCTGCGCTCCGGGGCCCGGCGGACGGCGGAGACCACGAGCTACGCGCCCACGGTGTCCTACACGTTCGGCCGGATGCTGGTGGAGCGCGAGGGGTTCCAGACCCTGGCCGTGCAGCACGTGAACGTGGACACGCTGATCGTGACCACGATCCCGGTCCCGGACTCGCTCGAGGGCTCGATCCTCTCCCGGAGCTGGGGGTGGGAGGAGCTGATCGCGGGGCTGGAGCCGACGGCGACCCGGCTGGTCGTACCCGTCTCCGCCACGACGGACGCGCGGATGATCACCGGCGTGAAGGTGCCGCCGCGACGGATGGCGGGGGACGGCGGGACGCTGGTGGCGGTCAAGGTCACGAGTCCGCGGCTGGATTCGCTGGCGCGGCAGTACCGGCCCCTGGCGCTGGTCCAGGTCACGGACCTGGCGGTGCACGCGCGGGTCGGCACGGACCAGGCCGAGGTCTGGGTCACGGGCGTGAGCGACGGGCTGCCGCGGGAAGGCGTGACCGTGACGCTGCACGAGCCGAACGGGCGCGTGCGAGCGAGCGGGCGCACGGACGCGAGCGGGCTCGCCCGGCTCACGGGCTTCGCGGACCCGGCCGAGCCGTGCAACGATTGGGAGTGCGAGTCGACGGACGGGTACGTCGTCGCCAGGACCGCGGATGACCGGGCGGTGGTCGGGGTGAACGCGTACGATCCGGACCTCGCGCCGTGGCGGTTCGGCGTGTACTCCGCGTGGGGCGAGACCCGGGCGCCGCTCGCGGCGGGCGTGTTCACGGAGCGCGGCATCTACCGGCCGGGCGAGCCGGTCTACGCGAAGGCCATCGTGCGGCGAGGCCCGCTGGGCGCGCTGGCGCCGGCCGCCGGGGACTCGGTGCGCTGGCTCTTCAAGGACCGGGAGGGCGGCGTCCTGCGGGACACCGTCGTGCGGCTGAGCGAGTTCGGGACGGCGCACCAGGAGTACCGCCTCCCGGCGGAGCTGCCGCTGGGGCACTACGCGGTCGAGCTCCAGGCGGTGCGGGACGGGGCGTGGCGGACGGTGGAAAGCGCCTACTACCAGGTGGCCGAGTACCGGCCGCCGGAGTTCCTGGTCGACGTCTCGGTGGACGACCGCCCGCGGCTCGCCGGCGACACCGCCGTCTTCCACATCTCCGGCCGGTACCTGTTCGGCGCGCCGATGGCGGGGGCGTCCGTGCGCTGGATCGCGCGCCGGGATCCGGTCTACGGCTGGGCGCTCGAGATCCCGGGTACCGACGGGTTCATGATCGGGCAGTACGGCTCCAGTTGGTTCGACGATCCGGAGCCGGGCTCGGAGATCGTGAGGTCCGCGGTCGACTCCCTCGACGCGGCGGGGCGGATGGAGCTGGAGGTGCCGCTGGCGCCCGCGTCGAACGGGCTCGCGGCAAGGACGTCGCTCCTGGCGACCGTCGCGGACGCGAACCGCCAGCAGGTCAGCGCGGGCGCATCCGTGATCGTGCATCCGGCGGACTTCTACATCGGTGCGCGCGCCACGTCCGGGTCCGGGTTCTGGCGCGCGGGCGAGCCGGCGGTGCTCGACGTGATCGCGGTGCGGCCGGACGGGGAGCGGGTCCCCGGCGTCGAGGTGTCCGGCGTCCTGGTCCGGCGCGAATGGCACGTGGCGCGGCGGGTCCGGGACGGCGTGGTCCAGCAGGTCGGCGGCTGGGTCTCGGACACGGTGGCCACGTGCGTCGTCCGGACGGACGCCGAGCCGGTGCCGTGCAGCTTCACGCCACCGGAGGGCGGTGCGTACACGGTCACGCTACGCGCGAAGGACGGGGCCGGCCGCGAAACCGTGACCGCCTTCCATCGCTGGGTCTCGGGGAGCGGTTGGGTGCCGTGGGACGACCGGACCCAGCTCAAGATGGAGATCATCGCGGACAAAGACCGGTACGCGCCCGGGGACACCGCCACGCTGTTCTTCGCGTCCCCGTTCACGGACGCGGAGGCCTGGATCACGGTGGAGCGGGAACGGATCCTCGAGTCCCGGCGCCTGCGGCTGACCTCGGGCGCGACGACGCTGAAGCTCCCGATCACGGAGGAGCACGCGCCGAACGTGTTCGTCTCCATGATCGTGGTGCGCGGGCGGAGCGCGCCGCCCGGCCCGCTTGACGACCCCGGCCGGCCGACCCTGCGCGTGGGTTACGCGGAGCTGCGGGTCACGCCGGAGGTCAAGCGGCTGGCGGTGGAGGTCGCGCCGCTCGCGCCGGAGTACCGGCCCGGGGACACGGCCCGGGTCCGGATCGCGGTCCGGGACGCGGACGGCCGCGGCCATCGGGCGGAGGTCACGCTCTGGGCCGTGGACGAGGGCGTCCTCGCCCTGACCGGCTACCGCACGCCCGATCCCATCGACCTGATCTACCCGCCGCGCGGGCTCGGCATGCGCCTGGCCAGCAACCTGGCGAACGTGGCGCCGCAGGTGCCCGAGGGCGAGAAGGGGAAGCGGGAGCCGGGCGGCGGGGGCGGCGGCGACCTGAGCGGGATCCTGCGCTCCCGGTTCCAGAGCACCGCGTTCTTCCTCGGCTCGGTGGTGACCGACGAGAACGGGGACGCGGTGGCGGAGGCGAAGCTGCCGGACAACCTGACGACCTTCCGGGTGATGGCCGTGGCGGTCACGGCGGGCGACCGCTACGGGTCCGGCGAGGCGGATCTGCTCGTGACCCGGCCGCTGGTCGCGCGGCCCGCACTGCCGCGGTTCGTGCGCGAAGGGGACCGGTTCGAAGCCGGCGTGGTGCTGAACTCCCGGCTCGGCGGGACGGTGAACGCGCGGGTCGAGGCCCGGGCGCAGGGGATCCGGCTCATCGACGGTGGCCGGCAGGACGTCCGGCTCGAAGGCGCCCGCGGCGCGGAGGCGCGCTTCCCGTTCCTCGCCACGGCCGGGGACACCGCGCGCTTCGAGTTCTCGGCCCGGGCGGGCCGGGAGGCGGACGCGGTGGCCACGTCCGTGCCGATCCGGCCGTTCTACTACCCGCTGGCGCAGACCGTGGCGGCCCTGCTGACGGACACGGCGAGCCTCGAGTTCGTGCTGGACGACGACGTGGACGCCGCGCGCTCGTCGCTGGAGATCACCCTCGGGACCTCGCCGCTCGCGGCGATCGCCGGGGCCCGGCGCGAGCTCCGCGTCTACCCGTACCTGTGCACCGAGCAGATCGCGAGCACGCTGCTCCCGCTGATCGCGCTGTACCGTGCGGGACTGGAGCACGGCAGCGGCGGCACGGACGCGGAGCTCGAACGGATGAGGCGGGAGATCGAGAGCGGCGTGCGGACGCTGGCCAGGCGCCAGCGGCCGGACGGCGGGATCGGGTACTGGGGCGTGGATGGGTGGAGCACGCCGTGGCTCTCCGCGTACGCCGGCCGGGTCCTGCTGGAGGCGCGGGCGGCGGGGGTGGCGGTCGAGGACTCGGTGCTCGAACGGCTGGCCGGGTACCTGGACGAGAGCCTGCGGCGGCAGGACACGTACCGGATCGCGGTCTCGCGCTGGCTGGAGGACACGTCGAGCCGGCTGGCGGAGCGGGTCGCGGCGGTGGATTTCCTGAGCCGGTACGGGCGTCCGGCGGTCCCGGCGGAGAACGCGCTCCTCGCGCAGGCGGGCTCGCTGCGCTGGGAGGACCGGCTCGTGCTGGCGCAGGCGCTCGCGCGGCGGGGCCAGGGCTCGAGTGCGCGCCCGCTGCTCGACCGCGCCCTGGAGCGGGTGCGGGTCGAGGGCCGGAAGGCGAGCCTGGACAGCGTCCACGACGGCGAGTCACCGCACTACTTCGTCTCGACCACGCGGCCGGCAGCGGTGCTGCTGGAGACGCTGCTGATGCTGGAGCCGGGCCATCCGGTGGTCGGTCCGCTGGTGGAGGCGCTGGTGGACCGGGGCCGCAGCGCGGCCCGGTGGTGGAACACCCAGGACCACGGCCAGGCGGTGCTCGGGCTCATGGCGTACGAGCGGGTCCGGCAGGCCGGCGGGCCGGGGGCGCGGGTGAGGATCACGTCCGGCGGGCGGACGGTGCTGGACGCGGTGGCGCCGGGCGGCGCTGGGGAGCAACCGGTCGCGGAGAACGGCTTCGCCCGGGACACGACGGTCGCGCTCCGCAACCTGATCACCCGGGACGCGACCGGTCGGCGGGTGCTCCCGCTGCGGCTGGAGGCCCGGGGCGGTGCGCCGGTCTACTTCTTCGTGACGGTCCGGGAGGTCCCGCGCACGCCCCAGCTCGAGCCGGTGGATCGCGGGATCCGGGTCGAGCGGTGGTACGAGCGGCCGAGCACGGGGGAGCCGGTCACCCGGGTGGCGGCGGGCGAGCTGGTGCGGGTCCGGCTGCGCATCACGGTCCCGGCGGAGCGGCACTTCGTGGTGCTGGACGATCCGCTGCCGGCGGGGCTGGAGCCGGTGGACCTGAGTCTCCGCACGGTCAGCCCGTTCGGCGGTTGGGACCCGACGCTGCTCGAGGCCGACCCCGCCACGGGCGAGCCGGTCGAGGTTTCGTGGAGCTACGGCTCCTGGGACTCCGGCGTCTGGTCCGCGTTCGACCACAAGGAGCTGCGGGACGACCGGGTCATCTACTCGGCGACGGTGCTCTGGCCCGGCACCTACACCGCCACGTACCTCGCCCGCGCGACGACGGCGGGCACGTTCCTGTATCCGCCGGCGCACGCCGAGGAGATGTACAACCCCGGGGTGAACGGCCGCAGCGGCGGCGGCGAGTTCATCGTGGAGCCGGCGGGACGGTGACGATGGACCCGGGGTACCGGCTCCGAGGCGCGGATTGTTGGCCATGGGCGTGGACCTCGTGAGCGGTGCGGGGGCTGGCCCCGGCGGAGGAACGCCCGCAGGGGGCCGGGGCGCGGCCGGGCGAGCGGCGCGTCTGCTCGGCCGGGCTGGGCTGCTCGTGCTGCTGCTGGGCGTCGGGGTGGTCGTGTGGATCGCCTGGCCGCTCCCGGAGGACATGGCGCGGCCCGGCCCGGTCCCGGGGCTGGTGCTGGAGGACCGGTACGGCCGGATCCTGCGCACCACCCGCGCGCCGGACGGGAGCCGCGGCGGCTGGGTCCCGCTCTCCGAGCTGGACCCGGAGCTGATCCAGGCGTTCATCGCAGCGGAGGACCGGCGCTTCTTCGAGCATCGGGGCGTGGACCTGAGGGCCGTGGCGCGGGCGGTGCGGGACAACCTGGCGGCGGGCCGGGTCGTGGCGGGCGGGTCCACGATCACCATGCAGCTCGCGCGGCTGCTGCGGCCGATGCCCCGGAGCTGGGCGGGCAAGCTGAAGCAGGCGCTCTGGGCGCTCCGCATCGAAGCGCACCTGGACAAGTCCGCGATCCTCGAGGCGTACCTGAACCGCGTGCCCCTCGGCCAGGCCACGGCGGGCGTGGCCGCGGCGTCGTCGCTCTACTTCGGGGCGAGCGCCGGGGAGCTGAGCCTCGGGCAGGCGGCGCTGCTGGCCGGGCTGGCGCGGGCGCCGTCCCGGGACAACCCGCTGGCGGCGCCGGAGCGGGCGCGGGAACGGCGGGCGCGGGTCCTGGCGCGGATGGTGGCCGAAGGCTACGCCCGCCCGGAGGATGCGGCCCGGGCGGAGGAGGAGCCGGTCCTGGGTGCGGGCGCGGAATCCCGGTTCCTGGCGCCGCACTTCACCACGCAGGTGATCCTGCGGGAGGGACCGGCGCCGCACGGCGTCCGGCGCACCACCCTGGACCTGGACCTCCAGCTCGCCCTCGAGGCGGAGGTCCGGCACACGGTCCGGACGCTGAGCGACCGGGCGGTGCAGCACGCGGCGGTCGTGGTGCTGGACAACGCGACGGGCGGGGTGCTCGCCTGGGTGGGCTCGCCGGACTTCTGGGCGGACACGGCCGGCCAGGTGGACATGGTCGTCTCGCCGCGGCAGCCGGGGTCCGCCCTCAAGCCGTTCCTCTACGGGCTCGCGTTCGACCGCGGCTACTCTCCCGCCACCGTGCTCCCGGACGTGCCGCGCACGTTCACGACCTCCACCGGCCCGTACACGCCGCGCAACTACGACCGCAAGTACCGCGGCCCGGTCCGGCTACGGGAGGCGCTCGCCAGCTCCTACAACGTGGTGGCGGTGGACCTGGCCGAACGGGTGGGCGTGGGCGCGTTGCTGGGCGTGCTGCGCGACGCCGGGTTCGCCTCCCTCAACCGCGGCGCCGACCATTACGGCCTCGGCCTCTCCCTGGGCAACGGGGAGGTCACCCTGCTGGAGCTGGCGAACGCGTACCGGGGACTCGCGAGCGGCGGCGTCTGGCGGCCGGTCCGGTGGTACCTGGACGGGCCGGGCGGCCCTCGCGGGAACGGGCCGACCGGCGGGGAGGATCCCGTGGCCGAGCGGCGGTTCATGTCCGCGGGTGCCGCGGCGCTCGTGCTGGACATCCTGAGCGACCCGGTGGCGCGGATCCCGGGGTTCGGCACGGCGTCCGCGCTGGACCTGCCGTTCCCCGCGGCGGCCAAGACGGGCACGAGCCGCCACTTCACGGACAACTGGGCGGTGGCGACGACGGCGAACTTCACGGTCGCGGTGTGGGTCGGGAACTTCAGCGGCCGGCCGATGCAGGGCGTGAGCGGGATCACCGGCGCCGGCCCGCTCCTCCACCGCGCCGCGCTGCTCACCGCACGGCGCTACCCGCCCGGCCGGTTGCCCACGCCGGACCTGGCCGGCGCCGTCCCGGTGCAGGTCTGCGTCCTGTCCGGGCTCCGCGCCACACCGGAATGCCCATCCATGACGGAGTGGTTCCTGCCGGGCACCGAGCCCACCCGCGAGGACGACTGGCATCGGGACGGCCGGATCGTGCTGCCGCCGGAGTACGCGGAATGGGCAGCGGGAGCGGGGCGGGCGGATGGCCGGCTCGCCATGGCCGGGATCGCGGAGCCGGCGGTCGCCGGGAAGGCGGGGGCGGGCGAAGCGGAAGGCGCGCCCGACGTCGCCTACCGGATCCTCTCCCCGCTGGACGGCGATGTGTACGAGCGGCCGGTGGGCGTGGACCCGCGCTACGCCACGATCCCCCTGGCGGCCGTGGGCGCGACGCCGGACGAGCCGGTGAGCTGGTTCGTGGACGGCCAGCCGATTCGGGGCTCCCGCTGGCGGCTAGAGCCAGGCACCCACGTGATCCGGGCCGAGTGGCCGGGCGGCCGCGCGGACTCGGTGCGGGTGACGGTCCGGTAGCTCGCGTCCCGCCGACCCCGGAGCGCCAGGCCGACGGCGGGCGGCGGGCTCCTCCGCGAAGAACGATTCCCAGGCGACAATCCGATCTCGAGCGGGCGCACCCGCGCCGTGCCGGTCGACCCGGCGGCGTGAGCGCGTCCGCGCCGCTTTCCCGCGCCCGGCGTGGCTGGTCCGGTACTTGTAGCACACCTGCCCGGGCGGATTCGCTTCACGTCGATGGATCATCGGCTCGGGAGCCCACGGGGGAGGAAGATGCCTTTGAACCGAGGCGGGCCGAGCGGCGGGGACTGGATCACCACCGGCGTGCCCGGCCTGGACCGGGTGCTGTGCGGCGGGCTCCGGCGCGGCGCCGTGCACGTGGTGGTCGGAGAGCCGGGCACGGGCAAGACCGTGCTCGCGCATCAGATCGCGAGCCACCGGGTGCGGGAAGGCGGCACGGTCCTGTACCTGACGCTCATGGTGGAGTCCCAGGAGACGCTGGTCAAACAGGCGCGGGGGTTCAGCTTCTTCGACCCATCGCAGATCGGGCGGGGCCTGTACTACGGGAGCGCACTGGGTGCGGTCCAGCGGTCGGGCGCGGAGGGGCTCTGGCGGGAGATCGTGAGCCTCGTGGAGGACCGGGGGCCGGAGCTGCTGGTGCTGGACGGCGCGCACACGCTGCGGATCCTGGACGTATCCGTCACGGAGTACTTCCAGTTCTTCAGCGACCTGGGCGTGCAGGCGTCGTTGACGGGCATGACGGCGCTGGCGCTCTTCGCGCACGTGAAGCCGGAGGCCGGGCTGAGCGAGCTCGCGGTGCCGGATGGGGTGCTCCGGCTCGGGACGGAGGAGCACGGGCTGCGCGTGGTGCGCCGCTTCGCCGTGGAGAAGATGCGCAGCGGGACGCCGGTGCTGGGATGGCACGCCATGACCATCGACTCGGACGGGATCCGGATCTACCCGCGGATCGAGGCCATGCCGGGGGAGGAGCCGTTGCGCCAGGCCTCCGAGGCGCCCCATCCGATGCGGTTCGGGATCGCCGGTCTGGATGCGATGCTCGGGGGCGGGGTGCCGTCCGCGTCGGTCACGCTGGTGGCGGGCTCGCCGGGCGCCGGCAAGACAGTGCTCGGCCTGGCGTTCCTGGCGACCGGCGCGGAAGAGGGCGAGCCGGGCCTGTACTTCGGGTTCCACGAGACGCCGGACCATCTGATCGCCAAGGCGGAGAACGTCGGGATCCGCCTGCGTCGCCACGTGGAGCGGGGCGCGGTCCGGCTGTTGCGGCGGCCCGCCGTCGAGATGCTGCCGGATGCGGTGGCGCAGGTGGTGCTGGATTCGGTCGAGGAATGCGGGGCCCGGCGCGTGGTGGTGGACGGGCTGGACGCGCTGCGCCAGACGTTCACCTATCCGGGGCGGGAGATCCCGTTCCTCGCGGCGCTGTCCGACCTGCTGCGGGCGCGCGGGATCGGCGCGGTCTATGCTCAGGAGATCCGGCGTGGGGGGCCGGGCGGGATCGAGTTCCCGGTGGCAGGGATGTCGCGCATTGTGGACAACGTGCTCGTGGTCCGGTACCTCGAGGCGCGGTCCCGCCTGCGCCGTATCCTTACGATCATGAAGATGAGGGAACAGGAGTACGACAACACGACGCGCGAGTTCCGGATCACGGGGCAGGGGATCGAGGTCGACGGGATCTTCGATCCGTCGATCGAACCGTTCCCGGCGGCGGATCGGCCGGGCCCGACGGAGTCCGTATGATGGCGGAACGCGTCCTCGTGGCGGACGACGAGCCGGCCACGACCGAGCTCATGGCGCTGGTCCTGGAGCACGCGGGGTTCGACGTCATCCGGGCGTTCGACGGGAACGAGGCGCTCGAGCGCGTACGGCACGAGCGTCCGGACGCGGTGCTGCTGGACGTGATGATGCCGACGATGGACGGGCGGGAGGTGACGCGGCGGCTGCGGAGCGATCCGCGGTTGGCGGACACGCCGATCGCGTTGTTCAGTTCGATCGACGAGCCGGATGTGGACTGGCGGGCTGCAGGCGCGGACGCGTTCCTGCAGAAGGCGTTCGAGATCCGGGAGCTGCCCGATTTCGTGCGGGACCTGATCGAGCGGCGGCGCGCCCAGGAGACCGGGGACGATGCGCCACAGCAGCGGGCGGGCGCCTGATCCCACCGGCGAGCTAGCCGGCGACGGGCGCCTGCTGCGGGTGATCGTCGACTGTGCGCCGCTGGCCGTGGTGGGGAGCACGCCGGACCGGGAGATCGTGTTGTGGAACCGGGCGGCGGAGGAGCTGTTCGGCTGGCGGCGGTCGGAGGTCCAGGGCGGGCAGGCGCCCATTGTGCCGGAGGACTGGCAGGCGGAGCTGGACGGCCTGTTGCGCGCCCTCGATCGGGGCGAGCGGGTGACGGGGCTGAACACGGTGCGCGTGCGGAAGGACGGCACCTGTGTGGACGTGAGTCTGTCCGCCGTGCTCGTTCGGCCGACCGCGGGCGCGCCGGCCATTTATCTGGCGATGTACCTGGACATCACGGAGCGGGTCCGGACGCTCCGGCGGCTGGGGGTCCGGGAGCGGCAGCAGGCGGCGGTGGCGGCGCTCGGGCAGCTGGCGCTGCGCGAAGGCGACCTCGAGCACCTGTTCGAGGAAGCGGTCCGGCAGGTGGCGGACGCGCTGGGCGTGGAGCTGGTCGAGGTGCTGGAGCTGTTGCCGGATCGGGACGCGCTCCGGCTGGTAGCGGGGGTCGGGTGGCGGGGGGACGAGGTCGGCCGCGCGATCGTGCCGGGAGGCCGCGGCTCCCAGGCGGGCTACACGCTCGCGTCCGGCGAGCCGGTGGTGGTGGAGGACCTGCGCAGGGAGACGCGGTTCGAGCCGCCGCGGCTGCTGCTCGAGCACGGCGTGGTCAGCGGGATCACGGCGCTGATCCGGGGTCGGCCGCGGCCGTTCGGGGTGCTCGGCGCGCACTCCCGGGAGCGGCGGGAGTTCAGCCCCGAGGATGTGGTCTTCCTGCGGGGCGTGGCGAACGTGCTGGCGCAGGCGGTCGGCCGGGCGGAGCTCGAAAAGGAGCGGCAGCGTGCGCTGGAGCGGGAGCGGGCGGCGCGGGAGGAGGCGGAACGGCACGCGAGGGAAGAGGCGGCGCTGCGGGAGGCGACCCGGGCGGTGGTGGCCCAGTTCACCATCGACGAGATGGTGCGGCAGATCGCGGCCAGCGCCCTCACCGCCACGAACGGGGATGGCGCGCTGGTCGAGCAGCTCGCCCTCGAGCGCGGGGAGGTGGAGATCGTGGCCGCGGCCGGGGAGCTCGTGCCGCCGGTGGGCGCACGGGCGCCGTACCGGGGCTCGGCCGCGGAGTACGTGGTGGAGCGGGGCGAACCGGCGATCCTGGGAGGGGTGCCCGAGGCGGACGCCCCGCTGCCCGAGCACCTGAGCCGGCACTGCCCGGGATGCACCGCCGTGGTCGTGCCGCTCATGGATGGCGACGAAGCGCTGGGCGCGCTTCTCGTGACACGCCGCGCGGACCGGCCGATGTTCCGCCCGGACGAGATCGTTCGCGCTGACACGTTCGGGGATCTTGCCTCGCTCGCCTTTCGCCGCGTGAACCTGCTGGATGCCGCGGAGACCCGCCGCATCGAGCTCGAGCGGGCCACCGAGTGGCGGACCCGGATCGTGCGCGGCTTCAGTCACGACCTCAAGAACCCGCTCGGCGCGGCCCGCGGCCAGGCGGAGCTGCTGCTGTCCCGCGCGCTCGGGGAGCTCACGCCGCGGCAAGAGGAGGGGGTGACGCGGATCCACCGATCCATCGGCGCCGCGCTCGAGCTGATCGAGGATGTGGTCACGCTGGCCCAGGCCGAGGCCGGGCAGATGGCCATCGAATGGGCGGCCGTGGACGTGCGGACCACCGCCCGGGACGTGGCGGCGGAGTACCGCGCGATCGCCGAGGCGAAGAGCATCGGGATGGACCTCGAGGTGCCGGCGGAGATGCCGGCCATCGAATCGGACGCGAACCGGGTCCGCCAGATCCTCGGGAACCTGATCTCCAACGCGGTGAAGTACACGCCCGAGGGCGGCCGGATCGTGGTGGGCGTGGGCCTGTGCGATGCGGATGCCGCCCGGGCCGCGGGCGTCCACGTGGAACGCTCGCCGTACAACGTCGAGCTCCGGATGCCCGTGCCCGAACGCTGGGTCTGCATCACGGTCCGGGACACCGGCCCGGGGATCCCGCGGGACAAGCAGGAGCTCATCTTCGAGGAGTTCACCCGACTCGAGCGCGGGACCGAACGCGGGGCGGGGCTCGGCCTTGCCATCAGCCGCCGGGTCGCCCGGGCCCTGGGCGGGGACATCACGGTGGAGAGCGAGCCGGGCAGCGGCGCTACGTTCACGGTCTGGCTACCGCTCCGGGAGGCCCGAGGCGACGTCGTGGCTCCCGCCTCACCGGGCTGATCCGCCTCCTCGGCCGGGCCGCCGACCGGGGTTCGCGCGAGGCGGCCGGCCGCCGACATGGTCCGGGACGGCCGCAGGCCTGGCCGCGCTACGGCCCCGGCTCAGCGCCGGTCCGCGAGCAGCCGCCGGGCCGCGAGCCAGCCAGGCCCGCCGGGCACGCCGGGCCCGGGGTGCGTGCCCGCGCCGCAGAGATAGAGCCCGTCGATCGGGGTGACGTACCGGCTGAGGGCCGGGACGGGCCGCATGAAGAGGATCTGGTCGAGGGCCAGCTCGCCGTGGGAAATGGCGCCCTCGGTCAGGCCGTACCGCCGCTCGATGTCCGCGGGCGTGAGGGTGGCCCGGGCGAGGACGCGGTTCGAGAAGCCGGGAAGGAAGCCCTCGATGACGTCGCCTACGGCATCCGCGAGCGCATCCCCGGCCGCGGCGTCCCAGGGCCGGCCATCCCGCCGCCGGTACGGCACGTACTGCACGCGCGCGGTCACGATGTGCTTGCCTTCGGGCGCGAGCCAGGGCCAGTGCAGCGTGGGCGCCGTCAGCTCGATGTGCGGCCGTGCCGGGACCTCGCCGTACTTCACCGCGTCCGCCGCGCGTTCGAGCGCGTCCATGTCCGGCGTGAGGGAGAGCACGCCCGCGAGCGCGGCGGAGGCGTCGTCCGCCCCGACCTTCCCGGGCAGCGCGTCCATGGCGTAGAGCACCACGGCGGTGCATCCGCGAAAACGGATGTTTCGGACCGCGTGCAGGAGCTCGGCGTCGAGCCAGGCCGGGTCCACGAGCCCGAGCAGCGTGCGGGCCGGGTCGAGGGTGGAGAGCACGTAGCGGGCGTGCAGCTCTTCGCCCGTTTCCAGCACCATGCCCCGGACCGCGTGGTCCCGGACCAGAATCCGGGCCACGGCGTCCCCGGTGCGTACGGAGACGGACCAGCGCCTCGCCACCTCCCCGGCCGCCTCCGTGAAGGCGTTCGGGCCGGTCCGCCAGGTTCCCCGGCCGCGGATCGTGCCCGGCGGCGCGCCGACCAGGTGGTGCAGGAGGATGAACGCGGTTCCGCCGGCCCGCGGACCGAGGCGGTAGTCCAGTACGCCGCCCGCGGCCACGGCGGCCCGGAGCGGCCCGGCCTCGAACCACTCCTCGGCGAGCTGGGCGACGGGCATCGGGATCGTGCGCAGGAGCTCCGCCATCCCCCGCCGCCCGAGCCGCCGGAATGCGCGGTACGTGCGGAACAGCGCCCATGCGTCCTGGAGCGAACGCGCGGATACGTCCGGCGGCGGGAGCTGGTAGAGGGATTCCAGGAAGCCGGCCAGGCTCCGGAGCCGGGTCATGAAGTCCGGCCAGCGCTCCGCGTCCGCCGGGGAGTGGCGGCGGATCACCTCCATGGCGGCCGCCGGGTCCCGGGGGAGCGGGAATAGCTCGTCCGGCCCGAGCGCCACGGTCAGCGGGAACTCCGGGTGATCGCGTTCCAGCCCCGGGCCCTCGAGGCCCAGCGCGCTGCGGATCGGGGGCGGGAGCCAGCCCGGGTCCGGCCGGAGCGGGGGGACGCGGAACCCGGGCGCGAACTCGTGCAGCCGGGCCTGCCCGGCGGTGGAGCCCCCCGCCTCCACCACGAGCACCCGCATCCCGCTCCGGCCCAGCGTGGCTGCGGCCACCAGCCCGTTCGCGCCGGCGCCGATCACGATGGCGTCGTACGTCAGCCCCATGATGCCAGGATCCTCCTTGCCGCCAGCCTGCCGGACGCGCCCATGATCCCGCCGCCCGGATGCGTTCCCGAGCCGCACTGCCAGTACCCGCGGATCGGCGTGCTGTACTTCGCCCACGCCGGCGCCGGGCGCAGGAAGAAGAGCTGCTGGAGCGCGAGCTCACCCTGGAAGATGCTCCCTTCCGACAGCCCGGTGATCCGCTCGATGTCCGCCGGCGTCAGCACCTGGCGGTGCAGGATCAGCGATTTCAGGTTCGGCGCGAAGCGCGAGAGGGTGTCGATCACGGCGTCGCCGAACGCCTCGCGCTTCTCGTCCGTCCACCCGCCGTTCACGTGGTAGGGCGCGTACTGCACGAAGATGCTCATCACGTGCTTGCCGGTCGGCGCCATCGTCGGGTCGATCAGGGACGGGATCACGATGTCCATGTACGGGCTGCGGGAGAACTCGCCGTACTTCGCGTCGTCGTACGCGCGCTCGAGGTACTCCACGCTGGGCGAAATGGAGATGGCGCCGCGGAGATGGGGCCCCGGGCCGGGGAGGCAGGTGAAGTCCGGGAGCCCGTCCAGCGCCAGGTTGACCTTGCCGGACGAGCCGCGGAAGCGGTAGCGCCGCACGGCCTCGATGAGGTCGTCGGGGAGCTCCTTCGGGTCGACGAGCTCGGTGAAGGTGCGCCGGGGATCCAGCCCCGAGACGACGACGCGCGCCTCGAATTCGTCGCCCGATTCCAGCGCCACGCCGTACGCGCGCCCGTCCCGGACCAGGACCCGCGCCACGGGCGCGCTCGTCCGGATCTCCGCGCCGAACGCCCTGGCCGCCGAGGCGATGGCTTCGCTCACCGCGCCGGTCCCGCCCTGCTGGAAGCCCCAGGCGCGGAACGCGCCGTCGATCTCGCCCATGTAGTGGTGCAGGAGCACGTACGCGGAGCCGGGCGAGCGCGGGCCGAGGAAGCTGCCGATGATGCCGGACGCGGACTTCGTGGCCTTGAGCGGATCGAACTCGAACCACTCGTCCAGGAAGTCCGCGGCGCTCATGGTCAGGAGCCTGTACAGCGCATGGAACCGCTCCGGGCCGAGGGACCGGAAGTGCTTGCCGAGCCGGAGCATCCCCGCCACGTCGGAGGGCGCGAGCGACGTCGGGTCGGGCGGGACCATGTCCAGGATCGGTTTGACCGCCAAGGCCATCTGCTGCATGAGGCGGTCGAAGAGGGGGAGCGCGTCCGCGTCCCGGGGCGAGTGGCGGTACACCTCCCGGCGGGTCTCGTCCGGGTCCGCCCAGGTCACGAGGTAGTCCCCGTTCTCCAGCGGCGTGAACGTGCTCTCGAGGGGGAGGATCCGGAGCCCGTGCCGGGGGAGGTCCAGCTCCCGGATGATCTCCGGGCGGAGGAGGCTGACCACGTAGGAGAAGACGGAGAACCGGAACCCCGGGAAGACCTCCTCGGTGACCGCAGCGCCGCCGACCACGGGCCGGCGCTCGAGGACGAGGGTGCGGAGGCCGGCCCGCGCCAGGTACGCGGCGGCGACCAGGCCGCTGTGGCCGGCGCCGATCACGATGGCGTCGTAGCGTGAGGCGCTCATGGCGTCCCGTACCGCTCCGGAACGTGCTCCGCCCGGCCGACCGGGAGCTCGCGCGCGGGGGGCGAGAATCCGGATTCCAGGCAGCGCCGGACCTGCTCCGCCCGGCTCGTGTCCGGGACGCGGAACCGGAGCCGGTCCCAGCGTTCGAGCAGCGCGCGCCGGATCGCCTCGGTCGGGGTCTCGCCGGTGGTCCGGGCCAGCGCTTCGGCCAGCCGCTGGACCTCGGGGTCATCGATCTGGAGCGACACGGCGGCCTCCTGCGGTGAAGGGTCCTGCCTCCGGAACGCTGGCGCCCTCCGGGACGCCGGCCGGGATCGCCGCGCGGTCGGGTGGAACCGTGGACGCGGCGGAGCCCGGGAGCATGCGCACGCCGGGTGGGAGTTCGAGGCGACGTCGCCCGGATCCCGGTTCGCGGCTCGCGCCACGGCCCGCGGCCGCCGCACGCTCAGGCGCGCTTGCGCTCCGGGTCGAAGAACGGGAGCGGCACCACCCGGGCGCGGGCCTGGCGACGCCGGTGCTCGACGGTCCACTCCACGGTCAGGCGAGTGCCGGGCTCGTGGTACGGAGCGCGGACGTGCGCCAGCGCGATCGCCTGCTGGAGGAGCGGGGACCAGCACCCGCTCGTGGCGTAGCCGACCTGCCGGCCGAGGCGGTACACGGGCCGGCCCTCGCGCCACGGCACGGCCGGCATCCGGGGCGGGAGCCCGTGCTCGGCGAAGAGCCGCTCCACGGATTCCCGGTTCACCTCGAGCCCCACGAGGCGCCAGCGGGGCCGGGCCTCGCGTTCCGCCTCCAGCGCCCGCCGGCCGTTGAACGGGCCCTTGTCCGGACTCACCGTCCAGCCCAGGCCCAGCTCGAACGGCGATGACTTCCTCGACTCGATCAGCGCGAGGTGCGCGGAGTGGTAGTCCACGTCCGCCATGATGTGGCCGGCCTCGATCCGGGCGGTGTCCAGGGCCCAGATGCCGGCCGGCGTGATGCCGTCGGGCGTGCCCGCCGCCATCAGCGCGTCCCAGAGCGCGACCGCGCGTTCGGCGTCCACCCACAGCTCGTAGCCGAGGTCGCGGGTGTAGCCCGTGCGCGAGACGATGGCCGGGATCCCGGCCAGCTTCGTGTGCATGAGCCGGAAGTAGCGTAGGGATGCGACGTCATCCTCGGCCACCCGCTCGAGCACCGCGCGGGAGAGGGGGCCCTGGAGCGCGAGGGTGGCGGTGGCGGCCGAACGGTCCTCGAGGGCCACGTCCAGGCCCACGGCGTTCATGGAGAGCCAGCGCAGCGACGGGGTCGTGCCGGTCAGGAGGAAGGTCGTGTCGTCCAGACGGCTCACCATGCCGTCGTCGATGACCTTGCCGGCGCCGTCGCACCAGGTCGTGTAGAGGGCCTGGTCTACGCGGCACCGGGTCACGTCCCGGGTGACGACGCGGTCCAGCAGCCGGACGGCGTCCGGGCCGGCGATGCGGTACTTGTAGAGCGGCGAAATGTCGATGAGGGCGGCCGCGCTGCGGATCGCGGCGTACTCCCGGTCCGGGTGCGGATCGTACCCGCTCGCCACGACGAACCCGGCCCAACGGCGCCAGGTTCCGGCACGCACCAGGGGGGCGGTGCGGGGGTGGAGGGGGGTGACCGCGGCCATGGCCATAATTAGCTGCCAGTGGCGGGAATTCGCAACGGTGACGGACGGCCGGATGGGTGCCGGATCGTTCGGCGGTCGTTTGGTGGGCCAAAATGCGTGGGGTGAGCGAGGTGCAGGCTGCTCGACCCGATGGGCGTGGCGCGTCGGTCGGGGCGTCGGTAGGGTAGCCGGGCCACGCCGCCACGCCGCCCCCCCGCCCGCGCATCCCGGTGCCCGATGCGGCCGGTACCGCGGCACCAGCCCTGCATGGTCGGGGCGCAGGAGTATGTCCTCGCGCGCGCGGTGCCTGGTACTCATGCGATGATCGAGAGCGCGGGCCCGGCAGCATGGCGCCATGCGTGCGGCGCGTGGCGGACCGATCGCGCGATCGAGGCGACGGGGGAGGGCGGGCTCCTACCCCCGCCGCGCTCGCGGCGCTCGCCCCGATCTCACGACTCGGCGAGGGTCAGGCCGGCCGACCGAGCGGCGTCGGCCAGCCAGTTCGCGTCATTCGGCGAGAAATGGAAGACCAGGCCGCCGTTCGCGAGCATCGGCAACAGCTTGCGCGCCCGGGCCTGCTCCATGGCCGGGCACCCCTCGCTCCGGCCCGCCCGCTGCGCCGTCACGTACGGCGCGCCGTGCGCCACGATCCCGCGGCGCCGCGCCGCGTCGTTGTACGGGCCGGACAGCCCCTGGAGCCGGAGCCCGATGGAGGTGTACGCCTTGCCCCCGGCCCGTCCGCGGAAGGTGTAGGTCTCCTGGGCGAGGTAGAGGCCGAGCGACGTCGCCTTGCTGCCAGGACGGTTCGAGAAGCGGGTCGGCACGCCCTCACCGCCCGAACCCCTCCCGTGCGCGACCGTGAACGGACCGTCCACGACCTCGAGCGCCTCCATGTCGAACACGTAGCCGCGCGGCTCACGGCTGCTCAGCCCGAAATCCACGAAGTAGAAGTACGGATTCCTGACCTTCCCGGGGTTCGCCGCCTGGTACGCGTAGTACGTCCGGAACGCCAGGCGCAGCGCTTCCGGGTGGCTCTGCTTCGCCACCCGCGGAGCGAGCGCACGCAGCGCGGCTTCGGCACGCGCTTCGGGTGAGTCGGCGACGTCGTCCACGGCGGACTCCCGCCCGTTCTCCGGGTTCGCGGCACTTCCAACCGGCCCGGCGTTGAACGCACGGTCCGGGCCGGATGCCGCGCCCGGGGCCAGGTGAGAGGCCAGGGCGGATGGGCTGGGCAGCAGCGGGCCGCTCGGGTCGAACGGCAGCACACCGCTCTCGATGAGCATGATGATCCCGATTCCGAGCAGGAGCAAATGATGCGGCATTGTTCCTCTACGGTTCGGTGAGCGCACCGGTCAGCGGTCTACGCTCGATTCCACGTTGTCGGCTCGATTGGGCGGCCCTGCGGCCCGCCCCGAAAAACCTGCGAGAGGTATCGATTCGCTGGGATACTCATGGAGATACGCCGCCAGGCGGGGAGGGTTCCGGTACAAAGTACGTTTTTGCAATGAGTTACGGGAATGCTCGGGAGATTCTGGTTGAAATGGGGCGGCGTTTGGGGCGTTGCGGTGGGTGCCGGCACGGTGCGGGGCGGTGACGTCGTCGTGGCCCGGCGAAGGAGAGGAGAGTTCGCGCGTTCTGGCGCCGGTGACGCAGGGAGGTGGCGCGGCCGGTATTGCCCGGCGTCGGACCGGGTTCGGCCAGGGGGGCCGAGTGGCGCTCCGGCGGCCTGGCGCGGGAGGTTGCGATGCGGTGGGGGAGGCGTCCGGTCCCGGAAGCGGCAGCAAACGATTCATCGGCGCGGCCCCGGGGGCTCCGGGTGGGCGGGTAGGCGGGTGCCCGCGAACGGCGGGTCGGGGGACGGGCGCGGGTCGGCGTCGTCCGGTGCGGCGCCGGCACCGACCAGGGACAGAGACTCCCGGATGTTCGGTCCGGCCGGTGCACCCGGCGGGAGGTGAACGCCGGTTCGAAGATCGAATAGACCGGGCGAGCGAGAGTCCGGCTGCCGTCGGCGTGGGGAGCTGCGGCCCGGTGGGAGCCCGTCCTGTCGCCGCGCGAGAGCGAGCGGGATCGGGGTGCGGCGGGGTATGCCGGTGCTACGCCATGTGACCGGGCTCGGTGGGGTATGGCTCGGTATGTTGGCTGGCATAGCGCCTTGGCTCGCGTCAGCGCGGCCGGGACGGCGTGTGGCCGCACGTTTCGGCGCAAAGCGGCGTTGCACGCCGCGTAGCGACGCGGCAGGACTCCGTCCGCGCGGCGGGGTCCGACACGGCAAGGCGTGGTTCGACCGGCCCGGTTCCGGTTCGTCTGGCGGGGCTCGGCGCGGCTCCGCACGCCGCGGTGCGCTTCGACATGTGTCCGCGCGCCGGTTGACGAGCGGTCGTGCCCGGGCGCGCGACGGGACCCGGCCCCGGGTCGATGTCCGATCGTGCCGGGCGCGGGCGCCGGGTTCCCTGGCCGGGTGCCGGGCCCGCGCCGACCGGATCCCGGGCCGGCCCTACGCGTTCGGGCCGGGGAAGGGCGGGAGCGGCCCGAACATGAAGTTGCCGCTGGAGTCCGGGTCCTCGCTCAGCAGGAACTCCTCCATGGCGTGGGACATCTCGCGGCGGGTCATGCGGCCGTCCTCGTCGAGGTCCGCGTGGGCGAAGAACACGTCCGCGGCGGAGCCGTCCACGCCGCACGCCTCGAGGTACGCGCGGTACTCCTCGATGGTGATCTCGTCGTCCCCGTCGGTGTCCATGGCGTCGAAGAGGAGCTGAACGTCTCCCCGCGCGAACGCCCGGACGGCCTCCCGGTCATCCAGGAAGATGTCCGCATAGCGGACGAACTCCTCCGCCGTGACGGCGCCGTTCTCGTCCAGGTCCGCGCTGTCCCGCACGGCTTCCCACTCCTCGAGGACCCGGTCCATGTGGCGCTCGTACTCGGGGGAATGGGCGGTCCAACCCCGCAGCCGCGCGAGCGCCCGCACGCGGCTCGTGTAGTCGTCACGGTCCACGCGGCCGTCCCGGTTCACGTCGAGGACCGAGAACAGCCAGCGGATCTTGTGCTTCTGGAACGGCGATAGCGGCATTTCCTCTGTCTCACGGAGCAAGGTCTGGTTGGACACGGATATAGCGGCGAACGGCGGCAGGGGCAAGGCGGGGTGGGGCTCCTCGGAGTGGCCGGCGTAGCGGCGCACGACGTGCCGGGAGCATTGCCGATTCATGGCCGCGTGAACTCCAGAAGTGTTGAAGGGACGGCGCGCCGGGCGTTGGGTCATTGGTGGTTCGCCGTCTCACTGCGCCGCTCCTCCTGCGTGCCGGTACCCGCCGGTCCGCCGGACCGCCAGCCCGGCGGGTGAGCCCGCCCACGCCCCGCCGCGCGGCGGCCGGGGCACGGGCGACACGGGAGACGATCGGTCATTGTCCGCGGGCGCGGGGCCGGACGCCGGTTTTCCTGGCCGCTGGCGCCGCCTATCTTGGCCCGATACGGCCGGAGCGCCCGGATCCGGCGCCACAGGCGCGGCGCCGGAGCGCGAGGGCGCCGCGGCCGGGCCCATGCTCGTCGCTCATGGGGCCGGGCTCCGGCATAGCGGCGCTGCTACCCTGTGCGGGCGGCGCGAACGGCGCGGCTCGACGGGGGCGGCTCGAACGACCTCCACCCCGGGGCGTTCCGACCCGCCGGCAAGGCTGCGCCCGGGTTCTCGGTGGCAACTCCGGTCCCGGCCGGAGACCCGGTGCCGGTGCCCGCTCGTGACGACCGCCGCCTGCCGGTCCCCGGGGCCGGCCTGTTGGCGATGGACGACCCGGCGCGTTACCGTCCAGGGATGCCGCCGACCGGCTTCGGCATGCTTCGGCGGAAAGCCCGGCGCGGACGGCCGGGGGCAGGACCACGGGCGCCGTGGAGGAAGGCGAATGCGCAGCGGAGACAGGCGGACACGTTACTATGGGGAGGCTTGGCGAGGCGGGGCGCGGCCGCGGCCCCGGCGCCGCGACGGCCGGGGGCGCGTCGCGGGTTGCCGGACCGTCGTCGCGTTCCTCCTCCTGTTCCTCTGCGGTGCGCCGCCCGTCCGGGCCCGGCAGGCGACGCCGTTCCTCGAAACGGACCACTGGGTCCACGCCGCACTGCGGCGGCTGAACGGCCTCGGGCTCCTCGGAGCCGGCCATGATCCCGGCGGGCGATCCATCACGGAGCGCCGGGCCGAACGGCTCCTCCGATCCGCGGTCAGCGCCGCCGCGGGTACGCCGTACGAGGAGATCGCCCGGGGCTACCTGGACAGGTTCACCGAGGAGTTCGGCGAGCCGTGGGTGCGCCCCGCGGACGGGGGAGACGCCCTCGGACTCGCGGGCGGGGTGGGCCTCGGGGTGAGGGCGGAGTCCGGCGGGCTGACGGCGGCCACGGGCTACCGGAACACGGCCGGCGGCACGGATCCTCGCCCGATCCCGGACCGGGAATCCGTCGGCCCGGCGGCCCGGCTCCGGGTGTACGGCGGCCGCTATGCCGCCGGGCAGCTCGTGGCCACCACCGGGCGGGATGGCGCCGGGATCGGGGATGCCTACGTGCTCCTCACGCCGGCGTCGCTCGGGATCTGGTTCGGCCGCCGAGCCGTGGGGTTCGGGCCCGGCGCCGGCGGCGGGGTCGTGCTCTCGGCGGACGCCTTCACCGGCGGCGGCGTGGCGTTCCTGGAGGACGTCACCCTGCCGGGGTTCCTGCGTCACCTCGGACCGGTGCGCGCGGAGACCTTCCTGGCCCGGGTCCAGGGGGACGAAACGGTCCGGGACCCGTGGTTCTGGGCCGGGCGCCTCTCGGTCCAGCCCCACGAGCGGCTCGTCATCGGCGTCAACCGGGGCGCCATGGTGGCCGGGGACGAGGACTACGACCTCCGCCTCCGGGATCTGCTCTACGTGGTGATCGGGAAGCACGCGGGCCGGAAGAGCGAGGTCGACAACCAGATCGTGGCGGTGGACGTGTGGTATCGGGTGCCGGCCGGCCCCGTGCCGCTCGTGCTCTACGGGGAGTGGGGCTTCGAGGACAGCGCGGGGGCGTGGAAGGAGGCGCCCGGGATCCTGGCCGGCGTCCGGCTCGCGAGCGTGCCCGGGCTCCCGCGCCTCTCGGTGGCCGTCGAGCGGACCGGGTTCGTGCCGGGCAAGACGAGGAACCTGCCCTGGTACCGCCACTGGCGGTTCCACCAGGGGTGGACCGTGGACGGGCGGCCGCTCGGCCACCCGCTGGCCGGAAGCGGCACGGAATGGCGAGTCGCGGGGTGGGCCGACTCGCCCGACGCCCGGCTGCGGATCCGGGTCGATGCGTTCCACCGCGACCGGGGCGAGCTGAACCTGTATGCGCCCGACCGGGAAGGCGAGAGCGTAGGCGGCGAGGTCGACGTGGCGGTGCGCGTGGGACCGAGGGTCGAGGTGCGGGTGCGGGGCCTCCACGAGCGCGGCGACGGCGGGTGGCGCGAGACCCGCGTCGCGGCGTCCGGCCAGGTGCGGCTGTGGTGAACACCGGGCGGGCCCTGCAATCAGGCCGTGCCCCCTGCGTGCGCGCCCGGCACGCCGTCTTCCGAGCAGAAGGGCCAGGGAGGCGCCGTCCCCACTCACCGGTGGGGGACGGGGCGGGATTCCTGGCCGCGACGGGCAGGGAGCGGACGAGCGTCCCCGACCGCTCGCGAATTCGGGTCGGTCCGGGCCGAGGCCCCAGGAGTGCGCGGCGCCGGTAGTCGCCCGCCATGGCTGCCGCTGGGTGGGGATCCGACGCGGCCCGCCGCCGACGAACGCCGTGCGTGACTCCACGCTTCGGGCCTTGGCGCCGAACGGCGTCATTCGCCTGGGGAGGTTTCCGGGTGCGTCACCGGACCGTCGGCAGGCCGACGGCGTTCCTGGCGTGAACGGTACGGCGACACTCAAGGAGGCGAACAATGATATGAAATACTAATATTACAACAATCGTAATACACGATAATTGCATCATTCATCGTCGGCTCCCCTCCTCCCAATCCCCGCCGGACGAGAAGCGCGGCCAGGGATGCCGTCATCGGCCGGGGGACGGAGTGCGGTACCGCCGGCCCTGATCTCGTCCGCGCGGTTGCCGAACGGCCTGCCGCACCGCATCTTCTGCTGCCACGGACAGTTCCCCCTCGATCCTCAGAGCTGGTGTCGCAAAGATGCGTGTGATCGTCAGCGATCATCCGGGTTCGGGCCGGACCCGGTCAGGGATTTCGTTCTCGTTCTCGCGGGCGTCCGTCCTGCCCCGCGCGGTGCTCGTCGCCGGGCTCGTGGCCACGCTCGCTGCGGCGCGCCCGGCCGGCGCGGCCGCGCAGACGCGGCTGCTCCGACAGCCGACGGTGAGCGAGCGCCACATCGCGTTCTCGTACGCGAACAACATCTGGATCGTGGAGCGGGAGGGCGGCGTGGCGCGGCGCCTCACCAGCTCCCAGGGGCAGGAGATGCTGCCGAAGTTCTCGCCGGACGGGCGGTACGTGGCGTTCAGCGCGCAGTACGGCGGCAACACGGACGTGTACGTGGTCCCGGTGGAGGGCGGCGAGCCGCGTCGCCTGACGTGGCACCCGGGTCCGGACCTGGTGCAGGGGTGGTCCCCGGATGGGCGCCGCATCGTGTTCGCCTCGAACCGGGACGCCGCGCCGAGCGGGAACGCCTACCGGTTCTGGAGCGTGCCGGTGGAGGGCGGATTCCCCGAGCCGCTCCCCATGCCCCGGGCGTACCAGGGCAAGTACTCGCCGGACGGCAAGCGCTTCGCGTACCGGTTGGCCAGCTCCTGGGACGAGGAGTGGCGCAACTACCGGGGCGGGCAGAACCGGCCGATCTGGATCCTGGACCTGCAGACGTACGATCTCGAGGTGCCGCCGGGCTGGGAGGGGAGCAAGGACATCGACCCGGTCTGGATCGGGGACACGGTCTACTTCCTGTCGGACCGGGACTGGGCCATGAACGTGTGGGCGTACGACACCCGCACGAAGGCGCTGCGCCAGGTCACCCACTTCACCGACTTCGACGTGAAGAGCCTGGATGCGGGCGCCGGCGTGCTCGTGTTCGAGCAGGCCGGCTACATCCACCTGCACGATCCGCGCACCGGCGAGACGCGCCGCGTGAACATCGAGGTGCGGGGCGACTTCCCGTGGCTCGTCCCGCAGTGGAAGCCGGTGGCGGACCGGATCGTGAACGCGGCCATCTCGCCGACCGGCAAGCGCATCGTGGTCGAGGCGCGGGGCGACATCTTCACGATCCCCGCGTCCAAGGGCGACTGGCGGAACCTGACGAACACGGCGGACGTGGCGGAGCGGAACCCCGCCTGGTCCCCGGACGGGAAGTGGATCTCGTGGTTCAGCGATGAATCCGGCGAGTACCGGCTGGTGATCGCGCCGCAGGACGGGATCGGCGAGCGTCGCGTGATCGAGCTCCCGGACCCGACCTTCTACTTCACGCCCGCCTGGTCCCCGGACTCGAAGAAGATCCTGTTCACGGACACGCACCTGCGGCTCTGGATCGTGGACGTGGAGACCGGCCGCGTGACGCACGCGGACACGGACACGTACATGGTCCCGGAGCGCTCCATGAACCCGGTCTGGAGCCCGGACTCCCGGTGGATCGCGTACGCGAAGCGGCTCGACAACCAGTTCCGGGCGATCTTCGTGCACTCGGTGGAGACCGGGCAGGTGCACCAGATCACGGACGGGATGTCGGACGCCACCTGGCCGGCCTGGGACGCGTCGGGCAAGTACCTGTACTTCCTGGCCTCCACGAACTACGGGCTGAACACCGGGTGGCTCGACATGACGAGCTATGACCGGCCGGTCACCCGCGCGGTCTACCTCGCCGTGCTCCGGAAGGGCGAGCCCTCGCCGCTGCTTCCCGAGAGCGACGAGGAGGGTCAGGCGACGTCGTCGGGCGCCGGGTCCGAGGCGAACGCCGGCCGCGCGGGTGGCGCCGGCGGCGGGAGCGGAGCCGCGTCCCAGACGCCGACGGTGGTGATCGACTTCGACGGGATCCTCGAGCGCACGATCTCCCTGAACGTGACGCCGCGCAACTACTCCCAGCTCCGGGCCGGCCCGGCCGGTACGGTCTTCTTCCTGGAGACCGTCCCGGCGAGCGGGGTGAGCGGCGGGCAGCAGGCGCGGGGCGAGCTGCACCGCTACCAGCTCTCGGAGCGCCAGGCGAGGCCGTTCCTGTCGAACGTGCAGGCGTACACAATCTCGGCGGACCGGAAGAAGCTGGCCTACCGGTCGCCGGGCCCGAACGGCGGGACCTGGGGGATCGTGGACACGGACAAGGCCCCTCCGCAGGCGGGCGCGGGCCGGGTGAACGTGGCCGCGATCCGCAAGCTCGTGGATCCGCGCGCCGAGTGGCGGCAGATGTTCAACGAGGGCTGGCGCTTCCAGCGGGACTTCCTGTACGTGGACAACCTGCACGGCGCGGACTACCACGCGACGAAGGCCATGTACCGGCCGCTGCTGGACCACGTGGCGCACCGCGCGGACCTGAACTACCTGCTGGACATGCTGGGCGCCGAGGTGGCGGTCGGGCATTCGTACGTGCGCGGCGGGGACATGCCGCCGGTCCCCGAGGCGAACGTCGGGCTGCTCGGCGCGGACTTCGAGGTCGTGAACGGCCGGTACCGGATCAAGAAGATCTACACGGGCGAGAGCTGGAACCCGGAGCTTCGGGCGCCGCTCAGCGGCCCGGGGATCGACGTCGCCGAAGGCGAGTACCTGCTGGCCATCAACGGCGTGGAGCTGGTGCCCCCGGACAACCCGTACCGGTTGCTGGAGGGCACGGCGAACCGGCAGACCATCATCACGGTCGGCCCGCGGCCCACGCTCCAGGGCGCCCGCAACGTGACCGTGGTGCCGGTGGCGAGCGAGCTGCCGCTCCGGCAGTTCGCCTGGATCGAGGAGAACCGCCGCAAGGTGGATGAGCTGTCCGGCGGCCGGCTGGCGTACGTGTACGTGCCGAACACGAGCGCGCAGGGCTACAACTACTTCAACCGCTACTACTTCGCGCAGCAGCACAAGGACGGCGTGATCATCGACGAGCGGTTCAACGGCGGCGGCTCGGCCGCGGACTACATGATCGAGGTCATGTCCCGGCAGCGGCACGGGTACTTCAACAACCGAATCGGCGACCGGCGTCCGTTCTCCAGCCCGATCGCCGGCATCTGGGGCCCGAAGGTCATGGTCATCAACGAGATGGCCGGATCGGGCGGGGACCTGCTCCCGTACATGTTCCGGTTCATGGGGCTCGGCCCCCTGGTCGGGACCCGCACCTGGGGCGGGCTCGTGGGAACGTGGGACACGCCGCCGCTCATCGACGGCGGGACGATGATCGCGCCGCGCGGCGGGTTCTTCGATCTGGACGGGAAGTGGGCGGTCGAGAACGAGGGCGTCGCGCCGGACATCGAGGTGGAGATGACGCCGAAGGACGTGATCGCCGGCCGGGACCCGCAGCTCGAGCGGGCCGTGGAGGAGGCGTTGCGGCTCCTGCGGGAGAACCCGGTGGTGCGGCAGTCCGAACCGCCGCCGCCGATCCGGGCGCGGCGTCCGGCCCGGGCGTCGGACGGCGGAAACTGACCGTGGGCGGCGCCCGCCCATCACCGGGGTGGCGGGTGGGCGCGGCACGGCGGCGTAGACCGCGCACCCCGGCAGGGTGACGGCCCCCGGACGGCGCGCGCACAGGCGAGCGGCCCGGTGCCACTCCGGTGGCACCGGGCCGCTAGTTTTTCCGGCCGCCCGGCCGCCCGGAGCGCCGGCCTCCCGAAAGTGGGCGCACCGGCTCCCGAGGCGGTCTCGCGCCCCCTTACGCCTCGGGCGGTTGGCCGGGACGTCGATCCCCGCGCCTCCTCACGCAGCGCTCCGGTCCTCCGCGGGCGCCACGGGCGATGCCTCCACGGGCGCGCCTTCGGCCCCCTCTCCCTGACCGGCCGCGAGCGCTTCCGCCTCCGAGACCTCTACCACGTCCGCCCCCGGGCGCCGGAACGCGAGCTCCGGGAGCCGGTACGCGTGCACCGCGTACTGGAGCAGCATGCGCTCCGCGTTGAAGAACGAGCCGTTCAGCGCGATGGCCCAGCGGCGCATGTGCGCGTACGCGTCGGGGCGGGAATAGAAGGTGGGGATCACCGCGGACTCGAGCTTCTCGTAGAAGGCGGCCGCGTCCGCGCCGTCGTCCGGATCGCCGCCGGACCAGGCCTCGCCGATCGCCCAGCCGGTCACGCCCTCCACGTGGCCCTCGATCCACCAGCCATCCAGGATGCTGAGACTCGGCACGCCGTTCAGCGCGGCTTTCATCCCGCTGGTCCCGGACGCTTCGAGCGGCTGGCGCGGCGTGTTGAGCCACAGGTCCACGCCCGCGGTGAGGAGCGCGCCGAGCCGCATGTCGTAGTCTTCCAGGTAGACCACGGGCAGGTCCTCCCCCAACGCCCGGGCCGCCTCGTGCACGCGGTGGATCAGCTCCCGCCCCACGCCATCCCCCGGATGCGCCTTGCCGGCGAGCACGAACTGGAGCCGCCCGGCATCGCGGGAGAGGGCGCGCAGCCGCTCCGGGTCCGTGAACGCCAGCGTCACCCGCTTGTACGGCGCGGCGCGCCGCGCGAACCCGATCGTCAGCGCGTCCGGGTCGAGCCGCCGGCCGATGCGGCGCTCGATCTCCTCCAGGAGCCGGATCCGGGACGCCCGGTGCGCCTCGACGATCTCCTCCAGCGGGATCTCCACGGCGTAGCGGAGGTTCCCGTTCTGCACGCGCCACTCCGGGATGTGGCGGTCGAACACCGCCCGCATCGCGGGCGAGGTCCAGGTCACGGCGTGCACACCGTTCGTGATGGCGCCGATGCGATGTTCGGGGAACATCTTCCGCGTGACCTCCCGGTGCCGCATGGCCACGCCGTTCACGAAGCCGGAGAGCCGGAGCGCCGTGCGGGTCATGTCCAGCTCGCCCCCCGCGGCGCAGCCGGCGCGCTCCAGGCGCACGGCCCGCTCCTGCCCGAGCACGTGCCGCACCAGGTCCATCGGGAAGCGGTCGTGCCCCGCGGCCACGGGCGTGTGCGTGGTGAACACGCAACGGCGCCGCACGGCTTCCAGCGCTTCCCGATCGGGCGGCCCGTCCCCGGCCCGCGCCGCCTCCAGCTCCTCGAGCAGTGCCAGCGCGAGGAGCGCGGAGTGGCCCTCGTTCATGTGATAGACGGCGACGTCGCGCCAGCCGAGCGCCCGCAGCATGGCCACCCCGCCCAGGCCGAGCACCGCTTCCTGGCACAGCCGGTAGCGGGCGTCCCCGCCGTACAGATGGTCGGTCAGCCCCCGATGCTCTTCCGCGTTCTCCGGCAGGTCCGTGTCGAGGAGGAGCAGCGCCACGGTATGGCCCGTGGCACCGCGCACCGTGTGGCGCCACGCCCGGATGTGGACCGGCCGGCCCTCCAGCGGGATCTCGACCCGGACACCGACCGGCTCGAGCCGGCGCTCCGGCGCCCACGGCACGGGATGCTCCGACTGCCAGCCATCATCCGAGAGCTCCTGCCGGAAATAGCCCTGCCTGTGCACCAGCGTCACGCCGACCACGGGCAGGCACAGGTCCGCGGCCGCGCGCAGCGTGTCGCCCGCCAGGATGCCGAGCCCGCCGGCGTACGTCGGCATGCCCGGCTCCAGCCCCACTTCCATCGAAAAGTATGCGACGACGGCGCCGCCGCCGCCCGCCGTGCTTCCACGTTCGTCGATCCCCATCGCTCCCTCCCGGCCCGGCCCCGACCCCGCCGGCCCCGGTGTCCCGCGCCCGCGAAGGCACCGTGCCCTCCGGGCCCGTCGCGCCCGATCGAGCGCCCGTAGGGCCGGTGCGTCGCCGGGCCCTGGCCCCGGCCTCGACGCGCAATGATCGGTCCACCCCGACCGCCGCCCCGCCCCGGCCACCGGCCGGTTGCGAGTTCCCGTACCGACTTCGGGCGGACGGACCCGGGCTTTGCACGAAAAGTGCATGCTCGTTCGGCGTACGACCGGCATGGCGGGGGCTTGGGTTGACGCAAGGCGAAGGTGGATCCGGTGGCGTTGGAGATGGGTCGGTTGTCGACCGGGGTCCCGGGGCTGGACGAAATCCTGGACTGCGGGTTGATCCCGGGGCGCACCTATCTGGTGCGGGGCGGACCCGGCACGGGCAAGACGACGCTGGGTCTGCATTTTCTCTGCGCGGACGCGGATGAGCCGGGGCACAACCTGCTGATCACGCTGGAATCTTCGGAGGCGGACATCCGGCGGGACGCGGAGCGCCTGGGATTCGACCTGGGCCGGGTCGAGTTCCTGGATCTCAGCCCCTCGGCGGACAGGTTCCGGGAGCCGGGGCCGTACGACATCTTCCCGCCGGCGGAGGTGGAGCGGGACCCCACGACGCGGCGGATCCTGGAATACGTGGAGCGGCTGCGGCCCCGGCGGGTGTTCGTGGACGCGGTGACGACGCTGCGTCTGCTGGCTCCGGACGCCTACCAGTTCCGGACGCACGTGCTCGCGTTCATGCGGTTCGTGACGAGCTTCGGGTCCACGCTGCTACTCGCGGCGGAGGCGAGCCGGGAGGCGCCGGACGAGGATCTCCAGTACATGTGTGACGGGATCATCGAGCTGGGCTACCCGCTCGACTGGCGCTACGGCGATCGGGTCCTCCAGGTCAGCAAGTTCCGGGGCTCGCGGTTCCGGACCGGGCAGCACGCGATGCGCCTGACGGACCACGGGATGGAGGTCATGGCGTGGCCGGAGCTGCCGGAGCGTTCGATCCCGGCGGTGGGCGAGCCGATCCGGTCCGGCGTGCCGGAGCTGGACGCCATGCTGCACGGCGGGCTGGAGCGCGGGACGGTCACGCTCCTGGCCGGCACGGCGGGCGCGGGCAAGACGACGCTCGGGATGCTGTTCGCGGTGACGCTGGCGCGGCGGGGCGAGCGGGCGGTGGTGTACACCTTCGAGGAGCTGCCGGCCACGCTGGCGCGGCGCATTGAGGCGTTCGGCATCGAGTGCTCGGAGCTGCGGTCGCGGCGGCTGCTCGAGGTCGTGGAGGTGGAGCCGGGCGCGAACACGCCGGAGCGGCTCGCCCACCTGCTGAAGACGGAGGTCGGAGCGGGTACGCGGCTCGTGCTGATCGACGGCGTGGCGGGGTTCCGGCGCTCGCTCCGGGGCGCGGACGTGGCGGACGATCTCTGGCATCTGTGCAAGTACCTGCGGACGCTGGGCGTGACCGTCCTCTTGGTGGACGAGGTGGGCGGCCCGCTCTGGCCGTTCGGCGGGCCGGACTGGGGGATCCGCCACCTGGCGGACAACATTCTGTTCCTGCGTCACTACGCGGAGCGGGGCGAGCTGCGCACGGCGCTCGGCGTGCTCAGGAAGCGGCCGGGCACCTTCGAGCGGTCGATCCGCGAGATCGAGATCGGCGAGAGGGGCGTGCGGGTCGGCCGGCCGCTGACGGAGCTGCACGCGATCCTCTCCGGTCCGCCCGGGGCGGCGAGGTCCTGAGGCGGCGGGATGGACCGGATCCTGATCCTGGTGGATAGCGCGCGGAATCGGACGCTGCTCTCGGAGTATCTCCAGCGGGACCACGAGGTCCTGATCGGGGAGGGGGATCGCGCGCTGGACGAGACCTTCGACCTGTGCGTCATCGACGACCGCGCGCTGCATCGGTTCTTCGACGAGGCCATCGAGCGGAGGAGGCGGGAGGAGCCGCAGGTGCTGCCGTTCCTCCTCCTGACCACGCGGCGGCGGCTGGACCATGCCTGGGGCCGGCTCTGGCAGGTCGTGGATGACGTGATCATCGCGCCCGTCCGGAAGTCGGAGTTCCGGGCGCGGGTCGAGGTCATGCTGCGGAACCGGCGCCTCTCGCTGGACGTGGCGCGCCGTGCCGAGCTGGCGGAGCGGGCCGCGGCCGCGCGGGACCTGCTGCTGGCCATGGTCTCGCACGACCTGCGCAACATGCTCAACAGCGTGCTGATGAGCGCGCATCTCCTGCTCGACGCGCCCCTGGACGAGGCGAAGCGCAGGGAGCAGCTCGAGATCATCCGCCGGTCGTCGGAGGCCATGAACCGTTTGATCCAGGACCTGCTGGACGTGGCGAGTATCGAGGCCGGCCGTCTCGCGGTGGATCGCCAGCTCCAGCCGGTGGCGCCGGTCCTCCGCGAGGCGTGCGAGATGGTGCGGGCGCGGGCGGAGGAGAAGGGGTTGGAGCTGGAGTGCGACCTGCCGGGCGACCTGCCCGAGCTCCCGATCGATCGGGACCGGGTGATCCAGGCGGTGGTGAACCTGCTGGACAACGCGCTCAAGTTCACGCCGGAGGGCGGACGCATCGTCGTGCGCGCGGAGCGGTCGGGGGACGGGGTGGTGACCCGGGTGTCGGACACGGGGGCCGGGATCCCTCCGGAGGTCGCGCCGCACGTGTTCGACCGGTTCTGGCGGAGCCGGTACCGGAAGGAGCGGGGGGCGGGGCTGGGGCTCACCATCGTGAAGGGGATCATCGAGGCGCACGGCGGCGCCGTGGCGGTGGAGCCGCACGCGGGTCCGGGCACCACGATCCGATTCACGCTCCCCGGGTGACCGGGGCGACACGGCTCGGCCTCCGGCGTCGGCTGCGGAGGCCTCCGCTTCGATCCACCGGTCGGCGGGGTCCGCTACGTGTAGGCGGCGAGAGCGGATCCGCACGATCCCCCGCGCGGGGGGTACCACCTAACGATCCGGTCCACGAACCTGTCCAGTAGATGGACGGATCCTCCGCCGGCGATCTCGCCGGGGGCGTCACGGGACTCGTGAGAAGGGGCGGATTGGCGCTGATGCGAGGGAATCGCCATGGCAGGCACGGGGCTGGCCGGCAATGCGCGGCGCCGCGGTCCGCGTTGCGCTGGGGTTGACCGATGGCGCGCGACCGTGACCGGGCCCCGGAGCGGGACGTGCTGGCCTTGCCGGTAGCGCCGGACCCTGCGGGCGGCGAACCGTCCGCGACGGACGCGGCGCTCGTCCGGGAAGCGCAGCGGGGGAACGCCGAGGCGTTCGAGCTGCTCGTTCGGCGGCACCTGCGGGCCGCGTACGCCGTGGCCGCGGCGGTGCTCGGGGATGCGGGCGGCGCCGTGGACGCGGAGGACGTGTGCCAGGACGCGTTCCTGACGGGGCTGCAGAGGATCAGGGAGTGCCGGGAACCGGAGCGGTTCCGCTCGTGGCTGCTGGCCATCGTGCGGAACCACGCCCACAACCAGAGGGCGCGCGCCGCGGTCCGGGCGGCGAGCCCGCTGGATGGGGACGGCGTGGTCGTGTCCGGCGATGCCGACCGCGGCTGGCGGGGGGCCGGGTCCAACGGCGACGCCACGGCGGTGGCGTCCGGCGAGGATCCTCTGCGGGACGCGGAGCGAGCGGAGCTGCGGGGCAATCTGCAGGCCGCGCTGGATACGCTCACGGAGCTCCAGCGGAATGTCGTGATCCTGCACGACCACGAGGGTTGGCGGCACGCGGAGATCGCCCGGGAGCTGGGCATCTCGCCCGGCGCGTCGCGGTTCCATCTGCACGTGGCGCGGCGGGCGCTGCGGCGCCAACTGTCGAAACTCTATGCGCGGGAGTCGATCGCGTGATGGATGAACGAATCGACGGGACCCTGCTCGATCCGCGGCTGGACGTGGAGCGCTGGGAGCGGGTGGTCGGGTCGATCATGGAGGCCGCGGCGCCGGAGCTGGAGCGGCTCGCCGTGGAGCGGACGCCGGTCATGGTGCTCGCGGACTGGACGCGGCCGGTGTTCGCGTTCGCGGCGTCGCTGGTAGCGCTCGCGAGCACCGCGCTGCTGGCCGTGGGCGGCGTTGGCGGGGGCGAACTGTCGGACACGCCGGTCGTGGCCGAGGCGATCGTGCCGGAGGCGCTGGCGGCGTGGCTCGTCGCCGACCTCCCGCCCACGGTCGAGGAACTGGTGACCCTGGTGGAGGGAGGCGCGCAATGAGCCACATCCTGGGGGGCAACGCACGGAACCGCCTGGTGGTGCTGGCGCTTCTCGTCCTCGTGTTCGTGGCGGGCGCCCTCACCGCGCTCGCGGCCGTGAGAATCGCGGACCGGCGCGCCGAGGCCGCCGCGCCTGCATGGACGGATGCGGGCTCGCCGCCCGGATCCGTGCCCGCCGCGCCGGCTCGCGGCCGGCGCGGCGACCGCATGGACCGCATGAACCGGATGCGCATGCGCAACGGCCCCATGGGCCCCTCCGCTATGAGCCACGTGCTCGCCGATAGGCTGGGGCTGAGCGAGGAGCAGCGGGCGAAGGTCGCGGAGGTGCTCGAGCGGCGTCGCCAGCAGTCGGACTCGATCCTGGCCGAGATCCGCCCGCGCCTGGCCGCGAACCTCGACTCCGCCCACGCCGAGATCCGCGAGCTCCTGGACGCCGGCCAGCGGGAGGCCTTCGACCGGTTCCTCGCCGAGGGTCGCTCCCAGATGTTCCGCCGGCTGGGCCGGCCCTTCCCGCCCGGGCAGGAAGGGGCGCGCCGCTAGGCCCGGACTCCCCACCCCGCCCGCCCCCCGATCCCGGGGCGGGCGGGCCGCCATCCGCCCTGCCGCCCGGCCCCCCCTTTTCCGACTCGCCCCGATACGATACTTTCGGGCCGACTCAACCTGACCGCGTGCGGCCCAGGCATCCGTTTCGACGTGGAAGGAGGATTCCTGCGATGCGCTCCATCTTCGGGCTGTTCGGCCGGTCCCCGTTCGGGCCGTTGACCGAGCACACGGAGCGGGTTCGGGAGGCGGTTCGACTGGTCCGGCCACTCTTCGAGGCGTTCACCGCCGGCGATTGGGACCGGGCCGCGGAGATCAACGAACAGATCTCCAAGATCGAGCACAAGGCCGACCTCCTCAAGAACGACATCCGGGACCACCTCCCTCGCTCGATCTTCTTGCCCGTCGACCGCAGCGACGTCCTGCTCCTCCTCAAGGAACAGGACCGGCTCGCCGACCGGGCCGAGGACCTCGGCGTCCTGGTGAACATGCGTCGCACGCCCACTCCGGAGGGGATGAAAGAGGGGACGCTCGCCCTCGTCGACGCGGTCGTGGCCGCGGCCGAACGCTGGTTCGACACCGCCCTCGACATCCCGCTCCTCCAGGAGGCGTCATTCACCGGGCCCGAGGTCGTCAAGGTCATGGACCGGATCAAAGAGGTCTCCGACCTGGAGTGGGAGGCGGACAAGCGGTTGGCCACGCTGTCCCGCACGCTTTTCCAATATGAAGGAGAGATCGGCGCCGTCTCGATCATGCTCTGGATGAACATCATCCGGGTGCTCTCCCAGATCGCGGACCACGCCGAGAACTCCGCGGACCTTCTTCGATTGATGCTCGCGAGAAGATGACTTTAGCGCTGCTCGTCCTGTTGGCCACGCTCGTAGCCGGGCTCTACATGGCCTGGACGATCGGCGCGAACGATGTTGCGAACGCGATGGGGACCTCGGTCGGATCGGGCGCGTTGACGCTCGTCGCGGCCGTCGTCCTTGCAGCCATATTCGAGTTCAGCGGCGCGGTCCTGGTCGGCGCCAGCGTCACGGAGACGATCGGCCGCGGCATTGTCGAGACCACGTTCTTCGAGGTCACCGGGCCGTTCGGCCAGGACGGACCGCTCATGCTGGCCGTCGCCATGCTGTGCGCGCTCCTGGCCGCCGCCGCATGGCTCCACCTCGCCACGCACCTCGCGCTCCCCGTCTCGACCACGCATTCCATTGTCGGTGCGATGGTCGGGGTCGGCGTCGTCGCCTTTGGCTTCAAGGGCGTGGCGTGGAGCAAGATGGGTCAGATCGTGGGGAGCTGGCTGGTCTCGCCGATCCTCGGTGGGCTCTTCGCGTACCTCAGCTTCGTGGCCATTCGGCGCCTGATCCTCCAGGCCGACGATCCGATCGGCGCCACGAAGCGCTACTCGCCCTACATCGTTGGCGCGGTCGTCACGGTCATATTCCTGTCCTTCATCTACAAGGTGCTGGGCAGCCGGTTCGACGTGCCGCCGCTCGTCGTATCCCTCGTGGTCGCGCTCGGCGCCGGCGCCGTGGCCGCTCTGCTCACGCGGATCATCGTCCGGCACGCCGACCCGGCGCGGGGCACGAACCCGTACCTCTACGTGGAGCGCATATTCGCCCTGCTGCAGATCGCCACGGCGTGCTTCGTGGCGTTCGCGCACGGGGCGAACGACGTGGCGAACGCCGTGGGCCCCGTCTCCATGGTGGTCATGCTGTACAACTCGGGCTTCTCCAGCGTGGTCGGCGCCGTCGCGGTGCCGAAATGGGTCCTCGTGCTCGGTGGCGCGGGGATCGTGGTCGGCATCGCCACGCTCGGCTACAGGGTCATCCAGACGGTCGGCAAGGAGATCACGGAGATCACCCCGACACGGGGCTTCAGCGCCGAGTTCGGTGCGGCGACCACGGTGCTCCTCGCCAGCAGCCTCGGGCTCCCGATCTCCACGACCCACACGCTCGTGGGCGGCGTGATCGGGATCGGCTTCGCCCAGGGCATCGGCGCCCTGAACCTGTCCATGATCCGCTCCATCGTCGGATCCTGGGTCGCGACCGTGCCCGTGGCCGCGGCGGTGGCCGCGCTCCTCTTCTTCGTCGCGCGGGCGCTCATCCTGTGACCCCGGCGACCGGCGCGGGGCGGCCGTTCCGAGGGCGGCCGCCCGCCCGGCGCCGGACCCCCGCGCTACTCACGTAACGACCACCGAATTCTCCACCCCGAACGGGGAAGGGACGTAGCCGTCGGCCTCGGGATCGTTGATCCATCGCTCTCCATCCAGCAGGTAGCGAAACTGGTACTCGCGGCCCGGCTCCAGGTCGACCGTCGCGCGCCAGGTGTTGTTCCTGTCCCGCTTCATGGGGACGGTTTGCTGCCACTGGTTGAAGTCGCCCATCAGGTGCACCCGCGTGGCGGGCGTGTCCGGCAGCAGGAAGGTGACCTTGACCAGGTTCTGCTTCTGGAACCTCCGCTTCTTGAGCATATCGCACCTCCGCATGGGTTTTCGGTTCGGGCCCGCTCGGGGCGCTGTTCGAGGCGACGTCGCGCTGCGCCGGCTCCGGGCGCGGGGCCGCCCGCGTCGCCGCCGAAGCCGCCGGTAGAGCGGGGCATGCTCGCCGGGACCGCCCGTCCGGTCCGGGCGAGGCGGGGCGATCGGTCCTGGCCGCCGGGCCGGCGAAGGCCGGCGCCGGAGCGCCGGGCTCGGCGTGGCCGCGTCCGGTTCGGGCACGTTTTGCCCGCTCCCCCCGCGCCACGCCCGGGTCCGCCCCGGGCGGCGGCGCCCGGGGACGGGGCGGGACCTCGAGCCGCGGGCGCCGGCCGCGCAAACAGGCCGGCGGGGCCATGGATCGGCTGGACGCCGCGGGCCCGGGCATGGGCACGCAGGTCGGGGAGGCCGGCGAGAGACGGCCCGCGACCGGGGCGTGGTTCCGGGGCCCGGCCATCCGCGCCGGGCCGCGGGCCGCCGCGACGTCGACTCCGTTCCCGCTCAGCGGCGCAGCGCCCACAACGCGAACGCCGGCAACGCGACCGCCGCGCCGATCGCCGCCGCGACCCGGGCGACCGTGGACGCGCCGCGGCCGTTCGTCCACCCGCCGTGCACAGCCGCGAACTCGGGAATCGGCTCGAAGAGGTTCCCGGCGGTAGACGCCGCGGGCTCCGGCGCCAGGTGCACCCGGTCCACGAGCCACGCGCCGGTCCGCTCGTACAGCCCCGGCGTCAGCGCGTGGTGCGCCGCGAGCATGAGGCCCGGAGCGCCGATGAACACCTCCCGCCGCGGCCGGCGCGCCAGCCCCACGATCACCTGCGCCACCCGCTCTGGCGGGTAGACCGGCGGGATCGGCCGGATCGCGCGCCCCGTGTAGTTCGCGGCGTGCTCGAAGAACGGCGTGTCGATCGCGGCCGGGAGCACGGTGCACACGTGGACCCCGTCCAGCCCATCCAGCCGGAGCTCCATGCGCAGGCACTCGGAGAACCCCCGGATCCCGTACTTGGAGGTCACGTACGCGCTCGTGTACGGTTGCGGCGCCGCCGCGGCCACCGACGCGACGTTGATCAGCACGCCTTCGCCCTGCTCCCGGAACCACGGCAGCGCGGCCCGTGCGCCGTTGATGCACCCGAACAGGTTCGTCTCGATGACGCGGCGATAGGCGTCCGCCGGCGCATCCTCGAATCGCGAGAAGAGCGTGACGCCGGCGTTGTTCACCCAGACGTCGATCCGGCCGTGGCTCTCGATGGCCGCCGCGGCCACGGCCCGGAGCGCGGACTCGTCCGTCACGTCTCCGGCCACCGCCCGCGCCCGGCCGCCCCGCGCCTCGCACTCCGACGCCACCTCGCGCAGCGCCGGCCCGCGCCTGGCCGTGAGCACCAGGCGCGCGCCACGACCCGCGAACTCGAGCGCGGTGGCCCGTCCGATCCCGCTGGACGCGCCCGTGATCACGACCACCGACTCGCTGATCTTGCGTGCCATTGGTCCTCCCGTGGTTGCGGGCCGCCGGGGCAAGTTCCGCGCCGTTCACCGCCGGCGGGTCTGGGCTCACGGGCCGGACGCCGACGGCCCGCGGCGTCCACTCCCTTGCCGCCGCACGCGCCGGACCCGCGCCTCGGCCTCCCGCAGGGCCCGCCACGCCCGCTCCAGCTCGCGTTCCAGCTCCCAGACCCGGCGCTGCGCGCGGCGGAGCTCCCGCTCCGCCCGCTCGAGCTCGCGGTCCGAGGCCCGCGGCCCGGCGCCGGACGCCTCATCCTCGGCGCCCCCTTCGGGCTCCGTGGGGCTGGACGGGGGAGGTGTCGGTTCGGCCATGCTCCGGGTCGCGCAGGAACGGTCCGTCGCCGCGCGGCGGGTCCGCGCGGCGCGCCGGCCGGATACGGTCATCGCCGGGAGGAAAACGACGCGTGGGGCAAAATCCGCGCCTCCGCGCCGGGCACCCGGACCCCGGCCCACCGCCGGCAAGGGCAGCGGGATCCCGGAATCGCACCGGGCAATGGACCCGGTCCGCCAAATCCGCTACATTCTGTTTGGTCCGACATCGTCGGCCGGCCGGAACCGGCCGCGTGGGGGGCTTTCGCGGGTTGGCGAGCCCCGGGCGCGCACCGCGCGACCCCGGACCTTCCGAGGATCAAAGGGAAACGACAATGACCGAGACGGTGACCGGATCTGGGAGCGGCGGAGTCGTCGCCGGCAGCGAAGGCGCGCCGGTGGACACGCGCGAGGAACGTGCTCCGGCCGACGTCGCCCAGCTGACCCGGGGGAAGGCCATCCGGGCGTTGACGCCCGTCGGCTGGCTCCTCCTCGGCCTCCTCCTCGCCGCCCAGCTCGTGGCGGTTTGGATCTCCCCGCCCGACCGGGACATGGGTCATCTCCAGAAGATCATGTACGTGCACGTGCCAGCCCTGTGGACCGCGTTCGTGCTCTTCTTCGTCGTGTTCGTGGCGAGTCTGATGTACCTCTGGCGGCGCGCCGACCGCTACGACCTGGTCGCGGCTTCCGCCGCGGAGGTCGCCGTGGTGCTGACCGGGCTCGGACTCGTCCTCGGCTCCATCTGGGGCAAGCCGACATGGGGCGTGTGGTGGACCTGGGATCCGCGGCTGACGACCACCGCGATCCTGTTCCTCCTCTACGCCGGGTACCTCGCGCTCCGCTCGTTCACCGAGGACCCGGAGCGCCGCGCACGCTGGAGCGCGGCCGTCGGGATCCTCGCGTTCCTGAACGTGCCGATCGTGTACCTGTCGGTGCGCTGGTGGCGGACGCTGCATCAGGTGCAGTCGAGCCCGTCCACCGTGGATGACCCTTACGTGCTCGGTCTCCGGCTGAACGCGATTGCGTTCCTGCTCCTGGGCGCTTACTTCGTGGTGCGACGCTACCAGACGGCCAGGCTCGAACGGGAAGCCGAGGCCCGTGTGCAGGAGGCGTCCTTGCGAGGAATCTGAGCGGGAGACATCCCATGACTGAATGGAGCTACATACTGGCTGCGTACGCGCTCACCTGGATCGTGCTGGTGGGCTACGTGGTCCATCTCGGCAGGCGCCGGCGCAAGGTGGTTCGGCTCGTAGCGGCGCTGCGGTCGGACGGGCAGCCGGGCGCGGGAGGTGAGCCATGAGCGGACAGGCGAAGTCCGGCAAGGGACGGCGCCGGATCGCGGTGCTCGTCGGCGTGCTCATGGTGCTCGGCGCCTTCGGCTACCTGCTCTACGGCGGGATCGGAGACAACCTGGTCTACTTCCTCACGCCGACGGAGCTCCTCGCCCGGGGCGAGTCGGCGTACGATGCGCCGGTCCGGCTCGGCGGCCAGGTCGTGCCGGGCACGGTCCAGTGGGATCCGGACGCGCTGGACCTCCGCTTCCGCCTCACGGACGGCGCCGAGATCGTGGAGGTCCACTCGACCGGCGCGCCTCCCCAGATGTTCCGGGACGGGATCGGCGTGGTCGTGGAGGGGCGTTTCACGCGCAGTGGGGTGTTCGAGTCCACGAACCTGATGGTCAAGCACTCGAACGAGTACCGCGCCCCGCACGACATGGAGAAGCCGGAGGAGATGTACCGGACGCTCATCCGGGAGGGCGGCGGGCAGTGAGCCGCGCCACTCGCCCGGCCCGAGGGGGAGGAGTCCGTTGATTCGCATCGTTGGTTACGCAGCGCTGGTGGTGGCGCTCCCGGTCGCGCTCTGGGGCGTCGTCACCGCGGTGCTGGGTGTGCGACGTCGCCGCCCGGACCTCATCCGCAGCGCGGAATCCGCGGCGTTCGTCAACTTCTGGCTGTTGACCGCGTCCAACCTGGCCATGGTCTACGGGCTGCTGGCGCGGGACTTCAGCATCTCGTACGTGGCGCGGGTCGGCAGCTGGTCCACGCCGAACTTCATCGCGGCGATCTCGCTGTGGAGCGCCCTGGAGGGCTCGATCCTCTTCTGGGGCTGGGTGCTCGCCACCTACACCGCGCTCGCCGTGTGGCTGTACCGCGGGCGGTTCGGGGATCTGATGCCCTACGCCACGGCCACCATGCTCGGCGTGGGCGCGTTCTTCTATCTCCTGCTGGTCGGCCCGGCGAACCCGTTCGGGCTGGTTTCGCCCGCTCCGCCGGATGGCCCGGGGCCGAACCCGCTCCTCCAGAACCACATCCTCATGGCGGTCCACCCGCCGCTCCTCTACCTGGGTTACGTGGGGATGACCGTGCCGTTCGCGTTCGCGGCCGGCGCGCTCCTCTCCGGGCGGCTGGACGCCGAGTGGATCCGCGCCACGCGGCGCTGGACCGTGGTGGCGTGGACGTTCCTCACCCTGGCCATCGTGGCCGGGATGTGGTGGAGCTACGAGGTGCTGGGTTGGGGTGGATACTGGGCCTGGGACCCGGTCGAGAACGCGTCCTTCATGCCCTGGCTCACCGCCACGGCGTACCTGCACTCCACCATGGTGCAGGAGCGGCGGAACATGCTCCGGACCTGGAACCTGACCCTGATCATGAGCACCTTCGTGCTCACGATCCTGGGCACGTTCCTGACCCGCAGCGGCGTGATCACGTCGGTGCACGCGTTCACCGAGGGGACGATCGGGATCTATTTCCTGGTCTTCATTGCGGCCGTGCTGCTCTTCTCGGGCGTGCTCCTGGCGGGCCGGGCGGACGAGCTGAAGAGCGTGGGCACGCTGGACTCGCCGCTCTCCCGGGAAACGGTCTTCCTCTTCAACAACCTGCTCTTCTCGGCGTTCACCTTCACGGTGCTGCTCGGCACGCTCTTCCCGCTGGTGGCCGAGGCGCTGCGCGGGGTGCGGGTGAGCGTGGGCGCGCCGTTCTTCAACCGGATGACGCTGCCGATCGCGCTGGCGCTGCTGCTGCTCATGGCGTACGGTCCGCTGTTGCCGTGGCGCAAGGGCCGGCGGGAGGACATCCTGCGGCGGTCGATCGTGCCGACGGTGGCGCTGGTCGTGGTCGGCGCGGCGTCGCTCCTGTTCCTGACCCGGAATCTCACGGCCGTGCTGGTGTTCGGGCTCTGCGCCGCGGTGCTGGCCGCGACGGCGTACGAGTTCGTGGTCGGGACCCGGGCGCGGATGCGGGCGAAGGGGGAGGGCGCGCTGGTGGCGTTCGGCCGGCTGGTGACCGGGAACCGGCGCCGGTACGGCGGCTATCTGGCGCACGTGGGCATTGCGCTGATGGCGGTCGGGATCGCGGCGTCGTCCACGTTCAAGGTGGAGGCGGAGGGCACGGTCCGGCCGGGCGAGGGGGTGGCCATAGGCGAGTATATGGTGGTGCTGCGGGAGGTCTGGGCGGCGGAGGAGTCGCACCGCTTCGTGGTCGGCGCGGACCTGTCGGTGGAGCGGGCCGGCCGCGAGGTCGGCAAGCTCGCGCCGCGGCTCAACTTCTACCGCAACCAGAGCGAGCCGATCACCACGCCCGCGGTGCGGAGCCGGCTCGACGGGGACCTCTACGTGAATCTGATGGCGTTCGAGCGGGACGGCTCGTCCGCCACGTTGCGCGTGCTCCTGGAGCCGCTCGTTCCGTGGATCTGGATCGGCGGCTTCGTGGTGGCGTTCGGCTCGTTCTGGGCCGTGCTGCCGCCGCGCCGGCGCCGGCTCCGCTTCGACGAGGCCGGCGGCCTGTTGCTGGATGAATCCGAAGACGACGTCGGCCCGGCCGTGCGCGCGCCCGCGGCGGCCGCGGGGCGCGGGGCCTGACCGCCCGGCGCCCGCCACGGGGCCGCATGGGGAAAGGATGCGGATTATGCGTCGGATCTACTGGACAGCGATCCTCTTCACCGGGGTGTGGTCCGCGGGGTGCGGTGCGGGCGCGCCCGACGCGTCCGCGGAGGCGGACGTCGGGGCCGAGCTCCTGCCGCCCGAGGTCACGCCCGAGATGCGGGCCATGACCGGCGCCGTGCCGTTCGAATCCCGCCCGGACGAGCCGCGGCTGCGCAACCTGCGCAAGCTCACCCACGGCGGCGAGAACGCCGAAGCGTACTTCTCCGCGGACGGCAGCCGGCTGATCTTCCAGGCGACCTGGCCGGGGATCAACAACTGCGATCAGATGTTCACCATGGACGTGGAGGGCGGGGACCTGCGCATGGTCTCCACCGGGATCGGACGCACGACCTGCGGCTTCTACTTCCCGGACGGGCGGATCCTGTACAGCTCGACGCACGAGAGCTCGCCCGAGTGTCCGCCGCCGCCGGACTACAGCCGTGGCTACGTCTGGCCGCTGCACGACTACGACATCTACGTGGCGAACCCGGACGGCTCCGGGCTCCGCAACCTGACGAACCGCCCGGGCTACGACGCGGAGGCCACCATATCGCCGGACGGCAGCAAGATCGTCTTCACGTCGCTGCGGGACGGGGACCTGGACATCTACGTGATGGATGCGGACGGGTCGAACGTCCGGCGCCTGACCCACGAGCTGGGCTATGACGGCGGCGCGTTCTTCTCGCCGGACGGCAGCAAGATCGTCTACCGGGCGTACCATCCCACCGACTCGGCGGAGATCGAGGACTACAAGGCCCTGCTCGCGGACGGGCTGATCCGGCCGGGGAAGCTGCACATCTACGTGATGGACGCGGACGGCTCGAACAAGCGCCAGATCACGACCACCGCGGGCGCGCACTTCGCGCCGTACTGGCACCCGAGCGGCCGCAAGATCATCTTCAGCTCGAACATGTCGGACCCGTCGGGCCGCGAGTTCGACCTGTACCTGGTGGACATCGAGACCGGCGAGCTGGAGCGGGTCACGACCAGCCCGGACTTCGACGGGTTCCCGATGTTCAGCCCGGACGGTACGAAGCTCGTCTTCGCGTCGAACCGCGGGCAGTCCCGGCCGGGCGAGACGAACGTCTTCATCGCCGATTGGGTGGAGAATCCGTGACATGGACGCTCCGGTGAAGCTCCTGCTCCTGCTCGGGGGGCTGGCCCCGGGCGTGCTGGCGGCCGCGGCCGGGGCGGTCGGCCCCGTGCCGGGCCCCGGCTCGGGCGCGCGGGACGGGTGGAGCGAGACGTCGCGTGCCGCCGTGGTGTCCGCCGTGCGGGTCGGGGCCGCGTGCCCCGCGCCGCCCGCGGCGGAGCCGGGCGAGTCGATTGCGCGCCGCGTGATCCGTTACCTCGCCGACGACGCCCTCGAAGGCCGCCTCGCCGGCAGCGACGGAGAGCGCTGCGCGGCCGAGTTCGTGGCCCGGGAGTTCGAGCGGATCGGGCTCCGGCCCGCGGGCCCGGACGGCGGGTTCTTCCAGGAAGTGCCGCTGGCCAGCGCCATCAACCCGCACGCTCCGGCCGGGACGGGCCGCAACGTGATCGCGCGGCTGGACGGCCGGGACCCCGAGCTGCGCAACGAATTCGTGGTGATCGGCGCGCACATCGACCACCTGGGCCGTGGCGCCATGGGCTCCCTGGCGCCGGACGAGAAGGGCGCCATTCACAACGGCGCGGACGACAACGCGTCGGGCGTCGGCGCGCTCGTCGCGCTGGCGGAGCGGCTCGCCGCCAACCCGCCGGCGCGCTCCGTGCTGTTCCTCGCCTTCACGGGCGAAGAGTCCGGCCTGCTCGGCTCCGAGTACTTCGTGAACCACCCGACCGTGCCGCTCGCCCAGGTGCGGGCGATGCTGAACATGGACATGGTCGGGCGGCTCGAGGCCGACCCCATGCTCGTCTACGGCGTGGCCACGGCCGAGGAGTGGAGAGCCATGCTGGACGACGCGCAGGCGGCGCACGGCGTGCCCATGGTCTACCACGGGGACGGGGTCGGGCCGAGCGACCATACCTCGTTCTACCTGAAGGACATCCCCGTCCTGCACTTCTTCACGAACGTGCACGAGGACTACCACCGCCCGTCCGATGACTGGGAGAAGATCGACTTCGAGGGCGTGGAGAAGGTCGTCGCCGTGGTGGAGCAGATCGCGCGCGGCGTGGCGGATCGCCGCGAGGTGCTGACCCTGGTCCGGGGGCAGGCGCCGCCGCCGGCGACGACGCGGGGCTCCGGCTACGGCGCGTACCTGGGCACCGTGCCGGACTATTCGCCCGCGGATTACGGCGTACGGCTCTCCGGCGTGCGGGAGGGCTCGCCCGCCGACGAGGCGGGGCTCCGGGCGGGCGACATCATCGTCCGCTTCGACGATGAGGAGATCGCGGACCTGGTCGCGATGACGGAGGCGCTCCGGGTCCGCAAACCGGGCGACACGGTGCGGATCACGGTCCTCAGGGACGGCGCGACCGTCACGGTGACCGCCAAACTGGGGTCTCGAGGCTCATGAGGTCGGGGGGGGCGCCTACGCAGGTGCGCCCTCCTTGCGTATTGTCGAATCGCTACCCAGTTTCCGAGGTGGTCATCCGGTCGTCCGGATGAGCGAAGACTTCGAAGCCGGGAAGTCATGAGTACCAGCCGAAGGGGGCGGAACCGGTGATGATGCAGCCGGCCGGGCCGTCGCCGATCCCCGATCCGATCGGGGATGTCCTGCGCACCTTGTTCGGTCTGCCGTCGTGGTTGCAGATCGCGGGTGCGCTCATTGTTTTCGCGGCAGGCTGCGCCCTGTTGGTGTTGCTCTGGCGGAAGCGGGCGGCGATCCGCGACTGGCTCGTGGGGTTGTCCCGCCCGGCGCTCGTGGCGGTCACCGTGGCGGCCGTGCTGTTCCTTGCCGGCGCCGCGTGGTTCGGGCGCGCCAGCTGGAACTATACCCAGCACGCCAACGCGTTCTGCGTCTCCTGCCACGTGATGGACGCGGCCGTGGAGCGCTTCATCCGGAGCGAGCACTACGGCCTCCAGTGCCACGACTGCCATCAGCAGTCGATCTTCGCGAGCTTGCGGCAGGTCTACCTCTGGGTCGTGGAGCGGCCGGAGGATGTGGGCCCGCACGCGAAGGTGCCGAACGAGCGCTGCGCCTCCTGCCACATCGACCAGTCTCCTGAAGAATGGCCGCAGATCGCGGCCACCGCCGGGCACCGGGTCCACTTCGAGTCGGACCGACCCGAGCTGGCGGGGCTCATGTGCGTGGAATGCCACGGCGCCACGGTGCATGAGTTCATCCCGGTGGACCGCACCTGCGCGAAGGGCGGCTGCCACGACGGGATCGAGATCCGGCTCGGGCGGATGACGGGGGTGGCCACGGAGCTCCACTGCACCATGTGCCACGGTTTCCTGAAGGAGCCGCGGGAGGGGGTGCCGGTGGACACGGCGCGGGCCGTGCTCTCGCCCCGGGCGAGCGAGTGTCTGGTGTGCCACCAGATGCGGACGTTCATCACGGAGCTCGAGCTGCTGGAGGATCCGCACCAGGCCGCGTGCGGCACGTGTCACAACCCGCACGTGCAGCGGTTCGGCGCGGTGGCGTTCACGACGTGCACCACCTCGGGCTGCCACGAGAGGCCGGACACGGTGAGCGCGTTCCACGAGTCGCTCGCTCCGGACCTGCTCATGGAGTGCGCCACGTGCCATCGGCCGCACAGCTGGCGCATCGACGGCTCGAACTGCACGGCCTGCCATCGGGCGGATGCGGAGGGCCGGGCGCGCCGGCCGTTGCGGCGGCCCCATCCGCCGATCTCGTCGGCGGGCATGCTGCCGGAGCTCTTCGAGCAGGTTTGGGCCGCGCGCGTGGCCGAGCAGCCGACGGGGCCGGCCGCCCAGGACACGTTCCTCCATTCGAATCACCGGAACATCCCGTGCACCCGGTGCCACGACATGGCGCAACGCCACGGCTCGCTCCGCATCCGCACGCGGGACGACTGCATGGCGTGCCATCACTCCGCGGAGAACCGTTCGCTCTGCACGAACTGCCACGGCGCGACGGGTCCGGCAGAGACGAAGGTCGTGACCACGCCGGTGCGGATGCCCGGCTGGTCGTCCGACCGGACCCGGGAGCTGTCGTTCGAGCACGCGCGGCATCGCTCGGTGCAGTGCACGGAGTGCCACACGGCCGCACGGACCAACGCCGTGGAGCGGGAGTGCAGGTCGTGCCACGAATCGCACCACCGGGTGGAGTCGGACAGGCAGTGCACGGCGTGCCATGCGCCCGCGGGCGAGCCGGTCCACAACCGGACGGTGCACCTGTCGTGTGCGGGCTCGGGGTGCCATGCCGCGGGCACCACGGCGACGCTGGCGCCGGCACGGCCGGTCTGCCTGGCGTGCCACACCGGGCGGACGGATCATTACCCCGGGCGTGAGTGCGCCTCCTGCCACGCCGTGCACTGGGATCCGGCGAAGGGTGGCGCATGGTGAGTTGTAAACGAGCGAAGGGTTCGCGGCCCCGCCGGTGGGGTCCACGCCTCGTCGCCTCGGGACTCGTGCTCCTCGTGGGCGCGGCGTCCGCGGCGGCCCAGGGCGTGCGCGTGACCGGCGTGACCACGAGCCAGTACATATCGATCCGGCCGATCGTGCCGGACAGCATCCCCGCCGCGGAGGTGCCGGGGACGGGTGAGCTGCGCCGCGCCGCGGACGGCACGCCCTTGAGCTGCCGGGCAGGCGACACGTACTGCCGCTTCTACCGCTCCGCGGACCGCGCCTCCACGGTGCCGATCATCCAGGACATAGACGTGAACGCATGGGGCTTCGGGCAGGGCGTGCGGTTCCACGCCCAGCTCCGGGGCCGGCACGCGTTCGGGAGCGCGGACGGGCTCTGGCCGCGGGCGGATGACGCGTTCGACGCGCTGGCCGTGTACCTGGAACTGGATCGGGACCGGTTCCGGCTCCGGGGCGGCCGGCAGTGGCGCGCGTCCGGGCTCGGGTTCTACAACTTCGATGGGGCGTCCGTGCTCGTCCGGCCGATCCGCGGCCTGTCCGTGGACCTCTACGGAGGCCGGGGGCTGACGCGCGGGCTCAACGAATCCCGCACCGGCGGGGCGCTGGAGGCCATCGAGCCGCTCGCGCCGGACGATGCGGCGTACCTGCTCGGGGTGGAGGCGCGCTGGCGGCCCGCGCCGGGCGCCGCGCTCGGGGCCGTGTACCAGCGGGAGATCCGGACGGACCGGGCCGGGCTCTACTCGGAACGGTTCGCGCTGGACGGGCGCGCCGCGCTGAGCCGCGCCACGCTGACCGGGTCGCTCCAGGTCGACGTCGCGCTGGAGGAAGTGAACGAGGCGCTGCTCCGGGCGGATGCGCCGCTGGGCCGCGGACTCGGCGCGAGCGTCGAGGTGCGCCGGTACCGGCCGTTCTTCGAGCTGTGGACGATCTGGGGCGCGTTCTCGCCCGTCGGCCACCGGGAGGTGCTGGCGGGAGTGAACTGGAGGCGGGGCGACCTGGACCTCGACCTGCGGGGCGGGTGGCGCCAGTACGACGAGACGGGGAAGGGGCTGAGCTTCGCCCCGCTCCGTGACGACGGCTGGCGCATCATGGCCGCCGGGGCCTGGCGGGCCACGCCGGACTGGCTGTTCGAGGCCGGCTACCGGGCGGACATCGGGTTCGGCGCGGCGAGGAGCGAAGGCGACGTCGGCGCCCGCCGCGAGCTGGGCGAGTCCGGCTACGTGGCGTTCCGAGCGCTCGCGTTCCAGCGGCTCTACGAGTTCCGGGTCGACGACGGCGTGGTGCTCGGCGCCGGTGCGGATGCCGGGTTCCGGATCGGGCCGGAGCTCACCGTGGCAGGCAGCCTGTACGCGTACCGCCACCGGGACGGCACCGGCGCGAACGCCGTGGACTGGACCCAGCTCCGTGGCGCGCTGCGGCTGCTCTGGGCCGTCGGCCGTGATCCGGGGCTGCGCGGGGTGGGGGGCGTCCGATGATGAAGCGCTGGCGATGGAACGGGCCGGCGGGCTCGCCGGCGCGTGGCAGGCGGGGATGGGCCGCGCTCGCCGGTTGTGCGGTCGTGGCCGCCGTTGCGCTCCTCGCGGTCGACGCCGGGATCTTCGGCGGCAGCGGGGAGCCGGGCCGGTTCGGCGGGAGCGGCCTCGCGTTCGCGCGGGAGCCCGTGGAAGCGACGTTCCCGCACGCGAAACACGCCCGGCTCTTCCCGACCTGCCAGGGTTGTCACACCGGGATCGAGCGCGGGGACGCGGAAGCGCACTACCCCACGCCCGCATTGTGCGCGAACTGTCACGACGGCGTGGAGCGGCACACCGTAGACTGGCAGGGCCCGACGCGCGGTCCCTCGAACCTGCGGTTCTCGCACCCGGAGCACATCCGGGAAAGCGGCCGGCGGGGCGAGCCGGTCTCCTGCATGGGCTGCCACGGGGAGGACGGCGCGGAGTCGCGGTGGATGCGGGTGGCCGCGGCGCAGCCCGAGAACTGTCTGTCCTGCCATGCGCATCGGGCGGAGGCGCACCTGGCGGCAAGCAACCGGTGCTCGGTCTGCCACCTGCCGGTGACCGAGGCGAAAGCGCTGAGCGCGGGGCGGATCGCGCAGTTCCCGAAGCCGGAGTGGCACGAGTCGCCGGACTTCCTCCTCGAACACGGGCGCGGCCTCGGGACCGCCGTGCTCGCGGCCCGAGGCGAGTCGGCGCCCGCGCCGAACTGCGCGGTCTGTCACGCCCGGCAGAGCTGCGAGCGCTGCCACCTCGACGCGTCCGCCCGGCCCGCGATCATGGCGCTCGCGCCGGACGACCGGGTCGCTCTCCTGGTCCGCGACCTGCCGCCGGAGTACCCCGTGCCGCCGAGCCACGAGCGCGCCGACTGGCTCAGCCGGCACGGTGGCGTGGCCGCCGCCGACGTCCAGCGTTGCTCGACCTGCCATGCGGCGTCGAGCTGTACGTCGTGCCACATCGGGTCCGGCGGGCAGCAGGTGATCGCGTCGTTGCCGGAGGCCCGTCCGGATGGTCCCTCCGGCGTGTTGCTACGCGCCTTGCCCGGCCGCCTGCGCATCGGCTCGGCTGCGGAGCCCGGCGCGATGCGCGGGATGGCGCCCGGCTCGTCGCGCGGGCGTGCACCCGAGCGCCGGGATCCGGTCCATACGCCGGACTCGCTGCGCATCGCCGCGCTCGGGCCGGAGGCGGTATCGCTCCCGGAGCGCGGCCGGCACGCCACCGAACGGGTCGTGCGCGTGCACCCGGCCGGCTTCGACCGGAGCCACGGCGCCGCGGCGGCCAGCGACCAGATGCGCTGCACCGGCTGCCATGAGCAGCGCACCTTCTGCGCGGAGTGCCACACCGGCGCATCGAGACCCGGGTTCCACCCCGCGAACTTCGTGGTTCGTCACGCCGCCGAGGCGTACAGCCGGGACCTGAACTGCACGTCCTGCCACAACACGGAGACGTTCTGCCGGGCGTGCCACATCGAGACCGGGCGCGGTTCGAGCGGCCCGCTCCAGGCCGGGTACCACAACGCCCAGCCGCTCTGGATCCTCCAGCACGCCCAGGCCGCGCGGCAGAACCTGGAGACGTGCACGTCCTGCCACGTCCAGCGGGACTGCATGCAGTGCCACTCCCAGGTGGGCGGGCGCGGGATCAGTCCGCACGGCCCCGGCTTCGATGCGGACCGCGCCGCGAGCAAGAACGCCGTGGTCTGCTTCCGGTGCCACTATGGCGGGCCGCCGAGGTGAGTGGCAGGCGGCAGGCACGGCCCGGCAGTCGATCGGGAAGTCTGACTGTTCTCTCGAATTGAAAAGTTGAAAAACAGAATGCGCGGCGTTTCGCTGGCTCGCGCAAACGAAGAGGCCCCCGGCGTCGGAACGCCGGGGGCCTCTTCTTGCGGTCCATCGGTCGGCGGAATCGGTGTCGGCCCTGCCGACCGGGCGGCCGCCGCCACGCCGCACCGGGGGGCCGGGCGCGT
>CALCID010000013.1 GCA_937907535.1 uncultured bacterium | reverse complement strand
ATGGTCTCCTTGTCGCAGGCGGCAAAGCCGAGCAGCGCCGCACTCGCTACGGCGAGCCCAAGCCTCGTTGCCCTCGGAAGCCTGCTCATTGGCTACCTCCAATCCTGTGCCGAAAGAGTCACCCCGCCACGGCGCACCGGGAACCGTACGTCGAACCGACGGCAGTGTCAGGGAGATTCGCGTGGGGGCGACTCGAAAGAAACGAAGCGTTGTCCCTGACCTCTTCACTACTCGCGCCAGTGTCCCGCGGGACACGACGGCGGCGTCGAAGGATGAAATCCGGGCAACGCTGCGCGAGAATATGTACGCGTGCGGGAGGTCATCGCAAGGACGTCGCAGGCGGGGCGACCGGGGCCCTGGGGGCATCCCCCGCCATCACGTGTCCTCTTCCACGACGAGCCCGTCGGCCTCGAGCAGGCGGATGATCTCCTCGACGTGGTCGCGTCCGCGGGTCTCGAGGTGCATGACGATCTCGACGTCGCCGACGCGGATGTCGGCGAAGGCCCGGCGGTGCCCGATCTCGAGCACGTTCGCGCCGGTGCCGGCGACGAGCGCGGTCAGGTGCGCGAGCGAGCCGGGCCGGTCCCGGACCTTGACCATGAGCCGGGCGAGGCGGCCGTCGGCGAGGAGGCCGCGGTCGACGACGCGCTGGACGAGATTGACGTCGATGTTCCCGCCGGACAGGACGAGGACGACGACGTCATTGTCGGACACGGGGACCGCGCCGGCCACGAGTGCGGCGAGCGGGGCCGCGCCGGCGCCCTCGGCCACGAGCTTCTGCCGTTCGAGGAGCAGGTGCACCGCGCCGGCGATCTGGTCCTCGCCGAGCGCGATGATGTCGTCCACGTACCGTTCGACGAGGGGGAACGTGAGGTCGCCGATCCGTTTCGTCGCGATCCCGTCCGCGATGGTCTCCGCGGTCTCGATCTGGATGACCTTGCCGGCCATGCGGGAGGCGAGGGCGGACGCGGCGGCGGCCGCCTCCACGCCATAGATGCGGACGTCCGGCCTGGCCTCCTTGATGGCGAGCGCGATGCCGGAGATGAGGCCGCCGCCGCCGATCGGCACGACGACGGCGGTCAGGTCCGGGACCTGTTCGAGCAGCTCGAGGCCGATGGTGCCCTGGCCCGCGATCACGCGCGCGTCGTCGAACGCGTGGACCAGGACACGGCCCTCCTCGGCCTCCATGCGCTTCGCCTCGGCCATGGCGTCCGAAAGCGTGGCGCCGTGGAAGGTGATGCGGGCGCCGAACCGGCGGGTGTTCGTGACCTTGATGAGCGGCGTGGCCTCGGGCATGACGACGGCCGTGGGGATCCCGAGCCGGCCGCAGTGATACGCCACGGCCTGGGCGTGATTCCCCGCGCTGGCGGTCACCACGCCGCGCCTCCGCTCGTCCGGCGAAAGGTCGAGGAGCCGGTTCAGCGCGCCGCGATCCTTGAAGGAGCCGGTCCGCTGGAGGCTCTCCAGTTTGATGTAGAGCTGGCCGGGCACGATGCCGCGCAGCCCGACCGCTGGCACGCACGGGGTCTGGACGACGCCCCCGCGAATGCGTTCCCGGGCCGCGCGCACGTCCGCGGCGGTCGGCAGGGTACGGGAGGTCTCCACGCCTTGCTACGCTCCGAACACGGTCATGAGGTCTGGTGTAAAGAGGGCGGCGCCCGCCTGGAATCGATCGTATCCGGCCAGAAAGTCAAGGGGCCGGTGCTCCGCGGCCGGGCTGGCCACTCGGGTCCGGAGACGGGCCGCTCCGCGGCACCGCGGCCGCACACGTGGCGATCGCGTCGCTCGGATGATAATTTCCGGGGATCCGGTTGTATCTCACGAGGGAGATCTCAGCGGCCGAGGCCCGACGAGAGAAAACGCATCGGAGGGGACGACCATGGCTAGAATCGGACGAACCGTCCTGTGGGCCGCGGGACTGGTGCTCGCATTGTCGATGACGGCATCCTCGCTGTCCGCGCAGAGGGGCGGGCCGCCGAAGAACCAGATGGTGCAGGCAGCGGAGCGCTCCATCGGGCTCGCGCTGCTCCAGAGCGACCCGGCCACGCGGGAAAGCCATCTCCGCACGGCGCTGCAATCCGCTCTCGATGCGTTGGCCGCGAACAACCAGGACGCCGCCGGCTGGTTCTTCGCGGGGCAGGCGTACGCCGGGCTCGGCGACATGGTGGGCGCGGACACGGCGTTCGCGCATGCGGAGCGGCTGTTCCCGGGCTATGCGGAGGAGATCGCGGCGCATCGTGAGTCCGCCTGGATCGACGCGTACAACGCTGCGGTGACGGCGTACCAGGAGGACGACCTGGCGGGGAGCATCCGCCACTTCGAGGCGGCGCACCGGATCTACAAGGGGCGGCCGGAAGCCGCGGTGATCCTGGGGCGGCTCTACATGCAGGAGAACCGGTTCGACGATGCGGCCGAGGTCTTCCGCTCCGCGCTGGAGATCACGAAGGCCGGTCCGCCGGCGCAGCTCGATTCCGCCGGTGTCGCCGAGTGGAACGAGAGCTTCAAAGATGCGGCGTTCGGCCTCGGGGAGGTGATGTCGGGCCTCGGCCGGCACGCGGAGGCGGTGGAAGCGTACCGGGCGTACAACGAGCGGTACCCGGATGACGCGAACGGCATTGCGCGGCTGGCCTCGGCGCTCGCCGCGGCGGGCCAGGTCGAGGAGGCGAGCCGGATCACGGACAGGCTGCTCGCGCGTAGCGACCTGGACGAGCAGCAGCTCTTCGAGATCGGGATCGGCTTCTTCAACGCCGAGGAGTACCGTGGCGCCGCGGCCGTGTTCGGGCGAGCCACCGAGGTGAACCCGTACTCGCGGGACGCGGTCTACAACTACGCCCAGTCGCTCTTCCTGCAGGCGCGGCGCATCGAGGAGGCGACGGAGTCGCCGGATCCCGCGCAGGTCCAGGAGCTGATGGAGATCTACCGCAAGCTGGACGAGGCGGCGGCGAAGGTCCGGGAGTTCGACCCGAACAACCTGGACGCTCTGCGGTTGCAGGCCCAGGGGATGCACGGGCTGTCCCGCCACGGCGGCGATGAGGTGGCGCAGCAGCTCCGGGATCGGAGCACGAAGCTGGTCCAGGATTTCGAGGCGTTCCCGTTCGAGGTCGTGGACCTCCAGCTCTCGGTCGACGGCAACACGATCCAGTTGAACGGGACGTTCCAGAACCTGCGGGTGGAGCAGGGGAAGCAGGTCCGGCTGCGCTTCACGATCCTGGGTGACGGCGGCGCGACGCTGGCCTCGGAGACGGTCGCGGTGACGGCTCCGGCGCCGGAGCAGAGCACGCCGTTCGGGGTGGCGCTCCGGCTCACCAGCGGCACGTTCCGCGGCTGGAAGTACGAGGTCGTCGACGGCGTGTGATGAGCCGGTTCGTCTGCTGCGGTTTGGCCATTGTCGCGGGGGCCGGCCTCATGCTGGCCGCCGCGGGCGTGAAGGGCCGGCTCGCCGACCGGGGCGACCGCCAGGTCGTCCCGGAGTTGGGCGAGCCGGTCGCCACGTACTCGATCCTGGGCTATGACCCGGAGACCGGGGAGATCGGCGGGGCGGTGCAGTCGCGGGTCTTCTCGGTGGGGAACGGGGTGCTGTGGGGCGAGGCGGATGTGGGCGTGGTGGCCACGCAGGCCGTGGTGGATGTGAGCTACGGCCCGAAGGCGCTCGAGCTGCTGCGCCAGGGCATCCCGCCGGAGGAGGTGGTCCGTCGGATCTGGGAGTCGGATCCGGATCCGCACCCCGACACGTGGAGCAAGTACGGGCGCCAGTTCGCGGTCATGAACGCCCGGGGCGAGGTGGCGGTGTACACGGGCCCCCGGGCGACCGAGTGGGCCGGGCACCGGATCGGGAAGTACGCCTCCGCCCAGGGCAACATCCTGGCGAGCGAGGAGGTGGTGGAGGCGATGATCCGGGCGTTCGAGACGACGGAGGGCCACCTCTCGTTCCGGCTGCTCGCCGCGCTCGAGGCCGGGCAGGCGGCCGGCGGCGACCGGCGGGGGATGCAGTCGGCCGCCATGCTGATCGTCAAGAAGGGCGGCGGCGTCTGGTTGAACAACGACGTGGTCCTGCGGCTCCAGGTGGACGACAGCCCCGAGCCGCTCCGCGAGTTGCGCCGGTTGGTGGAGAAGGCGGCGGAGCAGCGGGCCCGCCTGCGGCGTTGAGCGGAGGCGGGCGCGGCGTCGCCCACCGAGGCGGTTTCGATCCACGAGGAACGAGGGCCGGCGCCCGGGCGCCCGTACACTGCGGGCCGTACCCGGGCGCCGGCGTTCCATTCTGACGGGTCAGTCACAGCCATGTCCAACGAACACACCACACCTTCCAGCGCCGGGTGCCCGGCATCCCGAGCGTCCCTCGCTCCGTTCGTCTCCAGTCGGCGACGTCATCCGGGCCGGCTCCTCGGCCTGGCCGCGGTCGCGGCCCTGCTCGCCGCCTGCGCGGGCGGTCCCGCAACGACTCCCGCGGGCGCCCCGGACAGGCCGACGGTAGAGGCCCCGCGCCCGGAACCCGATGCGCCGTCCCGGGTGGAGCGCTCGCTCCGCAAGCCCGGGGGGATGGTCGTCTCGGCGAGCGCGATCGCCAGCGAGGTCGGCGCGCGCGTGCTCGAGGCGGGCGGCAACGCGGTGGACGCGGCGATCGCCACCGGTTTCGCGCTGGCGGTCACGCACCCGGCGGCGGGGAACATCGGGGGCGGCGGGTTCATGGTGATCCGCTTCCCGGACGGCCGGGCCACGGCCATCGACTTCCGGGAGAAGGCGCCCCTCGCCGCGCACCCCGGGATGTTCCTGGATGAGAACGGCGAGTACTCGTCGGCGATCCATCACGACAGCCATCTCGCGGTCGGCGTGCCGGGTACGGTCGCGGGCTTCGCGCTCGCGCACGAACGGTATGGCCGGACGCCGTGGCGGGAGCTGGTGGACCCGGCGGTGCGCCTTGCGGCCGACGGCATCGAGGTGACGCCCGGCCTCGCCCGGTCGCTCGCCGCCGTGCTCCCGAGCATGCGGCGCTATCCGGCCAGCGTGCAGGCGTTCTCGAAGAACGGCGAGCCGTACGAGGCCGGCGAGATCTGGCGGCAGCCGGACCTGGCCCGGACCCTGGAGCGGATCCGCGACCAGGGCCGGGACGGCTTCTACTCCGGTGAGACCGCGCGCCTGATCGTGGAGGAGATGCGCCGGGGCGGCGGACTCATCACCGAGGAGGACCTGGCCCGGTACCGGGCGGTGGAGCGCAGCCCGCTGCGCGGCAACTACCGCGGCTACGAGATCATCAGCATGCCCCCGCCGAGCAGCGGCGGGATCGCCCTGATCCAGATGCTGAACATCCTGGAGGGCTACGACCTTGCCGCCATGGGCCACAACACCGCGCCGTACGTGCACCACCTGGTCGAGGCCATGCGCCGCGCGTACCGGGACCGCGCCCGGTACGTGGCGGACACGGACTTCGTGGACGTCCCGATCCATCGGCTCACGAGCAAGGATTACGCGGCGCGGCTCCGGGAGGAGATCGATCCCGGGCGGGCCGGGAAGTCGGCGGCGGAGGACGTCGCCTCGCTCGTGGGGGCCGTGGAGAGCATGGAGACCACCCACTACTCGGTGGTCGATGCGGATGGGATGGCGGTCTCGGTGACCTACACGCTGGAGGCGAGCTACGGCTCGAAGATCACCGTGCCCGGCGCCGGGTTCCTGCTCAACAACGAGATGGGGGACTTCAACGGCAAGCCCGGCCTGACCACGGAGACCGGGCTGATCGGTACCGAGCCGAACCTCGCCCGGCCCGAGCAGCGGATGCTCTCCAGCATGACGCCCACGATCGTGGCGCGGAACGGCGAACTCGTCGCCGTGGTCGGCAGCCCGGGCGGCCGCACGATCATCAACACCGTGCTCCAGGTCATCCTGAACACCGTGGACTTCGGGATGCCGATCCAGGACGCGGTGGAGGCGCGCAGGTTCCACCACCAGTGGCTGCCGGACCGGGTCACCATGGAGGCGGACGCCGTCCCGCCGGAGGTGGTGCGGGCGCTGGAGGCCATGGGTCACGAGGTGCGGCTGGGCGGCACCCAGGGCCGGGTCCACGCCATCATGGTCGATCCGGCCACCGGGGAGCGCATCGGCGCGGCCGATCCCCGGGACCCGGACTCCGGCGCGGCAGGTCACTGAGCGCCGTCCGCGGGCGGTCACCACGCCGGGCCGGCCCGGTCCGTCTGCCGCACGTCCCGGCGCCGCAGAGGGCCGTGGCCGGGGTGGAGGGCGCCGGCCTGTTCAGCCCCTTCCGTCCGGCCGCCGATTCCTCGGGAGCACGGGTCCTCCGCCGGCCGCCCGCGCCCATCGCAGTCGGAGGCGACGCGGCGGACCGCACGGCCGCCCGCGAATCCGCATGCCTCGCGGGCGCCGAGCCGTCCGGGCTCCGTGAACCGCGGACAGCGCCGGCACATGGGCGGGAGCAGGCGGCCGGGGTGCCGGGAGCGCCCCGGGATCCGCGGGCGCCCCACCCCCAAGCGACGACCGCGATACGCCCTTGCGGACCCGCTCGCCGCCCCGGCGGGCGCCACGGCCCCACCGACGAACCTCGCCGACACCGCCGGTACCGGCGTCCCGAGGGGCGGCGCGGGCCCGGGCTCCCCACCCGTCGCCGGCGTGAACCTCCCGGGTCCCCAGGCCCGCATCGGTCGTGGTCCCCGGCTCGAGCGCGGGGCGGCCTGCCGATCGCCGGCGCGAGCCGGGGACCGTCGTCCGCCGCGGACCCGGAGATCGCCCGCGGAGGCGGCCCTGCGACGTCGCCCGAGGCGAGCTCTGGCACCTTCCGGGAACCGGGGCTCGGCAGCGAGAAGCGTGACGGCCCGGGCACTCCGCCACCGGCCGAGGGGAGCGTCCGCCGGTCCCCACCCGGGACCCTCCCGCTCCGTGCCCCTCGACCGATCGGCCCCGCGGTGTTATCTTGCTTCGTTCCCGGCCCTTCTCCCTCCTGAGATTCCGGCCGATCGATCCCTTCCTGGAGCAAAGCGATCTTGACAGCAAAGCAGGACAGGCGCAGCCGCGTCCACCACGACGACATCATCTATCCTTCGGCCATCCCCTTCGCGCTGGTGCACCTGGCGTGCTTCGGCATCCTCTGGACGGGCGTGACCGCTTCCTCCCTGGCCCTCTGCCTCGGGCTCTACGTGGTGCGCATGTTCGCCGTGACCGCGGGGTACCACCGCTACTTCTCGCACCGCTCGTACCGCACGAGCCGGGTCGGGCAGTTCGTGCTCGCGTTCCTGTGCCAGACGTCCGCGCAGAAGGGCGTGCTCTGGTGGGCCGCGCAGCACCGGCACCACCACCGGTATTCGGACACACCGGAAGACCTGCACTCCCCCGGCCAGCACGGGTTCCTGTTCGCGCACTTCGGCTGGATCTTCGCGAAGCAGCGGGGCGAAGCCGACTACAGCCTGGTGCCGGACCTCACGAAGTACCCGGAGCTGGTGTGGCTGAACAAGCATCAGTACGTGCCCCCCGCGGTGCTGGCCGTAGCGGTCTGGCTGGCGGCCGGATGGACGGGGCTGTTCGTGGGCTTCTTCCTGAGCACCGTGCTGCTCTACCACGGCACCTTCGCCATCAATTCGCTGGCGCACGTGGTCGGCACGCAGCGTTACGTGACGGGCGACGACTCCCGCAACAACTGGTGGCTGGCGCTGATCACGCTGGGTGAGGGCTGGCACAACAACCATCACCACTATCAGAGCTCCACGCGCCAGGGGTTCCGCTGGTACGAGATCGACCCCACGTACTACCTGCTGAAGGTGCTGTCGTGGACCGGCCTGGTGTGGGATCTGCGCGAGCCGCCGGAGGCGGTGGTGCGGGGGGAGCAGCGCCTGGGCCGGCGCGCGCTGGAGAAGGTGGCGCGGCAGGTCGCGGAGAGCTATCCGATCGCGAGGGTCTGCGAGCGGATCCGGGATGCGTGGACGCATTCGCCGGGGCTGGAGGGGCTGTACGCGCGGGCGAGGCAGGCGGGGCTGGACCTGGAGGCCGCGTTCGCGGAGCTGCATCTGCCGCAATCGCGGCCGTTCGAAGCGCTCCGGGTGATCGCGGCGAAGGCCGGCGCGGACGTGAAGGCGGTGCTGGCGGCGCTGCACCTGCCGGAGCTCCCGGCGGTGGATGAGCTGCGGCAGCGGGCGCGGGAGATGTTCGCGCACACGCCGTCGCTGGACGAGATCGCGGAGCGCGCGCACGAGCTCGTGGTGGAGGCCGTGTCCGGGAAGCTGTTCGGGGAGCCGGCGGCGGAGGGAGCGGCCTGAGCGTCGTGCCGGCCCGATGAGCGCCTGAACGCCCGGCCCGGTGTGGCCGGGCGTTTTTCGTTTCCGGGGCGACGTCGGGGCGGCCGCCTCCGTGCGCCGGCGACCGCCGTCGGGGGCGGGGCCCCGTTCCTCCGTGTCGTGCTAACGGCGCCGCCGCGAGCCCCGGGACGTTCGGGACCGGGTTCGGGAGCCCGGAGCGGAACCGCTTCGTCGGCCGGCGCCCCGGAACCCGTAGTAGTCCGACTCGTAGCGGAGCCGCTGCCGGTCCTCTTCCGACATGTCTCGCATACCGCGCTCGGCCCGCCTCCGCATGGCTTCCTGGCCACGCAGCCGCTTGCGGTAGATCTCGCCTTCGCCGAAGCCGAACTCGTAACGGGTGGGCATGGGTCCTCCTGCTGCGGGGCCTCCGGTGCTTCCCGGGAATCCAGGAGTGCAACCGGGATGCCACGCGGCCCGTGGGTTCCGGTGGGGCGGGGCGTGTCGGCCGGCGCCGTTGGTCGGGTGAGCCGATGGCCGGCGCGGTCATGCCGCCGCGCGGCCCGCGGGCGCCGGCGAGGGGACCGGCCGGCTTCGGGCCGGGGTGGCACCCCGCCGCGCCGTCCCTTATCTTGCCCCACCGATTCTTCTACTTGCCATGTCGTATCTTCGCGAAATCGCCTGCCGGGCGACGCCGCCCTCATCCACTGTACGGACGGGCCCGTGCCCGGCCCGGGTTCGGCGATTTGCGTCGGTAACCTCGAACCGGAGCCGCACCATGGACCATCGCGTCCGTTTCGGGAGGACGATCCTGTTCGCGCTCGCCGCGCTCGTCGGGCCCACGGCGCCCGGCGCCGCGCTGGCGGCAACGACGGCTGTGGCCCAGGAGCCCGCGCGCCAGGACGCGCCGGATACAGCCCGGCGCAGCGACCTGCCGCTCCAGCCCGGCCGGGAGCTGACCTTCACGACCACGCGGGGGACGTGGATGAGCGTGGACGTGAGCCCGGACGGGAAGACGATCGTGTTCGACCTGCTGGGCGACATCTACCTGCTCCCGATCGAGGGCGGGAAGGCGACCCGCCTGACGAGCGGGCTGGCCTACGACGCGCAGCCGCGGTTCAGTCCGGACGGGAAGAAGATCGTGTTCGTCTCGGACCGGACCGGCGGCGAGAATCTGTGGATCCTGTCGCTCGACCTGAAGGACACGATCCAGGTCACCCGCGGAAACGACAACATCTACACGTCGCCGGAGTGGACGCCGGACGGGAAGTACATCGTGGCGAGCCGCACGCACGGGCTGGGCGGCGCCGCGAAGCTCTGGATGTTCCACGTGGAGGGCGGCACCGGGATCCAGCTCGTGCGCGAGCCGCAGAACCTGAAGATGATCGGCGCGGCGTTCGGGCCGGACCCGCGCTACATCTGGTACGCGGAGCGGACGGGGGACTGGCAGTACAACGCGCTCCTGCCGCAGTTCCAGCTCGCGGTCTACGATCGGGAGACCGGGCGGCGGACCACGATGTCCGGGCGTTACGGGTCGGCGTTCCGGCCCACGCTCTCGCCGGATGGCAAGTGGCTCGTGTACGGCACGCGGCACCACTCCGAGACGGGCCTCCGGATCCGGGACCTGGCGACGGGCGAGGAGCGCTGGCTGGCGTACCCGGTGCAGCGGGACGACCAGGAGTCGCGCAGCACGCTGGACGTGCTCCCGGGCTTCTCGTTCACGCCGGACTCGCGGGCGATCGTGATCTCGTACGGCGGCGAGATCTGGCGCGTGCCGATCGACGGGTCCGAGCCGACGAAGATCCCGTTCGAGGCGGAGGTCTCCCTCGAGCTGGGTCCGGAGGTCCGGTTCGAGTATCCGGTCGACGACTCGCCCACGCTGATCGCCCGGCAGATCCGGAACGCGGTCCCGTCGCCCGATGGGCGGAAGCTGGCGTTCACGGCGCTGGGGCGGCTGTACGTGGTGGATCTGCCGGCGGATGCGGGCCGGAGCGAGCCGGTGGTCGCCGCGGCCGGGGAGGGTGAGACGAAGGCGTCGCCCATGGTCACGGCTCCGCGGGCGCTGGTGGAGCTGGACGTGCCGCAGCACCAGCCCGCGTGGTCGCCGGACGGCTCGGCGATCGCGTTCGTGACCTGGTCGGACGAGGAAGGCGGCCACATCTACCGGGTCCCGGCTGACGGGCGCGGCCGGCCCCAGCGGCTGACCTCCGTGGCGGCGTACTACACCCAGCCGGCGTGGTCGCCGGACGGCACGCGGATCGTGGCGGTGCGGAGCCCGGCCCGGGCACGGCAGGAGGGGAGCGGCGGGATGGGCGCGGAGTTCGTCTGGGTGCCGGCCCGGGGCGGAGACGTGACCGTGATCGCGCCGACGGCCGGGCGGTCGAGCCCGCACTTCACCCGGGATCCGAACCGGATCTACGTCTACGGCGGGGGGACCGGCCTGGTCTCCATGCGCTGGGACGGCACGGACGAGCGGACCCACCTGCGGGTGACGGGCGCTTCGCGGGCGGGCGCGAACAACCCGGTCCCGGCGTCGCAGGTGCTGATCTCGCCGGACGGGGAGCGGGCGATCGCGCAGGTGAACGCCGACCTCTACGTGGTCACGGTGCCGCAGGTGGGCGGCACGGCCCCGACCGTGTCCGTGACGAACCCGGGGAACGCGCCGGTCCCGGTGCGCAAGCTCACGGACATCGGGGGGCAGTTCCCGGCGTGGAGCGCGGACGGCCGCAAGGTCCACTGGTCCATCGGGAACGCGCACGTCGTCTACGACCTCGAGCGCGCCCAGGAGGTCGAGGACAGCCTGCGGGCGGAGCGGCGGGGTGCGGGGCAGGGCTCCCGCGGCGGCGCCCAGGCCCGCTACCGGCCGACGGAGCTGCGCATCGCCGTCGAGTTCCGGCGTGACATCCCGCAGGGCGTTGCGGTGCTCCGCGGCGCGCGGGTGATCACCATGCGGGGGCACGAGGTGATCGAGGACGGGGACATCGTGATCCGGAACAACCGGATCGAGGCGGTGGGGCGGCGGGGCACGGTAACGGTGCCGGAGGGCGCCCAGGTGATCGACGTGTCCGGGAAGACGATCATCCCCGGGTTCGTCGACCCCCACGCGCACATGCGGCCCCCGACGAACATCCACGCCACCCAGTCCTGGATGTACCTGGTGAACCTGGCGTACGGCGTGACCACCACCCGCGACCCGCAGACCTCGACCACGGACGTGCTCACGTACGGAGACATGGTCGAGACCGGCATGCTGCTGGGTCCGAGGATCTACTCGACGGGGCCGGGCGTGTTCGGCAGCTACCAGGCGGATCCGATCCGGGACCTGGATCACGCCCGCAACATCCTGCGCCGGTACAGCGACTACTACGACACGAAGACGTTCAAGATGTACCTGGCGGGGAACCGGCAGCAGCGGCAGTGGCTGATCATGGCCGCACGGGAGCTGGGGCTCATGCCGACCACCGAGGCGGGGCTGGATTTCAAGCTGGACATGACCCACGCCATGGACGGCTACCCGGGGATCGACCACAACCTGCCGATCTTCCCGATCTACGAGGACGTGGTCCGGCTCTTCGTGGGGACGGGCGTGACGAACACGCCCACGCTGATCGTCTCCTTCGGCGGCCCGTTCGCGGAGAACTACTACTACGCCACCGAGGACGTGTACAACGACGCGAAGCTGCGGCGCTTCACGCCGCACTCGGCGATCGCGGAGCGGGCGTCCCGGCGGGGGAACAACCCCGGGCCAGGGGGCTGGTTCCGCAAGGAGGAGCACGTCTTCTACCGGCACGCGGAGTTCCTCCGGGACCTGATCGAGGCGGGCGGACGCGTGGGCGTGGGGAGCCACGGCCAGCTCCAGGGACTCGGCTACCACTGGGAGCTCTGGTCCGTGCAGTCGGGCGGGATGAGCGAGCACGACGCGCTGCGGGCGGCCACGATCCTGGGCGCGGAGGCGATCGGGCTGGGCCGTGACCTGGGCTCGATCGAGCCGGGGAAGCTGGCGGACCTGGTGGTGCTGGAGGCGAACCCGCTGGAGAACATCCGGAATTCGAACACGATCCGGTACGTCATGAAGAACGGCCGGCTCTACGAGGGTGACACGTTGAACGAGATCTGGCCGCAGCGCCGGGAGTTCCGGCCGGGCGGCTGGTGGGAGGAGGAGCCCAACACCCGGGCCGGGATCCGGTAGCGGGGCAAGCCCGGGCGCCTCGACGCTCCCCTTCGGGTGTCCCGGGCCGGATCGGCCGGCGGGTCGTCGCTGCGGACCGTGAGGTCAGGCGGCGGGGGCCCGCCGGCCGGCGTTTTCCGGCGTGGTCCCCATGGATCCAACGATACGGACAAGTCATTGTGTGCGTATGACTTGTCCGTCTGTTTGGATGCAATCTCCGGCCGGATCTTGTCGGACTTGCGCAGCCGGTGGGCCGTGCGTGGCCGGCTTGCTCCCGGCCCCGCCACGGACCGGGCCCGGGCCGAAGCGCAGTGCAGCAGGGGGCCCGCCGCCGTTGCCCCGTGAGTCGGCGGCGTAGGCGCTGTGCGACCGATCGGCTCCGGCCCGGAGGCCGGCCTCCCCGCGAGGTCGGCCGCAGCCCGGGATCGTTCCATGGGCGACGTCGCCCGCAACCCACGCCGGCGCTGGCCCGGTCCCGCAGTGCGGAGGCCGCCCGCGCGGGTTCTCTCTGGATGGCCCCCTCGCGCACGCGGGGCTGCTGGCCGTTGGCGCGAGGACGGCCCCGGCGCCCTCGGCGGCCCGGGATGCGAGCCGTGCCCCGGGCCGACCGAGTCCGATGTGCGCAGCCGGCCGGGCGCGGTCTTCCTCCGTCTCGATGGCCGACCGGCCGGGGCGGTGCGCAATCGGCTCGCCGCGGAGCCATGAACGGTCCTCAGCCCGGTTGGGGACCGGAACGGCCCGTTCATCGACCGGTTTGCCGGTGCGATCCCTACCGAGGCTCCTGTCCGCGACCCGCACCGCGTGCCGCCCGACCTCCGGCTCCGGGACGGCCTGCGGTCGGGCATGGGGGCAAACCGGACCACCGGCGACCCGAGCCCCTTCGACCGGGTCCCCGCGCCGGGCTGAAGCCTGTCCGGGCTCGACGGGGCGGCATGCGGGAACCGCCCGGCCCGAGGGACACCTGGCGCGCTTCGCGGGTACGAATACTCATCGCCGCCACCGGCGAGCGGTGTGACGCATGCGCGCGGGCGCGAAGACGTTGTCCGGCTCGCGTGTGCCGCGGAGGCGTTCTGACCGGGGCCGCCCGAACGGAGCGGGAGCCTGCCGAAAGCAGGAAGTTCCGCTGTCAGGCCGGCGCGTCGCCCATGGTTGCCCGTGTTCGCGGGGAGTCGGCGCTGGCTCCCGCAGCACGGCGCGTCTCTGGCGCGGTCAGACGGCGGGTGCCGGCGCTCGTCGGCGTCCGCACGGCCGATGGCTGGAACACCGACCTCGCCGGGCGGCGGCGCGTGTGAACGGGAATGCTCGCCCGGGCGAGACGCGACGTCGCGGACACTGCGGGCAGCCGAGAAGGACGTTGCGCAATCCGGTGATTGCTGCAACCTTGCGTGCGTGTCGTGAGCGGCAGCCCGGGATCGAACTCCAGGAGTCAGGGGCAAGGAATGGCGGAAGAGACACGGGCGGGGGAGAAGAAGCGCCTCCGCCTGGACCGCGTCTGGGCGGAATCGCGGGCGCTCGTCTGGGAGCATCGCCGCTCGCTCGCGATCGGGCTCGTCCTGATGCTGGTGAACCGGCTGTCCGGCCTCGTGCTGCCGGCCAGCTCCAAGTACCTCATCGACACCGTGATCGGTGCCGGGCGCGGGGATCTCCTCGTGCCGCTGGCGCTGATCGCGGCCGCCGCCACGGTCGTCCAGGCCGGCACCGGGTTCCTGCTCTCCCAGGTCGTCAGCATTGCGGCGCAGCGGGCCATCGCGGACATGCGACGGGTGGTCCAGGCCCACGTGCTGCGCCTGCCGACCAGCTACTTCGACTCGACGAAGACCGGCGTGCTCATCACCCGCATCATGAACGATGCGGAGGGGATCCGGAACCTGGTCGGCACGGGCCTGGTCCAGCTCACGGGCGGCGTGGTCACGGCGGTCCTTGCCCTGGGCGTCCTCCTGTACGTGAACTGGCGGATGACGCTCCTGACCATGCTCCTGCTCCTCATCTTCGCGGGCGTCCTCACCTACGCGTTCAAGAAGCTGCGGCCGATCTTCCGGGAGCGCAGCAAGCTCACGGCGGAGGTGACGGGCCGGCTGGCGGAGGCGCTGGGCGGGATCCGGGTGGTCAAGGTCTACGTGGCGGAGAAGCGGGAGGAGCGGGTCTTCACCCACGGCGTGTACCGGCTCTTCCACAACATCGCGTCGAGCATCACCGGCACCTCGGCGGTCACGGCGTTCGCCACGCTGATGGTGGGCGCGGTCGGCACGGTCCTGATCATCGGCGGCGGGAACGCGATCCTGTCCGGCTCCATGACGCTCGGTGACCTGGTCATGTACGTCTTCTTCGTCGGGCTGATGGTCGCGCCGCTGGTGCAGATTTCCGGGATCGGCACCCAGATCACGGAGGCGTTCGCGGGGCTGGACCGGATCCGCGAGATCCGGGAGATGGCCACGGAGGACGAGGGGGACGAGGATCGGGAGCCGCTGGAGGACGTGGACGGCACCGTCGTCTTCGAGAACGTGAGCTTCGAGTACCAGCCCGGCGTGCCGGTGCTCCAGGACGTGAGCTTCGTGGCGCCCGCCGGCACGACCACCGCCCTCGTGGGGCCGAGCGGTGCGGGGAAGAGCACGCTGATCGGGCTGGTCATGGCGTTCCATCGCCCCACTTCCGGCCGCATCCTCGTCGATGGCCGGGACCTCACCACGCTCCGGCTGCGCGACTACCGCAGCCACCTGGGCGTGGTGCTCCAGGACAACTTCCTGTTCGACGGCACGATCCGGGAGAACATCGCCTTCGCGCGGCCGGGCGCCACGGACGCGGAGGTCCGCGCCGCGGGCCGCATCGCCCACTGCGATGAATTCGTGGACCGCTTCGAGGACGGCTACGACACGATCGTGGGCGAGCGCGGCGTGAAGCTGTCCGGCGGGCAGCGCCAGCGAGTCGCCATCGCGCGCGCGATCCTGGCCGATCCCAGGATCCTGATCCTTGACGAGGCCACCTCCAGCCTGGACAGCGAGAGCGAGGCGATGATCCGGGACGGACTCCGGTCGCTGCGCCGCGGGCGCACGACGTTCGTGATCGCGCACCGGCTGTCCACGATCCAGAGCGCGGACCAGATCCTGGTCCTGGACGGCGGCCGGATCGTCGAGCGCGGCACGCACGAGGAGCTGCTCCGGCAGGATGGCCTCTACCGCCGGCTCTACGAGCGGCAGCAAGGCATCGAGCGCGACCGGTTCGTCAACCCCGGCGAGGAGCTCGGCGCGGAGGAGGCCGAGCCGTCGGAGGACATCGAGCAGATCGCGGCTCGCATCTCCCGTTCGCTGTGATCCGGACGTGCCTCCCTTCCGGACACGGATTGAAGAATCCGGACCGATCCCTCGTTCTCAGGATGTGAGAGCGCCCTCCGAGTGGGAACTGGTCCTGCGCTGCCGGGCCGGGAGCACGGCCGCGTACGGGTTGCTGGTCGAACGGTACCAGGACCGGGCGCTGGCCCTGGCCGGTGCGCTCCTGCAGGACGCGGACGATGCCGCGGACGCGGTGCAGGAAGCGTTCATCCGGGCGTACCGGACCCTGGGCCGGCTCCGGGAGGGGAGCGCATTCGGTCCCTGGTTCATGGCGATCCTCCGGAACCATTGTCTGGACAGGCTGCGCGGGCCGAACCGGCGCCGGGCGAGGTGGGAGGCCGGCGAGCTGGACCGCGAGCGATGGTCCGAGCCGAGCGCGCCCGCCACGCTCGAGCGGGAGGCGTTGGCCGCGGCCGTCCGGGACGCGCTCGGCGCACTCTCCCCGGAGCACCGGACGGTGCTCGTGCTCAAGGAGCTCGAAGGGCTGAGCTATGCGCAGATCGCGGAGACGCTGGGCATCCAGCCGGGGACGGTCGCGAGCCGGCTGCACCACGCGCGCGCCGCGCTCCGGAAAGTCCTGAACGACCGCGGAATCACGCTGGAGGAGGACGTTCCATGAACCGGCACCCGGTCGAATCGCTGAGCGCGTACGTGGACGGCGAGCTCCCTCCGGACGAGGCGGCAGCGATCGAAGCGCACCTGGCGTCCTGCACCGAATGCGCCCGTGAGGTCATGCAGATTCGAAGCCTGGGAGGCATGATGCGCGAAATCGGTCCGATCCGTCCCGAACCGAAGCTCGCGGAGCGGGTCAACCGCCGGCTCGCCCGGCCGGTCGGGTGGATTCTGTTCGTGGTGGGTGCGCTGTTCTGGGCCACGCTGGCGATCCGCGACTGGTTCCGGGAGGACTTCACGCTCGAGCGGTTGGCCGTGACGGCGATCGTCATCGGGCTGGGGATGCTCGCGGTGTCGGTGGGGTACGAGCAGTATCGTGAGTGGCGCGAATCACCGTACAGGGATATTCGGCAATGATCGTTGTCACGACTGAGCATATTCCTGGAAAGCGCGTGATGCGGGTGCTCGGGCTGGTCCGGGGCAATACGATCCGGGCGCGTCACGTGGGCCGGGACATCGTTGCGGCGCTCCGCAACCTGGCGGGCGGTGAGGTGCTGGAGTACACGAAGCTGCTGGCGGAGGCGCGGGAGCAGGCGGTCGACCGGATGCTCGAGGAAGCGGCGGCGCTGGGTGCGAACGCGGTGATCGGGGTCCGGTTCGGCACGTCGATGATCATGAGCGGCGCGGCTGAAATGCTTTGTTACGGCACCGCCGTCGTGGTCGAGGACGCGTGATCCGGGCCGGATCCGGCCGGGCCGTCCGACGCAGCGATCCAGTCGAGAACCTTCCTGCCATCAACGCTTGCGGCCGGTGCCCGTGATCCTGCGGGCCGGTCGCGTCAGCCGTGGCGCACCGGCGTCCGTCGGCGCGGCAATGGTGCGGGACAGTCCCCCCACCCACGGTCCGCCGCCGGGAGGGTGATCGGCGCATGGGTGCGTCGGCGGCGACGTCGCCCGGGGCGTGAGCCGGCGGATGCCGGACCGCACGGCCGGGGACGCCCCGTCCGCCGCGCTGTCATGCCGCTGGCCGGCGCTTTGCATGGTGCTACCTCCGGGTCGAACGTCGATTCTCGGGGCCGTCCGCTCCTCACGTGATCGGGCGGCCCGCGGCGTATGGGGGCGCGGGGAAGCTCTGTGGGATCATGAACATCGTTGCGATTGGCGCCCATCTCGACGATATCGAGCTCGGCTGCGGCGGCACGCTGGCACTCGCGGCGCGTCACGGCCACTGCATTCACATGATCTGCTTGTCGGATTCCTCGTACACGAACTTCGACGGCACGGTGCTCCGCACGCGGGAGGAGGCGGAGCGGGAGGGGAGGGCGGCGGCGAACACGCTCGGGTGTACCTCGCTCGACATCCTGGATTTCCCCACGAAGGACATTCCCGACGATTCGCGGGTGGTCGAGGCGCTGGACGCGCTGCTGACGAAGTACAAGCCGGACATGATCTTCACGCACTGGCCGTTCGACACGCACCAGGCGCACCGGGGCGCGGCGCTGGCGACCATTGCGGCGGCCCGGCGCCACAACACGATCCTGATGTACGACCCGGTTTTCCCGTCCGGGCGTTCGTTCGTGGGGTTCCGGCCGCAGGTCTACGTGGACATCGGCGAGGTCCTGGACCAGAAGCTCGCGTCCCTGGTCTGTCACGAGTCCCAGTACCAGAAGTACGGGGACCAGTGGATCGACGCCGTGCGCGCCCGAGCCCGGTTCCGGGGCTACGAGATGGGCGCCGAGTTCGCCGAGGCGTTCGAGGTGGTGCGCATGGAGCTGAACCTCTGAGCGGCGGGGCGAGATGTCTGCGGTCGTGACCATCCACCAGCCGGAGCACCTGCCCTGGCTGGGGTTCTTCGCGAAGATGGCGCGGGCAGACTGTCTGGTCTCGCTGGACTGCGTGCCCTACCGGCGCCGCTACTTCCAGAACCGGAACCGGGTCCTGGGCTCGGACGGGAGCCCCGTGTGGCTCACCGTGCCGGTCCACGCGGAGAACCACTTCCAGCTCCCGATCGCGGAGGTGCGGATCGTGGAGGAGGACCGGTGGCGCCGGAAGTACGTGCGGACGCTGGAGCACCGGTACGGTGGGGATGCGCCGGGAGGGTTGTGCGACGACGTCGCACGCACCGTTGCCGGCGCTCGCGGCCTCCTCAGCGATCTCAACCACGAGCTGATCTCGATCCTGCGGGACGCGCTCGGGATCCGCACGCCGATCGTGCGGGCCACCGCGCTCGGCGGGACCGGGCGGCGCAGCGAGCTCCTCGCCGAGCTGACGCGGCGGGTGGGCGGAAGCGTGTACCTGTCCGGTCCGTCCGGCCGGGAGTACCTGGACCCGCGGCCCTTCGAGCGGCTGGGGATCGAGATCTGGTTCCACGACTACGACCATCCGGTCTATCCGCAGGCGGGGAGCAGCGATTTCGTCTCCCACCTCTCGGCCCTCGACCTCATCGTGAATTGCGGCGCCGAGGCGCAGGCCATCCTGATGTCCGGGAGCCGGGTCACGCCCGCTTCGGAGGCTGACTTCGCCGCCATCGGGCGGTCGGACGGCTGATCGAGGGAAATCGCGTCCGAGCGGTGGTCCGGCTACGCCGCGGACGCGACCGGCAGCCGCGCCCGGGCGGCCGCCCGCTCCCGGGCGAGATCGTAGATCCCGAGCAGCTCCTTGCAGTTCCGGGCCGCGGTGTAGCGCTGTTCGTAGGTTTGCCTGGCGTTCCGGCCCATGGCGCGGATCTCCTCCGGGTGCTCAAACGCCCAGCGCATGGCCGCGGCGAGGGCGTCCGGGTCGCCGGCGGGGAAGTGGAGGCCGGTCCGGCCGTGCTCGACGATCTCCGCCATGGCGCCGTAACCGCTCGTGATCACCGGCAAGCCCGCCGCAAAGGCTTCCAGGATGACCATGGGGAACCCCTCCACGCCTTCGGATGGGAAGACCAGGAACGCGGCATCGGCCATGAGGCGCCGGACCTTGGTCCGCGGGAGTGCGCCCGGCCACCGGGTACCCGGAGGCGCCGTGCCGGCCAGAGTCTCGAGGGGGCCGCTCCCCACGATGAGGAGCTCCCGGTCGGGCCCGACCCGGGACCACGCGCGCAACAGGGTGTGGACCCCCTTCTCCGAGACGAGCCTCCCGACGAAGAGCGCGTAGCCGCCGCTGTGCGTGCCCATGCCCGGGTCGGGGTAGAGCACGTTCGGCTTGACCACGATCCGGTCCGCCGGCAGGCCGCCGGCTATGAACTCCGCGCGGCCGGCCTCCGTGAGGGCAATGTACACGTCGACCATCCGGCTCCACGTGCCAACCAGGCGGTGGATCCCCATCATCCCCGCGACCGCGGCGGACGCGGCCCGACTGTTCCGGTAGCAGCCGTGCAGGACCGCCGGCCAAGCGAACAGGCGGCCGCTGCATTCCGAGCACGGCCGGTCCTCCCGGAATCCGCTCGCGGCGGGGCAATGCAGCCGCGGGTTGTGCAGCGTCTGTACGACCGGCACGCCCGCGGACCGGGCGGCGTAGTACGCGGCCGGCGAGATCATGAGGAAGGTGTTGTGGAAGTGGGCCACATCGGGCCGCTCGGCGCGCATCAGCGTGAGCAGGCGCCGGTGCGAGTCCCGCGCCCAGGTCGCGTGGACCGCGAGCGCGAGCGGGTTCATCTCCGCGGCCCGGTGGTTGTCGTCCACGTACTCGATCACCTCCACCCCCGCCCTCCGCAGCATGTCCCGCTCGGACTCGTAGACCGAATCCTCGCCTCCGGGATTCCGGTACCGGTTGTGGACGAGCAAGACCTTCATGGGACCTCCGGCCGGGCGGACTCCGAACCACCGGCCGGCCGAAGGGGAAGATCCGTGCCGCGCTCCGGCCCGGGGGCGCCTCGGCCGGACGGGGCGGGCCGTGTCCGGCCACGCCCCCCGTCCAGCGGAGCGGCTCCCGCACTCATCGAGGTCGGCGTGTCCGACGGACCGGGGCGCATCCGCCCGGCACCATGGACCAACGCCGTTGGCTCGGAGGCCGAAGCACGGTGGCGGGTGGTTACGCGGGGAACGAAGACGCGGGCCCGGGATGATCCCGAGCCCGCGTCGCGTCCCTGGCGAGCCGGCGACTGCCCGGCCGCGCCGGTCAGCCGCCGCCGTGGCCGTGCGGCGCTGGTGTGCGGGTCGCGTGCGCGCGCGGCCGACCCCGCCACACCCCGGCCCGCGCGCTTCGGTCGATCAACCGCCCAGGTGCTGCCGGAACCAGGAGATGGTCAGCGGCCAGGCGGCCTGGCTCGCCCTCAGGTTGGCGCCGTCACGGCCGTCCTGGGCGCGCAGGAAGCCGTGCCCCGCGCCGGGGAAGGTGTGGTGCTCGAACACCTTGCCGAGCGCCTTCATGGCCGAGTCCGCGGCCGGGACCGTGGCGTTGACCCGCGCGTCGTCGCCTGCGTACAACCCGAGCACCGGCGCCTGCACCCGCGACAGGCTCGAGGGGTCGGGCGAGGTGCCGTAGTAGACCACGGCGGCCCCGAGGTCCGGGTCCTCCACGGCGTGCTGGAACGAGACCGCGCCGCCCCAGCAGTACCCCACGATCCCGTAGCGTCGCTCCGCGGCGGGCAGGTTCATCCCGTACTCCGCCACGGCGCGGAGCTGCCGGTGCACGTCCGCCGGGTCGAGCCGACGAATGGCGGCCACCGCGGAGTCCGGGGCGGGCGCGCCGTCCGGCCCGGGCGGGATGTCGAACCGGGTGAGCAGGTCCGGGGCAATGGCGATGAACCCGTCCGCCGCGAGCTGGTCCGCCACCGCCCGGATCCAGTGGCTGAGGCCGAAGATCTCGTGCACCACGACCACCACCGGGGCCCGATCCGCTCGCTCCGGGTACACGACCCACGCCCGCACGCTGTCCTGCGGCCCCGTCGGGATCATGACCCACTCGCCGTGGCGCGGCGAGGCGCCGAGGCGCGCCAGCGCGTCCTGTGCGCCCGCCGGGATGGTCTCCTGCGGAACGGCGTCGCTGCCCGTGTCCGATGCCGCCCGATCCGCCCGGGCCGACGCGTCCGCACCCATACAGCCGACTGACCACGCCGCGACGGCGATCGCCGCGGTCAACCAGAGCAACCGTTGTGTCCTCATGGCACCTCGCTCCTGGTGGTGTCTCGGAACGGCCCCGAACCCATCGGCCGGACCCGGGGCGCGGCCCGGGCGCCGAAGATAACGGCCGCGCGCCGCTCGGGACAACAGAGAGAAACGCCAGCATATTGCCGCGGAGTGCAAATTCGGCTAGACTCGCGACAAGGGCCAGCTGTACCGGCTCGCGCGCCGTGCGGTCGCCGCGGCGCGCACTGATCCTCAATCGTCGAAGGTCATGTACAAGCTGATCATGGTGCCGCTCGACGGCTCGCGGGTCGCGGAGCACGCGTTGCCCGTTGCCCTGAGCGTCGCGCGCCGGGCGAACTGCGGGATCCGCCTGGTGCACGTGGTCGATGAGAACATCATCCGGATGGCGGATTTCGCCGGCGTACGCGGCGCGCCGCGGGCCACGGCGGAAGAGTATCTCGAGAATGTCGTCCGGCGCATCGCCGAGTGCTCGGACGTCCCGGTTTCGACCGTGATCCGGGAAGGGTCCGTGACGGATTCCCTGCTCGCGGAACGGCTCGAGTGTGGAGCAGAGCTCAGCGTCATGACCACGCACGGTACCGGCGGCGTGTCCCGGGCCTGGCTCGGCAGCGTGACCGACTTCTTCGTGCGGCATGCGATCATGCCGGTCCTCACGGTGCGACCGCGGGACGGCGACGCGGATCTGGAACGGGACGTCGACTTCCGCCACATCGTCATCCCGCTCGACGGCTCGCCCGCCGCCGAGCAGATCCTCGATCCCGCCGCACGGTTCGCCGCTACCTTCGGAGCGCGCGTCACGCTGCTCCGCGTGATCGCCTTGTCCACCGTCATGGCGTACCGCTACGCGGCGTACGCCATGGAACTGAACCAGACCGCCTTCGGACGGCGGCGCGCCGAGGCCCAGGAGTACCTCGAGACGGTCGCCCGTCGGTTCCGGGAGCAAGGTCTCGAGGTAACGACCGCCATCGGTGCGCACGAATCTCCGGCGACGGGGATCCTGCTCCACGTCGCAGAGGTGGGGGCGGACGGGATCGCCATGTCGACCCGCGGGCGGAGCGGCATCCGCCGCGCGGTGCTCGGTAGTGTCACGGACAAGGTCATCCGGGCGGGCGACCTGCCGGTCCTCATCTATCGCGCCCGCGAATGATGCACGACGGGGCCGCCGGTTCGGGCGGCCCCGTTCGTTTCCACCACCGAGTCCGCGCAGGAGCGCCAGGCCAGCGCAGGCCGGCCCGACCTCCCTGCATCAGCGGTCCTGGTCCCCGGCGCCGTCCGTCGCGACCGCCTTCCTCGAAGGCTCATCGATGAGCCAGTGCGTGAACCACTGCCGCAGACGGGCCAGCCGGTCCACCAGGAGCCACGGCTCCCCGGTCCGGGAGAGGTCGTGGTTCGACCGCGGATAGCGTACGAACTCGACCGGCACGCCGTGCTTGCGCAGCGCCGTGAACCACTGCTCCGCATCCGTCATGGGCGTGCGGTGGTCCTCCTCGGACTGCACGATCAGCGTGGGCGTCTTCACCTTGTCCGCATACCGGATCGGCGACAGCGTGTCGTACATCAGCGGGTTGTCCCACGGCTTGCCGTAGAACTCGAACTCCGTCAAACCCTGGGCGTCCGAGCTGCCGTACCACGACCACCAGTTGCTGATCATGCGGTCCGTCTGCGCGGCCTTGAAGCGGTCCGTCTTCGTGGTGATCCACGCAGTCATGAAGCCGCCGTACGAGCCGCCGGTCACCCCCATCCGGGTCGAGTCCACGTCCGGCCGCTGCGCGACGATGTCCACGGCCTTCAGGATATCGAGCATGTCATCCCCGCCCCACTCGCCCCGCGTCGAGTACGTGAACTTCGCGCCGTAGCCGCTCGAGCCGCGCGGGTTCGTGTACAGCACCCACATCCCGGCGCCGGCGATGTTCTGGAACTCATCGAACCAGTTCTCGCCGTAGGCCGAGTGCGGCCCGCCGTGGATGTACAGCACCAGCGGGTACTTCTTGCCCGGCTCGTAGCCGTACGGCTTCATGAGCCACGCCTCGATCTCGAAGCCGCCGACCGATTCGTACGTGAACCGCTCCGCGTCCGACCACGCGATCTCCGCGTTCAGCTCGTCGTTGAAGCCGGTCAGCTTCCGTTCGTTGCGGCCATCGATGTCCGCGATGTACAGCTCCGTCGGACGGTCCACGCTCGTGGACACGTACGCGACCTTCTGGAACCGCTGGTCGTACGTGAAGCCCGAGAGCCTGCGCCGGCCACCCAGCACCTCCCGGATCTGCTTGGTGCGAGGCGAGACGCGCAGCAGTGCGGTCCGGCCGCCGATCGCCGCGCTCATCATGATGTCCCCGTTCGGCAGCCAGTCGTAGTCGGCCGGCTCGTACTGCCAGTCACCCAGGATGTTCTCCGGGGTGCCGCCCTGCACGTCCACGACGTAAAGCCGGTTCTGGCCGGCGCGTAGGCCACCGTTCGAGAGGAACGAGATGCGGCGCGAGTCCGGCGACCAGGCGAGGCTCCGTTCGGAGCCCATGAACTCCGCGACCTTGCGCGGCTCGCCGCCGTTCACCGGGATCACGTAGATGTCCACGTCGTTGCGCGGGGCCTCGTCACGCTCCGCATTGTACGGCAGCTTCGCGAGAGAGTCCCGCTCTGCCTGGACCACCGAGTCCGGCCGGAGCTGCGCGTCCGCAATGAACGCGATCCAGCGCCCGTCCGGCGAAACGGTCACCTCCCGGTGGGAGTACGGCGTGTTCGTCAGCATCGTCTTCGCCGTATCCCCGAACGCCTGCTTCCAGATCTGCGCAGGCCGCCACTCCCGGGCCTCCGCGGGGTTCGCCAGGTAGCCGGCGTTGTTGGACTTGATCGGCAGGTCCACGTAGTGCCGGCCGTCGAAGCGGGATTGATCGAGCGGCTTCGTGATGGCGCCGTACGGGGGCCGCGAGGCCGCGGGCCCTCGGTAGGCGCCGGGCCCGCCCCGCCGGCCGCCCGGCGCCGCCGTGTCGCCCTGCTCCTGCCGGGGCGCCGGCTCCGCCCACACCGCGAACCGGCCGTCCCGCGGCACCGAGCCCGTCGGGTAGTCATCGACCTGGAACGCCTCGCCGCCCGGCTGGTCCATCCGCAGCGCCCACCGGTTCCCCTTGCCGCCCGGCCGGTTCGACGTGAAGAACAGGTACTTGCCGTCGTGGGAGAAACGCGGGTTCGAGCTGCTGTAGCCCGGTGCCGTGTACCGCACCGGCTCGCCGCCGGCCGTGGGCACGACCCAGATCTCCGAGTGCCGCCGGTTCTCCGCCTCCTTCACCGTCGTCACCGTGAACGCGACCAACTTCCCGTCCGGCGACATCGCCGGCGAACTGACCGTCGTCACCCGGTACCAGTCCTCCGGCTGGAACGCGCGAGGCTTGCTCCGCTCCTGGGCACTCGCGGTCGTCCATGGGACCAGGACCGCCATCGCCAGGATGAACAACGTGCGCATGGGCAGGCTCCATCGATTGATGCCGTGGTTTTGCAGGAACATTGACACGAGGATAGACGCGCCGGGCGGGTGCGTCAACCACGTCGTCCACCCGGAAGGTGGCTGCACCGGTACGACGACCCGGTCCCGCGACGGAGCATGGGCCACGACGACCCGCGGCGTGGAGCACAGCCAACCGCATGGTGCGGCGACGGGGCCGCTCGCCGCCGCCCGGGACGAGCGGTTCGAGGCCGTGCGGGCGGCCTGGCGCGAGGGAAGATCCTTGGGGGATGCCGCGGATTGTGCGGGCGCCCGTCGAGCGGTGAACGCCATCCGCGGCGTACGGTGGGGCGCGCCGGCCGCCAATCCCGGAGGGCCCGGGCCGGTCCCTCCCGCCTCCGGCCGCCCGGGTGCCGGCCAAGTTCCGCGAAGGGCCGGTTATCTCTTTCGCAAACGTCTGTCCTGGAATAAATTGTGGCGCTGAAAAGTCCGGAGCGCAGTGCGCGGTCCGGCCCGGGACTCGCGCCGGCACCTGCCCGGCCATCCTTCGCGTCGCGACCGTCAACCAACCACGGACGCATTCCATGAGCGGAACCATTGCGGAACTCCCCTTCGCGGGCCCCGCGAGGCCGGTGGCCACGCCGCCGAGCATCGAGCGGCACCCGCGCCCGCACGTCAATCTGCTGATCTATTACGCCATTCAGTCCCTCTGTCTGGGACCGGCCTTCTTCGTGATGCTGATCCCGAATTACTTCCGCTACCGCACGCTGCGGTACGACTTCGATGACGATGGCGTGTCCATGCGCTGGGGCATCCTGTTCCGCCGCGAGATCAGCCTGACCTATGCCAGGATCCAGGACATCCACCTGACCAGCAACGTGATCGAGCGGTGGCTCGGTCTGGCCCGGATCCAGATCCAGACCGCGAGCGGCAGTGCGGGCGCGGAGATGACGATCGAGGGGCTGCGCGAGTTCGAAGAGGTCCGGGATTTCCTGTACTCACGGATGCGCGGCGCCACGGACGGGACTGCTCAGGTTCCGGCGGCCGGGGCCACGCGCGTCGATCCGGCGCCCGTGGACCCGGGGGCGCTCCAGGAGCTGACCCGGACGCTTCAGGACGTTGCCCACGAGCTGCGCGCCATTCGCGCCGCTATCGAGGCGGGCCGCGCGTCACCGGAAGAGGCGAACCATGCCTGAGTACGCGACGTCGTCGGCCCCGTCCTCCCTCGGCTCGCTCCGGTCCTCGCTGCTCCGCCTCCTGCGCGTTCCGCCGGAGCCCCGGCCGCCGTTCGGCGCGAGCGGCGTGATCCAGACCTTCCGGGCCTCCCCTCGCTTCTACTACTACCGGATCGCGCGCTGGGCCTTCAACCAGCTCGCCGCACTCACCGGCCTGATCAGCGCGTTCGTGTTCGTGCGGTATGCCCCGTCGTTGGACATCCCGGCACGCATACTCACGGTGATCAAGTTCTTCGAGCCCCTGGCCTGGATCGGGTTCATCGTGCAGTTGCCGGTCACGTTCGCGCTCGTGAAACTCGACTACGAGCTGCGCTGGTACATCGTGACCGACCGCAGCCTGCGCATCCGGGAGGGGATCCTGAACGTGGTGGAGAAGACGATGACGTATGCGAACATCCAGAACCTCTCCATCCGACAGAACCCGCTCCAGCGCATCCTGCGGATCCACGACCTGGAGGTGAAGACCGCGGGTGGCGGTGCGGCGAACCAGGCGGATTCCTATGGCACGAAGACCGGCGAGGACCTGCACACGGCGTACTTCCGGGGCGTGGACAACGCCGCCGAGATCCGGGCACTGATCCTGGACCGCGTCCGCCGGCACCGCGACGCCGGCCTCGGCGACCCGGACGACGAGTACGCCGCGCCTCATGCGGCGGACGCCGGGCTCCTGGAGCGGAGCGGGCTGGAGGCGCCGGAGGGTGTGCCGACCGCGGAGCCGGTGGCGTCGCAATCCGGGGGCGTCGATCGTTCGTCGGATGGAGTCCCGGCTCGGGCTACGTCCGCGCCGGCCGCCGCGCTGCGGGCGGCAGCGAACGAGCTGCTCCAGGAAGCCCGGGCGCTGCGCCAGGCCGTCGCGGCGTGGCGCGCCTGACCGGTCGTGCCCGACCGGTTGCGGTGTGCCGCGCCCCCGGATCGCCGGGGCCGGGTCAGCGGCGCCGGCCTGGGCGGCCGGATCCCGGTCTGTCGGGATTCGCTGGAGTAGCGAGGCCTCGTCGACCCATGACCTCGGAGGCTCTGCATCATGCCCGGCCCGTACCCGACGATCATGGCTCCCCGGGCCGATGAACGGCGGTACCGCGACGCCGGTGCCTGCGCGTCATCGGCCCGCGCCCCGCGCGCCGCGCGCCCGGGCTCCAGGAACCGGCGCCTCCCGTCCGGCGAAGGTCGGCCGAAGCGTCGCAGAGGCAAGGCGCCGTGGGCGGGCACGGGTGTGCACGCCTCATCGAGAGCCCGCCGGCAACCGCTTTCCGGACGTTCCCTCGGAGCCCGCCTGGGCCTGGTCGTGCTGCTGATCTGCACGATGGCAGCCACGCCCGGCGCCCTCCAGGCCCGTCAGTCATCCGCGAATCTCGCCCGACGGGAAACGGTGTGGTCCGTCGTCGGGAGTCGACTGTGGATCTCCGACGAGGACGTGAGCGACCAGACCTTCGTCGGGGTGCACATCGCCTCCATCGCCCCCAGGCGGATGGGGATGGACCTCGGTCTGATGTTCGTGCCGGACTTCAGCGATGGCGTCGGATTCAGCGGGGACCTCGGGTTGGCGTATCCGTTGCGGACGTCCAGCGGCTTGCTGTTCGTGCCGCGGGCCGGACTGAGCATGCTGCTGCTCCTGCCGGAACTGGGCTGGACGGGGCCGCACGCCGGGGGGGGGGCTCATCGTTCCCGACCGGCGCGGTTCCGTGGGCCTGCGGTTCGACGCGGTGCTCACGCAGTACACCGGGTCGAGCGCTTTCCGGCTGATTGTCGGCCTCTCGTCCCTCCCGGACTGGCTGTAGAGGTCGATCGCCGCAGCATCTTCGAGGATCCGCGGCCGCTGGCGCCCTCGGCGGCGCTCACCCGCGGAAACGCCGCGCCCACTCTCTCCGCCTTCCAGGTTGAAATGGCAGGGTGCGTCGGCCGACTCGGGCACGGCGGAGGCTCGGGGCGGTCCACGCCCGCGCCGATCGTTTTGCGGCGGCGCGCGGCGGGTTACGGACAGGGTGGGGAAGAGAAAGGCGAGGTCGCTGACCCCGCCTCCTGAACCGATCGGCCGGCGCTTCAGCGCTGGCTCATCCGATCCATGAACGCGCGCTCGTCCGGAGTCAGGCTCGCGAACCCCGACTCCTTGAGCTTCGCGAGGATGCGGTCCACCTCGGAGCGGTTGATCTCGTGGAGCCGCTCCCGGGGGATCTGCTCCCAGCGCCGGATGTCCGCCCGCACCTCATCCGCCACGCGAGTGACGGGCGCCGTTCTCGGCGGAGCGCTGAACCACTGCCTGCGCCGGTGGTCCCGCCACCGCAGGAACAGGATCCCGCCGACGAACCCGCCCAGGTGCGCGAAGTGGGCGATCCCGTCCTGTGCCCCGATGATGCCGGCGTACAGCGACATCACCGCGAACACGATGACCAGGATCCGCGCCTGGACCGGCAGCACGCCCCACAGGTAGATCGGCTCCCTCGGCCAGTAGCGGGCGAAGCCGTACAGCACGCCGAAGACCGCGCCGGACGCGCCGACCACCGCGGTGTATGGCGCCCCGACGCCCGTCGACACCCGGATGATCGTCGTGATCACGAACAGGAGTGCGCCGCCCAGCCCGCTCCACACGTACAGCCGGAGGAAGTCCCGCCCGCCGAGCAGCGCCTCCAGGCGCGGTCCGAAGAAGAAGAGCGCCAGCATGTTGAAGAGCAGATGCCAGAGCCCTGCGTGCAGGAACATGTACGTGATCAGGGTCCAGGGGCGCAGCAGGACGAACGCCGGCATGAGCGCCAGCGCGCTGCGGAGCGCGGGCACGTACATCGTGATCACGTACATGACCACGTTGGCCAGGATCAGCCTCTTGACCCACGGTGTCATATCGAGATCGGCCCTCTCGGGTTCTCAGGTCTGGTCGGTCCCTGACGGGCCGCCCGTAAAGTAGGGCATTCGGCGCGGATGCGCACCGGCCGTCCCGCCGGGGTCCCGGGAGGCCGTGTTCCTGGTCGGGACCCACCGTGCGGCGGCCGCGCGTCCCGGCCGCCGCCGGTGCGTCGACCTCACGTGGCCATCGTCGCCGTATCGATCGTTTCTACCCGCCACGGCAGCGGTACGGTCCTCGGATCGACGCGTAACGGCCGGCAGGAAAGGGTCGGGCGGGGGAAGGGGGCAGGCCGCCGCCCGAGGCCCGGCTCGGGCAGCGGCCAACGGCGTCCCGAGGCTCACAGCCCCGCGAGCCGCCGCCACGCTTCGGCGCGCTGCAGGTGCTGCGAGACCCCGACCTGGTTCCCCAGCGCCTCGTGCGCGCGGGCCACCGCGAGGTGCGCCCAGACGTAGTAGTTCGGGATGTTCTGCGTGGCCGGGTCGACCCAATGGGTCCACTCATCCGGGATCCCGGACCGGTGCATGAACACCTCGTTCAGCAGCGTCTCGGTCGTTTCGAGATCCACGTAGTCCCCGGTGATGGGCGAGAGCGGCGACGGAGGCAGCTCCACGATCCCCTCGCCGACGATCTCCGACACCGGCCCGTTGTTGAGCCGGTACGTCAGACCGTGACGCACGAGGTACGGCCTCAGGTTCAGCGTCTCGGTCGGCGGGGACGGGATCACGAAGTGGAACGGCCGGTCGCCCACAGACGCCATGAGCATCGCCGTGAGGAACGTGTCGGACGGCAGCAGCACGGTCCCGGCCGGGATCGTGACCTCCACGTTGCCCGCACGGAACTCGATCGGCTGGCGTACGGCGATCGGCATGGCCGCGATCTCATCGATCTGTTCGTCCGTCAGCAGGATCGCGGACTGGGTGGGCGGACGCCGGCCCGGTGCCAGGTCGGTCAGCTCCTCGCCCGGCCGGTCGCCCGCCGGAGAGGAAGACGCCACCCGGTACAGCTCCGGACTCCCCTCGCCCCGGTACGGGCGCTGGCAGATGATGCGCGTCGGGTCCGCATCCGGATCCACGCCGGGCGGGCAGGGCGTGGTGAGCTGCCGGATCTGCTTCACGTACCAGGGCGTGTTCAGGTAGCTGGTCACCACCACCGTCACGTCCCGCCGGATGCCTTCGACTTCCTGCAGGTACCAGAGCGGGAAGGTGTCGTTGTCGCCGTTGGTGACGAGGATCCCGTACGGCTCCACGCTCATGAGTACGTTGTACGCCCAGTCCCGTGCGGTGTAGTCGTGGGCGCGGCTGGCCCAGCTCCAGTTCAGGACCAGCGGGACGAGCGCCACGGCGAGCACGGGCGAGGCGAGCGTCCAGGGACGGTCGTGGCTCGTGAGCCGGTTCGCGAGCCGCTGCCAGAGCGCGGCGAGCCCGATCCCCATCCAGACGCCCCAGACGGAGAAGCCCACGGTGTAGAAGTAGTCCCGCTCGCGTACCTCGTGCATCTCCTGCGCCGGGAACTCCGCCCGATACAGGTTGAAGCCGTAGCGGAAGTTCAGGTAGAACACGAGGCCGACGGAAAGCGTGGCGCACAGCACGGCCATGTATGCCCAGCTCGTGCGGTCCCGCCGGTAGTGGGTCCAGGCGCCGTAGAGGGCAAGGAGCCCGAAGAGCAGGGTGAACAGGGGCCTCGCCCCGCCGAACGTGGGATCGATGCCCGCGATCGACCGCGCCCACTGCCAGTCGAAGTACTGGAGGTAGTTCACCATCTGCGCCACGAACAGCTTCGGCGTGCGCGGCATCCGCGGGTCGGTCGGGTCGCTGAACACGGAGGGCTTCGCGTACTGCTCGCGGCTCAGCGAGGCGGAGAGCTCCGGGCAGCCCGCGCGTCCCCACGTGATGATGCTGACCACCGCCTCGCCCATGGAGTCGCACGTCGGCGCGGCTTCGTTGATGACGGGGCCGAGCTCAGCGCGGATCGGGAGGAACAGGTTGATCGAGAGCGCGATCGCGCCGACGGCGGCGGCGCCGCCCCACAGGCGCCAGTTCCCGATCACGGCGGGCTGGACGACCAGCACGAGGACCACGATCGCCGGCACGGCCAGCGCCGCCATCAGGTGGTTGCCCATGGAGAGCACGGTCACGTACACCATGAGCAGGAGTAGCGCGTGACTCGAGAGGCGACGCCGTGGCCGACCCGACGTCGCCTCGGCCCCCTCCTCGGCACCGTCCGACGCCCCGGCGGTCGGCGTGGCCCGCGAAGCCGGCACCGCCGACGTCGCCTCCTCCATGACCATGTCCCTCCAGCGGAACGCGAGCCAGGAGAGGAGTGCGATGGTGAAGAGGCTGAC
>CALCID010000012.1 GCA_937907535.1 uncultured bacterium | reverse complement strand
TCATGACCCCAATCCCTCGAAAATTGCGGCCTCCGGCAAACCCAGGGCGGTTCAGAGGTAGCCCTGCCGCGAAGCTCGCCCCCCCTCACCCCTCCAACAACCGCCTCGCCGCCTCCGGCAAATCCCCCGGATCCGCGTCCGGATCGACCTGAACCGGCTCCACAGCACTGAGCGTGTGCCAGAAGAGGCGCGGTCCATCGCCCTTCGTCGCCCGTAGCGAGGCGATGAGTGCGGCTGCGGCCTTGGCGGTATACGTGGCGTCGAGCTGGAGCCCGGCCCGCCCGAAGCGCTCGGCCGCTTCCCGACCGGCCTCGGTCTCGTGGCCGTACCCGGCGCCGATCTGGTCGTGCAGGAGCGTGACCAGCCCGAGCGCGCGGCCGGGCGACGGAACGGGCACGCCGGCCCGGCGCAGGATCCGCGCGGCGCCGGTCACGAGCCTGGCCAGCACGTTCTCGTTGCAGACCAGCTTGCCCGTGATCCTCGCAGCGTAGACCGGGATCTCGAGCCCGGCCATCGCGAACCCCAGCGCGATCCCCGCAGCCGTGCCGAGCGTCCCCCCCGCCACGTGCACGGAACGCGGCGCCGGCAGCTGCCCCGCCGCGATCTGGTCCGCCAGCTCCAGCCCGGCGCTCACGTACCCGAGCGTGCCGATGGGATTCGAGCCGCCGGCCGGGATCACGTACGGCCGCTCGCCGCGCCGGGCCACCCGCTCGGCGAGGATCGCGGCGGGCACGGTCTCCATGTGGGGCGCATAGCGGATTTCCGCGCCGACCGCATGGAGCTGGAAGACAATGCTCCGTACGTGCTCCGTCAGGGGTTGGGGGAAGAGCACGACGGAGACCTCGAAGCCCTGGGCCCGGCCGTGCACCGCGGTGGCCAGGGCGTGATGGGAGCCCGCCGCGCCGAAGGTGATGAGCCGCCGCGCGCCCCGGCGCCGCGCCTCGGCCAGCAGGAACTCCAGCTTCCGGACCTTGTTGCCGCCGTACACGTCATGGGTCAGGTCGTCCCGCTTGACCCAGAGCTCGGCGCCGAGGTCCGCGAACGGAGCCGCGTCGAGCCGCTCCACCGGCGTCGGGTACCGGCCGAGCGGGAGCCAGGGAATCCGCCCGGCGAGCCCCGGAAAGCGCTGGAAAAGAGCGATCATCCCCTGCGTTCCACAGCAATGTAGTCCGCGACCGCAGCGGCCAGCGCCATGGCCGTGACCTGCGGCGGCACGCCGACCGAGGTCGGGAAGAGCGAGGTGTCACACACGAACACGCCGCGCTCGCCCCAGAGCTCGCCGTGCGGGTCGACGGCCGAGTTCCGGCGCGACCGGCCGAGCGCGCAACTCCCCTGCGGGTGCACGGAATTCAGCGGCAGGGAGAACGGCTCGCGCCGCGCGCGGGTTTGGGCCCGCATGAGCCCGGCCTCGTCGCACACGGCGGGAGCGCCCACGTACGGCAGCCGCACCTGCACCGCGCCCGCGGCCAGGTAGATGCGGGCCAGGGACCCGATCCCGTGCTGGAGTTGCCGCAGGTCCGCGGGGTCGGGCCAGTACTGCGCCACCGGCCGCCCGCTCCGCCGCACCGTCACCCGTCCCGCCGTCTCGTCGTGGAGCAGCACGGTCGCGCAGGCGTGATGCGCCATCCGCTGCATGGCCGCCCGGTGCACGGGGCCGAACCCGGGCATGAGCGCCGCGGTCATCCCCGGCGTGTTCGCCGCGCTCGCCACGATCAGGTACCCGTCCCCGCCGTCCTCCAGGTATGGCGCGAACTCTTCCACGATCACCGACTGCGGGATCCCCCGCCACGCCATGATCGGCTCGCCGAACTCCCCGGCCACGAACGCCGCCGGATGCAGGCGCAACCCGGCGCCGACCCGGTCGTTCCCGAGCCCGCTGCGGAGGAGCAGCGCAGGCGTGTCGAGCGCACCCGCGGCAAGGACCACGACCGGGGCCCGTACGGTGAACCGCCCGCCCGTCCACCGCCCCCGGTCGTCGAGCACCAGGCACTCCACCCGCCGGTCCCCGCTCCGCCCCCGGATCCGCACCGCCTGCGCGCACGAGACGATCCGCGCCCCGCCCGCCACCGCCCGCGGCAGGAACGCGAACGCCGCGTTCGTCTTCCGGTTGTACGCACACCCGAGCATGCAGTACCCGCAGCCCGAGCACTCGACCCGGTTGTGCAGCGGCACCCGATAGCGCCAGCCGAGGGCCGCCGCGCCCCGGCGCAGCACGTCGTTGTTCGCGTTGATGCGCTCGGGCGGGATCGGCACGGCGCGCAACCCGGCCAGCACCCAATCGACCAGCGAGGCCATCTCCGCCTCGCCGACCGGGAAGCCGTACTCCCGGCGCCAGCGCTCGAGCACGCCCCGCGGCGGCGGGTAGACCATCCCGGTGTTGTGCAGCGTCGAGCCGCCCACGCCGCACCCCTGCAGGATCCCGATAGCCTGGTCCGCGGTGAAGCGCATCCCCGCGTCCTGGTAGAGGCGCGGCAGCATGCTCAGCTCCCGCTGGTCGTAGTCCTCGGTCCGGAAGTGCGGCCCGGCCTCGACCGCGACCACGTCCACCCCCCGCTCCGCCAGCCGGCCGATCAGCGCGGCGCCGCCCGCCCCCGTCCCGATCACGCAGACCTCCGCGCGCAGCTCCGCGTCCTGGCCGAACTGTGTGGCCGGCGTGATCCCGGGCGCGAGCGTGACGGCAACCCGCCGGGCGCCGATCGGCGCGGTCGTTACCCGGCCGGCCGGGGACACTCCCTCAGCGGCGAGCGAGCCTCCGGACCCGTCCGGCCGGCTTTCGGCCCCACTCGCGGGAGGCGCCGGAGCCCCGCTCACGGCCGGGGCATCCAGCGCCGGCGCCGGGTGCACCGCCACCGTCATCCGCCCGAGCCACGGCCCGTCGTAACCGACGTCGTCCCAGGCCGACTCCCGGCCATAGTACGCCAGCGCGGCCAGCGACTTGAGCGCCGCCACCCCCTGCCGCCGGAACGAGAGCCGGCTCCGCGCCCAGTCCCGGAGGCAACGCTGCCGCTCCGCCCGCGGGAGCGCCGAGAACCGGACCGGCCGGCCGACCGACAAGACCACGCCGAACTCGATAGCCCGGAGCAGGAGCCGGAACAGCCGGCGCTCGCGCAGCGGGAGCCGGCGGACGAACGGGATCACCGCATTGGCAACGTCGTCTTCCACCGGCGCGTCCACGAGGGCCTCCGCGACCGCGAGGAAGACTCGACGCTCGGGTCTGGATAGGGTGCGCTCGGGGGACATGGTTTCGAAAGTATGCCCGGAAGGGTGGGGGTACAATATGGTGGCAGCCTTCGCGGTAGGGCTACCTTCCCGGGTCGTGCACGTGCACGGGGCACCCTTCGCGGTAGGGCTACCTTGCCGGGTCGTGCACGTGCACGAGCACGAGCACGAGCACGGGGGTTGGGCTTGCGGGCTCGCTGCGTTGTTCATGGTGGGCAGCGTGGGCGGGCCCGCGGTGTTCGTGGGGCAGCCTTCGCGGTAGGGCTACCTTGCCGGGTCGTGCACGTGCACGAGCACGAGCACGAGCACGGGGGTTGGGCTTGCGGGCTCGCTGCGTTGTTCATGGTGGGCAGCGTGGGCGGGCCCGCGGTGTTCGTGGGGCAGCCTTCGCGGTAGGGCTACCTTGCCGGGTCGTGCACGAGCACGAGCACGAGCACGGGGTAGGCTTCGCGGCTGGGCGGCGTTACCGGGTCGTGCGCGAGCACGGGGCGGCCTTCGCGGCAAGGCAACCTTACCGGGTCGAGCACGAGCACGAGCACGAGTTCGGGGTCGGGGCGAATGGGGGCGTGGGGATCAGGAGCCGGAGCCCTGTGCCGAGCGTACGGGCGCTCGGCCGGCAGTTCGGAATCGGCGGGCCCTCCGAGCGGTACGACGGTCACCCATGTATGCCGAGCGTTATTCGGCCCCGGCAACCCCCGCCGTGTGGACCGCGTTGGGGTGAGCGGAAATTTCGTTGCTGTTGGCAATTATTTCGTTGCTGGGAGCAACTATGTGCGATCGGTCGCCGATGCCCCGCGCGGGCTGGCGCCTTCGTGGGCGGGTTCGCTGGGGTCCGTCTCCGGCGCATGGCTGGGCAGATCCCCCGGTGGCGGCGGCGAACGCCGGCCCGGGGCCCGGTGCGGAAGGGCGTTCCCGTGCTCGCGGCGGGTGCGGCCGGTGTCGGAGTCGGTCGTGTTGACCTGGACGGGCGTTCCCGAGCTCGCGGCGGGCGCGGATCGGCCGTCCTCGGCACTGCGTGTCCAGGAGGGGAGCAAGGTCTGGAGAGAGTAGGTCATGGCCGCAGCATTGACCGCTCCTCCTGCATCGCCGCGGCATCGTGGACAGCCGGGGACCGGGGCTGTTCCCGGGGATGCTCGAGCGATCACGGGCGCTCCGCGCAGTGTTGGATCCCGCCCCTCGCCCCTCGCCCTTCATGGCCTGGCGACGCGATCCCGGCGGGGCGAGGTGCACCGGCTCGGCCCGGTCTCGGATCGCCGCCCGCCGGTTCTCCCGGCTTCTCGACGGCCGATGCCTCCCGGAGCGTCGGCGGCCCCGGAGCTGTCCTCCCACCGCTCTCTAGCCGCCCGGTTCGGCGAAGAACGAGCCGGCCCGGCCGTTCACGTACGGCCGGGCCGCGTGGTCCGGAAAGCCGGAACCCGGGTTCCTCGATCCGGGGCCCGCGTCAGGTGGCCGCTCCCGTCCGCGCCGCGGGCGGCGCTCCGGGGCCGCTCGAGTCCCGCCGGGAGGGCGAATGACTGTTCTCCTGCGCCTTCAGCACCGTCAGACACCAGATCTGCGCGGCCCGGTAGACCAGGTCTTCCTCGGACTGCCCCTCGAACGTGGTCTGGATCGGCTCCGAGAACGGCGTCGTGATCCGCTGGCCCGTGGCGGGGTCGACCTCCACGATCCGGTCGAGGGATGCCGACATGGCCAGGCCGGGCCGCCCGTCCTCCAGGGCCACGGGCCGGTTGCCCGTCACGCGCCACGGCCCTTCGACGGCGTAGCCGTCCGGGAACGAGATCGCCGTGGTGAGCAGGTCGCCGTCGAGGCTGGCCCGACACGAGGGCGCGTTGTTCGGGTTCTGGGCCAGGAGCCCGGCCGGCGCCGCCAGGGCCAGCATCGCGATGAAATTTATGACAAAGCGCATACCGCCTCCGCCGTCGATGAACGCACGCGAGACCGGGCCGTCTGCCCGTCCCCGGCACCCATCGATTTCAGCAAGAAAGGGTCCGAACTCCCGGTCCGGCACGGCGTTCGGACGCCGGCCGCCGATGTCCGCCAGGCCGCGTCAGGAGAATACGGCTGGGCCCGGCGGCCCCGGAACCGCGGAGAGCCCGCCGGACCTGGCTTGTGGCTTGCAACCGGAACGGGCCGTTCGGACGCGGTCGGCGGGACCGGGCAGGAGCGGACATGAGAGAGACGCGCGCGGCGCGGGCGGATCGGCGCGCCGCGTCCCTGCTTCAGATCGTTCTCCTGGCGTGCGCCGTGGCGTGCGCGGCGAGGTCGCCGGCCGAGGAAGCGTTTCCGTCGCTGGCCACGTACGAGGGGTGGGAGATCACCGCGGTGCGCTTCGCCGGGGGCGAGCCCTTCTCCCTGGACACGCTGGCCGACCTGACGGAGACCGAGCCGACCCGCGCGAACCTCCTCGGCCTCCCCATCCACATCTTCGGGCTCGGCCTCGAGCGCGAGTACCTGGAGCCGGACGTGGTCTACCGGGACGTGGCCCGGCTGACCGCGTACTTCCGGCGGAGCGGCTACTACGGCACCACGGTCGAGCCCATCATCGTGCCGGTCGGCGATCGGCAGGTCGAGGTCGAGTTCGCCATCGCGCTCGGCCCGCCCATCCTGCTCGGGTCGCTGGAGATCAGCGGCACGGAGGGGATCGTCGATCCCGACGAGCTCCGGCGCCGGATCCCGCTGCGCACGGGCGAGCTCTTCAACCTGGCGAACTTCGCGGCGTCCGCAGACACGATCCTGCGCGCGCTCCGGAACCGGGGGCACATGTTCGCCCAGGTGCTGCGCAGCTACGACCTGAACCTGAGCGCGGGCGTGGCCGTGGCGGAGCTCGCGGCGGTGCCGGGCCCGCAGGTCGTCGTCGATTCCATCCTGATCCTGGGCACGAAGGACCTCAGTCGGCGGGACGTGCTGCGCCAGCTCGAGTTCCGGGAAGGCCGGGTCCTCCGCGAGCGGAACCTGATCGCCAGCGAGCGGAACCTCTACTCGCTGGAGCTGGTGCAGCTCGCATCCGTGGCAGTCGCGGAGGACACGCTCCAGGTCACGCCCGCGGACAGCACCACGGCCACGGTCGTGGTCCGGGTCTCGGAGGGGCCGGTGCACGTGGTGGAGGCGGCGGTGGGGTTCGGGACCGTCGACTGCCTGCGGGCGGAGGCGAACTGGGTCAGCCGCAACTTCGGCGGCGGCGGCCGGCGCCTCGCCCTGCTCGGCCAGGTCGGCAAGATCGGCGTCGGCTCGCCCGCGGACCTGGGGCTGGGCGGCACCATCTGCCGGGACTTCGACGACGACCCGTTCCGCAACCTGCTGGACTACCGCTTCCGCGCGGACCTGACGCAGCCCTACTTCCGGGGTCCGCGCAACAGCCTGGGCGCGAACCTGTACGCGGAGCGGCAGTCGGAGCCGCTGGTCTTCCAACGCCAGGCCGTGGGCGGCGGGCTCACGATCACGCGCCGGCTCCGGCCGCGGCAGGTGCTGACCACGGCGCTGGATGTGGAGCGAGGCCGGACCATCGCATCCCAGGCCGTGTTCTGCGTGACGTTCCAGGTCTGCCTCCCCGAGGACATCGCGGACCTGACCGAGCCGTCGTGGAAGAACCTGGTGGGCGCGAGCTGGGTCCGGGACCGGACGGACCGGCCGCTGGACCCCACCCGCGGGTCCATCAACCGCCTGGCGCTGGCGTGGGCCACGCCGCTCCTGGGCTCCGACGTCGAGTTCGTGCGCGGGACGGGCGAATTCTCGTGGTATCGGGGGATCGGCCGGGACCGGGTCCTCGCCCTCTTCCTCCGCCTTGGCAGCTTCTTCGGTACCGCGAGCGTGCTCGACCCGTCCCGGGACTTCCTCCCGCCCGACGAGCGCTTCTACGCGGGTGGCGCATACTCGGTGCGCGGCTACGAGCAGAACGCGCTGGGACCGGGCGTCTACGTGGCCGAGGAGGCGGAGCTGGACCCGGTCACGGGCGAGCCGATCGGCCCGGCCGGCGCCGTCGACTTCGCGCCCATCGGCGGGACCGCGGTCATCGTGGCGAACGCGGAGCTGCGGGTCCCCGGCCCGTTCGCCCGGGACATCGTCCGGCTCGCCTTTTTCGTGGATGCGGGCGCGATCGGCGAGGAGGATCTGCGGAACCTCAGCCCGGGCGACCTCCGCTTCACGCCCGGAGCGGGGGTGCGTATCGGCACGCCGGTCGGGCCCGTGAGGGTCGACGTGGCGTACAACCCGTACCGCCCGGTGGCGGGCCCGCTCTTCGTGCCGGATCCCGACACGGGCGCGCTGATCCGGATCCGGGACGACTTCCGGCCGGGGCGTCCGTCGTTCTTCGACCGGTTCCGTTTCAGTCTGGCCATTGGCCAGCCCTTCTGAGCCGTGAAAGGTCGGCGGCGCGGGTCGGGTCTCATGGGGACGGCCGTCCTCGTGGCGATCGCCCTCGTGCTGGCAATCGGGATCTACTACCTGTGGTCCATGGGCGCCGCGCGCCGCCCTACGGGGGAACGCGAACCGTCCGGCGGGCTACCCGCTCCCCCGCCCGTTCCGGGCCGTGTGCTCCCCGGCGCGCGCGAGCCGGGAATCCGCGAAACCGAGGAGGAAATCCAGGCCGCGCTGGAGGCGGACCGACCGGAAGGCGGGGTCGGCGAGGCGGTCCGCGTGATCCGCCCGCCCGTTCGCGGGGCGCCGGACACGGTCTCGCTCGGACCGGCGCCGCCGGTCTTCCGGCCGCCGGATCTGATCCGGGTGGACTCGCCCGCGCCGCTGACCCCGGCGGACACGACGCTGCCGCCTTACCCCGGCGTGCCGGATCCGCCGGACCGGGTGGTGGTGGGCCGGCCCCGGCCCACGACCGCTGCCGAGGCCCGGGGCGTGGCCGAGTTCGAGACGCGCGTGGTACAGCGTCTCGCCGCGGAGCCTGCGCCCGCCACGCCGCTGACGGGGGCGCTGCGGTTCGAGCTGTACGACGTCGCCTGGAACGAACCGCGCACGGGGCGAGCCGTCGCGCGGGCGGCCGCGCTCATCGGCGCGCTGGACCTGAGCGCGCTGCACGCCGGCAATGTCCTGATCGAACCGCTCGAGGCACGGCAGCCGGACGTGATCGTGGAGCGGCGGCCGGGCGATGCCGAGTGGAACTTCGAGCGGATCCTGGAAGACGCCCTGAACGGCGGGGCGGACGACCGCCGCACGGACGCGGCGGACGGCGGCCGGAGGATCGAGATCCGGACGCTCACCATCCGTGACGGGCGTGTGGACGTGCGCTCGCCGGACTCGCGGTACCTGTTCGAGTCCGTGGACGCGGTCCTGCCCCGGGCAACGCTGGCGGCACCGGACGCGTCCGCGCCGGAGTTCCTGGTACGAACCCTGGCCACACGGGTGATCCCGCCGGGGGACGTGCCGCCGCTGCCGGTCGCCCTCTCCGACGCCCGGGTCCGCCTGCCGGAGGGCGGCGTGGCGTTCACCGCCGCCGCGGCCACGGTTTGGGAATCCGAGTTCGCGGAGATCGCGGGCGCCTGGCGGTCCGACGCGCCTGGCCTCGGCGTCGAAGGCCGGCTCCGCGCCCGGCGGCTCCGCTTCGCCGACGTCGACTTCCTCACGCCGCAGCTCCCGGCCGAGGGCGAAGCTGCATTCGTCCTGGCGCTCGAGGCCGGCCCGGGCGCGCGCTCGACCGCGACGGTGACGGAGCTCGTGGCCAGGGCGCCGGGGAGCGAGGTCCGGGGCGGGTTCGCCGTGGATTTCGGCGGGGGCGCGGGGGTCCGGCTCCTGAGCGCCGACCTCCTCCTCGACCCGCTGGACCTGGCGGTGCTCGAGCCGTTCACCGGCACGCTCCCGTACACGGGCGCGATCACCGGACGGCTCGCCGGCACGGCCGCGGAGCTCCGGCTGGACGCCGTCGCCCGGCTGACCGCACCGGAGCTGGCCGAGCCCTTCACGATCGACCTGGAGGCGGCCGCCGCGTGGCCGGAGACGGGGCTCGAACTCCGGCTCCTGGTCCTCGGCCTCCAGGACGTGCCCCTCGCCGCGCTGGAGCCCGTCGTGCCGGCCATCCCGTTCACGGGCACGGTGGACGGGACGATCATGGCGCGCGGCTCCCCCGCTGACGTGCCTCTGGAACTGGACGTCTCCCTCGCGTTCGACGAGGGCACGGCCACCCTCGCGGGGGTCGTGGACCTCACGGGTGAGGGGGTTCGATACGACGTCGCAGGGACCGTCACCGGCGTACCGCTGGCCGCCGTGCTCGCCGACGCTCCGCCGGTGGTGGTGAACGCGAACTACCGGGTCGAAGGGCAGGGGTTCGACCCCGGGACCATGGATGCCCGGTTCCTGCTCGAGGGCGGCTTCGCCGGCTGGCGGGCGCAGCCCGGAGATCCGCTCCTCGTCGCGGGCGCGCTCGTGGGCGGCGAATTCGCGCTCGACCGGGCGACGCTGCGCCTGGCCACCCTCGCGGCGGACGCGGAGGGGCGGTGGCGCTTCACCCCGGTGGCGAGCGGCGGGATCGACTACCGGCTCGTGGTGCGCGACCTCGCGCCCTGGGGTCCGTACCTGCCCTTCCCTGGCGGCGACACCGCGGCCGGCGCGTTCTTCACGCAAGGCCGGCTCGCGGGCCCGATCGACGCGCCTGTCCTGGCCGGCGCTGCCGAGGCTGGCGACCTCGAGCTGGACGGCTGGTCCGCGAGAACCGTGGAGGCCGGGTACCGCCTCACGTTCACGGCGCCGCAGGCGTCGATCGACGTGGACGCCGTGGCGTACCGGGTCGGGACCCCGACCGCCGGCGAGTTCGACGCGCTCCGCCTCGAGCTGCGCCAGACCCCGCCGACCTTCGCGGTCGCGCTCACGGGAGAGCGGCCGGATGGCGGCGCCGTGGAGCTCCTGGCCGATGGGCTGGTCCTTCCGGACGGCACGCGCCAGGCCACGGTCCAGCGGCTCGAGCTGGACGTGGAGGGCCGGCGCTGGTCGCTGGAACGGCCGGCATTCGTGGCGATCGGCCCCGGCCCGGACATCGTCGTGAGGGACTTCGCCCTCATCCAGGCCGACGGTGAGGGGCGGCTCCTCGCGGACGGCCGGATCGCGCAGGCGGCGAACGACCTGCGCCTGACGGCGGAGGCGCTGCCCGTCGGCTCGATCCTCCGACTCGCGGGGCAGGATCCGATCGTGACGGGCGAACTCTGGCTCGACGCGGCGGTGCTCGGTTCCGCGGAGAGTCCTGCGGCATCCGTCGAGCTCCGCCTGGTCGAGGGCTCGTTCCGGGGTCTTCGGATCGTCAGCTTCGAGGGCGAGGCCGAGTACCGCGGACAGCGGTTGGTGGCGGATGCCTCGGCGGCCCTCGAGGAGGGCGCGCCCGTGGACGTCCGGGCCTCGCTCCCCCTCGACCTCCAGCTCACGTTCCCCCCACGTGCCGCGCTCGTTGAGCAGGGGGCGATCGACGCGGCACTGACCGCCGAGTCGCTGCCGCTCTCCGTGCTCGAGGCCTTCGACCTCGGACTCACGGACGTGGAAGGCGTGATCACGGCCGCCGCGACCGTCACCGGCACGCCCGCCACGCCCCGCCTCGAGGGAGCGATCCGGGTGCGGAACGGCGCGGCCACGATCGCCGCTGCCGAGCAGCGCTACCGTGAGATCAACGCGGACATCGAGCTGGAGGACTCGAGGGCCGAGATCGTCTCGTTCACCGCCCGCAGCGACGGAACCGCCACCGCGACCGGCACGCTCCTCTTCGAGCCGCTGACGGACCCGAGCGCGGACATCACCATCGCGTTCGATGGTTTCCGCCCGCTCGGGGTCGAGGGGCGCGAAGGCGCCGCGGCGTGGGGCGAGCTCCACGTGACCGGCCCCGTATCCGCACCCATCGTGACCGGGGACGTGGTCCTGAACGATGGCGACGTCGAGATCCCGACCGTCGCGGAGGACCGCACCTTCGCCGACGACCCCGTGCTCCTGGCGCAGCCCGCGCCCCCTGGCGAGACGACGCCCGAGCAGGATCCGGCGACCCCGGGCGCCCCACCGCCCGCACCCCCGCGCCCATGGTACTCCGCGATCACCCTGGATGAACTCCGTCTCGAAGCCGGCGACGACCTCTGGGTCACCGGCGAGAACCTCCGTGCGCAGCTCGAGGGCGAGCTGGTGATCACGGGCGAGCGGGGCGAGTTCCGGATCTTCGGCACCCTGGAAGGGAGCCGCGGGACGTACACGCTCCAGGCGGGACCGATCGTCCGCAGGTTCGACATCGTGGCATCCGAAGTGCGCTTCTTCGGCGAAACCCCGCCGAACCCGGCCATCTCGGTCACCGCCGTACGCCGCATTATCACCCTCGACCGCCGACAGGTCGAGATCGTGGCCCGCATCGGCGGCACCATCAGCGAACCCACCCTCGCCCTCGGCACCCCGGACGGCACCCAGATCCCCGAGAGCGAGTTGCTCAGCTTCATCCTCTTCGGTCAGCCGACCTTCGCGCTCGGTGAAACGTTCCTGCCGGGCCAGGCGCTGATCGAGCAGACCCTCGTCGGCGGGCTCGCCGAACTGGCCGCCATCGAGCTGGAAGAGGTCCTCCTCGCGGACGTCGGACTCCCGGTCGAGTACTTCCGCATCCAGCCGACACCCGGCGCCTTCCCCGGCGTCGGCGACCCCGCCCTCGCCGTCGGGTTCGAGCTCGCACCGGACGTGTTCCTCACGATCGAATCCGGACTCTTCCAACTCTTCGGCGGTACGGACGCCGTGTCGCCCACGTGGTCCGCGTTCGCCGAGTGGCGCATCGACCCGCAATGGTCGCTCACCGTGGGCTTCGAGCCCGTCAACATCGGCCGCCAGGTCCGCGGACTGAACGTGGCGCTCCCCATCGTGGCGCCGACCCGGCAGTTCACCGTGGATCTCCGCCGCCGGTGGACGTACTGATGCGCCTGGCCGTACTTCCCTGTGCCCGCCTCGACAGGTGGAGTGGTGCGCGAGAGAGCCTTCCCGCCAACGTTCCGGTGCGCGCCCTCTTGTCCTGTACCCTGGACGCAACGCGGACATGGCCGCCAACGTCCGGCGTGGCCGTTACGCTCTGCCTGCACCGTGGACGTTACGTCAGGTGGATTCCGCTGCCGGGGCTCTTGCCGCGGGTCTCCCCGGGAGCGCTTGCCTGGCACGCTTGGGGGAGCACGGCGGGGGACCTGCGACCTGGAGGACAGCCCGAACGCTCGGCCCGGAGTTTGCCCCTCGGGCTCCGGTCGAGGACGACCCGGCACCCGGCCGCCCAGCGTACCGCATGGTGTGGAGGTCTCGAAACGCTGGTCGAGTGGGGATTGGCGCGACCGGGTGCACAGGGTCGGGCATGGATCGAATCGATTCCGGGATCCGGAACGTCGCCCGGGCGACGTCGCGGGCGCGCTCGCCCGCGCCCGCCACCACGGTTCAGACGCGCAGCCCCACGTCTGCGTCGGAGCGCGGCTGATTGATCTTTTGCGAGATCTGCTCGAGCACCCGGCCGACCTCCTGCTCCGACACCAGCCGCCCCTGCTCCAGCGCCAGGTCCGCCTGCGAGATCATGCCGATGCAGCACCCATCGTCGTCCAGCACCGGGACCCGCCGCACCTGCCGCTCCGCCATGATCTGCTCCACCTCCGACAGGTCCGAGTCCGCGAAGCAGCAACTCACGTCCGTGGACATGAGCTGCTCGACGGGCACGTCGGGCGTCGCCCCCCGGGCCACACCGCGCAACGTGATGTCCCGGTCCGTCACCACGCCGATCAGCTTCGGCACGTCGTCGCTCTCCACCACCGGCAGACACCCGCAGTCGTAGTCCGCCATCATCTTCGCCGCGTCCTTCGCGCTGGTCTCGGGCGTACACCAGCCCGGGTTCGTGGTCATGATGTCCCGTGCCTTCATGCGCCCTCCCTGCATCCTGGTCGTTAAGTGGTTCTACGATAACCACTTGCAAGACATGGACCGGGAGTCCCGCCAGCGCTCGCGTGGACTGAGGTGCGAGCCAGACGCCGGAAGTCGCCGACAGAAACCGGAATGGTTGGGCGAGCCATCGCGTGGGGGCGTTCCGCTGGCGGAGCCTGGCGCCGGCTTCGAACATAGCGCCGACCAATAGACCGCCACATCGTGAGCGGTGAGAGCCCGGTGACGGGAACACACCGGCTCGCGTGCCCTACCGGTCGGACCCGCCACCGCTTGCCCATCAGCGTCGCGAACGGCCGCACAGATGGGTCATTCCCACCCGGCACGCGGGGATGGGATGGCCTAGCCCAGGCCGAACACGTGGCCGTGCCCGGAGCGCTTCGTACACCGGGCACGATCCTCAGCGCGGCGTCGCCCGGCGGAAACGCTACGCGAGCCACAATTACCTCCACCGTGCACCGGCCGGGAATCACGTGGGCGGCGTGCGCCGGACCCTTTGGTCCGCCCGCTCCCCGCCCTTCCACGGACGGTCTCTACCAATTGACAGCCTCCCGCTCCGCCACCACCTTCCGGGCCATGACGGATCACAAGGAAATCGAACCGGGCGCCGGGCTCGGTGGGGGTGGCGTCGGCCCGGCCGGGGAACCCACGCGCGAAGAAGCGGACCACAACGCGTCCGAAGCCGCACCGCCCAGGCCGGACATCGTGGTCGTGCTGCACCAGCCGCAGGACCTGGTGAACATCGCGGCCACGGCGCGCGCCATGCTGAACATGGGGCTGAACCGGCTGCGGCTCGTGAATCCGCCGGAGCTCGATCCTTACAGGATCGAGGGGATCGCCCACGGCAGCGCGGAGCTCATCGAGCGGATCCAGGTATTCAGCACGCTGCGGGACGCGGTGGCGGACGCCGTGCACGTGGTGGGCACGACCGCGCGGCGCCGAACGGCGCGGTTCGTCTGGCAGCACCCGCGGGAGGCCGCGCCGGAGCTCCTCGAGCTGGCCACGGCGGGCGCCGGGCCGGTGGCGCTCGTGTTCGGCCCCGAGGACCGCGGGCTGACGAACGAAGAGCTCGACACCTGCGACCGCATCCTCACCGTCCCCACCGACCCGCGACACTCCTCGCTGAACCTGGCGCAGGCGGTGCTCCTGATCACCTACGAACTGTGGCTCGCGAGCCCGGCGAGCCAGCAGCCGCTCCCCGTCCCCAAGCGGGCATCCCCGCCGGCCACGGCGGAGGACCACGCGCTCCTGTTCGAGGACGTGCAGCGCACCCTCGAGACGATCGAGTTCTTCAAGACGCGGAACCCGGACGTGCTCATGCGCACCCTGCGCGCCCTGGCCCGGCGGGCCCGGCTGGACGTCCGCGAGGCCCACCTCCTCCGCGCGATCGCCATCGAGGCGAGGAAGTATGTGGAGCGGATGACGAGGCCGAGAGACAAGGAGTAGGTCGCCAATCCGGAAGCCCGGCGCGCGGAAACCGACCGCGCTACGGCGACAGATTGTTCAGCGGAGCCCGGGTCGTTGGGCGGTGACATCCGTGGCGTCCCTCAGGTGGCCACTGGTTGGTGAACGAGCTACAACGCACGCGACGCTACCCGAGCCCGCACCGTCCCGCGAGGCCGACGTGCAATAACGTGGCCAACCACGCCGTACAACAGGAACTGGAGCTGATCCGGGCCACCGATCGGTCACGGGGCAGAGATGGGCTGGGGATCCGATGCACGCGCTGTGGTCCGTTTCAGCGCTGACGCCGGACGGATTTGCGGCCGCTTGCAACCGTTCGAGCTCTGGCCGCCACTCCTGGGGGCCTCGCGTGCAGCCAATCGCGGAAGCGCGAGTTCCACCCCTCATGGCTCCTCGCCGGGCACACAGCGGACCGCTACACCGCGAGGCCGATCCTCCCCACGACCGGACCGGCGCTGTGAAACGGCTCGCGGCGCTCACCGGCTCCCCTTCGTGCCCCCGTCGAAGTCCATGAATACACGGCAATCGTCCACGGGTCGGGCGGCTCCGCGACCAGGAAGTAGACGTACTCGCCGGCGCCCAGGAACCTCCCCGGACGGAGCCCCGGGTTGCAGCAGAGGCCCACGGACGGCATGCCGAGATGACAAACAACGATGTAATTACTATAAAGATAGTATACGAAAACGCAAAAAATTAAGGCCTTGCCCGTCAACTCGCCGCCGGGACTACCGAGATCCGGAAGCCCGATTCGCTTCGCCCGGGAACCCTACCGCCTCACCCACCTGCCGGTGGATCCTCCGGCTCGAGTGGCGCCCAACCCGGCCACGCCGCCCGCCAACGCGCCACGCCGGGTGCCTACGGACGGGGATCCACCGTCCACGCACTCCTGACCACGCGGCACCCTCGACCGAGTATGCCCATACGTGCAATCCGCTTGCAATAATGGTCGGCGCTCGTTGCCGGCCCGGGGGCTCATCCACACCGTCCCAAGCGCTCATGGACGGCGCCACAGGCATCCGGTGGCGATCCGTTGGCCGGGCGGGCGCAATGAACCGCCGGTCCTCCGGACCGGAAGGGCGACCCGCCAGCCCGTGCCTACGGGGCCCGACGTCCGCCGCCGGGCCCCGGGCCGTTCGCTCAGTGGGCGTGGGGAGACACGCCCCGGGCGATCATCAGGTGGTGCGGACCGTGGTGGTCGCCGAGGCCCATGAACCCGACGAAGCCGATGGCGCGGAGCTTGGCGACCTCGCGGGGGTCGGTGCCCGGCGCCACCACGACCCGGACGAGCGCGCCGCCCTCGATGTCGGTCACGGTCGTACGGTAAGGCCCTTCGGACGCCATCTGCGCGCCGTGGGCGTGGGCCATGCGCCGGATCGCGTCCACGGTCCGGCCCGTGCCCGTGACCCGGGCCTCGAACCCACCTTCCACGTTCGTCTGCTCGACGCGCGCGTTCAGCGTGACCTCGTGCATGTCGATCAGGTGCTGGCGCAGCCGCTCGATGTCGACCTTGCTCCAGTCCGTTGCCGGGTCCGCTTCCAGGATCCGGATCACCTCGGCGATCGCGGCGAAGGCATCCTGCCCCGCGAGGGCGGGTGAGACCGTCCGGGAATGGGTCTGGTGCGACGTCGCATCATGCACGTGCTGCGCGTGGACGGCCGCCGGTGCGAACACCAGCGCCGCCAGCGGGATGAGAACTCTCCTCATGGCGTATCCAACCTCTGGCATCATCTCACGGAAGCCGGCGCGGACGGATCCGACGCCGGGCCCCTGAATCATACAGCGATCGGGGGCTCAGCGCACCCTCCGGCCGGGGACGCGCCCGAAGGTGTATGCCGCCGCGAGCCGGATGTGGGTCTGGCGAACGTGGGTCGGCTCGTCGATGGTGAAGCCGGTGACCGGGACGAAGGACGCGTTCCCGGTGAATGGATTGCCGATGCCGAAGGTGGTGGCCTCCAGCCGGACCGCCCAGCGCCGCGCGGGCCGGAACTGCATCCCCAGGATGGCCACGCCGCCGAGGCGGAACTGGGTGTGGTCCCCATCGCCTGCGATGATCGGCGGGGCCGGGCCCACTTCGTCCAGATTCCACCAGACGAGCGCCACGCCAAAGCCGCCGTAGGGCGTGAGCCGCGCCCATGTCGGTAAGAGGGTACGGATCGCCTCGAAGCTGAGCACGTTGCTGTCGAGGCCGGCCACGTCGCCCAGGTCGAAGGTGCCGCTGCGAACGCCCGTGTCGTCCTCGTATTCCAGGTCCGTGGACATGCGGGTGAACGCGATGCGCACGGCCGTGCGCGGCAGGATCATGGCCGAGACCGCGCCGCCCCAGGAGAACGAGTTGTCGGCGCGCAGCTCGCGCTGCGGTGTGACGCCCTGCAGCTCCCCGGGGAGTGACTGGAGGAGGAACCTGCCCTGGTTCGCGACCCCGCCGTAGAGCTCGAGGGTCCAGTACGGCCGTCCGGCGAACCATTGCGCCTCCTCGGCGGGCCTGCCGCGCTGGGCCGAGACGCCGTCGGGCATCACCAGGCTCGCGCCGAGGAGCGCGGCCATCGGGATCAGTCTGATCTTCATCCTTCGCTCCGCGCACGGGGACGGCGGCCGGGCCGCCGGTTTTCCGTCGGGACGGCCCGCGGTGCAAGTTCGGTGCGCGGCGCGGAGGGCGGCCGGGCCCAACGGTTTCCAGGCCCCGGGATCGTGCTCTACGCGACGTCGCGTAAGCCATCTCCTTCGGCTTCGCAGCGCCCCGGCGAAGGCGAAGGCCCCGGGCGGAGGATGCGAGAAGCCCCGGACGCGGCCACGCCCGGGGCTTCTCGTCGGTTCGGGGACCGATCCCCCTGCCGGGGTCAATCCCCGGCCACCGCCTCCACCGGCTCCCCGCTCGTCAGCAGGATCTCCTTGTCGGCCGACGGGATCCACTGCTGCAGGATCGGGAACCGGGTGGCGAAGTTCACCATGGACATGAGGAGCAGCCCGGCGAACGGCAGCGCCGTGACGATCTCCTGCCACCCGATGGTGACCGCGCCCGTGTCCGGCAGGTACAGCGACGGATAGACCAGCACGTACCGCTCGATCCACAGCGCGAACAGGATGAGCGCCGCGAAGGTCGCGAGGATCGACGGCGTCTTCTTCGGCTTCACGCCCAGCAGCCCGAAGAACGGGATCACGAACAGGCCGAGGAACACGAAGAGCGCGAACGGACCGTACGGCTTGCTCAGCCGGTGGATCAGGAACGCCTGCTCCCACGGGAGCTGGCCGTACCAGATCACGATGTACTGGGACCAGAACATGTACGCCCAGAACACGCAGAAGCCGAAGGTCATCTTCCCCAGGTCGTGGAACTGGGGCGGGACGAGCGCCTTCTCGAGCCCGAGCGTACCGCGGCAGATCACGGCCGTCAGCGCGGTCAACGCGATCCCGCCGAGGAACGCGCCCATGAAGAAGTACGGGCCGATCAGCGTGCTGAACCAGTGCGGCTCCAGGGACATCACATAGTCCCACGCCACGAAGCTGAACGCAACGGCGTAGACCAGCGCGAGCGCGGGCCCGAGCCGGCTGAGATTACGCTCGGCCCGCTCCTCCTCGACGGCCTGGCCCTGCCAGTTGCGGGTCAGCCGGTCGTACACCCCGCGCAGCCGGTCCGGCACCCGGTCCCGGAGCGCGCCGGCGTCCGGCCGGAGCGACCAGTAGACGAACCGGCTCGAGAGGTAGAACAGGATGCCGAGGAGCACGAGGCTGCGCACGGCAAGGAACGGGATGTTCAGCCAAACGTCCTTGCCGGGCACCGGGTGCTCGACCCAGGGGAAGACCTTCCCCCCGACGAAGAAGATCGGGATCAGGAGCACGAACGCGATGGGCAGGAACCCCATGGTCGACTGGGCGATCCGGCGGATGCCGCGCGCCCAGACGCCCCGCGCCATGATGGTGGCGGCGGAGAAGATGATGGCGCCCTGCGCGATGCTCGTGAAGAACAGCCAGTTGTACAGGTATGCCCGCCAGGCCCGGGTCGGATCGGTCAGGACCGAGGCCACGAACCCGATTACGCCGACCACGAGGAGCGCGATGATCGCGGTCCGCGCGGCAGCGGGCGTACGCTCGAGCCGCACGAGCGGCAACCGGTATGCAGCGAAGTTGTCGTGCGCCATGGCTTACCGCTCCCCCTCTCCCGTGCCCGCGGCGGCTCCGGCCTGCGCCTGCGCGCCCGCGCCCTGGGCGCCCTGGGCCTGGAGCTGCCGGATGTAGTTCACGATGTGCCAACGCTCCGTGGGCGTGACCTTGTCGCCGTACCGGGGCATGAGCCCGCGGCCCACGCGGATCACCGCGTACATGTAGGCGTCGGTCCTGGCCATGGAAGCGGGCAGGAGCAGGTTCGGCACGACCGGCGGCAGGCGCCTGCCCGGCTCATCGCCCGGGCCCTGGACCACCGGGCCGTTGCCCTGGCCGGTCGCCCCGTGGCACACGAAGCAGTAACGCTCGTACAGCGCCTTGCCCCGCTCGATCGACTCTGGCGTGGGCGGGATCGGGTTCGTCACCGTCGCGCCGAACGCCTCCAGCGCCTGCGCCGTCGCCGGGAGCGGCGGCTCCGGCGGCCCGCTCGGCGTCAGGTACGGAACACTCCCCGGCGGCGCCGGCCGCGTCGCCTCATAGGGATCGAACGACGGCGCACTCCGCATGAACGCGAAGGCCGGTATCGACGCCAGCGCGTTGTCCAGCGGGGTGCACGCGCCCGCGCCCAGCGCCAGCGCGGCCGGTAGGATCACGGTCGCGGCGCTCCTGCAAAGCCGCGCGACATCACAGCGTACCAACGCGCACCTCCTCGGGCCCTTCCCGGACTTCCAGCGCCCCGCTCTCGCGCAGGATCGTGCGGGCCTCATCTTCCCGACCGGCCGGCGGCTCCACGTACACCCCGAACCTGCCCGCCGAGAACGATCGATCGTAAACCACGTTGTGGCGCGCCCCCGGCAGCCGGGCATTGATGAACAGGCCCACCACCGTCGAGAGCGCGCCCATCAAGACCATCAACTCGAACGCCGGGATCACGAACGCCGGGAGCGAGATGATCGGCTTCCCGCCCGTGATCAGCGGCCAGTTCAGCGAGGTCCATATCCCCAGCGCGAAGCCGCTCCCCGCGCCGGTCAGACCCCCCACCAGGGTGAACAGCCGGACCGGGACCTCGGGCGTGTGCAACGCGTGCTCGAGCTCGTGCCGCGGCGTGGGCGAGAACACCACCATGTCCCGCAGCCCCTTCTCGCGCAGCCCCTCGATGGCCGCGCACGCGGCGTCGACCTCGGCAAAGATGGCCAGCAGGCCGGACCCTTTCCGATCACTCATTGCCACGCCCCTCCTCCGAGCCATGCGCACCGGCCGAGCGGGCCCCGCGCCGGCCGAAACGCAGCGGCACCGGCAGCACTTCCTTCAGCTCCGCGATCGACACCGCCGGGAGCACCCGCATGAAGAGCAGGAACCACAGGAAGAACCACGCGAAGCTCCCCAGCAGGATCGACATCTCGACCCACGACGGCTGGTAGTTCTGCCACTGCCAGGGCTCGTACTCCTGCGCCAGGCTCGTAATGATGATCACGAACCGCTCGAACCACATCCCGATGTTGATGAAGATCGTGATCACGAAGAGCGCCGGGATGCTGGTCCGGACCTTCTTGAACCAGAGCAGGATCGGCACACCGGCGTTGCACAGGATCATGATCCACGTGGCCCACCAGTAGTCGCCGAACAGCCGGTTCCAGAAGACGTGCCGCTCAGGCGTCTCGAAGCTGTACCAGGCCATGAAGTACTCGGTCGCGTACGCGTAGGTCACGACCAGGCTGGTGACCAGGATCAGCTTCGCCATCATCTCGAAGTGCCGGATGGTGAAGTACTCCTGGAGCCCGAAGATCTTGCGGATCGGGACCAGGAGCGTGATCACCATGGCCAGGCCGCTGAAGATCGCGCCGGCCACAAAGTACGGCGCGAAGATCGTGGTGTGCCAGCCCGGCACGATGGACATGGCGAAGTCCCACGACACCACCGAGTGCACCGAGAGCACCAGCGGTGTGGCGAGGGCGGCCAGGTACAGGTACGCGCGGGTGAAGTTCTTCCACTCCCGGTCGGTCCCGCGCCAGCCCAGCGAGAGGATGCTGTACAGCTTCTTCCGCCAGGGCACCGTGGTCGCGTCACGCGCGGCCGCGATGTCCGGGATCATTCCGATGTAGAAGAACGTCGCGCTGACCGTGAGGTACGTGCTGACCGCGAACACGTCCCAGAGCAGCGGCGACCGGAAGTTCGGCCACAGCCCGCGCTGGTTCGGCAGCGGCAGCAGGTAGTAGAAGATCCACGGCCGGCCGAGGTGGATGATCGGGAACAACCCCGCGGTGAGCACCGCGAACACGGTCATGGCCTCCGCCGCCCGGTAGATCGACTGGCGCCACCGCGCGCGGAAGAGGAGCAGGACCGCCGAGATCAGCGTCCCCGAGTGCGCGATACCGACCCAGAACACGAAGGTCGTGATGTACGCGCCCCAGCCGACCGGATTGATGAGCCCGGACATCCCGATGCCCAGGACGATCTGCACCATCCAGGCGAAGATTCCGAGCCCGAGGACGGCCAGAATGGCCGCCAGCAGTATGAAGTATGCCCGGCCCGGGCGGCTCATCAACTTGAGGACGTCGCGATTGACTTCCTCGTATGACCGGATCCCGGGGTGAGTCTCCGAGCGAATTACCGTCGCCATTCTCGCCTAGGCCTCAGAAGAATCCAGGACGATCTGCTTCAGATAAACGATCGCCGACTGCGTATTCAGCTCTTCGAGCACGCGGTAGCCGCGACCGGACGCCGCGAGCTGTGCGACGCGCGAGTTCGGATCCTTCATGTCACCGAACACGATCGCCTCGCCCGGGCAGGTCTGCGCGCACGCGGGCACGATCTCGCCGTCCCGTACGGTGCGGCCCTCGAGCATCGCCTGCCGCTCCGCGCCCCGGATCCGCTGGACGCAGAAGGTGCACTTCTCCATGACGCCCTTCTCGCGCACCGTCACGTCCGGGTTGAGCTGCCAGTTCAGCGGCTCCGGCCACTCCCAGGTGAACCAGTTGAAGTAGCGCACCTTGTACGGGCAGTTGTTCGCGCAGTACCGGGTGCCGACGCAGCGGTTGTAGACCTGCGCGTTGAGCCCGTCGGGCGTGTGGTACGCCGCGTAGACCGGGCAGACCGGCTCGCAGGGCGCGCTGTTGCAGTGCTGGCACAGCATCGGGAGGAACCGGATCGGCCCCGACTCGCCGTGCTCGGTGTCCGGGAAGTAGCGCTCGATGCGCATCCAGGACAGGTTCCGGCCGCGCCTGGCCTGGTCCGGGCCGGCGATCCCGATGTTGTTCTCCGCGTAGCACGCGGTGATGCACGCGCTGCAGCCGATGCAGCGGTCGAGGTCGATGACCATCCCCCACCGCGGCTTGTCCGGCGAGTACTCGCCGTAGTGCGTGCCGGGCGGCGGGTAATCGGCGGGCGCGGCGCCCATGTCGTGGTACGGCGCGAACCCACCGGCGGCCTGGATCTGGTTGACCGTCGCCTCTGTCGGCTGGACGTGCCCGTGGCCTCCGGTGTGCTCCTGGACCGCGGGCACCGCCACGGCCGCCACGGCGAGCCCGTCCGCCGCGCGGGCCGACGAGAGCGCGACCGTCTGCGCGATGTGCCGGCCCTCGTCCGTGAGGCGGCCCGTCTTCGGCATCCGCTCCCACTGGCCGGTCGGCCGGAGCGCCGCCCGGGTCTGGAACCAGGCCAGACCGCCGGACGCCTCGTCCATCGCGGAACCGATCAGCCGCGTCGCGTTGACGCCGCGGTTCTGGGCGTAGCGCCCGAGTTCCTCGTGGCCCTGCCCGAGCTGCACCGCGATCACGTCCGGCCGCGTGCCCGGATGGATCCACACCGGCAGGCGCGCCTCGCCGAACGGCGTGGCCACATCGACGATGCTGCCGTCCGACAGCCCGAGGCGCTCCGCGGTCTCGGGGTTGACCTCCACCCACGAGGTCCAGCTCACCTTGCTGACCGGGTCCGGCATCTCCTGGAGCCACGGACGGTTCGCGAGCCGGCCGTCATAGAAGCGGAGCGACGGGTAGACGACCAGGTAATACTCCTGATCGCCGTCGAACGCGGGAACGTCGAAGCGGAGCTGGTTGAGCGCCGCCGCGTTCAGCGTGACCTGCGGCTCCTGGACCGGCACGGTCACCACGCCGCTCTGGAGCGCGGCGAACCACCACTCCTCGAACGCGGCGTTCGGGCCGATCACCGGGCCGTTCGCGCCGGGGGCCACCGCCAGCGTGGCGCCGGGCTGCGTGTAGATCTCCCGCTCCCAGACCTCCCGCAGGTAGTCGTAGAAGGTCGTGGCCGCGGTCGACAGCTGCCGCCCCGCGCGACGAGCGACCGAGAGGAGCACGTCGCCCGTCTGCTTCGTGTTGAAGACCGGCGTCATCACCGGCTGGATGAGCGAGTACACGCCGGTGCGCGGCACGTAGTCGCCCCAGCTCTCCAGGAAGTGGTGGTCCGGGAGGAGCAGGTGCGCGCGGCTGCTCGTCTCGTCCAGGTACGGCGAGAAGGACGCGATGAACGGGACCTGCTGGAGCGCCGCGTCCACCTCGGCCTGCGCCGGCATGCTGTAGAGCGGGTTCGGCCCGTAGACGAGGAGGGCGCCGACCTGCCCCTGCCGCATGCGCTGGAGGAGCTCCAGCATGTCACGATAGCTGCCGCCGCGCGCCGCGTTCTCCTGCTGACCGAAGCGGAGGGTCGTGCCGACGTTCCCGGCAACGTAGTTGAGCACGGCGACCGCGGCGGCGACGGACGTCGCGGCCCGGTGCGTCGAGGCGACGCCGGGCCCGACCGCCAGCGAGCGCCCGCCGTTCGCGAACTCCCGGGCCACCTCGTGGATCTGCTCCACGGGGATCCCGGCGGCCTCCGCCGCGCTGGCCACGTCCACGCCGCTCAGGAACTGGGCCGCCGCACCCGCCTGGCCACGGCCCTGGTCCACGATGCTGCGGGCAATGGCGAGCGCCACCAGATGCTCGGTGCCCGGCCGGATCGGGAGCCAGAGGTCCGCGTTCATGTCGGTCAGCGACTGGTGCGGCGAGACCGCGATGAAGCGGCCGCGCCGGCCCACCCCGTCCTGGTAGGCGTGCCCGCGCGTGAAGCCGTGGGCATAGTCGACCGGCGAGACCCAGGTCTCCATGAAGTCGGCGCCGAACGAGATGACGACCTCGGCGTTCGCGAAGTCGTGCGTCGGCACGCCGTCGTACCCGAAGAGGAGCCGGTTCGCGGCCCGGACCGGCTCCCAGGCGAAGGTGTCGAAGCGGACCCGCTGGATGCCGAACGCGGCGCACCACTCATCGATCAGCCGGTCCAGGGTGCCGGAGAAGTCCTGGGTCAGGAACACGACGTTCCCGGAAGACTGCTGGAGGACGTTGGCGAGCTGCTGCTCGGCGTCGTCCCAGCTCAGCTTCTCCCAGCCGCCGCCCGCGGCGCGGGCCAGGGCCTGCGGTACGCGGTCGGGGTTGTACAGGCCGTGCAGCGAGGCCTGGCCCCGAGCGCAGAGCCGGCCATGCGAGATCGGCGAGAGCGGATTGCCCTCCGCCTTGACCGCGCGCCCCTCCCGGGTGCGGATGTCCATGCCGCAGCCGGCGGGGCACTCCCGGCAGGTGGTCCGGTACCACGTCGCAACGCCGGGAACGATCTCCTCCGGTGCGATCACGTACGGGATGAGTCGTTCCGGCGTGGAAGTCGAACATCCAAAGAGGCTGGCCCCGGCGCCGGCAACGCCGAGCACCTTCAGGAATTCTCGCCTCTCCATCCCATCAGCCATCTCGTTGCTCCTATCGAGGCGCCCAACGGCGAATGCACGCCGCAACCGTTCGTGTCGGGATCCATGCGGCCGTCAATGCCGCGTCCGGCCGGGCGCGCACGGGCTCAGTAGTGACATACGGCGCAGTCGGTCCGCGCTCCACGCTCCCGGTGGCACTCAATGCACCAGCCCATGCGCAGGGAAGCGTACTGCTCGACCTCGGCCATGGTCTCGACCGGCCCGTGGCACTGCTGGCACTCGAGCCCGGCGTTGACGTGCATCATGTGCGGGAACTGCACGTGATCGGGGACCTTGTGGATCCGGACCCAGGGGATCGGCAGCTGCTGCTCCCAGTATGCGGCGAGCTGCTGGATCGCCCCCGGGTTGGTGCCGACGACGAGCGGGACCCCACCCGGGAGGTGGCAACCGGCGCACGTCTGGACGGACGGGATGCCGGCATCCGGAGAGCGGTCTGCCGTGTAGTGGCAGTACATGCACGGTATCTGGAGATTGCCGGCGTGCACGTCGTGTGGGAACGGGATCGGCTGCGCCGGCGCGCCGCCAAACGGCCTGGCGCTGGCGGCAAACACCCCGGTCCCCGCGAGCACGACAATGCCGAGGATCCCGAGCAGCGCCCACTTCGCTCTTGCCATTGCGTACCTGATATAGTGGATTCGAATTCTTCGGTCGGCCGGGCACACGACGATGCGCCCGGGCCACGCGGGCGGCCAGGTTACGCCCGACGCGCGTCCCGCGCAAGGGGAACCGTCCCGCGTACCGCGTTCTCCTCCGCACGCAGCGGCGGGAATCTGGGGCCGGGATGCACGGCGCGCAACCCCCCTCGACCGCAGGCCGGCGAGGCCCGTGCCGCAGCGAAACCCGCCGCGCGGCCGGAGGTATCAGGAGGCGCTGAGAATCCTTCGGGTTCCTGGCGTTTCCTCGCGTTCCAGGGCCCTGTCCCGCATCGGCTGGGAGCGAATGAACGGACGGACCGGATGGTGGGGGGCGCTGCTCGCGGCGCTCGCGCTGGCGCTGGCCGGCGGGTCGCCCGGGCCGGTCATCCCCGGACGCGCCCCGGTCCCCCCGGCGGCGCCCGTTCCGGCAGCCCCGCAATCTCCCACCGCCCTCCGGACCGACGACCATCCGGCCTGGCCCGCCAGCATCCGCCAGGGCCCGATCCCGCTCGAGCTGGTCTCGGACGGCGGGTCCCGCGGTCCCTGGCCGCATTCACGGTCCTGCGGCGGGGGCCGTTGGAAATTCGTCCACGAGGCGACGCTGCGCGCCGCGAGTTGCGCGCGCGCCGCAGACCTCGCGTACCTCGACTACTCCCTGCGGCTCGCCCGGGCACGGGCGGGCCTCCCGATCCCGCGCAGCACGGCCCCACCCCCCGGCGTCTGATCGCGCGGCGCCATCGCGGCGCCCGCGGCCGACACACGTCTTCACCCGAATGTCAGACGCTGAACCACGGGTCCCCGGACCCGAGGAGGGGTAACCGTGCATATCATCCGGACGGCGATCGTGGCTCCGGTCGCCCAGCAGGAGGCCCGGCTCACGTTCTGGGACATCATTACCGACATTCCCCACGATGGCCCGGCCATCTTCATGTACGTGATGCTCCTGGCCGCGGCCATCGGCCTGTGGCAGCTGCACAAGCGGTCGCAGTCGGGCGGCGGATCCGAGTAGCGCCAACCACCGGATCGGCCGGCGGGGGCCGCGTGCGCCGGGTTCGGCGCGCCGGCCCCCGTGTCGTGCTCGTGGAACCTTATCCGTCGGAGGTGTACGGCCAATTCGGCGCCTACCGCCGGACGGGCCGCAAGGCGCGAGCGCCACGCGGGTCGAGCACGGAGGCGAGGCCCGTCCGGCCGAGCCGGATGCTTGCGTGGGGACGCCGCGCGCGCGACTATAGCACAGTCTGCAGGACCCCCGACTCGTGCGGAGGCGCGAGGATCCATGAAGCGAATCCCACTGCCTACGGTGGCGGCGCTGTTGTTGGCCGTCGCGGTGCAGGGCTGTGCCCGGGCACACCGCGCCCCCGAAATCGACACCGGCCCAGAGGAGCGACTCCACCGCGCGCTCCTCGCCCTGGATCGACGGGACTATGTGGCCGCCGCCGCAGAGCTGGAGTGGTTGCAGGAGAACCATCGCGCATCCCGCCTCGGACACCAGGCGTATCTGCTGCTCGCTGCCGTGGAGCTCGACCCGCGGAACCCGGACCGCAGCCCGGACGCGCTCGCCGCGCTCGCGGCGGCAGACCTCGCCACGCCCGCCCGGGCGCGCTGGTCGGTCCCGATCTCGGAGGCACTCTATCTCATCGCCCTGGAGCTCGGCGCCCAGCCCCCGGAGGTCCCGGGCCCGAAGGGGTCGGCGGACCCGGAGCAGCTCGCGCCGGCGCCGCTGCCGCTCCCCGAGCTCGGCCGACCCCCGCTCGTGGCGAAGATCGCCGAACTCCGGCAGGAGCGCGACTCGCTGGTGGAGCGCATCCAGCGGCTCGAACAGGACCTCGCGCGGCGGGAGGCGGAACTCGCGCGCAAGGAACAGGAACTGGAACGGATCCGAAAGATCCTTCGGCCGTAGCCCTGGCCCCCGATCCGGAAGCCCCATGACCGCGCGAACGCGGCTGATCCTGACCGTCACCGGGAGCGCGCTGCTGCTGGTGATCCCCGCACTGTACGGCGTGCACCAGCTCGCCGAGCTCCGGGACATCGCGCTGGAGCTGCGGAGCCGGCACGCCGCCGCGTCCGTGGACCTCGGTCTGCTCCAGGCCGAGCTCGCTCGCCTCGATCGTTTCCAGCGCAGCTATCTCGCCACGCCGCAGCCCGAGCTCCTGGAGGGCATGCAGGACGCGCTCTCGAGCGCCCGGGAGCGGGTGGAGGCCCTGGCGGACGCCGGCTATACCGCCGAGGCCGCGGCCGTGGCGTGGCAGCTCAACCGGCTGGCAACGGCGTCGCAGGAGATCGAAACGCTGGTCGAGTCCGGGAAGCTCGACCAGGCCACGGCGTACTTCGAGAACATCAAACCCCAGCTCCAGGAGCTGGAGGGGCTCTTCGACCGGGTCGCGGCCTCCATCGACCGGCGGAGCGTCGAGACCGTGCAGCGCGCGGAGCAGATCAGCTCCTCGGCCGCGACCACCACGCTGATCGGGCTGATCGGCGCGCTCGCCGCGGCCCTCGGACTCGGCCTCTGGACCACCGGCGCGATCACTTCCCCGCTCCGCCGGCTGCGTGGCGCCATGGCGCAGGTCGCCGGCGGGGAGTTCGAGGCGCCCGCGGACCTGCCCTACGACAACCCCGACGAGATCGGCGACCTCTCCCGCTCGTTCCGCTCCATGGCCCAGCAGCTCCAGGAGCTCGAGCGGCTCAGGGCCGAGTTCGTCAGCGTGGCGAGCCATGAGCTGCGCACGCCCATCAACATCATCAGCGGTTACGCCACGTTGATGGAGGAAGGCGTGCTCGGCACCGCGGACGAGGCGCAGCGGGAGGCCATCGCGCTGATCATCGAGCAGACCCGGGTGCTCAGCCGGCTCGCGGACCAGCTCCTGGACATCAGCCGGATCGAGGCCGGCGGGCTCAGGATCGAGCGTGAGCCGGTTGACGTCCGGGACTTCTTCCGCCGGCTCGGCCTCGACTTCGAGGCGCTGGCGAAGCAGCGCGGGATCGACTTCGCGGTGACCGTCGAGGACTCCGCGCCCGACACCGTGTTCGCGGACCCGGAGGCGCTCCGGACCGGCGCCCTCGGCAACGTGATCTCGAACGCCTTCAAGTTCACGTCGGACGGGGGCCGGATCCGGGTCACGGTCCGGGGCGAGTCCGGGCAGCTCCGCATCGACGTCTCGGACACCGGGATCGGCATCCCCGCGGACCAGCTCCCCAGGATCTTCGAGAAGTACTACCAGGTCGGGCAGCAGGCGCGCTCCATCGGCGCGGGGCTCGGCCTCGCCATCGCCCGCCAGATCGTGGAAGCGCACGGCGGCACGATCTCGGCGCAGAGCGAGGTCAGCAAAGGGACGACGTTCACGCTCCTCCTCCCGGTCCACGCCGCGGACGCGGCGTCGGAGCCGGCCGACCGGCGGCGGGCGCGGATCTTCGCCGGCTCCTGATCCCCCTCCGGTGCCGTGACGGCACCGCGCATCCTTCCGAGTGTAGCATATCCCTTTGTGGCAAAAGGCGATACAGCCGTAGGACCGACTGCCGACGGAGGCAAGGCGAGATGCAGCAGCAGGCCAGCGGCTGGCGCGGCCGGACTCGCCGGGTGTTCGCGTATGGACGCGCGTACACGGGTTCGGTCGTCGTCATTCTCGCATTGACGCTGGTGGTTGCGGCGGTCAACGCGGTCGAACCGCTGCTCATGAAATACCTGTTCGACGAACTCGCGGCGGGCGCGGGCGCGCGGGCGCTCGCGCTCGGGGTAGGCGGCCTGCTCGCCGTGGGCGTGGCGCGCGAGGTCATCGGCGGAGTCTCGAACTGGCTGACCTGGCGCGTGCGGCTGGGCTACCAGTACGGGCTGCTCGAGGCCACGGTCGGGCGGCTGCACACGCTGCCGCTGGCGTACCACCGGGGCGACCGGGTCGGCGCGATCATGACGCGGCTGGCCCGCGGGATCAGCGGGTTCGTGGGCGCGCTGACGGAGATCGGGTTCAACGTGGTGCCGACGCTGGTCTACCTCGGGATCTCCCTCGTCTTCATGCTGCGGCTGGACTGGCGGCTGACCCTGGTGGTCCTGTTGTTCACGCCGCTTCCCGCATTCGTGGGGTGGTGGGCGGCGAAGGAGCAGACCGTGCGGGAGCGGGTGCTCCTCGAACGGTGGTCGCAGATCTACTCCCGGTTCAACGAGGTGCTGGCCGGGATCGCGACGGTGAAGAGCTTCGCGATGGAGGAGGCGGAGAAGCGTCGCTTCCTGCGCGGCGTGGACGGCGCGAACGCGGTGGTGATCCGCGGCGTGCGGCGGGACACGGGCGTGGGCGCGGTCAAGAACCTGCTCGCGCTGGCGGCGAGGCTCGCTGCGCTCGGCGTGGGCGGGTACCTCGTGATCCGGGGCCAGATCACGGTCGGAACGCTGATCGCCTTCCAGGGCTACGTGACCGGGCTGTTCGGTCCGGTGCAGGGGTTGACGAACATCTACCAGACGCTGCGGACGGCGTCGGTCTCGTTGGACACGATCTTCTCGATCCTGGACGCCCGCGACGAGCTGGCGGATGCGCCGGACGCGAAGCGGGTCCGGGGGCTGCGCGGCGACGTCGTCTTCGACCGCGTCAGCTTTTCCTACGGCGGAGGTCCGCGCGTGCTGGACGGGATCGACCTGCACATCCGGCCGGGCGAGGTCGTGGCGCTGGTCGGGCCGAGCGGGGCCGGGAAGAGCACGCTGGCCGCGCTGCTCCAGAGGCTCTACGACCCGAGCTCGGGCGAGATCCGGATCGACGGCGTGGACATCCGCCAGATCGAGCAGCGCTCGCTGCGCCGCCACATCGGCGTGGTGCTCCAGGATGCCGTGCTCTTCAACGACACGGTGTTGAACAACATCGCGTACGGCCGGCCGGGCGCGTCGCGCGCCGAGATCGAGGCGGCGGCGAAGGCCGCGAACGCGCACGAGTTCATCGAACGGTTGCCGGACGGCTACGACACCGTGGTCGGCGAGCGAGGCGGCCTGCTCTCGGGCGGCGAGCGGCAGAGGATCGCGATCGCGCGGGCGCTGCTCAAGGATCCGCCGATCCTGGTGCTCGACGAGGCGACCTCGGCCCTCGACGCGGAGTCCGAGGCGCTCGTCCAGGAAGCGCTCGCGCGGCTCGTTCGCGGGCGCACCACACTCGTGATCGCGCACCGGCTCTCGACCGTGATCGATGCGGACCGGATCGTGGTGCTGAACAGCGGCCGCATCGTCGAGTCCGGGATGCACGCCGAGCTCCTGGCGCAGGGCGGCTACTATGCGTCGCTCGTACGCCGGCAGACGCGGGGCTTGCTCGAGAGCGCGGCGTAGCGCGAACCGACGGGCACCGCGTTTCGGGGGCGCGCCGGCTTCCGGGCGGCTGATTGCGGACAGCCGTCGAGGTGGCTGGGCGGACGGGCGGGCTCCGCGCCGGAGCGAGCCGTGTAGGCATGGCTTCCGGTCCGGGCGGCGGCCTCTCACGGCCCGGGGGTTGCACCGAACGCCCGGCGTGAATGAGACCGGCATCGAACTCGATGTGGCCGTGGTCGGCGGCGGACCGGCAGGGCTTGCCGCGGCGCTCTGGCTGGCGCGGTACCGGCGCCGGGTCCGCGTCTACGATGCGGGGGATCCGCGCAACGAGCCGACCTGGGCGGTGCACGGCTACCCGGGGCTGCCGGAGCTCGGGCCGCTCGAGCTGCGGCGGCGGCTGCGGGACCAGGCGCTGGGCGCGGGCGCGGAGTACGTGGCGTGCATGGTGGCGGCCGTGGAGGGCGGCAAGGATGCGTTCCGCGTGCTCCGCGATGATGGCTCGTCGGCCCGTGCGAAACGGGTGCTGCTCGCGTTCGGGCGGCGGGACACGCTGCCGGAGATCCCGGGGCTCACCGAGGTCTATGGATCCGCGGCGTTCCACTGCCCGGACTGCGACGGGCCGAGCATGGCCGGCGCGCGCGTGGGCGTGCTCGGCTACAACCGCTCCGGCGCCGCCCTCGCCCTCTACCTCCTGACCTGGACCCG
>CALCID010000011.1 GCA_937907535.1 uncultured bacterium | reverse complement strand
TTACGACGAAGGTTGCCCTCACAACTCCACCACGAACTCCACCCCCCAGTACCGCTCCGGCGTCAGAAAGAACTGCCCCAGCGGCGACGGCCCCTGGTAATACCGTCCCAGGAGGCGGAACTCGTATCCCGCGGCCCGGCCGCCGAGCCCCGCGACGACCGCCACCTCATCCTGCCACGCCGTCCGCTCCGCACGCTGCCAGTCCAGCCCCACGACCGGGCCGACGCTGCCGCCGAGCCACGGGTACCAAACGCCGTCGAAGCCCGCCTGGATCGACCCGCTGTCCCGTCGGCTGCGCGATTTCAGGACGTCCTCCGTCTCGGTGATCGACCGGATGATCAGCGCGCCGCCTCCGTAGACGCGTCCACCCGCCATGGGGATGGCGATGAGCGCGTCCAGCGCCTCGTGGCTGTACTCGATCCGCATCGCGCCGGTGGTGGCCGCAAGCTCGTCCCCGAGGTGCGCGCTCCGGTGGAGCAGCCGAATCCGCGCGGACGCACGCGGCCCCGCGATCTCGACCGGGATCGCGACCATCCAGTCCGATCCGAGCATGTCGCGGCTCGGGCGTTCGATGCGGAACCGCGCCTGGACCCCCGCCTGGAAACTGACCACGACTCCGCCCGTTCCATCGGGCCACCCCCGCCCCCACACCGGCACGTTCGCCGAGAACGCCACCGCGCCCTGCACGTCCGGAACCACGTCCTGCCACGGCGGGAACGAGAACGGCGGCCGCTCCTGCGCCTCGGAATCGAACAGATCGGTCACGATCAGCCCCGCACCGGTCTGCGGCTCCCGCGGATCCGCCACCGGCGCCTGGAAGAAGTGGGTCCGGGGAAACCACCCCACCCCCCGCGCCACCTCCTGCGCCCGAGCCACACCTGCCCATGTTAGTGCCGATGCCGCCCAGGCCAGCACCAGACCCGCACGCGCCGCCCGGGCGCGCCACCCTTCCGCCCACGACACGGCGCCCCGCTCCCGCGCGCGCCGCGATCCTTTCGTCCACATCGGCTCCAACCTCGTTTCCGACAACTCAGATCGTACGTCGCGGCCCGGACGCGCCGTGGATCGCCCCGGCCAGCGCGCGATCATGCGCTCTCGCGCCCACCCGCGCAAGCCCGGACCGCCCGTGTCCATAACTTCTGGACAAACGAAAGCCCAGGACATAACTTGCTGCCCGGCAGCGCGGTGGGCGCCTCGCACGACCAGCCCGGTCCGGCCGCGCTGAATCGGCCGCCTCGACAGATCCCAATGGCAATACGGTCCCATCGCACACGGGTACGACCCCGCGCACCCACCCGCCCGGCGCTGGAGGGACGGGGCCATCCGCCCGTGCTTCCGACATGATCAGGGAAGCGCCTGGCCAGTCATCCCCGCTCGAGGCCTTCGCCGCGATCGCCCGCGCCCTCACCGAATCGCTCGATCTCGCGGAGGTGCTGCGCCGCATCGCGTCCCACGGGAGGAGTCTCACCGCCGCGGACTCCGTCACCGTCCTGCGAAGGCGCAACGAAATGGCCGAGATCGTGGTGCACGCCGCCGATGGCGATGGGCCCGGGATCCCCGTCGGATTGCGGTTCCGCCCGCACGAATCACTCCTGGCCGAGCTCCGCAGCCGCCCCGAACCGGTCATCGTCTCAGAGGTCCAGGACTCTCCGCTGATCCCCGAATCGGTCAGACGACGCTTGCCCATCCGGGACCTCGTGATCGTGCCCCTCGCCGTGGAAGGCGAGCTGCTCGGCGCGCTCGCCCTCGGGTACCGCCAGCTCCCCGAACATTGGGCCCTCGAACCCACGCTGCTCCGCGCCCTCGGAGACCAGGCGGCCGTCGCCATCCGCAACGCCGAGCTCTTCGAATCCACCAGGCGCTCCAGCGAGCAGCTCGCCCAGTCCCGAAAGCTCTCCGAGCTGGGCGGCCTGATCGCCCGCGTCGCCCACGAGCTCAACAAGCCGCTCACCACCGCGCGGCTCCTCGCGGAGATGCTCGAGACCGAGCCGCTGGACCTCACGCTCATCGAGCACGTTCGCGCCATCGGCCGGGAGCTGGAGCACGCCTCCGCCATCGTCCGGGACCTGCTCCGCTTCTCCCGTAAGCCCGACGGCGCCTTCGAGCCCACGTCCCTGAGCGACGTCATCGGCGACGTCCTCACCGTGCACCAGCCGAGGATCGCGGCCGTCGGGATCCGGGTCCAGGTGGACGTGCCCGCCGACCTGCCGCCCATCTTCGCCGACCGCCGGGCGATCCGCCAGGTCCTCTCGAACCTGGTCGAGAACGCCATCTACGCCATGCGGGACTGGCGCGGCGAACGGCGGATCGTGATCCGCGCCTGGACAGCGCCGGAGCCCGATCCGGCCGACCCGTCCCCCGGACCCGCGGGAGCAGACGCCGCGAATGCGCCGGCCGAAAAGCCCGGCCGCGCTCCGGGCCACGTCGTGGTCACCGTGATCGACAGCGGGCCCGGGATCGCCCCCGAGGTGCAGGCGAACCTCTTCCAGCCGTTCAACACCACCAAGCCCGTGGGCGAGGGGACCGGGCTGGGCCTCGCCATCGTCAAGGAGATCATCGAGGAACACGGCGGCACCGTGGCGGGCTACAGCCTGCCGAACGGCGGCGCGGCGTTCCGGTTCACCGTGCCGCTCGCCGCGACGCCCCCCGCCCCGCGGCCCGCGCCCGACTCGCCCGCCCGGGACACCCTGGCCAACGACCAGTTCGCCGGCCTGCACGTGCTGGTGATCGACGACGAGCCCGGCCTCCAGCGCGCGATCCGGCGCGTCCTCGAGCATTTCGGCTGTTCCGTCACCATCGCGCCGACGGGCGAGGAGGGGCTGCAAAAGGCGAGAGACGGGGGATTCGACCTCATCCTCTGTGACGTGCGGATGCCCGGGCTCGACGGCCGCGAGATCTACAACCGCCTCGCCGCAGAGACGCCCAACGCCGCCAACCGGCTCGCGTTCATGACCGGCGACACCGTCTCCGACGAGATCCGCCGGTTCCTCACCGCCACCGGCCGGCCCGCGCTCTCCAAGCCCTTCGGCCGGGCCCAGCTCGCATCGCTGCTGCGCAAGGTGACCGGTTCTGGAGGGTAGCCCATGGACCAGGAGACCAGGACACCGATCTCTCCCGCCGACGCGCTCGGAATGGAAGGTCAGCCCATCCCCCCGCCCCGCGGCTCCCTCCCGTTCCGCGCCACCATCGCCGCCTTCATCATCGTCGGCATCTATCTCCTGGCCCGCACCTTCGGAGGAACGCAGGTCACCGAAACCGGGCACTACGGCTTCCTCTCCGTGATGCCCGCGCTGGTCACCCTCGTCTTCGTGTTCCTCACCCGCGAGGTCGTCACCGCGCTCTTCCTCGGCATCGTGGTCGGCGGCATCGTCAGCGGCAACATCAACATCGTCCAGGCCTACCTGCTGCCGTCCATCGGCACGCCGTCCTACGCCCTGATCCTGTTCGTCTACCTCTGGGCGCTCGGCGGCCTGATCGGGCTCTGGACCCGGACCGGCGGCGCCCAGCACTTCGCCGTCTCCGCGGGCCGCTACCTCGTGCGCGGCCCGCGCTCCGCCAAGTTCTTCGCATGGCTCGTGGGGGTCATCTTCCACCAGGGCGGCACGATCTCCACGATCCTCGCCGGCACCACCGTCCGCCCCGTGACCGACGCCGAGCGCATCAGCCACGAGGAGGTCTCGTACATCGTCGACTCCACGGCGTCCCCCGTCGCCGCGCTGATCCCGCTCAACGCGTGGCCGATCTACGTCGGCGGCCTCATCGTCGGAACCACGCCGCTCTTCATGACCGAACAGGAGGCCGTCAGCTTCTTCTTCCGCGCCGTGCCGTTCAACTTCTATGCGATCCTCGCGGTGATGGCGACCCTGCTCTTCGCCCTCGAGCTCCTGCCCTGGGAGGGCCGCCGCATGCGCGCGGCCCGGCGCCGCGCCCGTGAGACCGGACAGCTCAACGCGCCCGACTCCCGCCCGCTCACCTCCGAGGAGCTGTCCGAGCTCAAGGTGGCGAAGGACTATCCGACAGGACTGTCGGACTTCTTCATCCCGCTCGGCACGCTCATCGGCGTGGCCGCAACCGGCGTGGTGCCTGCCCTGATCCGCGGCGACATCGCCTCGATCCGCGTCCCCATCGCCGAAGCCTTCAGCCTCGCCGTGCTCAGCGCCATCGTGCTCGCCCTCGTCAAGGGGATGCGCCTGCGGGAGGTCATCGACGGCGTGGTCGACGGCGCCAAGGGCGTCACCATCGGCGCCATCATCCTCGCCCTCGCCGTGACGCTCGGCGAAGTCTCGAAATCCCTCGGCACTGCCCAGTACATCGTCGAGACCTTCGCCGGCGCCATTGCCCCGGTCCTCCTCCCCGCGCTGTTCATGGTGATCACCGTCGGAATCGCCTTCGCGACCGGCACCTCCTGGGGCACCTACGCCGTCGTGCTGCCCCTCGCCATGCCGCTCGCCTACGCGGTGAACCCCGACCCGACCTTCATGACGCTCAGCTTCGCGGCCTGCATCGGCGGCGCGACCGTCGGCGACCAGTGCTCGCCGATCTCCGACACCACCATCCTCAGCGCGCTCGCGACCGGCTCGGACCTGATGGACCACGTGTACACGCAGCTCCCCATCGCGGCCACCCTCGCCGCCCTCTCCACCGCGCTCTACCTGGTGTTCGCGGCGGCGGTCCTCTGAACCGGGGCGACGTCTTCGGGTCCCCGCCCGGGCGCGCCCCACTCCCGCCGCGCCCGCGGCCAACGAAAAAGCCCGCCTCCGAGAGCTCGGAGGCGGGCTGTCGTTTTCAAAGGAATGTATTGGACTACGCGTCTAGTTCGATTCCAGGAAGCCCGCTTCGCTCAGGATCGCCCGCAGCTTCGCGGGGCGTTCGGCCACCGCCGTGCGGATGATGGACCGGGCAACCGTGATGCGCTGGTCGTCGGACAGCTGGTCGACCACCGAAATGGGCGCGCCATACCGGAGGAGCAACCGCTTGGCGTCCTTGGCCACACTGTCGTCCATCGATCCTCCTGGGTGATCGGTGATACAGAACCATAATTTATGACCGATGCCCCCGCAGAGCAACGCTAACGTCCCGCAGGGTCCCGACGTCTGGCCTCCTCCGGACGGACGATCGGCACGTGGACGCCCATCGAGAAGCTCATGTCCCGTACGAGCCGGGTGACATCCAACCGGTGCCGGGCCACCGCCGGCGCGTGATACCGGCCGATCCGGTACAGCCATTCGATGCGGAACCGGCGGTCGTTCGGACCGAACACGTCGAACCCGAGTCCCAGTCCGATGCGTGGCAGCACGCCGGAGTCGAGGCCGGCGGGTCCGGCCACGGGCGGCGCCGGATCGTCCGGATCCCCGGGCGCCCCATCGCCGAACGCGTAGCCCCTGGAGTTGTGGATGCCGTCCACGGCCAGCACGAAATAGCCGGGCACGTCCGGGCGCGTCCGGAACTCGAGGCCCAGCTCCCCGCGGCCGAGGACCATGTCGTCGTCCAGGATGCCGTCTTGCCCGCCGCTCCGATACTTCGGCGCGGTCCGGACCGCGCCGACCCCGGCCCTGGCCACGAACCGCGGGCCGAGCGCGTACTGGAGCTGCACGCCCAGCTCCTGGGACCCCACGATCCCGTACTGCACCCCGGGCGGCTCCGTCCGGCCGGTCCGGTACCCGTACCGCCCGATCGCGACGTACGGCGTGACCGCGAGCCGGGTCCGGATCCGGCCCGGCGCCGGGCCCAGCCGGTACTCGATCAGCCCCCCCTCCCGCCGCCCCGCCACCGCGCTCGCCGCGTACACCGTATCCCGATCGTAGCGGGTCGCCCCGATCAGGGCGCCCAGCCCACCGCCCACCAGCGCGCCGCCCGCCACCGCGGCGACGACCCGCGGCGCCCAGTACCCCGCATCGCCTCCGGCCCCGTCGGCCGCCACCAGCGCGCCGCCGCCGGCAATGGCCCCCAACAGATTGCCCCGCAACCAGTACCGACCCGTGCGCCGGCGCAGGGACTCGGCCACCACCACCTCCCCCGCCGGGACCCGCCGGCCCGTGTCCAGCAGGAGCCAGTCTTCCACCCAGCCCACCGGGCTCCCGCGCACCGTCTCCCCGGTGACGAGGTGCAGCTCGACGAGCGTGACCCCGAGCAGCCGGCGCTGCAGCTCCGTCGCCTGACCCGGCGCTGACTGCCGCGCCGCAGCCGGCCCGGCCGCGGCCAGCCACGCCATCGTGACGAGCCCCGTCGCCCGAACCAGAGCCCGACCACTCCGGCCCCGAATCACCCGCGCTCCCCGGGTCATCTGTGCCTCCCCCGCCGGGATGTGATTCCGACCCCCTTCCCCGATCCTCCCAATCTTCCTCCCACGCCCTCCTGTGTACAGGACCGGCATCCGCCGCGGCCGCCGGTCCGCAGGTTGCAACACATTCCGCCTGGTGGACCGTGGTCGGAGACATCGGATGGGGTTTCACATAGGCCGTCCACAGGCCCAGCGGCTCGGGTTCGCCACCGTGGCGGGCGGCGCTTCGCTCATGGCCGCCATCGGCCTCGCGTCCGTGCTCACGACCCGCCCGCGCGCACACGCGGATGACGTCCGGGCCCTCGTCGAATACGTGCGGGACTACCACGTCGACCCGCTGACGCTGATCCTGAGCGGCGCACGGTCGCACCGGATCGTGTTCCTCGGGGACGTGCACCCCTCGGCGGAGCCGAAGCGGATCGCGGCGGAAGCCATCGAGCGGCTGGCCCGGGGGCCGGGGCTCGAGGCCGTGGTGCTGGAAGTCGGCTCGGACCAGCAGCCCCACATCGACCGCTACCTCGCCACGGACCCGGAGGACGTGTCGATCCTCCTGGCGAACCCCCGGACATTGCGCGGCCACTGGGGGCTCTCCCGGGAGTACCTCGAGATCTATCGCCGCGTCTGGCGCCTGAACCGCGCCCTCGGCCCGACGAGGCAGATCCGCATCGTCGCCGCGGACCTCCCCGGCTGGCCGCCGGAGCGCCCGCTCCCGCCGCACGTGGCGGCCGCGCGCTACGCGGAGCGGGACGCGCACATGGCGGAGATCGTGACGACCCGCGTGCTGGACCGGCACCCCACGGCGAGGGCGCTGATCTTCATGGGCGGCTACCACGGGCTCAAGTCCGGGAGCGCGGAGTTGAGGTTCGGCGGCGGACCGCCCGCCACCGTGACCTGGCTCGCCGCACGGCTGCGGGAGCGCTACCCCACGGAGGTCTTCACCGTCGTTGCCGATGGCGCGCCGTACCCGTCGGCGCACGGGGAGCTCAGCTCCTTCGGCGTCACGCGCGTCTTCGACCTGTTCCGGCGCAACGGCCCCCGCGCCGCCACCCCCTTCGCGGTCCTGGTGAACGACCGGTTCGACTTCCTCCGCAAACCCATCTACGAGTCGGCCGGGGCCGGCGTCACGCTCGAGCTGCGCCCGGACGGCTACCGGCTCCGCGACCTGATCGACGGGTACATCTATCTGGGCGTGGCGCGCGGCATCGACCGGATCCGCTGACCCGCCGCGGTCCGCGTCTTGCACCGCGCGGCCGCCCGATCGGCACCATCACGGGAGGGTCCAATGGCGGCTGACACGACCTCGCGGTACGCTGGCGCCATCCGCGATCTGACCCGGCACTTCCGTTCCCCGGCGCGACGTGGCTCGTCCCCCGTCCGGCTCGTCGGCGCCGCCGCGCTCGGGGCCGGCCTCGGCGGCGCCGTGGTCAACGTTGCGGACCGGCTGCGCACGCCCGATGGCGGCACCTTCTGGCGCCGACGTCGGGCACGGCGCCCACGCTGGCTCTCCGCCATGCTTTCCATGGCGTTCCGTACCGGTCTGGCCCGGCCGTTCCTCGGCCGCAAGCGCGAGGCCCGCTCCGGCGTCGAGCTGCCCGCGGACGACGGACAACCACAAATGGCTGCCGGACGGGAAGCGCCCCGCCGCCGGCGGGGACGCGTCGAACGGATCATCATCCGCGTGTGACATGCCGACCGTGGTGATCGGCGTCGCCGGCCTCCGGGACGACGCAGACAAATCTCGCCTCGAAGCCGCGCTCCGGACGGAGCCCGGCGTGCTCGGTGCCGTCGTCGACAGGACGAACGCCCGGGCGGAGGTGGAGTTCGAGGATGATGCGGTGGAGATCGCCCGGCTGCTCAGGATCGTCGAGGAGGCCGGCTTCACCGCGTCGCTCCGCGGCTGAACCCGGGGAGGCAGGCGGCAAACGGGAGGCCGGATCGAACGCGGGGAGGGTGGCTTACGCGACGTCGCCCGAACCACCCTCCACGGCTTCGACCCGCCCCGCGGCTCCGCAGCCTTGCGGCGTGACCCGGGCCGGCCTCAGAACGCCTGGCCCACCGCGATCTGGAGCTGGAGCCGGCGCACGAAGGCCTCGAAGCCCCGCGCGTCATCGAAGCCGTACCGGTCGTAGACCACGTCTCCCAGGAAGATCACATCACCCGTGACCGGGTCCTCGGTGAAGAGCGGGTAGATCCGGGCGTCGGACGGGTCGTACGCCACGTCCAGCCGGATCGGCCCGATCGGCGTGAGGATCCGCACCCCGACCCCCGGCGTGACCAGCGCCTCCTGGCCGGCCATCCCGGAGAACCCCACGAGGTTCGTGAACGCGTTGCGCCAGAGGATCCCGTAGTCCACGAACGCCGCGAGCTGCACCCGGCGGCCGACCCAGACCCGCGCCTCCGCGTTCGCCTCGATGACCGCGTCACCGCCGGTCGGCCGTACGCCCACGTCGTCCGGGTCGACGACCAGGCCCGGCGGGCAGCCGTTCGGCGTCAGGGTGCAGCCGAACGCCAGGGCGTTCTCGTTCGACACGGTGAGGAACTTCGGGCCGAGCAGGTTCTGGCCCACGCCCCGCACCGTGTTCAGCCCGCCGCTGTAGAACCGGACCTGCGGCGGCAATACGTCCTCGCCGCCGAGCAGCGCGATCCGGGAACGCCCCGCGACCTCGAACCGGGTCCCGAGCGCCCGCGTGACCGCGCCTTCGAACTGCCCCCGCACGTACGAGAAATCCGAGCCCGTGGGACCGGCCGCCCCCTCCAGCCCCGCCCGGACCCACGGGCGCCACAGCGCAACGGGCGTCTGGGTGTTCAGCCCTTCCCGCTCGGGCCCCAGCGGCTCCAGCGTCTCGGACGGCTGGCGCCGGTCCGGCGGCGGCACGATGAGCCCCGGCGGGCCGAACGGCGTCCACGCCACCCCCACCTCCAGCGGCGAGAGCCACGACGAGCCCGTGAACCGGTCGATGGCGTCCGGCGTGCACGCGCCGAAGTTGCCGCAGAAGTAGATGGCCGCGCCATCCAGCTCCGTGTACTCCGGCGTGTAGCCGAAGAGCAGCTCGAGGCCGGTCCGCGGACGCCGCGAGACCATCCCCCGGGCGCCGAACCCCCGCCGGACGTACGTCTGCGCCCACGACTCCCGGAACGCCGACAGCCGCACCAGCACCGCCGTCCGCGGATCCCCGCGCCACGGCTCGACCAGCTCCGTGACCACGAAGTAGTCCGGCCGCCCGTACGTCCCCTCGCCCACCCCCGTGCATGGGAAGTTGCCGCCCAGCTCGTTCGCCAGCAGGTTCGAAAAACCCACGCCCAACGAGAAATGTCGAGGCCGGCCGAGGAAGTAGCGGTCGCGCCAGAAACCCGCGAGCTGCAGGCAGCGGATGGACGAGACCGTACCCTCCAGCTCGAGGCCCCGGCGGCGGGTCGCGGTCACCGTGACCACCGTCGGGATCACCGTGTCGCCCGGCTGCACATCCACCGGCGTGACCACCGCGCTCTCGATGATGGGGAGCTCGTACAGCCGCGCGACGGAGGACCGCAGCCGCGAGGGCCGCCACGGATCTCCCGGGGCGTACTCCAGGAGCCGGCGGACGTCCTCTTCCCGGACCGGCGGTTGGGTCTGGACCGTGATCGGCCCGAACACCGCGGCCGGGCCCGGGTCTACGTCGAAGATCACGAGCGCGGTGCCCGCCGACTCGTCCACCTCCCCGCCCACCTCCACCACCGCCCACGGATAGCCCGCCTCCGAGAGCGCCTCCCGGATCCGCTGCTGCGCCGCGTCCAGCCGCTCCTGCGTGTAGGGGTCGCCCGCGGTGAGCGGGAGCCGTTCGAGGTCCAGCGACGCTTCGAAGGCCGGCCCGAGCCCCCGGATCTCCACGGCCCCGACCCTGATCTCCGGCCGCGTTCCATCCTGGGCCGCCAGGCGCACGGCGGGCACGAACCACCCGCCGCATGCGGCGAGCAGCGCCGCGAACCGGAGCGCGCGGGCGCCCCTGACCGTCCTGGTGATCAGACTCCCCATCCCACTCCGCGCCCATGTCGTTGCCGGCCGGATCGGCCGGTTCGAACATGCACGAGTCGGGCCCGGCCCCCAGCGGCTGCCGGTTACGGCCAGCCGTACGGCTCCCGCCCGGGCGTCCACGGCCGGCTCCGCCGCCGCGCCCCCCGCCCGGCCCGACCCCGCCGTACGGCGCCTCGCGGCGACCGGGCTCGTACGTCCGCCGCTCGCCCGGCACCATCGGCGCCGACTCCGGCCAGATCCGCTCCGGCCAGTCCCGCGGGGGGATATCCGTGCCCGGACCCCACCCCGCCCACACCGCCCCGCAACGGCGGCACGTCCTGCACCCGGAGCACCTCATCCTCGATCTGCCGCAACAGCTTCGCCATCTGGTGCCGGTTCATGAGCGTGGCGAGATGCCCCATGAGCCCCAGCGCGAGCGTGGCCCGGTCCGGCACCGTCAGCCGCGTCCGCGCCTGCCTCAGGATGTCCCGGATCGCCGCGTGGTCCCTGCTCAACGACTCCGTCGATCTCGATGCCCGCGTCATCTCCATCCCCCGATCCTGCTCCCCCGGCTCGCCGCGCGCTCCTCGGCGCCCGGCGTGGGAAACGGCACCGCCCGGGCCGCCGCGAACCGTCCCCGGAGCCCCTGATGTTCCCCCCGGCTCCGCCTCCATGGCCGCTTCATCCTCGAGCGCCTCGACCTCGAACTCCCCCGTGGAAGCCACCCGCGCCGGCTCCCTGGCCGAAGCCCCCAGCAGTTCGAGCTTGTCCAGGAGATGCAGCACGCCCAGGACCGGATCCCCGAACTGCGCGTTCCGCCAGACCTTCCGGTGCTCCCGCAAGGAACCGATCACGTAACGCGCCACGTGCCGCAGCGAGATCACCGTGAACGGCCCCTCCTCCCGGACCGGCGCCCCCTCCCCGAAAGCCACCAGTCGGAACCGCCACCGGCGGCCCGCGGACGAACAATGATCCACGCCATTCCGGATCAGCCGCGCAATGCAGCGCTCGAGCGGCTCGTCGAAACCGGGATCGAGACGCCGCAGCGTCGCGTAGAGCACGTTCCCGTCACGCAGCGCGCTGTTCAGCCGCGGCCGCCCCTCCTTCACCTCCCCGACCAGCACGTCCACGGTCCCGTCCTCGAGCTCCAGGACCGGGTCCACCGAGAGGTGCAGGTCCTCGTCCTCGCCCAGCGGCGCCCTCCCGCTGTCCCGCGGCACCACGACCGCCGCGTTCGGGAAGCGCACCGCCAGCACATCCACGTCCGTCGCCGTGTGGTAACGCCACGGCCGCCCCTCCCCGATCAGGATCGGCTCCTCCGGCAACGCCACGTACCCGTTCAGTCTCAAATAGGCGCTCACCAGCGCCACGGCCGTGTCCAACCGCGCCCGCCCCCGGCTGTCCTGTCCGCACCGCCGTGCCCGCGGACCACTGCGCCACATCCGTGCCGGCCGGCGCCGCCGCCCCCCTCCAGTTCATCCCCCCGCCGGCCAGCGGCGCTACCGGCCCACCTCGGTGCCCGCGGCCGAAGCCCTCGCGCCCCGCAACAGTCCGCCTCTCATCGACGATTGGTCCGACCGCCCGGCGAATGACGCCGCTCCGCCGCCGATCCCGCCCGTCGGATGCACCGGCCGAATCGACCTCCCGTCATACCTACGCTCCCACCTCCGTTCAGGAGCACGGCCGAACCCAACGGCCGCCGACCCAGCGCTCCCACGATCCCGCAACCGACGTCGTCCGCCCGCCGTCGCTGGCCCCGACCCGCGCCGGGCGTTAGCTTCCCGGCCGGCCCGGCGGCACCGCGACCCGCCGCGCCAACGCAGATAACCGTAGGTGCAGCACCGGGAAAACGGATCGATGTTCGCCTTTGCAGCACTCCTCGCAGCGCAAATGGCCGTGGCGGCGCCCCAGACGGTCGACGGGCAAGGCCGCCCGGAGTTCGTGCCGCCGCGGATCGACGCCTCCATCGTGGTGGACGGCGTGCTCGACGAGCCCGTCTGGGCCCAGGCCGTCCGCCTCACCGGCTTCTCCCAGCTCGAGCCCGTGGACGGCCGGCCCGCCGCCGAACGCACCGAGGTGCTCGTCTGGTACTCGCCCGACGCCATCCACTTCGGCATCCTGGCCTACGACAGCCAGCCCGGCAGCATCCGCGCGACGAACGCGGATCGCGACGCGATCAGCGGCGAGGACCACGTCGTCATCTATCTGGACACGTTCCACGACCGCCGGCGCGCGTACGTCTTCGCGGTGAACCCGCTCGGCGTGCAGCAGGACGGCGTGCTCATGGAGGGCGCCGGGAGCGCGGGCCGCATGTTCGGCGGCGGCACCGACCTCAGCCCGGACTTCGTGTTCGACTCGAAGGGCCGCATCACGCCCGAAGGCTACGTGGTCGAGGTCCGCATCCCCTTCAAGAGCCTCCGGTTCGGCACGGCCTCGGAGCAACGGTGGGGGCTGAACATCGAGCGCATCGTGCAGCGCACCGGATTCAAGGACACCTGGACCGACGTGCGCCGCGCCGGCGCGAGCTTCCTGGCCCAGGCCGGCACCATGGCCGGGCTGTACGGGCTCGAACGGGGGATCCTGCTTGAGGCGCAGCCCTTCCTGACCGCCAGCGCCCCCGGCGTGCGCAACGAGCTGTCCGGCGCGTTCGAACGCTCCAGCCCGGAACCGGAGATCGGGCTGAACCTGCGCGCCGGGATGAACTCCCTCACCCTGGACGTCACCGCGAACCCGGACTTCAGCCAGGTCGAAACCGACGCCGGCCAGGTCACGGTCAACGAGCGGTTCGCCCTCTTCTTTCCCGAGAAGCGCCCCTTCTTCCTCGAGGGCATCGAGCTCTTCGCCACGCCCGGCCGGCTCATCTACACCCGCCAGATCGTCGACCCGATCGCCGGCGCGAAGGTCACCGGCAAGATGGGCGGGGTCACCATCGCCCACCTCACCGCCCTGGACGAGAACCTGGACGCGGCCGGCCGGGACGCGCTGTTCAACGTCACGCGGCTCCGGCGGGACGTGGGCGCCCATTCCGTGGTCGGCCTCACCTTCACCGACCGTAGCGTCCGCGGCACATCCGACTACAACCGCGTGATCGCGGCGGACACGCGCATCGTCTTCTCCCGGCTCTACTTCTTCCAGGCCCAGCTCGGCGGGTCCTGGACCCGGGAAGGCGATGGCCCGACCCGCAGCGCACCCATCTGGGAGCTGACCCTCGACCGCACGGGCCGGCACTGGGGCTTCAACTACAGCCTCTCGGGGCGGGGCGAAGACTTCGTGACCCGCGCCGGCTTCGTCCCCCGTTCCGGCATCGTCGACGGCAGCATGTTCAATCGCTTCTCCTGGTACGGCGGAGAGGGCGCCCTCCTGGAGACCGGGTCCGTCTTCGCCAGGATCGGCCGGCTCTGGCACCACGGCCGGATCGCGGACGGATCCATCGAGGGGGGCGAAAACGTCGACCTGTCCCTGCGGCTGCGCGGCGGCTGGAACCTCGGACTGGAGCTCGCCCGCTCCTTCGTCGAGCTGGATCGGTCGGATTACGCCGGCTATGAAACGCAGACGACGTCGGGCCTCGCCCCCTACGCGCCCCTCGACCGCGTCTCCGGCCCGGCGCTCGCCTTCGAGATCAACACCCCGACCTACCGCCGGTTCGACGCGAGCCTGGGCGTGGAACGCGGCCGCGTGGCGATCTTCCCGGAGGGCTCCGAGGGCATCGCCTACGCGATCGACGGGTCGGTCGCGCTGCGGCCCGCGCCGTGGGCCCGCATCGAGACCAGCACCGCGTTCGAGCGGATCGACCGCGAGCGGGACGGGTCCGAGTTCGCCCGCACCGTGATCCCCCGGGTCAAGGTCGAGATCCAGCCGACGCGCGCGTTCTTTTTCCGCACGATCGCCGAATACCGGGCGGAACGGCGCGCCGCGCTCGAGGACGCCCGGACCGGCGCGCCGCTCTACGTGGGCGGCGAGCTCGCCGGGCCCCAGGACCTGCACGGGCTGCGCATCGACCTGCTCGCGTCCTACGAGCCCACGCCCGGCACCGCCGTGTACCTCGGCTACGGCAGCTCGATGGAGCGGAGCCCGCTCGTGAGCCCCCGGGAGTTGGAACGCACGAACGACGGGTTCTTCCTCAAGCTCGCGTACCGCTTCCGGCGCTGAGCCGGTCCCTGCCCCCTCTCCCGAGAGGCCCGGCCATCCAGCGACGTACGGGTGGCCGGGCCTCCTTCATGCTCCACCCGGGCGCCCGGAACCCATCCCGGCGCCGGGCCACACCCCGGAGACACGGTGGCCGGACTATCGGCTGACCGGTGTCCGGTCAGGAACGACCGGCCGTTTGCCCGGCCGGCGACCGGTCGCTGCCCCGCCTCCCTTCGGCCTGTCGGACACTGCCACCCACCTTCCCAACCCGCCCGAATGGTCGTTCGCGAGCCCGACCACCCCAGCTCGCCTTGCACCCGAGCCCTCGCGCCTCACCGAGCCCTCGCGGCGCGTATCGGGAGCCCGTGAGCGATCGTATCCCAAGCCGGGCCCGAGCGGTCGGCGGCTTCCTACCGGCGGTCTGGCCGGACCTCGCCTCCGGCCCCGCGCCTCCGGCCCGGGTCGGCTCGTTGCCCCCGGCCGCGCCCGCGCGCCGAACCCGCCCGCTCGCGATCCGTCGTCACCCGCCTCGTCCGTCGATCCCTGGCACAATCCGTGTACCGCGTTGCCCACTGTATGACCGCGCGCGAAGACGGGATCTGGTGGCGGCGCGTCCGGGACCCGGACGGAGGGTTCCTGATCCTGGACGCGGCCGGGCTGCCGGTCGGGGATGAGAGCGCGCTGGAGCGGATCCGCTCGCTGGCGGTCCCGCCCGCCTGGACGGACGTGCACCTCTCGCCCGACCCCGGGCGCAAGGTCCAGGCGTGGGGCTACGACGCCGCCGGCCGCAAACAGTACATCTACAGCCCGGAGCACGTGGCCCGGCGGGACCGACGCAAGTGGCGGCGAGTCCTGCGTTACGGCCGGCTGCTCCCACGCCTGCGGGAGGCCACGAACCGGCACCTCCAGCGCAGCGAGCTGGACCGCGAGAAGGTGCTCGCCACCGTCGTGCGGCTCATGGGCCGGGCGTATTTCCGCGTGGGCAGCGAGCGCTACGCGGTCCGCAACCGGACCTTCGGGATCTGCACGCTCCGCAAGAGCCACCTGGAGATCCGGCGGAACACCCTGATCTTCACCTATCCCGGGAAGCGCAAGGTCGACCAGCGGCAGGTGGTGGCGGACACGCCCCTCGTCGAGATCATCCAGCAGCTCCTCGAGCTCCCGGGCAGCCGGCTCTTCCGCTACGTGGACGCCGCGGGCAAGCCCCGGAACGTGACCGCCAGCGCCGTGAACCGGTACATCCGCGAGATCCTGGGCGAGCGCTGCACGTCCAAGGACATGCGGACCTTCGGCGCCACGGTCCGCTCCGCCACGGTCCTCGCCGAGCTGGGCCCGGCGGCGAACGAGCGGGAAGCCCGGCGCAACGTGGCGCTCTGCTGCCGCCTCGTCGCCCACGAGCTCGGCAACACGCCCGCCATCTGCCGGTCCGCGTACATCCACCCCGCGGTCCTGGAGCAGTACGTGGCCGCCGGCCGCACCATCGAGCCCCTCATGCGCCGGGAGCCCCGCCCGATCGCCGGGACCATGCCGGCCGACTACTACCCCGAGGAGGCCGCGCTCATCCGGTTCCTGGAGCGGTTCGGATGAGCCGGGTTCCGGATCCGCGCGACGTCGCGAGCGCCGGCTCCGCGGCCCCTGGCCACCCGCGCGGCCCCGCACGCCGCGCCCCGGGACGCCGGATCCTCCCGTGGCCGCCCCTCGACCGCCTGCTCCAGCGCGCCCTCGGCCGCGCCACCGAGGCGCCGGTCATCCCGGGCAACCGCGCCGCGCTGCTGGTGGACGGCCCGGTCGCCTACCCCGCCATGCTGGCGCTGATCGCCGGCGCAAAGCGGCGGGTCCACTTCGAGAACTACATCTTGCGGCCCGACCGGACCGGCCGGCGTTTCGCCGAGGCCCTCGCCGCACGCGCCCGGGCCGGCGTCGAGGTCCGCGTCCTGTACGACTGGTTCGGCAACCTCTCCACCCCGCCGAGCTTCTGGGCCGCGCTCCGCGACGCCGGGTGCGAGGTCCGCCCGTTCGGCCCGCCCTCCCTCCGCCGCCCCCTCGACCTCCTCCGCCGCGACCACCGCAAGCTCCTGGTCGTGGACGGTGACACCGCCGTGCTCGGCGGACTCTGCATCGGCGACGAATGGGCCGGCGGACCCGATTCCCCCTGCTGGCGCGACACCGCGGTCCGCCTCGACGGCCCCATCGCCCGCGCACTGGACCGCTCCTTCGCCCGCCTCTGGCGCCGCGCCGGCGGCGGGGTCATCGACCTGGACGCGCCGCCCTGCCCCGCCGACGGGACAGTCACCGCCCGCGTCGTCGACGGCCCGCCCACCCACGCCCGCGCCTACCGCGTCTACCAGCTCATCGCCGCGCTCGCCGAACGATCCCTCTACGTGACCGGCGCATACCCCCTCGCTCCCGCCTCCCTCCGCCGCGCCCTCGCTTCCGCCGCCCGCACCGGCGTCGACGTGCGCATCCTCGCTCCCGGACGCTCCGACCTCCCGATCCTGAACCAGGCCGCCCGCGCCCACTACACCGCGCTCCTCCGCGCCGGCGTCCGCATCTACGAGTGGACCGGCCCCATGCTGCACGCCAAGACCGTCGTGGCCGACGGCAACTGGGCCCTCATCGGGTCGAGCAACCTCAATCCGTTCAGTCTGTGGGGAAGCTACGAACTAGACGTGGAGATCCAGGGCCCGGAGCTCGCCTCCGCCCTCGAACGTCAGTTCCTGGCCGATCTGGATTCCGCGCGGGAGATCACCCTCGAGGCGTGGCGCCGCCGGCCCGCCCGTCAGCGCTGGATCGAACGGCTCGGCGCCGCCCTGCTCTGGCTGCCCTACAAGCTGTACAGCGGCTAGTCGGCAGCCTGCCCCCCTGCCTGCCCACCACCCCGCCCGCCACCCTGCTGCGCGGCGCCCCGGCGCTCCGGCGCCCGCACCTCCCACACCCGGTAGTCCATCCCGTGCTTCCTGAGGAGCGGCAGCGCCACGTTGAACACCGGGATCCCCTGCGGCGTCCGCCCCTCCGGCGTGCCGTTGTGCGCATGACCGTGGAAGATCACCGTCGCGCCGTACGTCTCCAGCGGCTCCAGCAGCCGGGAGGACCCCAGGAACGGGTAGATGTACTCCGGCTCGCCCTCCAGCGTGGCCGTGATCGGCGAGTAGTGCATCAGCACCACCCGCGTGGGCGCCGTCATGGTGCGCAGCGCGTTCTCCAGCTTCAACGACTCGTCGATCGACGCCTGCACGAACGCCTTGATCAGCGGCTCGCCGAACGGCGCCAGCGCGCCGCGCCCGAACCCGCCGGCGAATCCCTTCGTCCCTACGAACCCCACGCCATGGATCACCGCCGCCGTGCCGTCCAGCACCGTCACGCCGCGATCCCGGAGCACCTCCGCCAGGAGCGACGGGTCGTCCCCCTCGAAATCGTGGTTCCCCAGCACCGCCACGATCGGGACCTCCACCGCCGCCAGCTCATCCACGAACGCCTGCATCTGCTCGAGCCGCCCGTGCGTCGTGAGATCGCCGCACAGCGCCAGTACCTCCGCCTCCCGGCTCGCCCGCGTGAAAATGTCCGCGAACCCGCCCCGGCCCGACGGATCGAAATGCAGGTCCCCGACCGCCGCGATCCTGACCAGCCGCTCCGCGAGCGGCTCACCTCCCGGCGCCCGGTCTTCCGTCATCCCAGACATCGCTGTCCCGGATCTCCCGGATGATCGGCAACGACCGGATCGCCGCCACCGCTTCCGTCCGGAGATCCCGGAACCCCCATTCGTTCACATCGATCGCGAACGAGAAGCGCGACACCAGCGTGCCCCGGCAGATCCGCGGGCTCCCCTCATCGTACATCTCCTCGTACGCGCGCTCGTACAGCTCCTCCCGCACCCACGCCGGGACCCGGCGCCGGTACCCGGGATACACGAAATCGAAGAAGTGCAGCTGCGCCAGGAGCAGCCGCCAGTGCTCGCCCACCCGCGCCAGCAGCCGCTCCCAGTTCAGCTCGTCGCCCCGCGCCAGGATCAGGTGCACCACGTCCGCCATGTCCGAGCGATGCCGCTCCGAGATGAACAGCCGATGCCAGATCAGCTCCTCGGCCGGCGCCACCCGCACCGGCGTGGCCGCCAGGATCCCCGCCCGCGAGTACCGGTACCACGCCTCGTCGATCAGCTGCAGCCCGTTCCCCATCCCGTAGATCAGGTCGATGGTCGCCTCGTCCATGAGCGCCTTCGCGATCCAGTGCGCCTGCTCGAGATGGGTATGGAATCCCTGCGCCTTCAGGACCCGCGCGGCAGGAACCACGTGCTGCGGCTCCATCAGCAGGTCCAGGTCCTTCGTCTGCCGGTAGATCCCCGTGTACTCGAAGATCGCGTACAGCCCGCTGACCACGTACGGGATCCCGGCCTCGTTCAGCGACCGCAGGGCGAGCCGGTACACCGAGCGCTCCGCCTCGGGGATCCAGAACTCCCCGTGCGTCAGCGACCTCAGTTCCTCCCGCGTGAGCTGGGACATCTCGGGCGACAGCATCCGCACCCCATTCCCTGCCGTGACTCCGTCCCGACCCCGGAACCCGTCCCCGCCGCTCCGGCACCCTCCGTCCGCGCAAGGTTCGGGCCGCATACCCCTTCGCTGCCCCGGACCGCGTACCGTGCGCGGCCGCGCCCCCGGACCACGCCGTTCCGACCGGCGCGACGTCTCCGCCGCCCGCCCCCTCCGCACGCGCTACCGCGCACGGCAACAAGGCATTACCTTGCTTCTCATGTTCGAGGATCTGAGGAAGGCCTGGCGCGAGGCCGTGGAGAACTTCCGGCGCGAGCTGGAGGACGATGACGCCGCGCTCGGCGGGGACCGCCGCATCTCCGCCATGCGCAGGGACCTGGAAACCGCCGACGGCGAGCTCCGCCGGCTGCGCGCCGAACTCTCCCGCGCCAGGCGCCGGCTCGAAGAAGAACGGAAGGAAATCGAGGTGTGCCGGCGCCGCGAGGCCCTCGCCCGCGGGATCGGCGACGAGGAAACCGCCGAGATCGCCCGACGGTTCGCTGAAAAACACACCGAGCGCGCCGCCGTGCTCGAAAAGCTGGTCGACGCGCTCGAGGCCGAATCCGGGCTCCTGGAGCGGGAAGTCGCCGAGATGGACCGCCTGCTCCGCGAACAGATGCTCGCCACGCCCCCGGGCCCGGATCCCCTCGACAGGGCGCGCGATGACGCGGAGTTCCGCCGCCTCGAGCACGAACAGCGCGAGCGCGCGGCGGCCGAGCGGCTGGAGGAGCTCAAGCGCCGGATGCGCTGATCACGCGACGTCGCCCCTCGACCCCCGAGTCCGGCGAGCCGGGCCCCGGCGCCGGCCGGAGCCCGCGAGCGGACCCGCCCCCGCCCCCTCCCGCAACCGGCTCACGACGAGCCGAGTAGCGCCTCCGCCGCCACCGCCCGCTGCACCAGCGGCTCCGCGATCCTCAGGAGCCGCCGGTTCGCGTCGAACGGATCGCCCGGTTCCACCACCGCGCCCGACGTGAACCAACCCGCCGCCGGCTCGGCGAGCATCACCGCCACCGTCACCGACGCGCTCTCGCCCGGCGCGAGACGCAGCGGGCCCGCCATCACGCTGACCCGGTAGTCCCTCGGCTCCGTCGGCGCATAGCCGATCCGCGCCGAGTGCTTCGGCACCCCGGACGGCGTGTCGCCCCGCAGCCAGACATGCCCGATCGACTCGGTCTCCACGCCGGCGAACCAGTCCGCCTCGCGCCACCAGCCGTTCAGGTAGACCTGCGTGCCCGGCGGGGACTCCAGCATCCGCACCCCGATCAGCCCGGGCCGGCTCGACCAGGCGCCGAACCCGCTCTCCCGGAAGTCGGAGTCGTACATGAAGGCGAGGTCGAGATCGGGGACGTAGCTCAGCAGGTCGTCGTCCGAGTTCCCGATGTCCGCGTCCAGCGCGAGCCCGATGTACGCGTTCTCGAACGTCACGCCCGTCTCCGGCACGTACGGGTCCATCACGCGATAGTTGTCCTCTGCGCTGATGTTCCGGTACGTGAGCCGGATCAGCACCACGTCATCCACGTCCGACCGCGCGATGAACTCCTGCTCGATCTCCAGCCCCCGCACCGTGGCGTAGACCTGGAGATCGACCGGCGGCAGCACCCACACCGGCTGACGCAGAGTGAACCGGCCCGCGGTCTGCGTGACCTCCGGAGCGGGCCGGCCCGCGTAGTACTCGTAGACGACCTGGCCGAACACGTCCCGCGCGCTGTACACGCCGAGACTCACCGGCTGGCTCCCGCTGCCGTAGTTCACCTGCCCGGCGAACACCGCGGCCGCGGCCGAAACGTAGCTGTTCCCCGTCTCCGCCGGCCAGTACAGCCCCTCGCCCGCGCCGTTCACGTACATGATCGAACCGGTCGGGCTCACGCCGAACCTCACCCGGTTCGGCGCATGGTACTGGACGCGCGAGCGGAAGCACGGCTCCGCGGTGCAACGCAGCACCAGGGAGCCCCACACATCGCGCACTTCGCCCCGCCGCGACTCGATCCGTACGCCGTAGCCGTACGGCAGCCCCGCGCTGTCCAGCCGCACCACCAGGTTCCGGAGCCCGACCTTCACCTGGCGCAGCGTGTCCGGCGTGCGCAGACCGGTGGACTCCCCGTCCAGCAGGATCGCCGCGCCGGGCGGATCCGAGTCCACGAATATCGTGCCCCCCTCATCCGGGCCGACCGGCCGGTCCGCCTCGCGGCAGGCCGCCAGGGCGATCAGGGGAACCAGGCCGGCCATCAGGAATCGGCGATGCATTGGCTTCATGACGCTCCCACCCCGCGCCGTCGCAGCATCTCCGCGGCGCCGCGGTCCATTCTCGAATCGCGGAAGTGATTCGGCGCCCCGGCCCGTTCACACGCCGGACGCGCCGTCAACACTATGAAACGCACGGTGCCCGAAAAAGCTGACGCCGAGTGCCGTGCCGGGATCGGTCCTGGGGCCACGTCGCGTACCCCTCGCTCCCCGCGCACAGCCTCGGCCCCGGCGGCGTCCGCGCCCCCCGCGACGGTGGGACGCCGGACCCGTGAGAACGCCGGCTCCGCTTGCGCCGGCCGGCTAGGGTCTTCGCTCCTCCGGCGGCCCCACGGCCGTCACCGTGAACGCCCGCCGGGCTTCCACGCCCTGGCCCGTGGCCGGCTCCGTCACCCGGACCCGGACCACGTACTCGCCCGGCTCGAGCGACGGCAGCTCGATGGTCAGGTAGTCCATGGCCCTACCATCCCGCACCGGCACGACCCGGTCCCACGTCACCCGCGCGTCCCCACCCCGCCGCCGGAACAGCTCCGTGGCGCCCCGGGCCAGCCGCTCCACCACGTTGCGCCGCGTCGAGTCCTCCACCGCCAGCTCGGCCCGGTACGCGCCCATGCTGTCCGCATCCACAGTCAGGCCGTAGACCTCGAAGTACAGGTGGATCGGCGCGCCCTGCTCGAACCGCAGCGTACGGCTCGCCACGAGGAACAGGTCGTCCCGGGTCTTCGGCTCCACCCCCCGCGTCCCCAGCCCATCGGCCAGGAGCAGGTCCGAGATCGAGAGCCGGTCCTCCGGGAACGCCTCGACCGTCAGCTCCGCCCGGGACCTCGCTGCCGGTCGCGCCACCGAGTCCGGGCCGGACGTCCGGGCCTCCAGCCCGTACCGGTACGCGCCCGCCGGCAGCTCGACCCGGTACGTGAGCGCCAGCGGCCGATCCCCTACGTTCACCTCGTGCCGCTGGTTCCACAACTCCCGGTAGGCCATGTCGAACAGGAAGATCCCGGCGGACAACCGCATCCCCGGCCGGGCCGCCAGCGAGTCGAGCGGCGGCGCCGCATAGAACTCGACCTTCGTCAGGTTCGGCTCCCGCCCCCGGAACCGCGCCACCTGATGCGGGATTTCGTGCACCGACGTGATCGTGCGCGGCCGGTACATCTGCGGCGCAGCGTCCTCGAGCTGGTCCGCCGCGTACTTCGCCGCCTCTACGAGCTGCGCCCGACGGTGCGTCAACAGCCGCGAGAACACGAAGACGGGCCCATACGGGCCGTACGACCAGTAGACGTACCGCACCGGCACCTGCCCGAACGCCGATTCCTGGAGATACGCGGCGCCGTAGCAGCACTGGTACCACTTCCACGGCGCGCCGTACCGCACCCAGATCCGGCCCCGTTCCGACTCCCAACCCCGGTTCCCGGACGCCGGCTCGCTGAACTTCAGCTCCGCCCACGCGAGCCGCGAATAGTGCTCGAGTCGGCGCTCCTCGTACGGCGTCAGGTACAGCGGATCCGCGGACGCGAAGAAGATGTTCGCCGCCTCCGCCCGCGCCGCGCTGTCCAGCGCCGCCACCCGCTCCTGCACCCGACGGGGGAGCAGCGGCGTCACGTCCTCGAAGACCCGCCGCTCCTCCGCGGGCAGTAGCGCCAGCGCCCTCTGGAACGCGCTGTCCGCGCCCGCGCCCCGCCCGGTCTCGTGCAGCCCGAGCCCCAGGAACAGGTGCGACCGCGGATCGTCCGGCGCCGCCAGCACCAGCCGCCGCGCGACCCGCTCGTACTCCTCCCACGCTCCCGCATCCGCCAGATGCCCCAACAGGTGTACCGCGGCGTCCACGTGCCCCGGATCCGCTTCCAGCGCGAGCCGGAAGTGGTTCATCATCCGCTCCCGCTCCTCGGACTTCAGGTCCGCCAGCGGAACCACGTGCTCCGCCTGGTCCGCCCACGCCCGCGGGCACAGCACCGACGCCACGTGATGCGGCTGCGGGCCGTCCATCGCGCCGCAATGCAGCGCATCCGCCTGCGCCGGCGGGATCATCACCAGGTTCTGCCAGTCGTTCCACCAGGTCTCGTAGACCTTGCCCAGCGCGAAATGCATCCGCGCACGCTCGTCCGGCGTCAGCTCCTTCCCCCTCCGCTCCGCCGCCTGCCACGCCCGGTCCAGCACCCGCTTCGCGTCCGTATGGATCTGCTGCTTCCGCAGCAAGAGACCGTACTCGAGGAGCACCTCCGGATGGTCGCCCATCAGCCGCAGCGCCTGGCGCAGCGCCCGCTCCGCCTCCTGCCGCTCCTGGAACTCCCGCTCCCGCTCCCCGGCCCGCGCGCTCAGCAACGCGCCCAACCGCAGATACGCGGGCCCGAAGTCGGGCGAGACCCGCGTCGCCTCCCGGAAACGATCGATGGCCGCAAGCGTGTCGCCCGCGGACAGCAGCTCCATCCCCTCGGAGTACGCCGCGGGCTCCGACGCCTTGCTCCCCTGCGCGCCCAGCGCGCCCGGCCACGCCGTTGCAAGCGCTGCGGCCACCACCGCGAACCGCACGGCGCGCCGCCATGTTCCGATCCAAACCATTGCCAAGGATCCAAACGATGAGAAATCCGATGATGGGTCCGTTCCGCACCCCTTCGATGCGCGCCCGAACCGGGACGTTGCCGGATGCCTGCCCTTACTGGACCCGTTCCCCCGCCGGACTCGCACTCCGCCTCCGGCGTAATAGCGTCACCGCCAGCCAGACGAGCCCCACCGCGGCCGCCAACGACACCTGGAGCCAGAGCCCGAACGCCCAGCCGCCTGCCCCCAGCGCGACCCACGGCGCCATCCCGATCGGTCGCCCGATGGCCGCGATCAGCGCGAACCGACCCGGCGTCAGATCCGTGAGACCGGCGAGATAACAGAGCGGATCCCGCGGAAAGGCGGGAAGGAGCATCAGCCAGAAGACCGCCCACGCCGCGGTGTCCCCGCTCCCCAGCTTCGCACCGAAACGCGCCCTCACATCCTCCGGGACCCGCGCGGACACCCACGGCCGCCCGTACCGCCGCCCCAGCCCGAAGGCGATCATGGAACCCGCCATCGCCCCCACGCTCCCGAGCACGAGCCCCACCGGGAACCCGAAATACCAACCCGCCGGGATCTCCAGCGGCTGCCCGGGAACCGGAATGACTACGACCTGCACGACCTCCGCGGCAAGGTACGCCAGCGGCGCCACTGGACCCAGCCGCTGCAGCATCGCCCTCACCGTCTCCTCATCGATCCGCACGAACGCGCCAGCGATCAGCACCGCGGCGAAGCCGGCCCATACCAGGACCGTCACCGGATGCACGCCGCCCAACCGGCTCGCGAGCTTCCCGCGATCTCCTCTCACGACAACCTCGCGTCCATGCTGGATCGAGCGATCGGCCCGCCCGGGGCCGCCGGCACCCCGCCGCGCCACCCCCATGGCGTACCGCCGCCCGCTGTCACGACCCGACGGCCGACGAAAGTCCCCGCCGCACCCCGGATTCGCCGAGAATGCGGCGCCCGGCCCGCCCCGTCAACCGCCCACCCCCCCCGTACCCGCCCGCCACTCGCCGCCTCCCCCTTCCCATCCTGCTATGGCTTCGCCCGCCGACCACCCGTACCCTGCTGCACCGGACCTCAACAAGGATCGGTATGGTGCCTCTCGTACCCCCTGAACCGTCCGGCCGGGATCCGGCCGCCCGCGCCACGCCGGATCCCTTCGCCCGATTCCTCGGCAACAGCGACGCCGTCCACCACGTCCGCGCCTTCGGCGCCCGCGCCGCCTCCGTCGACGCACCGGTCCTCCTGACCGGCGAGAGCGGCACGGGCAAAGGACTCCTCGCCCGGGCCATCCACGAGGCCTCCCGCCGCGCACGCGGCCCGCTCGTGGCCGTCAACTGCGCCGGCATCCCGGACACCCTCTTCGAAAGCGTGTTCTTCGGACACGTGCGCGGCGCCTTCACCGGCGCCCAGCAGTCCCACCGCGGCCTGTTCGAGCAGGCCCACGGCGGGACCCTCTTCCTCGACGAGATCGGTGAGCTCCCGACCGCGCTGCAGGCCAAGCTCCTCACCGCCCTGGAGGACGGGGAGGTGCGGCGGCTGGGCTCCGAACGGACGGTGCGCGTCGATGCGCGCGTGATCGCCGCCACCAGCGTGGACCTCGAGCGGGCGGTGCGCGAGGGCTCGTTCCGCCGGGACCTCTACCACCGCCTGCTCGTCCTGAGCCTGCGGCTCCCCGCGCTCCGCGAACGCCTCGAGGACCTCGACCTCCTCGCCCATCATTTTCTCGACCGCTACACGAAGCGGTACGGCCGCCCGAACCGCGGCTTCACCCCCGCGGCCCTCGACCGTCTGCACGCGTACGCCTGGCCCGGCAACGTCCGCGAGCTCGCCCACGCCATCGAGGCCGCGGTCCTCGCCTGCGACGCCGGCCCCATCCGCGTCCGCCACCTCCCCACCTCCATCATCTCGCCCGAGCCGGTCGCATTCGCGGCCGAGCCGCTCGCGATCACCCGCGAGGAGCGAGGGCGCTACTCGTTCTACGGCTCGCCCGCCGAGGAGCGCCGCCGCATCGAGGAAGCGCTCCGCCGCTTCCGCGGCAACAAGACCCGGGCCGCCGAAGCCCTCGGCATGGCCCGCAACACGCTCCGCCTGAAGATCCGCGCCCTCGGGCTGAATGGTGAGAACCGCTCACAATGAACCGGTCACTGCCCGGCGCCTGGCTCGATGGACCGTGACGGAGGGCTCGCGATGAAGACGACCAAATCGTTGCGCAATCGTTGCTTGCACGATTGCCCCCGCGGCGTCGCGAACCCGGCATGCGGCGTGATGGATCACCGGGCGCCAGGCGCGGCGAGACCGACCCCGAACGCCTGGCGCGCGCGCGAACGTCGCGACTCGCGCTCCGGCCTCCGATCAGGCGCGGACGCGGTCGCACGAAGGTCGGGACCCGCCGGCGCGCCCGCCGCGGGCGCGGGATCGATCCGGCGGAACCATGGACCGAGCCCCGACCGGGGCCAAACGCGGGAGGTATGATGCAGAACCTTTCCCTGCGGGTGCTGCTGCCCGCCGCGGCGCTGATCTTCGGCGCGGCCGCCAACGGGTGGGCGGAGTGCGCCGACTTCGTCTCGTCCGGTATCAACGATGAGCCGATGGTCGGCAGGCTCATCTCCCAGGAGACCCGGTCCGAGACCAAGACGGTCACCGTGACGGTCGCCGCCAGCATCGAGGTCGTTGGCACCGGCACCAGCGGCACGGTCACGACGACCACGACCACCACACGGACGTACGAGGTCGGCGTCTACGACTTCGGGGGTGGTAAGCGCATGCTCCTCGACTGCACCACCTACACGCCGGTCAAGCCGTAGCCCCTGGCGACCGGGCGGCCGGCCATCCGGCCGGCCGCCGACACGGCCAGCCCTCACGATGCCGACGAAAGGACTCGCCCCATGCTCCGACGCCTGCTGCCGCTCCTGCCGCCGCTCCTGCTGCTCACCGCCTGCGCCGCCGCTTCGGACCGCGGGGACGAGCGGATCATCCGCGTGCTGGACCCGCCCATCGTGGTCGGAGAGATGTTCGCCTCCCGCCCGGCGGATCTCGATGCGGGCCACTTCACGCTCATGCACCCGACGGACCTGCGCGTCCAGGGCGACACGGTGATCGTGGTCGACAACGGAAGCGACCGCATCGTCCTCTTCGACCCCGCTCTCCAGCCCCTCGGCGATTTCGGCCGATCCGGCTTCGGCCCCGGCGAGCTCGAGGCTCCGCTGTACGTGCAGGTCTGGAACGACCAGTACGTGGTGGGGGAGGGGAACTCGCAGCGCCTCTCGTTCTTCGACCGCAACGGCGAGTTCGTTCGCATGCTCCGGCTCCCCGGCTCCCTCGGTTTCTTCGATTTCGGTGACGACGGAACCCTCTACATCGCGTCGCGGGACCCCGAGCACTATCTCACCGCGATCTCGCCGGACGGCAATGTGCGCCGCTTCGCGCGCCGGCCGGACGGGATCTACGGCCCCGAGGACCGCGACGAATACGGCCTTCCGCGGTCGGCCGGGTGGGAACTGGTCGCGGTCACCGACGGAGGGCGCATCCACGTCGTCGACAACCACCTCGGACTCCTGCTCCGCTACGACACCGCGGGCGATCTCCAGTTGATGAAAGAGCTGCCGCCGGAACTCCTCCAACCTCTCCGGAAGGAACGGGACGAGTTCGTGGGAGCGTTCGTGAAGCGAGGAGTCCGGGTGCTCGCGGCTCCGCTCATGAAGGGGCTCACCGTGAACCCGGACGGCAGCCTGTTCCTCCTCTTCCGTGTCGATGACGTGGCGGGTGCGGTCCTCGACCCCGTGGACTACTCGGCGCGGCTGGTGCAGATGCCCCCGAATCCGGTCCACGAGAAGCTCGTCCTGAACGCATCGGCGGCCGTGATCCGTGGAGACACGCTCTACGCGGTCGCGGATTTCGGACTCCACGCCTTCCACCTCAGGGTGCCATGACGGGAGCTCCATTCCATCGGCGCGCCACGCACGGACTCATCGCCCTCGCGCTCCTCGGGTTGAGCGTTGCGGCCGCGTTCCTCATGCGCAACCGTCCGGGGCGCGCCGACGCGGTCCGACTCGTGCACGTCGGCCCTGCGGTGGCCGAGGGCTCCGCCGGAAGCGGCGTCAGCGCCGGCCCGGAACACGCTCCGGTGACCGTCCGTGTGTTCGGCGATTACCAGTGTGGCTGGTGCGATCGGCTCGATCTGGAGGCAGGGCCGGAGCTGCGCGCGCTGGCGCGGGAAGGCCTGATCCGCTACGTCTACGTCCACGCGCCGCTCCGGGTGAATCGGCGGGGGCCGGCCGCGGCCGCCGCGGCGCACTGCGCGGCCGCGCTCGGCGAACCGTGGTCCATGCACCGCATCCTCTACGAGCGCCGCGCGGAATGGGCGGTGGGCGATCCCCCCGAGCCACGGTTCCTGGCGTATGCCGAGGAGCTCGGCCTGGACCCCGCCGAGTTCGAACGCTGTCTCCGGGACGCATCGACCGCCGAACAGGTCGCCCGGGACCGCCGCGCTGCGGATCTCCTCTCGCCCGACCGCGTGCCGACCGTCTACATCGATGGCGACCTGCTCACCCCCGCCCCCGCGCCGGCCCAACTCCTCGCCCTGGTCCGGCAACGGATTCGCCGCGGTGAACCGTGAGGCCGGGATCCGCCGCCTGCCCGGCCAGGGTCCGGGCCCGGCGCCCGCGCCGATGTCCCGTCCGCCACGAAGCCGGAGACCGCCCACGACCCGGCCGACTGCGGCAAGGCCTTCCGCGTCACCCTCGCGGCCTCGAAAAACGACCGCTCGCGGGGCTCCCCGGGCGCCCGCACCGAATGCCCCCGGCAGCAACCGGATCACCGGCGCCCGGTCCGCCTCACCACCACCGCCGTCGCGCCCGCCGCTCGAACTCCGAGCCGTAGCCGCGCCCACGCCTGGAACGCATGAACTCGCCGCCGTAGCCCTCTCTCCACTCGCCCCGCATCATGCGGATCGGCGTGCCACGCTCACGGTCCCGAAACGGGTCGCCGTAATCGGTCTCCCAGCGGCTCTTCCGATACTCGCGCCCATAGCCCCTCGCCAGCTCCCCGCCCCGATACTCGCGCCCGTAGCCACGGCCGAACCCGTACTCGCCACGCTCGTACGGACCGAAGCCCTGCCTGCCGTACGTGCCGAAGCCCGAGGCGCCACGCTCCCGGTACCCGCGCCCTCGCTGACGCCGGAACTCGTAGCCGTAGTCCCTGTCGAAATCCACGTCGTAACGGGCCATGGTATCCTCCTTGGTGAGTGCCGGGGGCTGGATGTGCGGGAAATCTCGCCGGCGCGGGGGAGGATGCACGGACCGTTCCAGCGCCGCACGACCGCCGGCCCGCCGACCGGACGCTCACTGGCACTGCCGTATATTTCCGTTACATTTGGTCTTGCGCCACGCCGGCGCCGCCGCCGGCAGGCACGCAGATGTGGGGATCCCGGGCACCCGGCCAGAACCCGCGTCCCGCCCGGCCATGGCCCCATCGGCCTCGATCGAATCGAACGGAGCCTATGGATACGAACATTCTCCGGGTGCTGCGCTCGCACCCGGTCACGCGTTCGCTCTCCGCGAAAGACCTCGATTACCTGATGCAGTACGTCCGGGTCGTCTGCTACCTCCCGGGCACGTACATCTACCACGAGAGCCAGCCTCGCAGGGAATTCGGAATCCTGCTCAAGGGACGGGTCGAGATCCGGAAGGGATTGCGCGGCCGTACCAGGACGCTCGCCGTGATCGGGCCCGGCGAATCGTTCGGCGAGGGAAGCCTCCTCGACGACTACCCCCATTCCACATCGGCCTACGTGGCCGAACCGTGCGAGGTCGTGGAACTCCCCAGGACGGCCGCCACCACCATCGCGCAGGAAAACCCGGGGCTCTACGCGCGCCTCGTCGTCGCCGCGGCGCAGGTCATCGCCAGCCGACTGCGCGCCGCTCACGCCCGCCTCGCCGGCCGCGAACAGGTCTACCTCTCCGGCGCGCTCCGCAGGGAGAAGGACCTGCTCGGCGAACGCGACGTGCCCGACCGCTTCTACTACGGCATCCAGACGCTCCGCGCGGTCGAGAACTTCCCGATCACCGGCGTGCCCATCAGCCAGTACCCGCACTTCGTCAACGCGCTGGCCGCCGTCAAGGAGGCCGCCGCCGAGGCCAACCGCGAGCTCGGCCTCCTCGATGGCCGCATCGCCGACGCCATCGTCCAGGCCTGCCGGGAGATCCGCGCCGGCAGCCTCCATAACGAGTTCGTCGTGGACGTCATCCAGGGCGGCGCCGGGACCTCGACCAACATGAACGCAAACGAGGTCATCGCCAACCGCGCCCTCGAGCTGCTCGGGTACCGCCGCGGCCAGTACGACTACGTGCACCCGAACAACCATGTGAACCTCTCCCAGTCCACGAACGACGTCTACCCGACCGCGCTCAAGCTGGCCGCCCACCACGCCGTCGAAGAGCTGATCGGCTCCCTCGCCCTGCTCCGGGACGCCTTCCTGGCCAAGGCGGACGAATTCGCGGACATCGTGAAGATGGGCCGCACCCAGCTCCAGGACGCCGTGCCCATGACCCTCGGCCAGGAGTTCCACGCGTTCGGCGTCACCATCGGCGAGGACATCGATCGGCTCCGCGAGACGGCGGCGCACCTCCGCGAGATCAACATGGGCGCGACCGCCATCGGCACCGGGATCAACACCGATCCACGGTACGCGGCGCTGGTCCGGCAGAAGCTCTCGGAGATCACCGGCCTGGAGCTCAAGACCGCGCCGGACCTCATCGAGGCCACTTCGGACACCGGCGTCTTCGTCCTGCTCTCCGGCGTGCTCAAGCGGACCGCGGTCAAGCTCTCCAAGATCTGCAACGACCTGCGGCTCCTCTCCAGCGGGCCGCGCACGGGGCTCGGCGAGATCAACCTCCCGCCCATGCAGCCCGGCTCGAGCATCATGCCTGGGAAGGTCAACCCGGTGATCCCCGAGGTCGTCAACCAGGTGTGCTACCAGGTCATCGGCAACGACCTCACCGTCACCATCGCCGCGGAGGGCGGCCAGCTCCAGCTCAACGTCTTCGAGCCGGTCATCGCCTTCAACCTGTTCCAGTCGCTCGATATGCTCACGCAGGTCTGCATCATCCTGCGCGAGCGGTGCGTACTGGGGATCACGGCGAACCGCGACCACATTCGTTCCCTGGTCGAACGGAGCACCGGGATCGTGACCGCGCTCGTCCCCTACATCGGGTACGACAGCGCCACCGCCGTCGCGCGGGAGGCGATCGCCACCGGCCGCGGCGTGTACGAGCTCGTGCTCGAGAAGAACCTGCTCAGCAAGGAACAGCTCGACGAGATCCTGTCACCGGAGAACATGACGAGGCCCCGGCCCATGCCCGTGCTCAGGGCACGGGCCGACGCTCAGGGGGAGGTCGTCGAACGCTGACGGCCCCTCCCCGTCCGGCCTGTCGGTAGCGGACAAGGTGATCACGGCCGGGCGGCCGCGGCCCTCGCCGGGCGCCCGCCAGGGGCCGGGGCCGCGGCCGCTTCGCCTGGCGCCATGACCGGCTCCGCCTCTGGCCTCGTCCGGACCTGGTGTGTATCTTGAATCGTACAAAGTTTGTAGTCGGCGCGGGCCCACGAGCCCCCGGGCCCCGGTCCACAAGGAGGCTTCCGTTGTCGAACCTGGGCGACCGTCTCGACGTGTCTTCCACGAACGGCCAACGGCGTTCCCCGGAGGCCGAGCAGACGCGCGAGGACAGCGGCGCCGATCCGTTCGTAGACACTCCCGCACACGATGGCGGAGCGCCCGCCGGCCAGCGTGCAGCCATCCGGCTGCGCCGCCGGCGACGCGTCTCCGGCCCGTTCACCGCGCTGCCCACGCTGCGCCGCGATCGGAACCGCTGACGCTCCAAGCTGCCCCCGGCCACCTCCGGCACGCCGGCCGTGCCGGGGGCATCTGCATCCCCCCATTCTATTCCCTGGACGGAGTTGCGGCTGTGGCAGGATAACGCCAGCTCCCCTGCGTCGTGATCGGAAGGCGGAGGGTGAAGGTGGAGCCCCGGCCCGGTTCGCTGTCCACCAGGATGTCGCCCCCGAGCAGCCGCGCGAGCCGGAGCGAGAGGGCGAGCCCCAGCCCCGTGCCTCCATAGAGCCGGGTCGAGGAACCATCCACCTGCCGGAATTCGTCGAAGATCACGTGCAGGTCCTCGGGCCGGATCCCGATCCCGGTGTCGCTGACCCGCCACTCCACCCAGCCCTCCGGGCGCGCGACCGGCCCCACTCTCGCCGGGCTCCCGGGCGGTACGTACGGCCGCTCCTCATCCACCACCGCCGGCGCCACCCCCGCATCGTCCGCATGGCGCCGCACCGTGACCGAGACCACCCCCCTGGACGTGAACTTGTACGCGTTCGAAAGCAGGTTCTCGAGGATCTTGACCACCTTCTCCCCATCGACCGTGAGCGGGATCTCGCCGTCCGGATGCTCGAGCCTCAGCTCCACCCCCTCGGGCGCGGGACCCACCGCCTGGATCGAACGCTTCGCGAGCGCCACCGCCTCCTCCGGACCGAGCAGCACCTCCGCACGGCCCAGTTTCAACTGCGACAATTCCAGCAGATCCGTGATCAGCCCCAGGAGCGCCGTGCCCGCCCGCTCGATCTTCTGCACCAGCTCCTTCTGCCGATCCGTCAGCTCCCCCGTATGACCCGACGCCAGCAGATACGCATACCCCATGATCGACGTGAGCGGCGTCCGGAACTCGTGGCTGATGTTCGCCAGGAACTCGTTCTTCAGCCGCCTCGACTCCTCCGCCTCCCGCATCCGTTCCACCAGTTCCTCGTTCTGCCGCGTGAGCCGCTCGTTCGCCGCCTGGAGATTCTCGATCAGGTGCGCCCGCTCCGCCGTGCCCGCGAGCTGGTCCGCGATCAGCTTCAACAGCTCCCGCTCCTCATCCTCGAACCGCCGCGGCGACTCGAAATAGAAGCTCAGCGCACCCTTAACCCCATCCCGGGACCGCAACGGCAACGCGATCAGCGACGAGAACCCCAGCTCCCGCGCCGGCTCCCACCACTCCCGCTGCTCCGGATCCGCAAACACATCCTCCACCTCGATCGCCAGGCCCAGCGCCACCGCCCGACCCGTCGGGCCGCGACCCACCCGGATCCGCATCTGACCCAGGAACCGCGCGGCGATCTGCGGCCAGTTCTGCGCGCAGGCGAGCTTCAGCAGATCGGGATCCGCCTCGTCCCGCAGGAAGACCGACCCGAAACTGGCGCCGACCAGCGGAGTGACCCGTGCCAACGCAAGTCGGTACACCTCCACTGGCTTCGTCGCCATCAGGAACGCCTGCGCGATCTCCCGCGCGACCTCTAACTCCTTTTGCCGCAACGATTCGGACACCGTGGATGCAGCCATTCCCGGCGTGTCTCCCGTTCCCGGTTCGCTCATCCGATCGGTTCATCGAGCGGGAAACGCCACCCGATCACGGCGAAAATTCGGCTCCACCGCGACAAACTCTCTTGACGCGCTTCCACTCGACACCTACTGTATCACTGCAATTTTCAGCGGTTCCAGCGGCCCGGGATATTTCCCGTGCCAGGGCGGGTCAGCAAGTTGGCAGCAGGGATGGTGACCGCGCAAGTGCGCGGGTATTCTGACCTATCCCTCGAGCATGCCGGGCGGGGGATCAGGTGCACGCAGCCCGGACGGCGCGGGCGCGCGACTAATTCACGATTCACCCTGTCGAGGAGCGAAGCCATGAACAAGTCGGAACTGGTGCAGGCGCTGTCCAGCCGCGGCAAGATGACCAAGGCGGACGCAGCCCGGGCAGTGGAAGCGCTGTTCTCGGCCGACAAAGGCATCATTGCGCAGGCGCTGAAGAAGGGTGAAAAGGTGCAGATCACCGGGTTCGGCACCTTCGAGACCAAGAAGCGCAAGGCCCGCACCGGCCGTAACCCGCGCACGGGCAAGGAGATCAAGATCGGCCCCACGACCAGTCCGTCCTTCCGGCCGGGCAAGGGCCTCAAGGACGCCGTCAAGGGCCGTTGAGCTGAATTCTTGCTTGTGGTCCGCGAGAGCCACGTTCGCGCCCGGGAACGTGGCTCTCGGCGTTCAGCCCGTCGGCCGAGGCCGACGGGCTGGCGTTTTGCGGTCGTAGTCGACGCGCAGGCTCCGGCCCTTCACGGTCGTGCCGTTCAGCGCCTGGATCACCCGCTCGCCCACGTCGCTCGCGACCTCGACGATCGAGAACGTGTCCCGGATCTCGATCCGGCCGACCTGGTCTCCGGAGATCGCGGCTTCGCCGGTGATGGCGCCCACCAGGTCCCCGGGCCGCACGCCGTCCCTCTGCCCGATGCTGATGAACAGCCGGACCCACGTCCGCGGAGCGACCGGCACGGGCGCGGCCGCCACCGGTCTCGCCTGGGGCTCGGGCGCCCGGCGACGCAGCAGAGCACTGGCCGCCGCCGCCACTTCGACCGGCGAGAATTCGTCGAAGAGCGGCTCGAGAACGAGGAGTTGAGCGGCCAGGTCCTCGCCCCGTGCGGCGGCGCGCAACCGGTCCCGGTACGCCTCGAGGTCCGCGAGCAGCGCCGCGGGCCGCTCGGACGCGCCCGGCGCCAGGCCGATCCCCGCCTCCTCCGCGATCCGACGCAGATGCGCCAGCTCCCTCGGCTCCACCAGCACCGCGCCACCGCTTTCGTGACGCCGTGCGAGCGACGCCGCGTCGAACGGCACGTCGTAGCTGATCGCCACGCCGTCCGCGGCCGGCTCCTCGCCAAAGGACACCACCCGCACACCGCCGGCCTCGCCCAGGATCCCCCGGTTGGCGAGCCGCGCGCGCACAGACTCCGCCCGGGCTGCGGTCCGGCACCAGACCACGGCCGGAGCATCCGCCGCCCGGCGCACGAGCAGCGCGGCCAGCGCATCGATCTTCCCCGCTTCCGAGGCGACGTGGTACCCGACCTTCGTCGTCGGCTCCTCGGCCGTCCCCGGCGACTCCTCCTCCTCGACCGGGCGAGGCGGTACCGAGAGCGCCCGACGCACGTGCCGCTCCACGAAGTCGTCCACGGCCCCCGTCCGCTCGGACGTGACCACGATCCGCTGCGCCTCCCGCGGGATCGTCGCCGCCAGCTCCTCCAGAGCGTCCGGCCCCGCGAGCGAGAGGATCACCGACGCCCCGTCCACCACGAAGGTCTCCAGCCCGTCCAGCTTCAGCCGGGACGCCCGGACCGCATCCAGCGCGGCCGGCGTGGCCACCACCACATCCGTCCCGCGCTCCACCCCCGGCCACCCCTCCGCCAACGCCGTCACCCGGACGCCGACGGGTTGCCCCAGCTCCGCCAGCGACTCCGCGACCCGCGACGCCGCAGGCCCGGTCGGCACCAGCACCAGCGCCCGCGGCCGGACGCGGTCCGCCGCCTCCGATTCGGACGCCGCGGACTCCCCCTGGCCGGCCAGCCGGTCCAGGACGCCCAGACCATACGCTCCCATGACGCCCGACCCGGCCGAGGCGTGGATCACCACGTTCCCGCCCCGCCGCACGATCGGGATCGCCGCACGCTGCAACGCCGTGGGCTCCTCATAGCCACGACCCCGCACCGCCTCCACCAGCTCCGACCGGAGCCCCAGTTGCGCAAATGTCTCCGCCATACCACCCCCCACAGGTTACCGGTTAGACGGGCGAAATATACCGGATCGCGAGGCCGCTGCACACCCGTCCCCCACCGGCGCCCGACTCTACTTTGCCCAATGCGCCGCCGGCACGGTACCATTGCTGCAGCCCCGAACACGAGGATGGATCCATGATGGAAACCATACAGGCATACCTACAGGCCGCGAGCGACTTCGTCTGGGGCGTCCCGACCATCGCACTGCTCGTCGGAACCGGCGCGTACCTCACCGTCCTCCTCCGCGGACTCCAGTTCCGGCGGCTCGGTCACGCCCTCTGGCTCGCGCTCGTGAAACGCAGGGAAAGCGGCGCACAGGGCGACATCTCCCACTTCCAGGCCCTCATGACCGCCCTCGCCGCCACCGTCGGCGTCGGCAACATCGCCGGCGTCGCCACCGCCATCGCCAGCGGCGGACCCGGCGCGCTCTTCTGGATGTGGATCTCCGGCCTCGCCGGCATGGCGACCAAGTACTCCGAGGCACTCCTCGGCGTCAAGTACCGGACGACCGATGAACACGGCCAGATGGCCGGCGGACCCATGTACTACCTCTCCCGCGGCGTCGGCGGCTCCACCGGCCGGGCACTCGGCTTCGCCTTCGCCCTCTTCGCCGCCTTCGCATCCTTCGGCATCGGCAACATGGTCCAGTCGAACTCGGTCGCCGATGCGCTCCGCGGCTCCTTCGGCATCCCGCCCGCCACCACCGGCATCGCGATCGCGGCCCTCACCGGGATGGTGATCCTCGGCGGGATCCGGAGCATCGGCCGCGTCGCCGGTCTCCTGGTCCCCTTCATGATCGTGTTCTACATGGCCGGCGCCCTGGCCGTGCTCCTCCTCCACTGGCGCAGCATCCCGTCCGTGTTCCTGCTCGTGGTCCGCGAGGCGTTCACGCCCACCGCGCCCATCGGTGGCTTCCTCGGCGCGACCGTGCGCGAAGCCATGCGCATGGGCTTCGCGCGCGGGATCTTCTCCAATGAATCCGGGCTCGGCACCGGCGGCATCGCGGCGGCCGCGGCCCAGACCCGGGAGCCGTCCTCCCAGGCGCTCGTCGCCATGACGCAGACCTTCATCGACACCATCGTCGTCTGCACGCTGACCGGGTTCGCCATTCTCGCCACCGGCGCCTGGCACGCTGAAACGCCTGACGGCCCGCTGACCGGCGCACCGCTCACCATGTACGCGTTCCAGACCGGTCTCCCCGGAGAGCTCGGCGGCCACATCGTCTCGCTCGGCCTCGCGCTCTTCGCCTTCTCGACCCTGCTCGGCTGGGCATACTACGGTGAGCGCGCCGTCGAGTACCTCGTCGGCGTACGCATGATCCTGCCGTACCGGCTCGCCTTCGTGGCCGCCGCCTTCACCGGCGCCTACGTGCTCCAGCTCGAAGACATCAGCGGGCTCGAGCTCGTCTGGTCCTTCAGCGACGTGATGAACGGCGCCATGGCGATCCCGAACCTCGTAGGACTCCTCCTCCTGTCCGGCGTGGTCGTGCGGGAGTCCCGCAGCCTCATCGGCGCGCCCGCGCCGCACGAGCCCGCCCTTGAGCCGGAGCTGGAGCCCGTCTTGGACGTTCGCGCGGACGCCGCGGCCGCCGAGCCGCCGGAGCCCACCGCCGATCCCGCTCTCCGGGCGGAGGATGGCGCCGCCCCCGAACTGACGGAGCCCGGTCCGGATGGCCCCACGGCCCGCACCGATCCGCCCGCCGGCGACGACGGCTGACCCCGACCGTCCCGTCAGGCCCCAGGTTGGCGAACGAAAAACGGGCGCGGCGTTTGCCGCGCCCCCTGCGTCGATCCATCGGGGTGGCTGCCGACCGGTCTGAGAGTTCGAGGGACATGATAGCGCTCCCCCTTTCCCCGCGCCGCGCGTCCATGGCCCGGTTGGCCGGTGGACTCAGCCACCGGGGCCGGCAACAACGCGCCCCTCGGATCTCCCGCCCGCTCATCGCCTGGCTGGTCCAAGGGTTACACCCGCGGGGAGCGGCAACGCCGCTCCCCTACGGCCAGGGCGTGGGGCTATCGCGCGGCCGGTGGGTGGACGCAGCCACGCGGCGGGGCGCTTCCCGCTCCCCGACCACACACGGGTTTCTCGCCCGGCGGCGAGGGGCCGACGGACATCGGGCGCGGCATTGCTGCACCCATAAGCCCCAGCCATGAATCGGTCGCCCGGCCCGTTCGAGCGCTTTGCCCATGACGCGCGGCAGAGCCGCGTCCGTACGACCCGCAATGGCTATGTCGGACCGCTGATTGGAGGGCGGAGCCACGCGGTACGCCCGCGCCCCCGATCGCATACGGGTTTGTCACCCGGTCGAGGGCGGCCGAAAAGCGCCAGGCGCGGCCACGCCGCGCCCATACGACCGCGCGTGGACTTGCCGCTCGGTCGTTTCGAGGGCTTCACGAACAGTGCGCGGCAACTGCCGCACCCGTAGGAGAACACCGTGGGCCTGCACCCGAGCGGCCCGAGCACTTTGCCCCGGGCGCGGCGCTGCCTTCTCCATACGCCCCATCATAGACTTGCCGCCCGGATGGCCCGGGCGGCTCCGCCCATGGCAGCGCGGCAACACCGCGCGCCACGCTCGCACCGCCAGCTCGTCGTCCGGCTGTTGAAGCGCTCCGCCCGCGGAGCGCGGTACCGCCGCGTCCGCGTGTTCACACCGTGGGCTTTCCTTCCGGCTGTTATGAGGACTGCGCCCACGGGCCGGGGCACCGCGCCCCCGCAAGCACACCGTAATCACGCCGCGGGCTTGTCTTCCGGCTGGTTCGAGGGCTCCGCCCACGGGGCGCGGCAGCGCCGCGCCCCTATGATCACACCGTGGGTTTGTCTTCCGGCTGGTAGGGAAGCCGATTCAGGAAATACTGCGTCTCGAGGTCGAGCCGGGAGGTTCGGAGCTGGTCCGTGTGCGCGTGCACCACGCTCTCCAGCCCGTGCCGCTCCACCGTGATCGTCACCGTGCCGTCCTTGCCGCTCAGCGTCACTGAATGCCGGTCCTCCGCCACCTTCTGGATCGGCAGTCGCTCGGTCAGCACCTCCACCGCCGTCTTCAGCACCTCCCGCGGCGATACCGCCGTCACCCGCTCGTAATCCGCCATGGCTTCGTTACCTTGTCTTCATTGTCCTGTGTCGCCGGCACGCCACGCCGCACTCCGCGGCACAGCCCCGCGCCGCGCGCGGCCGCGGCCCGTCCGGACGTCCCGGATCGGCGCCCGGGCACGGGGCCCGCAGCCCCGATCCGGATAGGACAATCTGGCCGCCTCACGGCCCCCGGGGCAAGCGCCACCCTACCTTGTGGCGAGCCCCCCGCCCTGACATATTGGCCGCGCGCTTGCACTGGAACCGGTAACCTAGAATCTGACATGACTCTCCGCATCAGCGAGAACGTACGTAACCTGGAGCCGTCCGCCACGCTCGCCGTGGCCGCCCGCGCCCGCGAGCTCCGCGAAGCGGGCCGCGACATCATCGACCTCGGAGCCGGGGAGCCCGACTTCCCGACGCCCGGCTTCATCGCCGATGCCGCCATCGCCGCGATCCGCGCGGGCCACACGCGCTACACCGCCGCGCCCGGCATCGTCCCGCTCCGCCAGGCCATCGCCCGGGACATGGCCCGGCGCCACGGGAAGACCGTCGACGCCGCCGGCATCATCGTGACCGCCGGCGCCAAGCAGGCGCTCTTCAACGCGATCTTCACCCTCTTCGGCCCGGGTGACCGCGTGATCGTCCCCGCGCCATACTGGACCAGCTACCCGGCCCTGATCCAGATCGCCCGCGCCGAGCCCGTCTTCGTCACCGGCGCCGAGACCCGCGGCTTCAAGGTCACCCCCGCCGACCTCGACCAGGTCTACGACGAACGCGTCCGGGGCCTCATCCTCAACTCGCCCTCGAACCCGACCGGCGCGGTCTACTCCCTCGAGGAGCTGGCCGCCGTCGTCCGGTGGGCCCGCGAGCGCGACGTGTGGGTGATCAGCGACGAGATCTACGGCCGCATCTGCTACGTCGGCGACCGAGCGCCGGGCCTGCTCGACCTCGACCCCGCGCCGCTCGACCACGCCGTGATCATCGACGGCACCTCCAAGACCTTCTCCATGACCGGCTGGCGGATCGGGTACTCCTACTCGACCCCCGAGCTCGCGCTGCGCATGTCCGCGCTCCAGAGCCACATCACCTCCAACGCGACGACGCCGGCCCAGTACGCCGCGCTCGCCGCGTACTCCGCGGACGAGAACCAGGCCGCCGAGGTCCGGGCGATGGTCGATACCTTCCGTAAACGCCGGGACCTGGTGGTCGAGCGCTTCCGCGCGCTGCTCCCAGGCGTCGAGTTCGTCTCGCCCGAGGGCGCGTTCTACCTGTTCTTCAGGATCGACCGCTTCTTCGACGCGGACACGCCGGACTCCATCGCCCTCTGCCGCGCCCTCATCGAAAACGCGGGCGTGGCCGTGGTCCCCGGCGCCGCGTTCGGTGACGACCGCTACGCCCGCATCTCGTTCGCCGCGTCCGAGCAGGCGCTGAACGAGGGGATCCGCCGGATCGCCGAGGCGCTCGGCTCCACGGCCGGGCAGGAGGCCGGACGTTGAGCCGTGCTTCACGCGTCGCGTACGTTGCTCCGCCCCGGAGGAATGGAATGAGACGTCGCACGCCGCTGCCCATGGCGCTCGCGTGGCTGGGTCTCATGCACGCGGCGTTCGCTGGCCCCATCGCCGCCCAGGAGCCCGCGGACCTGATCCTCACCGCGTCGCGGATCTGGACCGCCGATCCCGACCGGCCCTGGGCCGAGGCCGTGGCCATCCGCGGAGACCGGATCCTCGCCGTCGGGGACCCGGTTTCCGTGCGACGTCACCAGGCTTCCCACACGCGCATGATCAACCTCCCCGGCCGCTTCATCACGCCGGGCTTCATCGACAACCACACGCACTTCGCCCAGGCCGGCGCGCTCCTCCTCGGCGTGAACCTGCTCGACGTGGCCGACCAGGCCGGCCTGGTCCGCCGCGTCCGTGAGGCGCGGGACCGCCTCCCGCCCGGCTCCTGGATCGTGGGCGGAGACTGGGGCGCGTACGAGGCCTGGGCCCTCGGCGCCACCGGCCGCGAGGAGCGCGGAGCCGCGGCCACCCCCGAGTTCCGGCCGCACCGCTCCATGATCGACTCGATCACGCCGAACACGCCCGTGCTCCTGAACCGCTGGGACCGCTCCGTCTACCTCGCGAACGGGCGGGCCCTGGAGCTCGCAGGCGTGACCTGCGCGTGGTCCGGCGTCGAGTGCGAGGGAGGCCGCCCCACCGGCCGCCTCTCCCCCGCCGCCGCCGACCGCGTCCGGGCCATCATCCCGCCCAAGTCCATGGAGCAGCGCCTCGCCGAGGCCCGCGCCGCGCTCCGTCAGCTCCGCGAGTTCGGCGTCACCACCATCCACGACAACACGTCGCCGGAACAGCTCGCCGTCTTCCAGGAGCTCCTCGCCCGCGGCGAGCTCACCACCCGCGTCTACGCGCGCCACACCCTCGACCTCGTCGAGCACCTCGCCGCCCTCGGCATCCGCCACGGGTTCGGCAACGAATGGATCCGCATCGGCGGGCTCAAGGGCTTCGTCGACGGCATCATGGGCAACTCCACCGCCCGCTTCTACGAGCCGTACCTCCACACCGGCGAGCGCGGGACCTGGCGCCCCATGATGGGCGCCGCGCCCGGAACCACACAGGTCGCCGACGCCCGGGGCGCCACCCAGCCCGCCCCGCCCCCGGGCAACATGGAGCGGCTCCTCCTCGCCGCCGACCAGGCCGGCCTCTGGCCCCAGGTCCACGCCATCGGCGATGAGGCCATCGACACGCTCCTCGACCTCTACGAGCGCGTCCTCCGGAACGACGCCTCCAGGGACCGCCGATACCGCGTCATCCACGCCCAGGTCCTGCGCGGACCCGAAGTCGCCGAGCGCATGGCGCGCCTCGGCGTCATCGCCGAGGTCCAGCCCTACCACGCCATCGACGACATGCGCTGGATGGAGGAGCGCATCGGCGAGCGCAGCCGCTGGGCCTACGCGTTCAGGACCCTGCACGACGCCGGCGTGCTCCTCACCTTCGGCAGCGATTGGCCCGGCACGAACGCGTCCTGGTACCCGGCCAACCCGATGCTCGGGATCTACGCCGCCGTCACGCGCCAGACCCTCGACGGCCTGCCGCCCGAAGGCTGGTACCCGGAAGAGAGGATCGACCTGGAAACCGCGCTCCGCGCCTACACGATCAACAACGCGTACGCCGCGGGCGAGGAGGAATGGAAGGGCTCCATCACGCCGGGGAAGCTCGCGGACCTCGTCGTGCTCGACCGCGACCCGTTCCAGGTGCCGCCGTCCGAGCTCAAGGACATCCGCGTCCTCATGACCATCGTCGGCGGGAACATCGTGCACGAGGTCCGGGCGTCCCGCGCATCCATCGGCGCCACGCCCGCCTGGCGCTGAACCTGCGCGCGCCAGGCCCGGGGCGCCGAGCCGAGCCGGGCGAACCGAGCTCCCGAACCCCACCGCGGCGGGCCCGCGCCCGGCCCGCCGCCCAACCCACGCCGGACCATGCCCGACGCCGTCGAAACCGTCACGTACCGCGAGCTCGCGGGCTACATCCAGACCCTCTTCGCCGCCGAGGACGAGCTGCTCCGCGAGCTGCGCGCCGAGATCGCACGCCGCGGCTTGCCCGAGATCTACATCTCGCCCGACCAGGGCCGGCTCATGCAGGTCCTGCTCGCCGCCATCGGCGCACGCCGCGTCCTCGAGATCGGCACCCTCGGCGGCTACAGCACCCTCTGGATCGCCCGCGCGCTGCCCGACGAAGGCCGCGTCCTCACCCTCGAGATCGACCCGGACCGCGCCGCCTTCGCCCGTGACTTCGCCCGCCGCGCCGGGCTCGACCACGTCATCGAGGTCCGCGTCGGCGCCGCGCTCGACCTGATCCCCACGATCACCGCCGACGAGCCGCCCTTCGACGCCTGCTTCATCGACGCCGACAAGGCGCGCTACCCCGACTACCTCGACCACGCGCTCCGGCTGGTCCGCCCCGGCGGCCTGATCCTCGCCGACAACACGCTCTGGGCGGGCAGGGTGCTCGAGAACCCGCCGCAGTCCGACGAGACCCGCGCCATCCAGACGTTCAACCGCCGACTCGCCGCGTCCGACCAGCTCCTGGCCACCATCATCCCCATCCGGGACGGGCTCGCCGTGGCCGTCCGCCGCTGACCCCGGCCGGGCCCCACCCCTTGCCCCGCGCAGGAATCACCGGACCACGCCGGAACCACCGGATCCGGCCGGCCGGCGCGCCGTCCCCCCACCACCACTCACAACGGCACCCGATCCAGCGCCGCGAGCGTGCTCCCCACGTACGAGCCGCCGAACAGGTTCACGTGCACCAGCAGGTAGTAGAGCTGGTAGATCGGCCGCCGGACCCGGGCATAGTCCGCATCCACCGGCCATTCGTCCCGGTAGCCCCGGTAGAAGCCCGGCCCGAACCCGCCGAACAGCTCGCTCATGGCCAGGTCCACCTCCCGGTGCCCGTGGTAGCTCGATGGATCGATCAGCGCGATCCCGCCGCCCGCCAGCCCGTGCGCGTTCCCGCTCCACAGGTCGCCGTGCAGGAGCGACGCGCCCTCCTCGTTCCCCACCGCGAGCAGCTCGTCCAGCGCGTCCAGCAGCCGCCCGAACCGCGCCCGCGCCGCGCCCCCGAGGTACCCGCCGTCTACCGCCCGCCTGAGCTGCGGCTCCAGACGCCGCTCCCGCCAGAACGAAGGCCAGTCGTCCGACTCGCCGTTCGCCTGCGGCAGCGAGCCGATGAAGTTGCCCGACGGCCACCCGAACGCCGCCGCTCGCACCCGGTGCAGCCGCGCCAGCGCCCGACCGAGCTCGTACCAGTCGTCCGGCCCGGGGCGCCCCGGCTCCAGCCACTCCAGCGCGAGCCACGGGGTCTTGCTTCGGGCGACGTCGCGCTCCGACCCGCCGGCGCTCGAACCCTCCCCGGCTCCCGAACCCTCCTCGGCCCACACCCCCACCACCCCCGGCACCCGCACCACCCCCGACCCCGCCAGCGCCCGCAGCGACCTCGCCTCCTCCACGAACATGGCCCCCGCCGCGGAGCCCGGCTCGCCCCACTTCACGAACACCGCCGGGCCGACGTCGCACTCGACCTTCGCCGCCGGACTGATGCACCCCCCGCCGACCGGCGAGACCCGCGTCAGCCGGACCGGCCGCCCGCAACGGGCCTCCAGCAACGACGCAACACCCCGCTCGACCGCGTCCGGTAGCTTCACGCCCGCCTCACAACCCGTGCACCGCGCGGATGTGGTCGAAAAGATGCCGGCACGAGCGGTCCACGATGTCGTGCACCAGCTCGAACCCCTGCGGCCCGCCGTAATACGGGTCCGGCACCTCCAGGTCGTCCCCCGCCTCCGGATCGAACTCCCGCAGCAGCCGCACCTCCCCGATCGGCTTCGTCCCGCGCGCCGCCCGCTCCACCGCCGCCAGGTTGCTCCGGTCCATGGCCAGCACGTAGTCGAACCGCGTCAGGTCCTCCGACCGGAACTGCCGAGCCCGCGAGTCCAGTACGATCCCCCGCCTCTCCGCCACCGCCGCCGTCCGCCGGTCCGGCGGCTCGCCCACATGGTACGCCGACGTCCCCGCCGAATCGATCTCGAACCGATGCTCCAGCCCGGCCTCCCGCACCACGTGCCGGAACACGCCCTCCGCCAGCGGAGACCGGCAGATGTTCCCGAGACAAACGAACAGCACGCCGATCCGTCGATCGCTCATGTCGCTTCCCTGCTCCAGTGCCCCAACGATCCTCGCCCGGGCGCCGGAATCGACCCGCACCGACGCCCGGAGCCCTCCACCGGAAGGTACCCCCTTCCCCGCCCAGGGCGCCATGGCCCGCCCGGGCCGAACCGTCAAGGCCGGGTACATCTTGACCCACCCTGGAGAGGCGTTGGTACTCGGCCTCGAGGAGGA
>CALCID010000010.1 GCA_937907535.1 uncultured bacterium | reverse complement strand
AGGGCGAGAACGCGGACTCGCTCGGGCTGACCGGCCGCGAGACCTACGACATCACCGGGCTCGGCCGCAAGATCGCCACCGGCTTCGCCGACGGCCGGGAGGTGCGGGTACGGGCCACGGCGGAGGACGGCCGCGTCGTCGAGTTCAGGACGATCGTGCGGATCGACACGCCGCAGGAGGTCCTGTACTACCGTCACGGCGGGATCCTGCCGTACGTGCTGCGCCAGCTCCTGCGCGGGCGGGAACGTCCCCTCGCCATCTCCGCGGCCGTGGAGGCCGGGCCGCCGCCGGAGCCGGTGCGGGCCACGGCGGCGGTGGAGGAGGCGAGCATCGATTCCTTCCCCGCGAGCGACGCGCCCGCATACTGAGCCAGGCGCCACGCCGGGAGACCTGCGGCACTTTCTCGCGTCGGTGCTGTACAACCGACGGCGCGAGCTGGATTTCCGGCTCGCCATCGGATGGACGCCTCACGCCGGGATCATGCGCATCACGGGACTCGAACCGCAGCGTCGCCGGACCGACCGTCTGAATCTCTTCATCGACGGCGAGTTCCACTGTGCCGTTGCGGTCGAGGTCGCGTTGCGGTACGGGCTGCGGTCCGGCGAGACGATCGAGCCGGCCACGCTCGAGGAGGTACTGCGGGAGAACCTGGCATGGGAGGTCAGGGACTCGGCGCTGCGGCTCCTTGCCGTTCGGGCCAGGTCCGAGTCCGAGCTGCGCGCTCGGCTGCTCCGGAAGGGCTATCCCCGGGACGCGGTGGAAGCGTGCATCGCCACCCTCGTGGAGCGCGGGCTGGTGGATGACCGCGCGTTCGCGTCAGCCTATGTCCGGGATCGCGTTAGGCTGCGCCCACGCGGGTCTCGCCGGCTCGTGCAGGAGCTTCGCGCGCGCGGCGTGGCGCAGGCGGTGGCCGCGGATGCCGTGGCGGAGGCGTTGTCCGAGGAGGAGGTGGTCGAGGCGGATCTCGCCCTGAGATTGGCCAAGTCATGGATGCGTCGGACGGCTCCGCGGAGGGTGTCGGGCGACGTCGCGCAGCACCACGATCCCGCCGTGCTCCGCCGCCGGCTGTACGGCTACCTCGCGCGCCGGGGTTTCGATGCGGACGTGATCCGCTCCGCCGTGGACCACGTACTGCCCCCGGACTCCCGTTGACGTACGCACGAGCTTGGCATACCATGAGCGCCTTTCCGGTCGACTCCATGTCCCGGCGATGGCCGGCGTGGGCCGTGATCGTCCACCCGATGGTTATCGATCTGCCGTGCAGGTCCGCGACGTTGCAGACACTTCCCGAGCACCTGTCCACGTGATTCTCAACCCCACGGCCGGTGGCGGCGCTGCGGCCCGGGCCCGGCGTGAGCTCGAGTGGGAGCTGGCCCGCCGCGGCGTCGACTTTTCCGTGCGGCAAACGGAGCGCCGGGGCCATGCCGTGGAGCTGGCGCGGGAGTCCGCGCTGGATGGCGCGTCCGCGGTGATCGCGGCCGGAGGGGATGGCACGATCCACGAGGTGGCCAACGGCCTCCTCAAGGCCGCGGAGGAGGGAGTTCCCATGCCCGCCATGGGCGTGCTCCCGATCGGGACGGGAAACGACTTCGCGAAGCTCGTGGACCGTTCCACGTCCCGGGACGTGGCCTACGGCGCGGTGGCCGGCGGCCGGATCCGTCGCGTGGATGCCGGGCTCGTGTCCTGGGACGGCGAGAGCGAGTTCTTCGTCAACGCCATGGGCACCGGGATCGACGTGGAGGTCGTGCGCCAGATCGAGCGTTACCCGCGGCTCCGTGGCACGATCGGCTATCTCCTCGGCCTGCTCCGGGCCGTGATCGGGTTCCGCCCGGTTCCGCTCCGGGTGCGCGCGGACGACCTCGTGATCGAGGAGAAGGTCATGATCTGCGCCGTGGGGAACAGCCCGTGCCTCGGAGGCGGGTTTCACCTCTTCCCCGGCGCCCGGCCGGACGACGGCCTGCTCGATCTCTGCCTGATCGGCGAGGTGAAGCTGCGCGAGGTGCCGCAGGCGATCGCGCGCATTCTGCGCGGCACCCATGCGTCGCTCCCGATGGTGAAGCTCATGAAGGTGCGTTGTGTGGAAATCGAGGCGGTCCACGGAGATCCGCTGTACTTCCAGCTCGATGGCGAGCTGAGGTTCGGAAGTCGTTTGAAGATCGAGGCACGGCAGCACGCCCTCCCGGTGCTCGTCCGGCCGGACGAGGAGGGCGAATGAGGCGGCTGACCCGGTGCGCGCTCGTGGGACTTGCCGTGCTGGCATTCGCTGCGCCGCCGGCCCGTGCGCAGGAGGCGGCGGCCGATTCGGTGCCGGCAGACACGGCGAGGGTGCGTCCGCCATCCCCTGGGGGGGCGTTCGTTCGCTCCCTCATCGTTCCGGGTTGGGGCCAGGCGGCTTCCGGCGCCTACTTCCGTGGTGGCGTCTACTTTGCAGCCCAGACGGGAAGCTGGTTCATGTTGGTGAAGACCATGGCGCGGCTCGGGGAGGCCCGTGCGGTCGAGAAGCGCCGGGTCGAGGAGGTTCGCGGGGCTCTGCTCGCGGCGGCAGCGCAGGACACCCTGTTGATGAAGCGGTACGCCATTCCCGACAGCCTTGCCGTGGACATCGACCGGGATGAGCGCGTGTCGAAAGCGCGTGGACTGGTCAACGCCCGAACCCAGCAGCGCGAAGACTGGATCGCCTGGACGATCTTCTGGACGCTCGCCAGCGGGGTGGACGCGCTCGTTTCCGCGCACCTGGCCGACTTCCCGGCGGATGTGTCGGCGGAGCCCAGGCCGTCCGGGGGCGCGAGCCTGAAGGTCTCCATCCCGGTCGGGGGGAAGCCGTGAGCGACAGCGCGCCGCCCGACCCATCGAGGGCCATCGGGATCTTCGACTCGGGCGTGGGCGGTCTCACCGTGGTGGCCGAGATCTGGCGCCTCCTGCCGAACGAGTCCACCATCTACTTCGGCGACACCGCTCGCGTCCCGTACGGGCCCAAAGCTCCCGCCACCGTACGCCGCTATGCCCGCGAGGCGTCCGCGTTCCTCCTCTCGAGATCCGTCAAGCTCCTCGTGGTGGCGTGCAACACCGCCACGGCCCATGCCGCGGACATCCTCGCCCGGGAGCTGCCGGTGCCCGTCGTCGGGGTGATCGAGCCGGGCGCCCGCGCGGCGGTCCGGGCGACCCGCTCCGGGCGGATCGGGGTGGTCGGGACGGTGGGCACGATCGCCTCCGGCGCGTACGACCGGGCCGTACGCAAGCTGCTCCCGGGGGCACGGGTCTATGCACAGGCGTGCCCGCTCTTCGTGCCCCTCGTCGAGGAAGGGCTGGCCGACCACCCCGCCACCCGCCTCATCGCGGAAGACTACCTGCGCCCGCTCTGCAGCATGGACGTGGACGTGCTGGTGCTCGGCTGCACGCACTACCCCGTGCTCCGGGATCTCGTGGCAGGGATCATGGGGCCGGGCGTCACCCTGGTGGATTCCGCGGCCGAGACGGCTCTGGACGTACAGCGGATCCTGTCCGAGCGCGGGCTCCTGCGGCCGGATGACGCCCCGCCCCCTCGGCACCACTGCGCCGTCAGCGATTCGCCGGCACGGTTCCGTCAGGTCGCTGAGGTCTTCGTGGGGACGACCTTCGATACCATCGAGCGGGTGGACGTGGAGGGCTACGACCTCGCCGCCTGACGCGCCCAGCGCTGCAGGCGCGGGACCTCCTCGGGGTCCACGGTGATGTACGTGAAGTGCCGGATCCAGTCCCCGGCGTTCAGGTAGTAGCGTCCGGGCGCGACCTCGATGATCGCGGGCTCGTGCGCGTGCCCGCACACGACCCACGCCAGTTCCGGATCCGCTTCCAGTTGGGCCCGCGCCCACCGTTCGAGGAACGCCGCCCGCCCCCGTGACGCCGCCTCGTCCTCGCCTCGCGTGTCCGTGCGTGACACCACCCGCGCCACCTTGAGCCCGAGCTCGGGATGCAGCGCCCGGAACGCCGCCACCGTCACACGGCTCCGGAGCACGATCTTGAGCATCCGGTATCCCAGGTCGCCACGGCCGAGCCCGTCGCCGTGCGCCAGGAGCGCCGGGCGGCCCAGGAGATCGCTCCGTACCGGCCCGATCCGGTAATCCACGCCCACTTCCTCCCGCAGGAACCGGCCACCCCAGGCGTCGTGGTTCCCACCGATGTACGTGACCGGGATCCCCGCGGCCACCAACTCGGCGAGCGCCGCGAGCACCCGGAAATGCTTCCCCGGTATGACGGTGCCGTACTCGAACCAGAAATCGAACAGGTCTCCCATCAACAGGAGAGCCCGGCCGTGGCTGCCGACGTGCTCGAGAAAAGAGATGAATTCGTGCTCCGTCTCCGCCGGAACAGCGCCCAGGTGCACATCGGAGACAATGTATATCGGTCGCATCATAGCGCGAAAAGCTACGGCTCCGTGCCACGCGTCACAAGGTCGTTGACGCGCCGTGCTCCGCACCCGTAGAATGAGGCCGATTGCCACAGAACATGACCAACGTGCCTTGCGGAGGAGCTACATGCCCCTGGATGCGCTCGGGATGGTCGAAACGAAGGGCCTCGTCGGCGCCATCGAAGCGGCCGATGCCATGGTCAAGGCCGCGAACATCCTGCTGATCGGCAAGGAGAAGATCGGTGGCGGATACATCACCGTCCTGGTGCGCGGTGATGTGGGCTCGGTCAAGGCGGCGACGGATGTGGGGGCCGCGGCCGCGGAGCGTGTGGGCGAGCTCGTTTCCGTGCACGTGATCCCTCGACCCCACCCCGATCTGGAGTCGATCCTCCCATCTGCTCCGGGGGAGTAGCCGACGATGCCGTACTTCACAGAGACACCGCAGAGCAGCGCCGGGGCGAACGGCGATCGTAGCACGGCCGGGAACCGGCCGGAGCATGCGTTTGGATCCGGGCTCGTGCGCCGTGCTCCCGGCCAGGCGCTGGGGATGGTGGAGACGCGCGGCCTCGTCGCGGCCATCGAGGCTGCGGACACGGCGCTCAAGGCTGCCGACGTGCGGCTGCTCGGCCGCGAATACGCCGGTGACGGGCTGGTGACGATCTACCTCGCCGGCGAGGTTGCGGCGGTGAAGGCCGCGGTGGACGCGGCGGGGGCCGCGGCGGAGCGCGTCGGGGAGCTGGTCAGCGTCCACGTGATCCCGAGGCCGATCGAAGAGCTGGCCCGGCTGGTCACGCCGGTCCGGACGCCGGTGGGCGCCGAGGAGCGGGCCGCCCCACCGTCGCCGAAGCGGCCGGCGGCGGCGAGCGCGCCCCGGCCCGTGGCCCAGCCCGTCGCGCAGGACGGAGCCCAGGATCCGGTTGCGCCCGAGACGTTGACCGCGCCGCCCCCGGCGCCGCCGGCTCCCGTCCCGCGTGCCGCGCCGCGCCGGGCGGCCCGGGGGCGGGTGGTCGTGCCGCCTCCGGAGGAGCTCGAGCGTACTCGCGTGGTGGATCTCCGGCGCCTGGCGCGTGGGCTGCCCGACTTTCCGATCCAGGGCCGGGCCGTGTCCCGGGCCGGCCGTGAAGAGCTGCTCCAGGCCTTCGAGGCGTATCTGGCCGAATGAATGGCGGGTCCGGCGTCGCGACTCGGTTCGGTCGCGTCGCCGGCTCGTGTGACGGCGGCCGTGCCGTGGGCCGTAGAACGCCGCGGTCGAGGCGTCGATCGGCGGGGTCGCCACCGTGCAACGCGGAACGCGCGCGGCGGCGGCGGGCGGCGTGCCGGCGCCCGTCCACGGATCGGGGAACCGGAACGCACGCGATCGTCCGCCCGTCCGGGTTCGCCCGTCCGACGTGCGGGCCAGGCGTCCCCGACCGTGGTCTCGCGGAACCGGGGCCTCGGTGGCCCCGGCACGCACTGGCGACGAACGCGGGAGGTCCCGGCCCCACGGGGCGAGGTCGGGGAGTCCGCGCCATGAGGACGCGATGATGGAGTCAGTCGACATCGAACGTCTCGCGCAACGGATCGCGGCCGAGCTGGTGGCCCGGACGCGGGGGAATGGCGTGGCTCCCACCGAGCCGCCAGACGGCCCGTCCCGGGCCGATGAGATCGCGACGGAGGCAGCCGACGGGTCGGCGGGCGAGGATCGTCCCGGCCTCGACGGCATGGAGCCGGGCACGACGCACCTGGACGCGTCAGCGCGGCGGATTCCCATCGGTGTGGCCGCGCACGAGCTGGTCCTGTCGGAGGGGGACTGGCGCACGCTCTTCGGCGCCGTGGGTCCCACGACGGACCGACCGCTCCGCCAGCCCGGCCAGGTGATCTATCGCGAGACCGTCCGTGTGATCGGGCCCGCGGGCGAGTTGTCCGGGGTTGCCGTCACGGGACCCTTCCGGGAGCGCAGCCGACTCGCGCTCGCGCGCTCGGAGGCCCGTCGGATCGGTCTAGCCCCGCCCGTTTGCGGGCCCCTGGAGCTCCGGGAGGACGTTGCCGTGACCGTCGTCGGCCCGGTCGGCAGCGTGGTCGTCCCGACCGTCGTGCCCGCTGCGCACGTGTACCTCGATCCGGCCAGCGCCGAGCGGTTCGGCCTGAGCCACGGCCGGCGCGTCCACGTCCGCTGCGCGGGCGCCGGGCGCGCCATCACGCTGCACGATGTCCCGGTGTTCGTCGTCGGCGAATTCGCCGCGGAGCTCCGGATCGACGTCGATGAGGCCAACGCCGCGGGCGTCGGGGATGGCGACGTCGCCTCGATCCTCGATCCCACGACTCCGATCGCCGCCGGCCCGCCTCCCCGCACGCGCCGGCGCCCGCTCCTCACCGAGCGGGACGTGGATGACGTTGCGGCCAGGGGCGAGGTCCTCTCGCCCGAATCGCCGTACCTGATCACGCCGGCCGCCCGCGACCGGGCCCGCTCTCTCGGGATCTGGCGCGAAGGCTGACCCGCCGGGCCCGCAGCGGGCGGCAATCGGCGGTCGGCCCGCGGCCGGCGTCCTCGTTCAGCGAGCACACGACCGTTCTCCGAATACGCGAATCCCGATGCGTCATTCCACCTATGTACGGGTGCGGTACGCCGAAACAGACCAGATGGGCGTCGTGTACCACACCCACTACCTCGTCTGGTGCGAGATTGGGCGCACCGAGTTCATGCGGAGTCTCGGTACCGCGTACGCAGATCTGGAGCGCGCCGGGCTCCTGCTCGCCGTGGCTGAAGCTTCCATTCGATATGCGGCGTCCGCCCGGTACGATGACCTGATCCAGGTCCAGACGTGGGTCGACCGCGTCCAATCCCGCTCCATTACGTTCGGATACGAACTCTGGCGCGCCGAGCCGGGACCGCCGGTCCGCCTCGCGACGGCGAGCACGAAGCTGGTGGCTCTCGACCGTTCGGGTTCCATGCGCACGCTGCCCGCTGAGATCCTGGAGCGATTCCGCCATGTGCTCGGGTCATCGCCGTAAGTTCCTCGGCCTTGTCGGCGGGGCGCTGATCGTGGCCATCGCCGCGTGTGCACCGGCGGGGCCGTCGCCCGCCACGCCGCCGGGCCCGGAGCCTAGTCCGGTAGCGGCGCTCCCACCGCTCGATGACGCCTCCGTTCTCGCCATCGCCGAGCTGCTCCGGCTCGAGGACCGGCGGGAGTTCATCCCGTCCACCTTCGAGCGCGCGCTCCGTGATCCGCACCCGGAGGTCCGTCGCCGGGCGGCGCTCGCCGCGGGCCGCATCCGGGATGCGCGGGCCGTGCCGCTCCTGCGGGAAGCGGTCGTGGACTCGAGCGCGGCCGTGCGCGCGGATGCGGTGTTCGCCCTCGGCCTCGTCGGGGACACGGCCCGGGAAACGGTCGAGCTCCTCTCCGCGCTCGTCCGGCCGGCAACGGAGCTCGAATCGGATCTCGCCATTGCCCTCGAGGCGATCGCGGCGCTCGGAAGGACGAAGAGTCCTAACGCCCAGCGGGTGCTGGAGGAGATCCTCGACGCCTCGGCCCCGCCCGACACCGCGGCCGCCGCGGCGGAGCCGGAGGCGGCGAGGGCAATGGGGGACGCGGCGAACGTCGCCCACCCGCGTCTCGTGCAGGAGGCCCTCCTCGCCATCTGGCGCCACCCGCGACATGCCCGGACCGCCGATCTCCTCGTGCCCTACCTGGGATCGCCAGACCCGGAGCTACGCTGGGCCGCCGCCCACGCCCTCATGAGGCTCGGCGAGCCTCGCGCCGTGGCCGCCCTGATCGATCGCTTGCAGGACGAGGACGCCGGAGTCCGGGCGATGGCCGCCCGGGCCCTGCCGGCGCCCGTGGCGGATTCCGCGGGGTTCCGCCACGCCGCAGCCACGGCACTCCTCGGCCGCCTGGACGATCCGCACCCACACGTGCGGATCAATGCGATCAGAGCGATCGCCACGTACCGCGACCCGGCCTTCGCCGACGCGGTCGCCGCGCGTCTGGCGGACCCCCAGCCCACGGTCCCGTACATGGCCGCCGAGGCGCTCGGACAACTCGGGGGGCCGTCGGCGGTCCGGACGCTCCGCGCAACCGCGGGGGACACCGCTCGGCCCCTGGCCCTCAGGGCCGTGGCGCTCGCGGCCCTCGTCCGCGCGGAGCCCGAGACCGGCGTCCCAATGGCTTCCACGTTCGCGTCCGCAGCAGACTGGCTCGCCAGGTTCTATGCCGCGCGCGCCCTGGCCGGAGCACCCTGGGGACTGGCAAGGGAGCCGCTCCGCAGGCTCGCCGCGGACAGCGATACCCGCGTCGCCGCTGCGGCCCTGGACGCCGTCGTCGCCCTCGCGGGCGACAGCTTTCCCGAGGCTCACGCGTTGTATGTAGAAGGGCTCGCTTCCCCCGACCCCTTCGTTCGGGCTGCGGCCCTCCGGGGCATCGAACGGCGAGCCGATCCTGCGGATCTCCCGATCATCATGGACGCATTCGGGCGGGCCATCCACGATACGGACAACGACGCCGCGCTCGCGGCCGTCGATGCCCTCGGCGCGCTCGCCCGCAATGGCATGCCCGTGGCTCGCGCGTTCTTCCTCCGCTTCGAGCGGCCCGCGGACCCGATCCTCCGCCAACGCATCATCCAGATTCTCGGGTCCGACGCCTGGAGTGATGTGTGGCCGATGGATACGGGGCGCGACTTGACGTTTTACGTGAATGTCGTCCGCTCGCTGATCGTGCCCGCGTACTCCGGGGAGCCCGCGCCACGGGTGCAGATCCACTCCGAGAGCGGGACCATCACCATCGAGCTCGCCGCAGGCGATGCGCCGCTCACGGTGCACAACTTCCTCACCCTTGCCCGCCGGGGATACTTCAATGGCGGGCGCTGGCATCGTGTCGTTCCGAACTTCGTCATCCAGGCCGGAGACTCCCGCGGAGATGGTGCGGGCGGCCCGGGTTATGCAATCCGCGATGAGCTCAATCGCGTCCGGTACACCCGGGGCACCATCGGCATGGCCCACTCCGGGCCCGACACGGGGGGCAGCCAGTTCTTCGTGACCCATTCGCCCCAGCCGCACCTCGACGGCGGCTATACCGCCTTCGGACGCGTCGTCGGCGGCATGGACGTGGCGGACCGGGTCGTGCCGGACGAGTACATCGCTGTCATCGAAGCGGTGCCATGATGAGATCGAAGCTCACCTCGCTCGCGCTGGCCGTTCTGGTCTTCGCACCGGGCATCGCGGCCCAGACGGTGCCCTTCGGCAAGAACAAGATCCAGTATCGGGACTTCAACTGGCAGATCCTCTCGGGAGAGCACATCGATGTCTACTACTATCCCGAGGAGGAACAGCTCGCCCGGTTGACGCTGGCCTACGCCGAGGAGAGTTATCGATTCCTGGAACGCAAGTTCCAACATCACCCGTTCCGGCGGATCCCGCTGATCGTCTACTCGTCGGACAAGCACTTCGAACAGACGAACATCTATCCGGGCTTCATTCCGGAAGGGGTGCTCGGATTCACGGAGTACCTGAAGCGCCGCGTCGCGCTCCCGTTCCGGGGTGACTACGCCCAGTTCCGCAGCACGCTCCGGCACGAGCTGGTCCACGCTTTCCAGCTCTCGAAGCTCTCCGAGGTCCAGGCGGTCTACCCGGGGCAGCGACGCATCTCCCCGCAGGCGATCCACTGGTGGACCGAAGGGCTCGCCGAGTTCTGGTCGGGCGAGCAGACGACGGAAGACGACATGTACGTCCGGGACCTGGTGTTGACCGGGCGGCTGCCGTCGATCCGGGAATTCACGTACATGTACAGCTTCGCCTCGTACCCGCTCGGCGGCGAGCTGCATCGGTACCTGAGCGAGCGGTTCGGCGAGGACTACATCACCGAGGTCTACGAGAAGTTCTGGAAGTACGACACCTTCGAGGAAGCGCTCGAGGGCGTGCTCGGCGTGGATCTCGACCAGCTGAGCCGGGAGTGGAAGTACGACCTGCAGCAGCGCTACTTCCCGATGTACGCCGAGCGCCCGCCGCTGGAGGTCGCGGCGGACCTGGTCATCCATCGGGGCGGCGCGAACTTCAAGCCGGTTCTCTACCTGCCTCCCGGAGATTCCGTACCCGAGCTGCTCTTCCTGTCGCCCCGTACGGGCTACACGAACATCTACCGCACGCGGCTGACCGCGGGCGAGCGGGGCGTGCGCACGGTCGTGGAGGGCGAACGGAGCGCCGAGTTCGAGTCGTTCCGGGCGTACGAGTCACGCATGGACGTGAACCGTGCGGGCATCCTCGTCTTCACCTCGAAATACCTCGAGCGGGACGCTCTCTTCCTCTGGGACCTGAACAAGGGTCGGACGGTCGGCCGCTACCAGTGGCCGGACCTCGTCGGGATCCGGTCGCCGGCCTGGGATCCGAGCGGCACCCGCGTCGTTTTCGAGGGGTTGTCCACTGCCGGGTTCTCCGACCTCTACGTCATCGACTTCGGCACACAACAGCGGACGGCCATCACGGACGACCGGTACCGGGACTCGGATCCGAGCTGGTCGCCGGACGGGCGCTACATCGTCTTCGCCTCGGACCGGACCGCGTTCGGCGCGGAAGGCTACACGAACCTCTTCCTGTACGACGTGGAAACCGGCGACATCCGCTACCTGACCTACGGGAGGTGGATCGACCAGCAGCCGCGGTGGAGCCGGGACGGGACCCGGATCGCCTTCAGCTCCGACCGCGGCGGCGTGTTCGACCTCTACGCCGTGGACATCGACGGCAACGGCCGGCGGCTCACGGCCATGACCGGCGGCGCCTTCGACCCGGTCTGGTTGCCGAACGACCGGGGACTGGTCTTCGCCGGGTACAGCGAAGGGATGTTCCGGATTTACAGGTACACCTTCACCGATGACACCCTCGCGGGGCCCACCTTCTCGCTGGCCGATGATGTGGCCCCCCGGCTCGCCGTCGGCGATGGTCCGCCCTCGCCCGACGCGCTCCCCATGGGGTGGGAATGGTCCGACCTGGAGGCGACCGTCCTGAACGACGTCGAGCCGCAGCCGTACCGGACCTGGCAGTCCTTCTCGGTGGACTTCGCCGGCGGCGACGCGATCGTGGCGCCGGGCGTCGGCGCGGCCCAGGGCGCCCAGCTCCTGGCCACGGACATGCTCGGCAACCACATCGCGTTCATCGGCGTGTCCGCCGCCCAGGCCGAGGACTTCAACCAGTTCGTGGACAACTTCAGCGGCCACCTGCTGTACCTGAACCTCTCGCACCGGCTGAACTTCGGGGCCGGCGTGTTCCGCTTCAAAGGCCTCTTCCGGGACGTCGCGTTCAACGTCTACGACGAGGAGACCTACGGCGGCTACTTCATCGGCAGCTATCCGTTCAGCAAGTTCCACCGCCTGGAGCTCAGTCTCGGGATCGAGCGGAGCAGCCGGGTCGACGTGGAGAACTTCTTCGACAGCGGACTCTTCGGCCGCGACACCCGCCCGGACCCGCGCAACCTCACGCGGGACGGCGTGCTCACGAGCAACTACCTCTCCTTCGTCAAGGACAACACGCTGTGGCTCCCGACCGGTCCGATCGATGGATCCCGTTACAACGTGACGGTCGGGCTCGTGACGTGCTTCGCGTGTACTTCGCCGAGTGATGTGACCGGCGAGGACGTGACGCGCAGCGCCGCCGCGGAGAACTACGTGCTGATCGGCGATTTCCGGCGGTACTTCCGCACCTCGCTCTACAGCGCGTATGCCGTCCGCCTCCACGGGTTCTTCAGCGACGGCACGATCCCGGCGCGCGCCGTACTCGGCGGCCCGCACGAGTTGCGCGGATACCCTCGCTATTCCCTCGCCGGCTCTCGCCTCTGGCTCCTGAACCAGGAATGGCGGTTCCCGATCCTGCATGGCCTCGCCATGGCCTTCCCGTTCGGCGAGATCCGGTTCCCGGGGATCCAGGGCGCCCTCTTCGCCGACATCGGCTCGAGCTGGCTGGAGGGCCAGAAGCCCGAGGGCACGTGGGGAAGCTACGGGCTCGGCCTGAGGACCTCGCTCGGCGCCCCGCTGGTGCTCCGGCTCGACATCGGGCGGCGCTTCCGCTTCGGCGAGCATCCGCCGATCATCTTCCCCGGCGGCAGGAGGTTCAACGACTCGTTCGTGGACTTCTTCTTCGGGTACAACTA
>CALCID010000009.1 GCA_937907535.1 uncultured bacterium | reverse complement strand
GCGTCCCCTGTGGTCGGTGATGATCCCGACTTACAACTGCGCCAACTACTTGCGCGAGACGCTGCAGAGCGTGCTGGCGCAGGACCCCGGCCCGGATCGAATGCAGATCGAGGTGGTCGACGACTGCTCCACGCGTGACGACCCGGCCGCGGTGGTCGAGGAGGTCGGCAAGGGTCGGGTGGGGTTCTACCGTCAGCCCCGGAACGTCGGGCACGTGGAGAACTTCAACACCTGCCTGCGGCGCTCCCGTGGCTACCTCATCCACCTCCTCCACGGCGACGACCTCGCCTTGCCGGGCTACTACGCGGCGATGGAGCGGGCCTTCGCCGCGGCTCCGGAGATCGGCGCGGCGTTCTGCCGGGAGGTGCGGATCGATGAGACCGGCCAACGCCTCTCGATCTCCAGCCTGCTCAGTGACTCCAGCGGGATCCTGGACAACTGGCTGGAAACGATCGCCATGGGGCAGCGGCTCCAGCCGCCGGCAATGACCGTTCGGCGCGAGGTCTATGAACACCTCGGCGGATTCGACCGGCGGATCACCTGTTACGGCGAGGACTGGGAGATGTGGGTCCGGATCGCCGCCCACTACCCGGTGTGGTACGAGGCGGAGCCGCTGGCGGCGTATCGGATCCATCGGGAGTCGCTGACCGGGCGCGGGACGCGCACCGGCGCCCACGCCGCCGATTATCGCAGGGTGATCGAGATCAACCGGGAATGTCTGCCCCTCGACCGGGCGGACGAGTGGACCGAGTATGCGACCGTGAGCTTCGCCCAGGCGTGTGTCCGTCGCGGCTGGCGCCATCTGGCGAAGGGCGAGGTGCGCCACGCGATGGTGCACTTCCGGGAAGGCGTGCGCACGAGCCGGTCGCCTATCGTATTCCGCGAATTCGGAGTGTTCGCGGTGAAGTTCGCGGCCGATGCGGCGAGCTATCCGCTGCGGGCGCTTCGGCGTCGGCAGGGCAACCTTGTGCGAGAAGAGGGATGAGCGCAACGCGGACCGGCGTCTCCGTCTGCATCGTCTGCCGCAACGAGGCGGACAAGCTCGAGCCGGCCCTGCAATCGGTGCAGTGGGCGGACGAGATCCTGTTGCTCGATCTCTCGAGCACGGACGGCTCCGCGGCGCTCGCCGAGCGGTACGGCGCGCGGGTGATCGTTCGGGAGCCCGTGCCGATCGTGGAGATGGTGCGCAACGAGATCGCCGCGCACGCCCGGAACGACTGGATCCTGGCCCTGGACCCGGACGAGCGGGTGACGCCCGGCCTGGCGGAGGAGCTCGGGCGCGTCGCCCGGCGGGACGACGTGGACGCCGTGGTGATCCCGCGGATGAACCACGACTTCGGCCACCCGCCGAGCAGCCCGCTGCAGCGTTACGAGCCGCAGATCCGGATGTACCGGAAGAGCCGGGTGACGTGGCCGACGGTGCCGAACGCGCTCCCGCGGGTCCCGGAGGACCGGCTCTACCGTGTGCCATCACGGGACGAGTATGTCCTGATCCACGACCGCAGCCGGAACATCGTCGAGGTGCTGGAGCGCTCGATCCGCTACGCGCCGCTCCAGGCGCAGGCGATGATCGACCGGGGCGAGGTCTTTTCGGCGCGGGCGATGTTCCGGGCGCTCGGCCGGCAGGTCTCCCGGCACCTGTTCAAGGCGCAGGCGCTCCGGGACGGCGTTCCCGGCCTGTTCCGCGCCGCGGTGCTCGTGCTCTTCCATTTCTACGTCTGGGTCGCGTTCTGGCAGCTCTCGGGCGGGAAGCGCACGCCGGAGGACGACCGGTACCTGCGCCGCATCGGCGCGGTGCTCGAAGCGGTCCGGAGGACGGGTCGTGTGATGGGAGCGCCGGTGCGGGCAATCCGGACGCTTCGTGGAGGATCGCGCCGGTAACGCGGGCGGTGGATCCGGGTGCGCCGGACGGCGAACGGCCGGCGTCGTCGAGGCCGGGACCGGGGTCGCTGACGCGCCGGCCCGGCAGCCGATCGGGCGGTGCTGGGCGGGCCGGGGTCAGCCGCCGGTGGCCCCGCCGCGGATCGTGGCCGGAGCGCTGGAAGTCGGCTCGGGCGACGTCGCCTGCCTCCACCAGCGGAGCGCGCCGACGACGTTCCCGGCGAGGAAGATCGGGTCCGCGAGGGCGCGGCGGGGCTCCCGCACGAGCCGGCCCGGGAACCTGCGGGCCCGGCGGAGCGCGTCCATGACGAAGCGGCGCACCATGTGCAGGTCGTTCCGGCGGAGGTGCTTCGCGTAGAACGCGCCCTGCGCCACGCCGTACGCCCAGCGGAGCGGCAGGTACTCGGCCTCCGCGCGCCATGCCCGGTGATAGACGAGCGCCTCGGGCACGTAGCGGATCGTGAAGCCGGCCTCCAGCAGGCGGAACCCGAGGTCCGCGTCCTCCGCGCCGGGGAACGGCGTGCCCGGGCCGAGCCGCTCGTCGAACCCGCCCGCGGTCTCCAGCGCGCTCCGGAACATGGCCATGTTCAGCGGCTTCAGGACGTCGTAGCCGATGCGGCCGCGGTACGTAGCGGGCTCGGTGCTCGTCCGCAGGGTCGGCGCGTAACCGCCGGTGCGGCCGGTCTCGCCCGCGAGGATCCGGCCGGTGACCACGGTGTCGGGACCGGACTCGACGAGCGCGCCGTGGAGGGTGGCGAGCCACGCGGGGTCCACGGAGACGTCGTCGTGGGTGAAGACGAGGGTTTCGTACGCCGCTTCCCGGGCGCCGAGGTTGTTCGCGCGGCAGAGCCCGCGGAGCCGGGTCCAGAGGTATCGGATCCGGCAGTCGGCCTCGCCTTCCATCCGCTCCAGCGTTTCGTCCGGCCGATCGCTCTGGTCCACGATGATCAGCTCGGCGGGGAGCGCCGTGCCCGCGAGGATCGAGGCCACCGTCTCCCGGAGCAGCCCGGGCCGGTTCCGGGAGGCTATGATGAGCGACGTCGGGACCACCATCCGCCGGCTCACGACTCCCTCCTCGGCGTGCGCCGGGCCCCGAGGAGTTCCCGGTACAGCTCCTCGTACCCGGCGACGGTGCGTGCCCAGCCGAGATTCGCCTCCGCCCAGTCTCTGGCGGCGCGGGCGAGCCCGGCCCGGAGCTCGGGGTCCAGGAGCAGGCGCGCGACGGCGTCCGCGAAGTCCATCGTCGTCTCCGCGATGAGCAGTTCCCGCCCGTGGGCGACGTCGAGGCCTTCCACCGCCCGGGGCGTTGCCACGACCGCCTTCCCCGCGGCCAGCGCCTCGAGCACCTTGACCCGCATCCCGCCTCCGGTCCGGATCGGCGCGACGACGACGTTCGCCGCGTCCAGGTAGGGCCACACGTCCGGCACCCGGCCGGCGCCAGAGACGAACGGCCGCGCGCCGTCCAGCGCACCCGTCCCCTCGCCCAAGAGCACGAGCCTCGCCTCCGGGACTCGCCGCACGACCTCCGGGAAGATGCGCTCGACCAGCCAGTTCGCCGCGTCCCGGTTCGGCGGGTGCATGAGGTTGCCGACGAAGAGCGCGGACGGTTCGGGCGCGCCGGTCGGGCTCGCGGCCGTGGCCGGGACCGGGTGGCCGAGCGGTATACACCGGACGGGCGTTGCGCCGGCGTGGGCCCGGAGCGCGGCGGCGTCCCGGGGCGTGAACGCCACCACGGCGTCGACGGTTGCGAACACCCCACGCTCGAACCGGCGCCAGGCCCGCGCGTCGAGCCGGGCGACGAGGCCGTGGCCGTTCACGGACTCGCGCGCGCTCGCGTGCCCGGGGTCGTGGACCGTGAGGACCGTCGGGATCCGAAGGTCGCGGACGGCGTCCAGGAACCGGGCCATCACCTCGAACTCGACCTGGAGGACATCGGGCTGCCAATCGCGGATCGTGCGCCGGAGCGCCGCAGGCAGGGCGCGGGCGGACCATTTGCTGACCCACACCGGCCGGCCGGCGAGGAGGCCGATCATGTTGCGCGCCTTCTGGACGATGCGGCCGAAGCCGGCCCGCGGTTCGTCGCGGGGGACCTCGACGACCTGTTCGCACGCGGCGGCAACGTCCTCCGAAACGGGCGGCTCGTCCGCGGCCCGGAGGTAGACGAGCGCGACGCGGTCGCGTGCCGCCAGCCCGGAGACCAGCCCCGCCACCGCCCGGGCCCCGCCGTGCGCCCCGTCGGACCGGGGCGCGAACGGCGCGAGCACGAGGATGCGGAGCTCCGGCGTCTCCGCCGTGTCCGCCGCGAGTGGCGTGGCGCCGAGGTCGCGCCCGGCCGTTTCAGGATCGGGGCGCGGCATGGCGAACCGCCGGAAGAGAGTCGGTGGCCGGGGCGCGCGGCAGGGCCTCGGCGAGGACCTCGAGGAACGGGAAGTTGCGGTTCCCTTCCCGATCGTCCGCACCGGGCTCGCCCTGCTGCCTGCGCTGCTCGGCGCGCCGGAGCGCGAGCTCGACCCAGGTGAAACAGTGCAGCACGTCCAGGAACCGCGGGTCGAGGCCGAGCCGGTCCATGTACCCGGTCACGGCGGACCGGACGGCATCCGCGGCCCGGTCGCCACGCGTCGGCGTGAGGAACCGGTCCCGGAACCCGCGCAGCTGCTCCGCCTCGGTGCGCAGCCCTCTGGCCGCCTCGTACCAGTGGGTGGTGAAGTGGAGCAGGTCGCAGAGCGGCGGGCCCGGCCGGACGCCTTCCCAGTCGATGACGGAGAGCCGGTCGCCGCGGCGGAACGTGTTCCAGATGTTGAAGTCCCGGTGCCACCAGACGAGGCGGAAGTCGGCGCCGTCGAGCTGCTCCGCGAGGTTCCGGACGTAGGTGAAGAGCCGCTCCTCGGCCGGGCGGACGCCGAACCGGGTCTCGAACTCGCGGAGCGGCCGCTCGACCCACTGATCGCGCTGTTCGGCGTCCCAGCGCAGTCGGGCCACGGGTGCGCGCTCATGGAACGCGGTTAGCCAGCGGACGGCGAGGCCGAGGTCGTCGAGCTTGCGGTCGAGCGGCGCGCGCCACGCGGCGCTGGAGCTCTGGAGCGACCGGCCCGACACGAACCGCTCCCTGGCGACCGAGACCCCACCGAGCTCGAGGAGCCCGAGCGGCTCGGGGAGCGCTTCACGGAGGTCGGGCGGGAGGGCGGTGCGGATCTCCAGGAGCCTGCGCTGCTCGTTCTCCGTGCGGTCGTTGAAGACCGGGAGCTTCGGCACCTTGATCACCTGGTCCGGCTCCGCCGCACCCGGTTCGAACGGCAGGACCACCACGCGGTTCCCGGCATCGCAGAGGATGAGGGTGCGGGCGTCCGGTCGTACGTCCGCGAGGGCTGCCGCGCCCGGGCGGGGGTCGTCCACCGGCGGCCGCGCGGCGACCAGCACCCGGGCGGGGTAGAGGCGGAGTGCGGGGCCGAGGTAACGGGGGCCGAGGGCGCCGAGCAGCGCCGCCAGGAGGCGGCGGAGGGGGGTGGAGGGGGGCAGCAGCGTCTCCATCACCCAGCCCATGGCCCCGGGCGAGTCGACCGGGAGGTAGACCTTGGCCGCGTCGTGGCGGGGGAGCACGGCGTACCGGGTGACCGGCACGAGGCCGGCCCGGGCGACCGCGGCCTCGGGCGACCGCGGGCGCGGAAGCGTGAGACGCGCCTCCCACAGGCAGAAGCCGCCCGGTCTGAGCGCCGCCAGCGCGGCCGGCGGCAGCGCCTCGCCGTTCAGCACGACGAGCACGTCCACGGGATCCGCATTAGAGACCGGCCCGGTCGTGACCCGCCGGGCGAATCCGACCTCCACGAGCCGGCGCGCGAGGGGCCCGGACCCGCCGGCGAGCGCCACGTGATCCCACGGGCGGCCGCCGGGCGGCATGGGGAGGAGGAAGCGCCAGTCGAGGCGCCGGAGCGGCGCCGCCGACGCGTCGCTCGCAGGAGGCTCACCGGCCGGCGAGCCCGGAGCCGACAGAATCCGCGACCCGGCCTCAGCCACGGACGCCCTCCGGCCGGCGGTCCGGCATGGCTCGTTCCCCCGTCGCCAGTCCGCGCCTGCAATCCCGGGCCAGGGTGGTCCACATGCCCAGCTCCTCCTCGAAGCGGGCCCGGGCCCGTTCGGACGAGGAGAGCGCGCGCCGCGACCACGCCACCCCCGCGCGCACCACCGCCTTGGTCCGGAGGATCCGCTCCAGCGCCCGGAGCTTCGACGGTGGATAATGGCGTGCATAGAAGTGGCCCATGCTGCGATAGAACTGCAGGCGCATGGCGGCAGCGTACTGGCGGGTGCTGGCCCCGCCCAGGTGCACGATCTCCGTGACCGGCGCGAAGTGGACCTCCCATCCCGCCCGCCACAGGCGGTAGCAGAGATCGGTCTCCTCGAAGTACATGAAGAACGACTCGTCGAACCCGGCCACGGCCTCGAACGCCCGGCGGCGGATCGCCAGGACGGCGCCGAGCACCCAGGGCATGGGCCGCACTTCGTCGTGCTTCCAGGTCCGTGGGTAGCGGTCCCGGACCACCGGGATGAACCGGATGAAGTACCCGAGCCCGGTCTCACCGAGCAGGGCGGTGACGGGCGTGGGGAACGGGAAGCACGAGCGCTGGAGCGAGCCGTCCGGGTTCACGATCCGGGGGCCGAGGAGCCCGACCTCCCGGTGAGCGTCCAGATACGTCTCGATGGCCCGCACGCTCGCGGGGCGCAGGATCGTGTCGCTGTTCAGGAGGAGCGCGTAGTCCGCCGTGCTCGCCCGGATCCCGGTGTTCGCAGCCGCCCCGTAGCCGCGGTTCTCCGACGCGATCAGCCGCGCCTCCGGGTACTCGGACCGGACCATTTCCACGCTGCCGTCCGTGGACCCGTTGTCCACGACGATCACTTCCCGCGGCGCCGCGGCCCGGACGCTCTGCAGGCAGTCCCGGAGCACGTCCCGGGTGTTGTAGCTCACCACGACGACCGCGGTTCGGCTATCCATCCGACCTCGCGGGTCCATGGGCCCCGACCGTCCGGGGCGCCCGAAACGTCCCCCTCACGGGCGGTCTCCGGTTGAACACGAGCAGTGCGTCCCCGCGCCATGATGTGTGATGACATGTTCATGACATGTCCATGACATGTCGAACGCGAAAGATAGAGCGGACCCGCGCTCGGGCCAACACACCTGTGGATGCGGTTCCGGTCGGTGCCCCTCGGCTTCGGTGGATGCGCAACCGCGGGCGTTCCGCGCCCGTAGTGAGGGCGCGCGCCGCGGCGCCGCTGCGGTTCCGGTCACGCCGTGACGGTCGGCCGCCGGGGATCGACACGGGGAACGGGTGCGGGCGGGCAGGCCGGCGGTGACTCGAGAAGGCTTGCCGCGGCCGGGCCGAGCCCCGATGTTCCGGGCGGATGTTTCCGTGGATTGACCCCGAACGCGCCGCGTGATGCCGGGGAACGCGGTGCGAGGCGACGTCGTGGATGCCGCCTTCGCGGCCCGCCGCCGCGCACCCGGTCGGCCGCCGTCCTCCGGTGCGTAGCGCCGCCGGTTCCACCGGTTTTGCCGGCCCGGTCGGGCGAACCACGCGCGGGGCGCGTGCAAGTTCGTTCACGGAGCGACCATTCCGAGGAGAGAGACCGTGTCCTGCCTGCTCGTCCTGCTCGCGCTCGCCGCGCCGCGGCTGGCCGTCATCCTCGTCTGGCTGTTCTCCGACGTGTTCAGCCAGGCGTTCGACAGCGCGCTCTGGCCGATCCTCGGGTTCATCTTCCTGCCGACGACCCTGCTGTGCTACACGGCGGTCCAGGTCTGGTGGGGCGGGGACTGGAACTTCTACGCGGTCCTCGCGCTCGTCATTGCGCTCATGATCGACACCTCGCCGGCGCGGAAGAAGCGCGGGAAGAAGTGACCGGGGTGCGCCCCGGGTCGTGACCGCGGGCCACCGCCGCGAGAACGAACCGGGATCCGCGGCAGGCCGTACCCGGGAGTGTGCGGTTCGCGTGGCGTGCGGCCTCGACGACGTCGCCTGGCGGAAGACACCGGACCCGGCGCCGGGCCGTCACTCCGTGAACGTGACCTGCTCCGCCCGGAAATCGAGTGTCACGCGGAACGGCTTCATGAAGTTCAGCCCGACGAGGCCGCGCACGCCGGGCCCGATGGCCCGGAGCACGTCCAGGTCGGTCACGCAGGCGAGGAGGTCGTGGGCGGTGGCGGTGCCGATGCGCATGGAGTCGACCCGGACGATCCGGACCTGTTCCGCGCCGCGCGCGCCGATCGCCACGCCGGTCCCGGCGGCGACCTCGGGGAGCGCCAGCGCCTCGGCCACGCTCGCGTCCACGCAGGTGACGGTGGCGCCGGTGTCGAACACGAACTCCATCGGCCCCTGGCCGTTGAGGTGCACGGGTACGAGGAGGGCGGCGCCGTTCGGCCCCGCGAGCCGGAACGCGACGGCGCCGGGATCCGTGTCCGTGGGCAGCGGGTCGGGGCCGGGAAAGACGTCGCACCCGCCGGCGTGGAGCAGGACCGGGAGCAGCAACGGTACGAGCGTGCGCGAGAAGCGGTCCATGCGGGCTCCGGTCCGGGTGCGACGTCGACTCCGAGCCTTCCGGGCTCCGGCGGGCAACATCCGGACCCCGCCGGTCACGCGGCCACCGGGCGCTCGGCCTCCTGCACCCGCTCGGGGAGCCACAGCGTGAACGTGCTCCCCCGCCCCACCTCGCTCTCCACCGTGATCTCGCCGCCCAGCGCCCGGGCGATCCGACGGCTGATCGCCAGCCCGATCCCCGCGCCCCGCCTGTCCCCGCCCGTCCTTAGGCGGGCGAACTCTTCGAAGAGGAGCGGCTGCTGGTCTGCCGGGATCCCCGGTCCCGTGTCCCGCACGTGGATCGCGATGCAGGGGCCGGGCACCGGCGCGTCCCCATCCGCCCGGCGCTCCACGCGGACGATCACGCCGCCGCGCTCCGTGAACTTGACCGCATTCGAGAGCAGGTTGCTCGCGACCTGGCGGATCCGCGCGGAGTCGGACACGATGGGCGGGAGGTCGGCCGGCGCCTCGATCTCCAGGCTCAGCCCTTTGTTCTCCGCCTGCGCGCGGTACTGCTCGACGGCGTCCGCCAGGACTTCGCGCAGGTCGACCGGCTCGGCCTCCACCGTGAGCCGCCCGCTCTCCGCCCGGGCGAGCTCGAGCAGGTCCTCGATCAGGCTCAGCGCCGCGCCGATGGACCGGCGGGCGCTCGCCACGCGCTCGGCCTGCTTCGGCGTCAGCGGATCGTCGATGCCGAGCTCCAGGATCTGGAGGTAGCCGTCCGCCGCGCCGAGCGGGTTCTTCACGTCGTGGCTGAACCCCCGCATGAGCCGGGCGCGGCTCTCCGTGATCCGCTGGATCTCGTCGCGCCTCGCCTCGGCCTCCTCCCGGAGGCGGCGCTCCTCCGCGACGAGTCGCGCCAGCTCGGCCGAGAGCGCGTCCTGTCGGCGGGCGAACCAGCCGACGCCCACGGCGACCAGCGTGGCGAGCACGCCCAGCCCGATCGCCAGCGCTTCCTGGCGCTCGAACCGGGCGGCCGATTCCTCGGCCCGCGCCTCCACGACCTGACCGATCTCCGATTGCAGCGCCATGAGCCGATCGAGCGACGCCTGGAGGGCCGACTGCTGCCGGCGCAGCATGTCGGGGAGCTCGTCGGCCGGGTACGACTCGTCCAGGAGCGCCGAGTTCAGCTCGTGGAGCCGGTCGATCGCGCGGTCGGCCGCGGCCAGGCGCGCCGCGACCGAGGGGCCGATGCCGCGGGTGATCCCCTCGAGCCGCGCCATCGCCTCTTCCTCCACGGCCAGGGCGTTCCGGTAATCGACCAGGAACGTCAGGTCCCTGGACAGGACGAAGCCGCGCACCGCCGTGGTCTGCCGATCGATCTGGAAGCGCAGCTCGGCCGTGAGCTGGGTCGCCGGCGCGATCTGCTCCAGGATCACGGACCAGGTCTCCCGGAGCCGCGCGATGATCAGCGCCGGCGCGACGGAGAGCACGATCAGCGACAGGATCACGAACGCGACCGCGAGCGCCGGGAACCGGATCCGCCGTCTGAGCCCGCCGTGGGCCACGCGCCGCATCATGGCGCCACCCATCGGCGCGGATCGCGTTGCACGGCACTCCCTCGTTCAGGGGATCTCCCGGCCCGGTCGTGCGCGGATCGGCGGGCCGGAGATCTCGAGCGGTCGGGCCGCTCGGGTTCCCGGGGCATGTGCGTTGCGTTCTGCCGCCGCCCCGGAGGACGTGGTCACGTCGTTCGCGAGCAGCGTGCCAGTGGGGGGGTGAAGGGGCACGGGCTCGGGATGGGTTCGCTGCTGGAGCCCCGCGGCGGATGGCGGCAGCCCACGGGTGCGGCTCTCGGCCTCGCCGAACGGTGCCCGGTGCGCGGCGTGGACCCACGGACGGTGGGCGAAACCGGGGCGGTTCACCTGACCGGCCTGGGGCGAGCCAGACAGTGTCGGCCGGAACGGCCGGGGCCGACATCGTATCGCCGGGCTCGCCGCCGACGCTATCCGCCGTGGTCTCGGCCGGGGCTGTCGCAGGTCAGCCGCCTGCCGCGCAGCCGGTGGGGCGTGCTGCGCGAGTGACGACGCCGCATGGTAGCCAGCCGGGCCACCGGCTCGCCGCCACGCGTCATAGCCGCGCTTCGCGGATGCTCCCAGCCGTGAGGTTCAGGCGGCGGCGAGCCACCGGTGCAGCAGTCTCACGAGCACACCGACGACGCCGATGACGAAGCCGATCCATGGGAAGAGGAAGGCCCAGGGGGCCAGTTCCGCCAGCGCGCCGGGAAGCTCCGTGGTGCCGCCTCTCTGGGCGATGGTCGTCGCAGCGAACAGGAACCCCACCGTGAGTCCGCCGAGTGTCGCGCCCGCGATGAGCCGCAGGAAGCCCGCGTCTTCCTGGCGGGCGGCGAGCACGAAGCCGGCGATGGGCGCGAGAATGGCCAGCACGAGGAACAGTCCGTCCATGGTGCCCTCCGCGTTCGGGATGCGGTTCGCTGCGGTGCGGCGTGCAGCCTGGTAGGTCGCTGCGAAGGTACCGGGATTCCGAGCCGCGATTCAAGGGAGTCGTCGGGCCGGAGCCACCCGGAGATGTGCGGGTGTACGCTGTTCGGCGCGAGCCGACCGACGCGGTCGAACAGCGTTGCCCGACCTCGAGTCGGCGTGCGCGGCGCGGACGGCAACGTGCGCGTTCGCTGCGGCAAGGGGCCTGGATACGGGTGTGCTCGCCATGACAACGGGAGTGGCCCGAGCCATTGCCGTAAGGGGGTGCTCCCGTGGCGCGCGGGTTGGGCGGGACCGACCGGAATCCCGGCGATCGGCCACTGGTGGAGGCCCGGAGGAAGGTCTCGAGCGTGCCCCGCTGGAGTCGGACGAGGGTCCAGCCGCGGATCCTCGAGCGCGCGGCGGCGGGCGTCAGGCGCCGGGCCGCGCGAGGGCGGGCCCGGCGCCGGCCGCGATGCGGGGACGGTCAGTGCCGGGCCTGGAGTCGATGCGCCGCTGCACCGAGGGCGGCGAGTGCGGTGGGCCGCTCGATCCCGACCGGGCCATGCCGGTCGGCCGGGCGCATGGCCGCCCCCGCGCGTACGGGATCCGTCAAATGATACAGATCGGCGCGCTCGGGTCCTCGGCCACCAGGATCTCCTTGCTCTTCGACTGGTATCCGTCCCAGACGTTGACGCGGAGCCAGAAGTGCGACGCGGTCGAGCCGCTCAACCGACCGCCGGTGTAGTACTGGCCATTGCCCTGAAAGAGGTTCTGGTTGAACCAGTCGAACGTGTAGGAGCCGCTCCCGCCCGTCACCACCGCGGTCCACGTGCACTGCGCGCCCGGCTGGATCGCGGTCGGACCGGCTATGTCGACCGTCATGGTTCCGCCCGGGCAGGCCATCCGGCAGATCGGCGGATCCGGGTAGCTTTGCGGCACGATCTCGTATCCCGGCGGACACGTGAAGGCGACGCAATCCGACCCGAGCTGGCCCGGGATCGTCGTGCAGAATGCGCCCGGGGGGGCACGCGTTGCCGGCGCAGCCTTCGAGGCACTCCCAACACGGTTCTGACGACGGGATGCCGACAATGCTGCCGCCCGGGCACCGGATTTGGGCCACGTCATTCATTCCGAGCGGATCGACCACCACGCCCAACCCCTCACCGACGTCCGCTTGGCCGCACGCCTCTTGTGAACAGTTCGACGCGATGATGCTCGGGTCGGTAGGCACGCCGCCAAGCCACTGGGCCGGCCGGTAGACATAGCAAGCATCGCCCGAGAACTGCGGCCGACCCACGGCGATCGCGAGAGCACCTGTGTCCGGCGAATCCATCACCGAGCCGGAGTCGCACGCCGCGAGGGTGAGCAGTACACCGGCGAGTACGGCCCCCAAGCGAATCCACATGATGAGCTCCTCGGATCGGGTTGCCAGGGAGTGGACGCCTGGACCGTACACGGCGTGCGTCCACGAAACACGAAGAGGCGATGCGCCGCGCCACGAATGGCGGCCGGCGACATCGCCTCGTCTCATCCCGGACGTCGGGACGGGTTCTGTTTCTGCCGCGCCAATGTCCGCGGGACGCCCGGCACGGACAAGCTTTTCGTGGCGGCGAGCGGCGGCAGGCCGTCGCCGCCCGCCCCGCCCTTCTTGACACCGCATCCTCGCCGATTGCATCCTTCCTGTCGACGTCTACAGCAGTGGCGCGCCGTGCGGCGGGGGCCGTGCCGGAGCTCGGGCTCGTCCGACACCGCCCGCGACGCCACTGGACCCCGACCCCGGAGCCGGCCCGTGTCCCCACGCCCGCAGACCGATGCCCTGCGCGGCTCGATCGATCTCCTGATCCTGAAGACGCTCTCTCTCGGCCCCATGCACGGCTGGGGGATCAGCCAGCACATCCAGCAGGTGTCCGAGGGCGTGCTGGAGCTGAACCAGGGCTCGCTATACCCGGCCCTCCAGCGCCTGGAGAAGGAGGGGCTGATCACGAGCGCGTGGGGCGTGACGGAGAACAACCGGCGGGCGCGGTACTACGAGATCACGGCGGCCGGCCGGCGGGTGCTGGGCGAGGAGATCGAGAGCTGGCGTCGCTTCGCGGCCGCGCTGGAGCTGGTGCTGCGCGGGGCGTGAGGCGCGCCGGCAAGGTCGGGAAAGGCCGCGAAGGCGGCGTCCCCGACGTCGCGTACCTCGAATGAACGCGTGGCGTGCCGCGCCGTGAACGGCCGGACCCACGGCGCGGGCTGCGCCGCACAGGGACCCGGAGCCCACCCTTCACCGGAGCACGACCCATGAGCTGGCTCCACGCCGCCCGAGCCCGCCTGCGTCTCCTCTTCGGCCGCCGCGAGGCGGAAGCCCGCATGGACGAGGAATTCCGGCTGCACATCGAGCTGGAGACGGAGAAGTACATCCGCGCCGGGCTGGATCCGCGGGAGGCGAGGCGGTGGGCGCTGATCGCGTTCGGCGGGGTCGAGTACCACAAAGAGCTGATGCGGGATGGCCGCGGCGCGCGCTGGCTGGAGGACTTCGTCCGGGATCTCCGCTACGCGGCGCGGGGGCTGGCGAGGACGCCCGGATTCACGCTGGTCGCGGTGCTGACCATCGCGGTCGGTATCGGCGCGACGACGGTCGTATACAGCATGGTGAACACGGCGCTGCTCCGTCCGTTGCCGGTCCCGTCGCCGGAGCGGCTGTTCGCGCTCGAGGAGCTGCGCTGGGGCGCGGTCTGGCAGGGGATCGAGGGCCGGGGCGTGCCGTATGCGCGCTATCTGCGCTACCGCGAGGCGACGGAGCCGCTTTTCACCGGCCTCGCCGCGCACCGGCTGACCACCTTCTCCCTACGCATGCGCGGAGAGGCGGCAGCGGTGCGGGGCGCGATGACGTCCGGCAACTACTTCGCGGTGCTCGGCCTGCATCCCGAGGTCGGCTCCTTCTTCGCGCGCGACGACGAGCCGTCCGCCGTCATCGCGCACCACTTCTGGCGCGACCGGTTCGGCGGCGATCCGGACGTGCTCGGCAGCGTGGTACACATCGACGGCCAGCCCTTCACGATCGTGGGCGTGGCGCCGCGCGGCTTCACGGGCACGGTGCACGGACTGCCCACGGACGTGTGGGTCCCCGTCGTCGCCGCCCGGCGGGCGAGCGGCCTCGAATCGATGGCCGCATGGCTGGCCCTGTTCGGGCGGCTGCGTCCCGGCGTCGAGCCTGCCGCCGCGTCCGCGTTCGTGGATGCGACGGCAAAACGGATCCCGCCCGACGAGCCGCAGACGCAGGTGCGGGGCGCCGTGCTCGAGGCCATGACCGGCATGGTCCACGGCGGTATGAGGGATGGCGCGCGCACCGGACTCACCACGCTGTTCGCCACGGCGCTGCTCGTGTTGCTCATCGCCGGCGCGAACATCGCCGGCATGCTGCTGGCCCGGGGCGTCGCGCGGCGCCGCGAGATCGGCATCCGCCTGGCCATTGGCGCGGGCCGGGGGCGTCTCGTCCGGCAGCTCATGACGGAGCACACGCTCCTCGCGCTGCTCGGCGGTGCCGGCGGCGTCCTGCTCACGATACTCGGCGCGCGCATCGCCGCCGCCGCTCCGCTCTTCGGCTCGGAGCAGCTCGCGCTGGAGCCGGAACTGGACCGGCGCGTGCTCGGCTTCGCGCTGGCGTTGACGGTGGCGACGTCGCTCCTCTCCGGTCTCTACCCCGCGCTCCAGGCCTCGCGGCCGACGCTGGTCCCGGCGCTGAAGGATGGCGACGCGGGGACGGCTGGAGCGCGCGTACGCAGCCTCTTCGTCTGCGGCCAGCTCGTCATGGCCGTCGTCCTGCTCGTCCTCGCCGGCAACTTCGTCCGCGTTTTCCAGCGGACGCTCGCGCTCGACCTCGGCTACGACCCCGAGGGGATCGTGATCGTGACGACGGACCTCGGCCCCCTCGGCTACGACGCCACGCGCGGCCGGGCGTTCTACGAGCGACTGGCCGAGCGCGTGCGCGCCATCCCCGGCGTCACGGCGGTAGCGCTGGCCGGCGCGCCGTTGCTGGGCGGAGGCGCGCTGCTGAACGACGTGCGCACCGCCGCTGGCGACGAGGGGCGCCGCGAGTGGGGTGTGCCGCAGAACCACGTTGACCCGGCGTTCTTTGCAACACTGGGCCTTCCGATCATCGCAGGACGCGGCTTCACCGATGCGGACCGGGACGGGGCGCCGCGCGTCGCGATCGTGAACCAGGCGCTGGCCCGGCGCCTGTGGCCGGACGAGGACCCGCTCGGCAAGGCGATCGACACGTACGGCGGCGAGGCGGTGGTGGTCGGACTCGTGCGGGACGGGCGCTACAGTCTCCGCTCCGGCGCGCCCGGGCCGTACCTGTTCGTCCCGTTCGCGCAGCGCTACGCCGGACACGTGACGTTGCACGTGCGTCATGGCGAGGGAGTGGACGTAGGCGCGCTGGTCCGCCGCATCCGGGAAGAGGTCCGGGCGCTCGACCCGAACGTGGCCGTGCAGCGGGCGGAGCCGCTGGCCGGGCGCGTGGCGCAGATGCTCGGCCCGACGCGGTTCGCCACGGGACTCCTCGGGCTCTTCGGGCTCCTCGGCATCGCCCTCGCCGGCGTCGGCACCTACGGCGTGCTGGCGTTCCAGGTCGCGCGGCGGAACCGCGAGTTCGGGATCCGGATCGCGCTCGGCGCACCGGCCCGCGCGGTCGTCGGACAGGTGGTCGGCCGCTGGACGGTCCTCGCCGCGTTCGGCGCCGGAGCCGGGCTCGTGCTGGGGGTCGTAACGGCACGGCTGGTCGAGCGCGCGCTCCACGTGTACGGCCTGGGCGCGGTCGAGCCGGCGACGCTCGCGGCCGTGGTGGTGCTGCTGGTGCTGGTCGGCGCGGCGGCGAGCGCCGTGCCGGTGCTGCGCGCGGTGCGGGTGGATCCGGTCGAGGTGATGCGCGTGGAGTGAGGAGGCGTGGCGGCGGCGCCGGGCCGGGCAGAGGGCGTGCGGGCCCCAGGTCGACAAGCCGGTCGAGATGAGGCGATGTGACGGGTGGGGCCGGCGCGAACTCATCGATGCCGGCGGTCCTCAGCGCGCAACGGTCACCCCCGAGGACGCGTTCGACGACGCTGTCGCCCGCTCACTCGATGCGCCGGCGTACACCGCGCTCCCGCCATGACGCACTGGTCCGGCGCCCTAGGGCGAACGTGCGCCGCTGCATCGAACCGGCGCGGGTTAGGTGCTCGGACCCCGGCACGTCGATCACCGGCGATTCGGCGTTCACGCTCGAGTGCACGGCGGACCTGCTTCCGGGTCGACCGGGCGGCACAGGAATGCCGGAGCAACGACGGCGAAACCGCTCCGGGCGAGAACCCATGAGGGTACCGGCCAGCGTTACTCCCCCCTGTAAATCCGCTCCAGGTCGATGAGCTCGACGTCGCTCCTGACCGCGGCCGCCGCGCTGAGCTCCGGGTCGAACCCCGAGCGGCCGAACAGGAGCAGCTTCGCCTGGGCGCAGTCGGCGCCATCGGCCAGGAGGAGAGCTCGCAGGCGTTCGAGGCGACGCAGATCTGCGACCGTCCTCGGCCGGTCCGCGCTCTTCGCCTCCCCAATGGCCAGGATCCGGGAGGTCTTGCTCCCCCTCCGCTCGCCCGCGGCCAGCGCCACCACGTCGATCTCGTGATGCTGCCGCTGCTCCCGGTCCGCGATCACCGTGAAGCCCACCTCGCCCACCGCCCCGCCGAGCGTCGACTCGCTCGCGAACAACCGCACCCATTCACGGGCCAGATGCTCGAAATGCGGCCCGAGGATCCGGGACCGGAAGGTGTCGGTCGACGCGCCCCACGCGCTCTCGAACCGCCGCTCCTCGAACTGGGAGAGCCGCGGTCGGGTGATCAGCTGATGGAACCGGACGGTCGGGTCGGCGATGCGGATCGCGGACCCCCGCTGCTTCCGGATGTCCTCCGACACCGTGAGGAAGCCGGCCGCGGTCAGCACATTGAGCGGGTACGCGAGGGCGGTCCGGTCCCTCCCGACGGCCGCTCCGATCGCGGTCGGCGTCGTGTTGCCGGCGGCGACAGCTTCCAGGATCGCGTAGTACGGTGCGCGGTCGCGAATGCGGGGCTCCTCCCGCAGCAGGTAGTCCGCTTCGGTGAAGAGCGCGGACGCGGGATTCAACACCGTGCGCGAGAGCCAATCGGGAAACTCGGACACGTCCGCCGGCGGCGGTACCTGGACCAGATCGCGATAACCGGGCGTGCCGCCGAAAATGGCGTGCACCGGGAACGCGAGCTGCGGAGACGTCGCCCCCCAGAACTCCGCGGCGGCCCGGAAGTCGAACGGCTGGATCCGGAGCTCGAGCTGTGTCCGCCCGCGCAGCGGCGAGCCTCCGCCGAGCAACGCCTCCATCACGGAATTGGCCGAGCCGCAGAGCAGGATCCGCAGCGGGACGGCGCTGCCGTCGTTCCGGAGCTCGTCGTACAGTGCCTGGAGCACGGAAGACAACTCCGGACTGTGCTCCAGCAGGTAGGGGTATTCGTCCAGCACGAGCAGCCGCTCGTTCCTCTGGGCGAGTACCGATCGGGCCGCGTGCAGTGCCTCCTCCCAACTGGCGAGACTGAAGCGCAGGCCGGGGAGGTTGGATGCCTCCGCCAGCGTGTCTGCCATGCGGCGGAGCGCGGAAGTGCGGTCGTGCTGGAGCGCCATCATGTAGACCCCGCCGGCGGCCCGGACCAACCGGCGCAGGATCCAGCTCTTCCCCTGCCGGCGCCTGCCGTAGACGATCCCGATGCGGACGGGCTCGTCCCCGCCGATGAACGCCGTCAGCTCGCTCCATTCGTGCTCGCGGTCGAACAGGTCCGCTGGTTTTCCAATCATGTCGTGCGCGACTTAGTATAAGTCTAGTTATACTAGACAAATTTATACTAAACAGGCGCGCCGAGGCCGGCAAGGGGGCGTTGACATGCACGTGCGAACCGGCGGCCGACGGTCGCCGCAAAGCGCGGAACGGGCGTGATGACCGGGGTCGGCCGCCGGGCGATACCCGGGCTACCCGGTCACGGCAACTCCACCCGCACGATCCTCCCCTGCGGTCCGACCATCCACCCCGCCTCCCGGGAATGGAACGCCACGGCCCAGAACTCCTGGTCCGAGAGCGCGGTCCAGGTCTGGCCCCAGTCGTAGGAGACGTCCGCGCCCCCCGGCCCCACCGCCACCACCGTGGCCGGGTCCGGGCCGGGCACCCACGCCGCGCCGTACGCCGGCCCCGGGAAGCGGAGCGTGCCGGCCAGCCGCCAGCTCCGGCCGCCGTCCTCGGTGACCGCCACGTTCGCGGTGTGCTCGCCCCGGCGGCCCAGGTCGCCGCCGAGCACCATGCCGTGCAACGCGTCCCGGAACACCACCGAGAAGACGCCCGCGCCCTCGCCCGCCACGAGCGGCGTATCGTACGCGGCCCAGCTCGCGCCCGCGTCCTCGGTGCGGAGCACCCGGGCCGGTGACGCGTTCCCCGTGCCGATCCAGCCGACGCCGTCCGGACCCGCGACCAGGCACGTCCCGCTCGCCGCGAACCCGCCCTCGCCCGGGAGCGCGGCGGGGAGGTGGTCGGGCGGCACGAGGGACCAGGTGTCGCCGCCGTCGGAGGTGACGAGTGCCCGGAGCGCGCCCCCCACGGCGTCGCCGTAGACCGCGCCCCGCCGGTCATCCCAGAAGTCCATGCAGTCGTAGAAGCCGTCCGGCTCCTCGTTCACGAACACCAGCTCCCAGCTCCGGCCGCCGTCCCGCGTCCGGTAGATCCGCGACTGGGAGCCGCTCCCGGCGCTGAGCAGGAACGCCCGGTCCTGGTCGAACGCGTGCACGTCCCGGAACTCGAGCGAGTCCGCGCCCGGCACCACGCCGGGCTCCCAGTTCCGCCCGCCGTCCAGGGTCCGGACCCAGGTGCCGCCCACGCCGGACGCCCAGACCACGTGCCCGTTCACGATGCTGAGGGCCTGGAGCCGCCGGGTCGTCCCGCTCTGCTGCTCGATGAGCCGCGGCTCCCGTGGCTCGGCGGCCTCGGCGGACACCCGGTCCCCGGGCGGCGGCGCCGACTCCGCACAGGCGCCGAACGCGAGGGCAAGGGCCAGGATCACGGGGCCCGGGACGGCGCGCCGCAAAGCTCCCGGCCGCCGCGCACCTGCCGACACGGCTCCGGTCACCTGCGGCATGACCACATCGCTCCAGGACATGGGCAAGACCTCACGAAAACGGGTACGTTGGAACCGGCAAAGGGTATAGCGTCGGGCGACGTCGCACGGCAACCCGCCGGGCCCCCGCCCGCCTCGCGGCGTGATCCGGCCCCGGTGCAGAGTGCGGGCGACGTTGCCCCGGAGCCGGCCGCCGGCTATTTCGTCCGGACCCGAACCGTTCACCGATTCCGGCGCGAGCCGAAGACGCGACAGAGGACCCATGCGCGCGATCACGTTCATAGACGTCGAGCAGCTCGAACTCCCGGACGTCCCCGACCCGAGGATCCAGGACCCGGGCGACGTCATCGTCCGGGTCGACGTGGCAGGCATCTGCGGCTCGGACCTGCACCCCTACCTCGGCCGCGAGCGCGGGCTCGACCCCGGCACCGTCATGGGCCACGAATTCGTCGGCCGGGTCGCGGAGGTCGGGCCGGGCGTCCGCGCCCTCGCGGTCGGCGACCGGGTCGTGGCGCCGTTCACCACGAGCTGCGGCGCGTGCTGGGCCTGCCGGATCGGGCTCACCGCCCGCTGCGTACACGGCCAGCTCTTCGGCTGGGTGCAGGGCGGCCGCGGCCTGCACGGCGGCCAGGCGGAATTCGTGCGCGTCCCGCTCGCGGACACCACCCTCGTCCGGGTGCCCGACCCGCTCCAGGATGACGCCGTCGCGCTCCTCGCCGGGGACGTGCTCTCGACCGCCATGTTCGGGGCCGAGCTCGCCCGCATGTCTCCGGGCGACGTCGTCGCGATCATCGGCTGCGGCCCGGTCGGGCTCCTCGCGATCCGAGCGTCCCTCGCGCGCGGCGCGGCCCGGGTGTTCGCGCTGGACGCCGTCGCCTCCCGACTCGCCCTCGCGGAACGGTTCGGCGCGGTGGCCGTGAACGTCGCGGACGGAGACGCCGTCGCACGGGTCCGGGAGCGGACCGACGGGCGAGGCGTCGATTGCGTGATCGAGGCGGTCGGTTCGCCGGAGGCCACCCGCACCGCGGCGGACGTGGCCCGGCCCGGAGCCACGATCGCCGCGCTCGGCGTGCACACCGAGCCCGCCCTCGCCCTCTCCCCCGGCGAGCTCTACGACCGCAACCTCACGTACGCCGCGGGCCGCTGTCCGGCCAGGCGCATGCTGCCGGAGGCGCTGGAGGTCGCGACCCGCGAGGCCGGGTTGCTCGCCGGGCTGATCACGCACCGGCTCCCGCTCGCCGCGGGCGTGGATGCGTACCGCCGGCTCGCCGCACGGGAAGAGGGCTGGGGCAAGGTGGTGCTGGAGAACCGGTAGGGCAAGACGTGCGCGAGGCGGCGTTCACGCGAACTTCGCTCCGTTCTCGGCCAGGAGCTGCCGGAGGACCGAACGGTGGCAGCGCGACTCGTTCTCGCAGTAGCACCCTACGGAGAAATCGGCCGTATGGGAGAGCACGGCGAGCAGCCGGAGCGTGTGGCGCGCCTCGGGCTCGGCCATCTCCGCGCGGTACTTCTTCACGAACGCGGCCCACTCGGCGTCGGTGCGGGCCTGCTGCGCGAGCTTCATGGTCTCCCGGCTCGGCGCGAGGTTCGGGAACCAGACGTCGAACCAGTTCTCGGACGCGTACTTCTCCCTGGGCACGCCGCGCGGCGGGAAGCGGACCGTGCCGATCCGCGTCCCTTCGCCGGGGAGCCGTGGGGTACCGAGGCGGACGACGCGAATGCTCATCGACGCAACTCCGGGTTCGGGTGCTTGACATTTGCGCCGCGCGTCACGAGGAACGTGCGGCCCGGCAGAGCGCGCGCCGGCGTCGCCACTGAATGAAGACGTCGTGGCGCCGGACCGTTCCCGCAGCGATGCTTGCGGCGTCCGGGGAGGTTGCTCCCGCCGCGGACGGGGCGAGGATGACGTCGCCTAGGGCATGTGCAGTGGCGTGCCGATCCCGGCCGGGAAGCGCCCGTGGCGCAGGAACCCGATCACGAGGCGCTGCACATCGCTCCGGAACAGGATGAAGGAGTGGGCGGACGGCACCACCACGTGCGCCGCCTCCTCCGGCAGGTGCGTCTCGGCCACGCTCACCTTGCCGTCGTGGAGGCCGGCGATGATCCCGATGGGGACGCCTTCGACGCGCGGCAGCGTGCGCACCGTGCTCGTGCTGTCCGTCCGCAGCTCGCTGATCGGCTCGAGCAGCCAGTCCAGGAGGGGCGCGAAACGGTCCGCGTCCCGGGAGCCCTGGTTCGGCGGGGCGAGCATCACCACCCGCCCCACGTTCCGCGGCCGTTCCTCCCGCGTCAGGACCCAGCGGATGATCACGTTGCCGAGGCTGTGTCCCACGAAGTGCACCGTTGCGGGCGAATCCCCGCGGTGCCGGTCCAGGTCGGCCCGGAGCCGCTCGCCGAGCTCGGCCACGGTGCAGCAGAGGCTCGAGTACCCCCAGTTCAGGACCTCGAACCCTTCCCGCTCCAGCGCCCGGGCCAGCGGCCACATGGAAAGCGACGTCCTGCCGAGCCCGTGCACGAGCACGACCAGCTCCCGCGGCCCGGCCGGGTCCGCGGGGGCTCCGGCGGCCGGATCCTGCTGGGCGCGCACCGGCGCCACGGCCAGCGCCGCAAGGATCACGAGGAGCGCGGCGCGCCGGGTCATGGCCGCGGCCGCCTCCCCAAGCCGGCTGTCGCGGCGACGGTGCCCATTGGCGTCAGAGGACATCCGTTTGGAGTAGGGACGTTCCATCGAGGTGGCCGCACGCGTGCTACACGCCCGGGAGCTCCCACGTTGCGGTATGGCCGGCGACGCATGGGACGGAGGATGAAAGACCGGGCGGGCGCGCAATCCGGCACCCGCCCGGTCGCTCGTTCTCTACGCCAGT
>CALCID010000008.1 GCA_937907535.1 uncultured bacterium | reverse complement strand
AGGGCGAGAACGCGGACTCGCTCGGGCTGACCGGCCGCGAGACCTACGACATCACGGGGCTGAACGAGGCCCTGTCGGGTGATTACAGCGCGGGCCGCACGATCGAGGTGACCGCCACGCGGGAGGACGGCTCGCAGGTCCGGTTCCGGGCGCGGATCCGGATCGACACGCCGCAGGAGGTCCTGTACTACCGTCACGGCGGGATCCTGCAGTACGTGCTGCGCCAGCTCATCAAGGCGGAGCCCGTTCCCGCCTGAGCGGATCGGGAAACGGAGCGGCCGTGGGCTGCCGGGCGGTCGACGCCCGGGTTGCCCACGGCCGCTATCGGATTCGAGTCTGGAATGGATATGAGACGAAGCGATCCGGTTTCGATCGGCCCCACGCCGGACGGCACCGAGCTGGAGATCCGGTGGGCCGACGGGCACCGGTCCACGTATCCGCCGCGCTTCCTTCGCCTGCGCTGTCCGTGCGCCGGCTGTGTGGAGGAGCTGACGGGCCGGCCGCTCCTCGTGCCCGAGTCCGTGCCGGAGGATGTGTACCCTCTGGCGATCCGGTACGTCGGCCGCTATGCGCTCCGGTTCGAGTGGAGCGACGGCCACGACACGGGCATCTACACGTTCGAGCTCCTGCGCGACATCTGCCCGTGCCAGGAGTGCGAGGCGGCGGCCGGGTGACCGGGGGCGGCGTCCTGGCGTCCGTTACGCACGGGACCGCCGACCCCCGCGTCCACCGGATCAGGAAGTCGCCTCGACCTTGATCCGCTTGGTGCTGGTCTTGCGCGCGGTGGTGACGGGCGCTTCGCCCCGCGCCGCCGCGGCCAGACGCCGGCGCTCCTTCAGCCGCTTCTCCCGACGCTTGCGCCTCTGACGAAGCTCTGCTCTCCTCGTGCCTTTGCCCATGTACGGCCCTCCGTTACGTCGTGATCGTGTAATGTTGGTGTGAATTCGGCGACGCGGCCCGGGCCCGGGTCCGGCCCGGTCAACGCGTCGCGGCGCGAGCCGCGGCTTCGCCCGCAATCCAGCCGCGGGCGGCCACGGGCCATTCCGTTTCGATCGTGTCGCCCCGCACGCCCCAGATGCGGTCCTGGAGGTTGACGGATACGCAGACGTGGTTCGGGACGATACGTACGCGGTCGCCCACGGCGGGGCGCCAGGATGTGCGCGACAGGTCGAGCACGCCATGCTCTTCGGACATGGCGGCCACGACCACGTCCGGGCGGTCGAGCAGGGCGCCGAACCCGGTGGCGTTCGGCGCACGGATCTCTTCCCGGGAAAGCGCCTTGGAGCCCGCGTCGACCACCGCCTGCCCCGGGACCGCTACGCTGACGACGGTCGCGAGCACGGTGTACGCGCAGTCCTCCCACGCGCACGCGCCGATGGCGGCCGTCGTACGGTCGTTGAACACGTAGGTGCCGGGGCGCACCTCGGTCACGCCAGCGATCCGGTGGGAAGCGAAAGCCGTGGGCGTGGAGCCGCCGCTCACGATCGCGGGCGGGAGCCCGACGGCGTCGAGCGCGTCGAGGAACCGGCGGAGATCCGCCGAGAGACGCTCCAGCGCCGGCCCCTGTTCGGTCACCGGCTCCCGCACATGGCCGGGATAGAACATCACGCCCCGATAGGCGACGCCGGCGCGGCTCGCCGCGACGCCGGCCAGGGCCACGGCCTCCTCCGGCACCGTCACGCCGCAACGGCGCATCCCCACGTCCAGCTCGACGAGCACGCCGATCTCGAGCCCGGCTCCCGCCGCGGCGGTCGCGATCGCGTCCAGCGCTTCGAGCGAGTCCAGCGCGACGGTGACCCTGGTCCTGTCGGCTACCGCGAGGAGCGCATCGATCCGTGCACGGCCCACGGGCGGATATGCGACGAGGAGGTCGTCCGTGACCGAGGCCATGACCTCCGCCTCGCGGGCCGTTGCCACGGTCAAGCCCGCGGCGCCGCGCTCGACCTGCATCCCCGCGATCCACGGCGACTTGTGCGTCTTGGTGTGCGGCCGGAGCGCCAGGCCGTGGCGCCGCGCGTACGCCGCCATCCGGTCCAGGTTCGCCGTCAGCCGGTCGAGGTCGACCACCGCTGCCGGCGTGTGCAGCTCATCCAGGGTCCTGGGCTCGAGAACCGATGAATCCGGTGCTGCCATTCGACGTCCAAAGGGGGCCCGAGCGAGTCGGGGCCAGCGTGCCCGTATGTCGGAATGTAGTCGGAAATCCGGCCTTCCGACAGTGCGCGAGCCGCTGCAGCGCCACCCTCCGGGCGGGGCCGGGGGCCCCCGGTCCGGCACGGCTCATGCGAACGAGAGAGGGTCGTACATGTTCGAATCCGACAAGGAGAGGGTCATGCACAACTCGATCGAGCGCTACTCGGAGCGGCACCGTGAGGAGGCGCTCGCGGAGCTCAGGGCCGAACTGGCCGAATTCAGTTACGACGGCCTGATTCAACTCAAGGAGGACCTCGCCCGCCGAGCCGTCGTGCGCGGCAGTTGGGCCGGGTGCGTGATCTCCTACAAGCGCGGTGCGCCGGGATCCGCCCGCCGGGACCGGATGGGCCGCGCCCGCAACGCGTTCACCGTGCTCTGGGACAACGGCTGGCTGACGGACGAGGAGGTGGCGGAGGTCGTCCAGGCCGAGATGGAGCGGCGGGCGGGAGGCCCTGCGCGGGAGAAGACGGAGCCCGCGGCCGATCCGAAGGTCGAGCCGGTGGCCGAGCCCCGGTCACGAGACGGCGCCCCCATCGACCCTTCCCATTGACCGAGCCGCCTGATTTTCATAGATTTACCGGGTGAGCGGAGGGCGAGGGACTCGCCCTCCGCTCTTGATCGCCGGGCCTGTAGCTCAGTTGGGAGAGCGCCGCATTTGCAATGCGGAGGTCACCGGTTCGATCCCGGTCAGGTCCATCCGTAGCATGCAGAACCGCCTCGTGAGTCAGAGCCTCCACGCCCGTGCGGCCGTGGGGGCGATTCTCGTTCCCAGGGGCGTTGTTTCGGCGCCGGTCCGCACCACCGCCCGCCCTCCCCGCCACCCCGTTCCGGCGCGCTCGTCGACCGGCGCGCGACGACCTCTCCGGTTCTCCCGACGGCTCGGTGGATTGCCGCGACAGCCATGGGCTCGCCGTGGTCCGATGCGCGGTGGGGAAGGGGGTCGGGACGGCGCCCGTTCGGCGGTTCCCGGGGCGGGCCGTGACCCGCAATCCGAGGGCGGTCGGAGCGGATGGGTTGTCGGCCCGGACAGTCGGCGAAGAGCGTCGGATGGGGGCGCTGCGGGGGTTCCGGCCCGGCGTCGGCACGGTTAGCTTAAATAGCTGTACCTGAGGCGCGCGTATACTGCTGAACGGCGCGCCGCCGACTCTCAGCCCGATGCCGGCGGGGCGGCCGTCGTGGGCGGCCGGAGCGGCTGTTCGTCAGGCCGGCAACGCAGGAACGCCGATCGGGGTGAAACGGTACAGGGAAACGGGCGGACCCGGGCACGGGCGGGCGCGGCCGGTAAAGCGAATGGAGAAATGAGCACGGTGGTATCCCCGGCGCCGCTGAGAGGCGTGCTGTCCGGATTGGAGACGATAGGCCGGGCGGCGCTGCTGGCGGTGTCGATCGTCCGGATCCTGCCGCGGCCGCGCATGTACCTGCGGTCGTTCATCAATCAGGCGTACCTGATGGGGATCCGGTCGCTGCCGCTGGTGCTCCTCATGGCGTTCCTGGGCGGTGCGGTCACGTCCCAGCAGACGGGCGCGCAATTCACCGGCGCGCTTCCGCTGTGGGTGATCGGGAGCGTGGTGGCGGCGAGCGTGATCACCGAGCTCGGGCCGGTGCTCACGGCCATCGTGCTGGTCGGGCGGATCGGCGCGAGCATCGCGGCAGAGATCGCGTCGATGAAGGTGACGGAGCAGATCGACGCCCTGTACGCCATGGGCCGGGATCCAGTGGTATACCTGGTGGTGCCGCGGGTCCTGGCCGGGGTCGTCGTGCTCCCGCCGCTGGTCGTGCTGGCGGATGCCATGGGGGTGTTTTCGGGGTGGGGGATCGGGTTGCTCGTGGTGGATGGGCTCACGAGCGCGGACTTCGTCTACGGGATGCGGTTCTACTTCCGGCCGTGGGCGCTGATCTTCTCCGTGCTCAAGGCGGGCGCGTTCGGGTTCGCCATCACGTTCCTGGCGTGTTTCATCGGGCTGGAGGGGCGGGGCGGCGCGGAGGGCGTCGGGCGGACCACGACGGCGGCGGTCGTGGCGACCACGATCGCGATCATGGTCCTGGACGTGGCGCTGGTGCCGGTCCTGAAGATGTACTGAGTACGGCAAGCCTGAAATGATCGAGTTCAGGGACCTGCACAAGAGCCTCGGGGGCGAGGCGATCCTGCGAGGGATCGACCTGGTCGTGCAGGAGGGCGAGACGCTCGTCCTGCTGGGCCCGTCGGGCGCGGGGAAGAGCGTGCTCCTCAAGCACGCGATCGGGTTGCTGCGCCCGGACCGTGGCGACGTGCTGGTGGACGGGGTCTCCATCGCGCGCGCATCCGCCGCCGAACTGAAGCGCGTCCGGCGGCGCGTCGGCTACGTATTCCAGAACGCCGCGCTCTTCGATTCGCTGACGATCGCGGAGAATCTGCGCCTCGCCCAGGACGACGACCGGGAGCTCCGGGACGTCGAGGAGTGCCGGGCGGAGGCGAAGGTGCTCCTGGAGAGGGTGAACCTGGATCCCTCGGTCCTGGACATGTACCCGCCCCAGCTCTCCGGCGGGATGCGGAAGCGGGTGGGGGTGGCGCGGGCGATCGCGAGCCATCCGCGGTACCTGCTCTGGGACGAGCCGACGACGGGTCTCGACCCGGTGAATGCGGAAACGATCGACGCGCTGATCAAGGAGCTGGCCGCGGAACTCGGTGTGACGAGTATCGTGGTGACGCACGACCTGGAATCGGCGTTCCAGGTGGGAGACCGGATCGCGTTGTTGTACGAGGGGCGGATCCACATCTGCGCTCCGCCCGAAGAGGTCTTCACGAGCACCGATCCCGTGGTCCAACGCTTCGTACGCCGCGGCCGAGTGAGCGTGCCCGCGGCGGTTTAGGAGGCCCTTAATGGAGATCCGCAGACGGTATGTGATCGCCCTCGGCCTGCTGGTGGTGGTGGCCGGGATCTTGTTCGTTTGGGGGCTCTACTACCTGCTGAACGAACCGCCGTTCAAGGGTGGGCACAAGGTCTACCTGGCGCTGGACAACGGGGCGGGGCTGAAGCGAGGCGACCGGGTCGTGACGCAGGGCGTGCAGATCGGCTCGGTACGGTCGGTGGAGCTGGACGCCGCGCGGAAGGTCACGGTGGAGCTCCGGCTGGACAAATGGCTGCAGCTCCCGGTGGACACGCGGGCGACGATCCGGACCGACGTCTTCGGGGCGAACACGGTGGAGCTGATCCCGGGCGGGGCGCTGGCGATGATCGAGGAGGGGGACACGCTCGGCGGCGCGCCGGTGCCGGAGATCGTGGCGATCCTGTCGGAGCTGGGCGGCAAGGCGAGCTCGCTGTTGGAGACGGCGGACTCGCTGCTCTCGCCGAAGGCCGTTGCGGACGTTCATGCGGTGACCGCGGTGCTGCCGGAGAGCGCGGAGGAGTTGCGCGGCGCGTTCCGGGAGCTACATTTTGCGGCAGCGGCCCTGCGTCGCAGCGTGGAGGGCCTGGAGTCGGCGGAGGTCGGCAGCGCGCTGAACAGCGCGATCGCGGAGGTGGAGAGCAGCGCGCGGGCGCTGTCCGCGGCGATCGCCACCATGGAGCGGTCGATGACCTCGCTGGCGTCGGTCCTGGCGAAGATCGACGCTGGCCAGGGGACGCTGGGCCGGCTGGTGAACGACAGCACGCTCTACTGGGAGATGAGCGGTGCGCTGCGGGAGGTGAGGGCGCTCGCGGCGGATGTGCGTGAGCGACCGCAGCGGTACGTGAGCATCAAGATCTTCTGATCGGCCGCCCCCTCGAGCGGGGCGACAGACCCATACGGCCCGATGGCCGGGCCAGGGCGTGGCCAACGGGGCCATGCCCGACACGCAAGGCGATGCCGCCCTGTCGCGGTGTTCCTTCGTGGGGGGTCCCTCCGGAAGGGACCCCCCACGTTCGTTTGTAACACATCGAACGCGCCATGGGGGTACGTATGGGATCGAGACCGGTGGACCGGACCGATGGCCGGGACCAGGCGACGACGATCCGACGGCTGACGGGGGATGGCGCGCGGTGGCGGGTCCGGGTCGAGTCCTGGCGCGTGGGTGACGAGTTCCAGGGGCGCATCGTTTTCGAGCCGGACGGTCCTGCGTCGCGCACGGAGCCGCGGGTGGGGCCGGCGCGGCTCCGGGGGCGGAGCCGGGAGGACCTGCTGTCCTCCGCGTACGACCTGTCCGAGCAGTGGCTCCGGGAGCTGCTGCACGCGCTGGGGTAGATCCCGAGGCCGACGTGCCGTGTATCAGGGGGTGCGGCGGTCGGGGACGGCCCTCCCCGGTGGGGAACGGGGCGTGGGGCGGTCTTTGTCCGCGAGGCCGGGCAGGGTACGGGTCGGGGAAGCATGCCGGTTCGCGCTGCGGGCGCACCGGTTCCGGGCCATCGGGATCCCGGGGCCAGGTTTGATTCTTGCTCCATCTGTGGATTGGGGCAGGGCGCCGGATCCGGGGCGATCCGGTGCGGCGACCCCGGAACCGGTGGTGCGGCCAGCGATCTGCGCAGGTCCAGCGGATCGCCTGCGAGCGGCGGGGGAAGTCACCATGTCGGAAAGTCTGCGCATCATTCTGCTGTTGTTCGCCCTGGTGGGGTATGCCGGGACCGGTGCTTCGCTGGCCGTGAACCGGTACCGGCGACTCACGGAGGGCGAGCGCGACGTCGGCATGGTCGGGGTCGCCGCGATGCTGTTCATCTTCGGGATGCTGTGCACGACGGTGGGGGTGGGGCTGGCCGGCGTGCCGGCGTTCGGCGGGGTGGTGATCTGGGCGAGCTACACGTTCATGGCCCAGCACATGGGGATGTTCACGATCGAGACGGGCCGGGGGCCGCCGACCGAAGAGCAGTCGACGCGGGAGACCCGCCCCGTCAAGTGAAGCGGGACCGCCCGCGCCGCGCCTCCGCCCCGTCGATCTCCCGCATGCGCCGGAGGATCCAGGGGACCACCTCGGCTTCCATCACGGCGGCGCCGCGGACGCCGGCGGGCGCCGTAGCCACGGCGAACGCTGTCGGCGGCGGCGCTTCGCGGCCACGGTCCCGCGGGTAGGCCGCCGCCGCCCACCGCAGAGCCCCGGTCACAATCGGAGGGATCCGGCCTCGGGCCACGAACCGGTCGTGGAACCGGCGGAGGCTACCGGTACGGCGGTGCCGGGTGTCGCCGGTGAGGAGGAGCGCGGCGGTGGCGATGCGCGTGATGTCGTCGCGGGCGCGGCGAGCGGCGAAGCGGGCGTGGCCGCGGCGGAGCGCCCATTCCCGGAGCGGTCCGCCGTCCTCCGCCCACTCCAGGAGGCGGCCGGCACAGAAGCATGCATCCGCGGGGGTGAACGGGAGGGCGAGCGGGGGCGCGCCCGGGGGCCAGAGCGGCAGACCGTCCTCGAGCGCGTCCACGAGCATGGGGGTGCGGCACCCCTCGTCCAGGTCGGCCATGGCCACGGCCCAGGTTTCCAGCGCCACGCCGGTGGCCTCGGTGATGCGGTCCGCGAGGAGCTGGGACGCCGCGGCGACGGCGTCCCGGTGCCGGGTCGGGACGTCGTAGACGAAGAGCACGTCCACATCCGAATCCCGGTCGAAATCCCCCCGGGCCTTGGAGCCGAAGAGGAGGGCGCGGAGGAGAGGCGGATCGCCGCGCGCCACGGCGGCCTCGATGAGGCGGGCCACCGCGCGCTGCTCCGCAGGAGTGAGAGTCGGCACCTTCGGGATCAGGGTCGGGGCCATCCGTAGAATTCCGCGGGATCGAAGCGTGGATCGTCGTAGAACCGGTCGTCGGCCCGGGCTTCCCCCGAACCCCCCGGCTCCTCCAGGCGCTCGATGACCTCCCCGCTCGACTGGCCAGGCCGGCCGACGGGCAGGTCATCCAGGTCCTCGCTCGAGATCGCGTCCACGTACACGGTCCGCTTCCCTTCATCCAGCCGCGCGTAGCCGATCGGGATGACGACGCGCCGGGCGTTGCCCGCGGCCCTGTGGGCGGCGGCGCCGACGTCGCATTCGAGAGCGCGGACCTTGAGCGCCGCGGTGTCGATGAAGAGATCGACCACTCGCCCCACGGGCCGGCCGTCCGAGAGGACCACGGCCCAGCCGCGGATGTCCGGCTCGCCGGGCGCAATGCGGAACTGGTCGAGGCGGGAGAGGGGGGCGATCCTCCCGGGCCGCGGGCGGACCGGCGCCTCGAGCTCCGGGGGGCCGTAGACCGCGCCGGTCACGGGCGGACGCGGCCGGTACTCCCGGCTGGCGTACGCGCTGGAGTACGCGGCGACGAGGTCGGTCTCGTACTCCCGGTCGGGCCCGGCCAGGTTGTGTTCGTACGCGGGGATCTCCCGGAACCGGGCGCGGTCGAACCCGGGCACCCAGACTATGCGGTGCTCGACGTCGGCGCGGGCGCTGCCGATGGGGATCAGCACGTGCTTGCGGAAGAGACCGAGCGCCACATCCAGGTAGCGCGGCACGTGGCGCTCGTCCAGGAGCAGGTCATGGACCTCGCCGACGCGTGCGTCGTCCACGAGGGTGCGCACCTCCCAGCCTCGCACATCGAACGCGCCCGGGGGAAGACGCGGGCCCTCGGCGCTGGAGAGCGCGACCAGTGGCATGCCACCTCCGGGATGGGACGGGGACGAAGCATCCGGCGCGGTGCCCGGGCAAGAGCCGGGCCAGACCGGTGGGCGCCGCACATTGGACCGGAGCCGGCTCCTGCGCCGAGGGGCCTCCGCCCCGAGGTGCTTGCCTCACCCCCGGTGCTGCTCGGGGCCGAGCACCGCCGCATCTCCCGGAGGGTCAGGATGTATCCGGGCTCGACGCGCGGAGCGCGCGACGGCGTTGCTTCGGGGTTGGAGCGCCTGTAACTTCAATCGCTTCCACCCGCGCGCGGCCGCGATCTCGTCCTGCACTCCAGGGGCGTGGCGAGGGCGGGAACGCTCGGGAGCGGAGGGCGTAACGTCTGGAACGACAGTGAACTGCCTGGTCAGGGCGCTGGCTCGGCGCGCGGGCCCGTGAGGGCGCGTCGTGTGATCCGGCCGTGGGCAAGGGCAGCGAGGACAGGAACAGAGGCACCATGGCGAACGGCACCGATCTGATGGACAAGCTGGTCTCGCTCGGCAAGCGGCGGGGCTTCGTGTTTCAGTCGTCGGAGATCTACGGCGGGACCGGGTCGGTCTGGGACTACGGCCCGCTCGGGGTGGAGCTGAAGAACAACCTCAAGGCCGCCTGGTGGCGGGCCATGGTGCACGAGCGGGACGACATCGAGGGGATCGACGCGGCGATCCTCATGCATCCCCGGGTCTGGGAGGCGAGCGGGCACGTGGCGGGCTTCACGGACCCGCTGGTGGAGTGCCGGAACTGCCATCGCCGGTTCCGGGCGGACAACCCGGAGATCGCGGGCGGGCAGTGCCCGGTCTGCGGCGCGCGTGATTCCTTCACGGAGCCGCGGATGTTCAACCTGATGTTCAAGACATTCATGGGCCCGGTGGAGGAGGCGGCGGCGGTGGTGTACCTGCGACCGGAGACGGCGCAGGGGATCTACGTGAACTTCCAGAATGTGCTGACCAGCAGCCGGCAGCGGATCCCGTTCGGGATCGCGCAGATCGGGAAGGCGTTCCGCAACGAGATCACGCCGGGGAACTTCATCTTCCGGACGCGGGAGTTCGAGCAGATGGAGATGCAGTTCTTCGTGGAGCCGGGCACGGACGAAGAGTGGTTCGAGTACTGGCGGCACCAGCGGATGGAGTGGGTGAAGTCGCTGGGGATCCGGCCGGAGAAGCTGCGGTTCCATCAGCATTCGCCGGAGGAGCTGGCGCACTACGCGAAGGACGCGTACGACATCCAGTACGAGTTCCCGTTCGGGTGGCAGGAGTTCGAGGGGATCCACAACCGGAGCGATTTCGACCTCGGCCGGCACCAGGAGTACTCGGGGAAGCGGCTGGAGTACGTGGACCCGGTCGATCGGGACAAGCGGTACATCCCGTACGTGATCGAGACGTCGGCGGGCGTGGACCGGACGCTGCTGGTCGTGCTGGCGGACGCGTACCGGGAGGAGGAGGTGGAAGGGGAGCAGCGGGTCGTGCTGAAGCTGCATCCGCGGCTGGCGCCGATCAAGGCGGCGGTCTTCCCGCTGGTCAAGAAGGACGGGATGCCGGAGGTGGCGGCGAACATTCACGGGGCGCTGCGGAAGGCGGGGATCCCGTCGTTCTACGATGACAGCGGGTCGATCGGGAAGCGGTACCGGCGGCAGGACGAAGCGGGCACGCCGTACTGCATCACGGTGGACGGCCAGACGCTGGAGGACGGGACGGTCACGATTCGGGACCGGGACACGCTCGCCCAGGAGCGGATCAGCACGGACGCGGTGTTGACGTACATCCGGGAGCGGATCGGCTAGCGGAGATGGAGCCGGATCTCTCGACGCGTGCGGAGTCGTTCTGGCGGGAGCGGAGCCGCGCGTACTTCGAGGTCCGGGTCGGCGCGCGGTCGGGAGCGGGGCTCGCGGAGCTGCACGAGCGGTACCGGGATCTCTTCGGCGACGACGTGCTGACCTCGCTCGCGGCGGGGCTCCGCGATGCGGGCGAGGCCGGGTCCGTGGGCGCGGCGCGGCGTCGGCGGCTGCTGGGCGTGCTGACCGAGGGGCGGGCGGGGCTCCTGGCCGGAGATGCGCTGGACCGGAAGCTTGCGTGGGAGTGCACGGCGGTGGTGGAGGTGGAGGGGGAGGCGATCCCGGTGCGGAGCGTCCCGGTGCGCCTGGGGGAGGCGGAGGAGGCGGGGCGGCGCGCGGAGATCGCCCGGGCGCTGGCCGGGGCCAGGGCCGAAATGGAGGCGGTGGACCGCCGGGTGGTGGAGGCGGGGCGGCAGGCCCGCGCGATCGTGGCGGACGCCGGCGGGCGGCCGTGGGCCGACGAGGCCGGCGTGGGCGACGTCGCCCGGAAGCTCCTGGAACAGACCGAGGACGCGTACCTGGACCTGCTCGGGTACGAGCTGGAGCGCCGGCTGGGGCTGGGGCCTGGCGAAGCCTCGGAGGCGGACATGTACCGCCTGCGCAGGGCGCCCTGGATGGATCCGCTGCTCGGCGGCCTGGACCCGTTCGAGGCGGCGGCCCGGCAGTGGCGGGAGCTCGGGCTGGACTGGACGGCGGGCGGTCGGATCCGGGTCGAGGGCGGTCCGCGGGCGGAGCATTCCGGCCAGACGTGGTGGGCGGTGCTGAGCGTGCCGGACGAGGTCGTGCTCGTGCCGGGAGAAGAGCGGGGGTGGGAGCGGGTCGCGGCCGTTTACGGCGCATTGGGCCAGGCGCACCACTCGGCATGGACCGACGGCGACCTGCCGTTCGAGGACCGGGTGGCGGGGGACCGGTCGGTGAGCGACGGCGTGGGGCTCCTCTTCCGGCGGCTCCCGGGGAACCCGGCATGGCTCGGCCGCTACGCGCGGCTCGGCCGGCTTGCGCGGCCGGACCCGATCCGCTGGGCCGCGCTCCTGGCCCTCCTCGACCTGCGCCGGGCAGCCGCGCTGGCGCTCTACGAGTTGGACCTCGAACGGTCCGCCGACCCGGGCGCGGCGCGGGAGCAGTACGTGGATCGGCTGAGCGCGGCCACGGGGCTGGCGGTGGATGGCGCGGGCTACCTGGCCGAGGTGGAGGGCGCGCAGCGGGCGGGGAGCCGGCTCCGGGCGTGGGCGGTCGAGGCGGCGTTCGGAAAGTGGTTGCGGGACTCGTTCGACGAGGACTGGTTCCGCAATCCTCGTGTCGGGCCGTTCCTCCTGGAGTCCTTCGCCCGCGGATACGCGGAGGACGCCGAGGCCGTGGTGGCGCGGCTCGGCCTGCCGGGGCTGCCCTTCGACGAGGTCCCGGCCTGGCTCCTGGAGCCCGTGGGCTGAGCGCCGCGCGCGGACCGGCGGGTGGAGCGAGCATGCGATTCGAGGAATTCGAGGCCCGCGCCCACGAGATGTGGGAGGAGATCCCGGCGGAGTTCAAGCAGGGGATCGACGGGCTGATCGTGGAGCGGGATGCGCGGCCGCACCCTTCCATCCGGGACGTCTACACGCTGGGCGAGTGCCTGACCGAAAGCTACCTGTCGGACTACGGCGGGCCGGACACGATCCGGTCCGCCGTCGTGCTGTACTACGGGTCGTTCTGGCGGCTCTCGCGGCTGGACCCGGAGTTCGACTGGGAGTCCGAGCTATGGGAGACGCTGACGCACGAGCTCCAGCACCACCTCGAGTCGCTGGCCTCGGAAGACGACCTGATCGGCGTGGACTACGCGGCGGACGAGAACTTCAAGCGCCGGGAGGGCGAGCCCTTCGACCCGCTGTTCTTCCGATCGGGCGAGCGGCTGGAGGACTCGCCGGGGGAGGGGGTGAGCGCGGGCTACCGGGTGGAGCGGGAGGTCTTCCTGGAGATCGAGTATCCGGCGTCGCGGGAGCCGGATGCGTGGGTGACGTTCGAATGGGAGGGCCGGCAGTACCGGGTGCGGCGGCCGTCCCGGATCGGGGATGTGTGCTTCATTGAGGTGGAGGGGGTCGAGTCGGAAGACGACGTCACGCTCGTCCTGGTCCGGCGGCGGGGGCTGGGCGCGTCGCTCCGGGCCTGGTTCACGGGCCGGGGGCCGGAGGTGGTGGAGGTGGTGCGGGAGGCGGAGGTGGTGGAAGAGGCGTGAGCGGGGTCCGGCCCGGGCGTGCGGGTAGGCCCTGGTGGCGGGCCCGGGCGCCGCGGTGATGCGCTGGCTCGGGAAGACGGTGGGTCGGAAGAGCGGCCGGGGGCTTCGGGACGTATGGCGGGTAGACCCAGTCGGGACGCGGGTCCGGGGAGGAGCGTCCGCGAGCATCGGGTCGGTCGTGGCTGTCCGCAGATCGTGCGGCTCCTCGGTCAGCCGCGTCTCCGCGCACATGATCGGTAGACCGATCCGAGGCCGGTGCTGGAGCGGATTCTCCCGGCGCCGCGTAGCCGGGTCGAGTGGACGCGGCCGCCGCACGGGGGTATGATGTCCGGATGTCGACGGAACGGAAGAAATCGGCGGACGGTGCCGCGCGGCTGACACCCTACGAGTGGGTGTTCGGCGCGGCCGGGTTCGAGGACGAGGCGTTCCCCGCGATCCAGGAGGAGGTGGAGGCGCGGGGCGTGGACCCATCCTCGCCCGAGCGTTTCCTGCTCCTGGGCACGGTGGGCAATCTGCTGCGGGATCTCATGCCGGACGGGGCGCCGGGGGGCCAGGCCTCGGAGCAGCTCCGGCGCTACGGGCTGCTCCTCTATCACGGCTACCATTTCTGGCGTTTCGGCCGGCGGCTCGTGACCGTGGAGACGCCGCTCCTGCGGCGACTCCTGGACAGGGAAGAGCGCGTGGGCGGGTGGGAGCTGATCCCGCCGCACCCCGCCGGCTATCTCCAGCTCCCGCGCCACCTGGTGTGGTCCCGGGTGGCGGAGTCGGCCACGCCGGAGCCGGTGGACGGGTTGTTCTGGACGATGGTCGGCGCGGACGACCCGGAGCTGCCGCCCTATCCGCGGCTCGACCTGCTGCTGGTGCTCGGGCTGCGGCCGGACCGCCCGGGGTTCAGCGTGGTGGACGTGGGCGTGGAACTCGGCGAGCCGTCCGGTCACTGGGCGGATGCGGAGGCGCGTCCGGGCGGCGGGGACTTCGAGAACATCCTGCCGGGCGGCGAGCTGAGCGGCCTGTACGCGTGGATCACGCCGGCGGAGGTGCTGAAGGCGTTCTCGCGGGTGGCGTGGTACGCGGCGATGCATCCGGACGCCGCGCGGGAGGACAGGGCCGGGGAGGGTGAAGGCCCGGCGTCGCCTCACGAATTCCCGCCTTCGGCGCTGCCGTACATTCGGTTGGGTCTGGCGGAGGAGCATGGATAAGCGGACCATTGCCCGGGTGCTGGAGGAGATCGGCACGCTGCTGGAGCTCCAGGGCGAGAACCCGTTCCGGGCGCGGGCGTTCCAGACGGCGGCCCGGACCATCGAGGGGCTGGAAGGCGATGTGGCCGCGATGGCGGAGAGCGGGGCGCTGGCGCGGGTGCGCGGGCTCGGACCGGCCACGCTCCAGGTGGTGCGGGAGCTCCTGGACACGGGCGAATCCAGCGTGTACCGGGAGTTGCGGGAGGCGACGCCGCCGGGGCTCCTCGACCTGCTCCGGGTCCCGGGGCTCGGCGCCCGCCGGATCCACGTGCTCCACGTGACGCTCGGCATATCGTCGCTGGACGACCTGGAGCGGGCGGCCACGGAGGGGCGGATCGCGGAGCTGAGCGGGTTCGGGGCGAAGACGCAGGCGAAGCTGCTGGAAGGGATCGCGTTCCTGCGGAGCGTGTCCGGGCGCCGGCTGCTGCCGGACGCCATGGCCGTGGCGGCATGGCTGGTGGACGCGGTGCGTAGCCTGCCGGAGGTGCAGCGCGCGGAAGCGGCGGGCGAGGTGCGGCGTCGGCTGGAGACGGTGGGTGCGATCGACATCGTCGCCTCGGTCCCGGGTGGGGCCGGGCGCGCCGTGGTGGACGCGTTCCTGACGCTGCCGGAGGTGGTGGGCGGGACGGCGCTCGGGGAGAACGGCGCACGGGCGCGGCTCACGGACGGGCTCGAGCTGCGGCTGCGCTGCGTGCCGCCGGAGTCGTTCGCGGCGGCGCTCGTGCACGTCACGGGCGGTGCGGAGCACGTGGCCGGGCTGGCTGCGAAGGCGGAGTCTGCCGGGCTGCGTCTGGACGAGCACGGGCTGTGGCGGGGCGGGGAGCGGGTGGAATTGGCGGATGAGGCGGCGCTGTACGGGGCGCTGGGGCTGGACTTCGTCCCTCCGGAGCTGCGTGAGACGGGCGACGAGGTGGCGGCCGCGTCCGCGGGCTCGCTCCCCGCGCTCCTCGAGCCCGGCCACCTCCGCGGCTGCTTCCACAACCACACGACGTACAGCGACGGTCACGCCACGCTCCGGGAGATGGCCGAGGCGGCGCTCCGGCTCGGTTGGCGTTACCTGGGGATCGCGGACCACTCCCAGTTCGCGGCGTACGCGAAGGGATTGAGCCCGGATGCGATCGCGCGGCAGCACGAGGAGATCGACGCGTGGAACGCCGAGCGCGGCCACGAGCTCTGGCTGTTCAAGGGGATCGAGGCGGACATCCTGCCGGACGGCCGGCTGGACTACGCGGACCTGGATGAGGACATCCTGGCGCGGTTCGACTACGTGGTGGGCTCCGTCCATTCGTCGTTCGGGATGTCCGAGGCGGAGATGACGGAGCGGGTCCTGCGCGCCATGGAGAACCCGCACCTCACGTTCCTGGGTCATCCGACCGGGCGGCTGCTCCTCGGACGCGGCGGGTACCGGATCGACATGGAGGCGGTGGTGGAGGCGGCGGCGGAGCGAGGCGTGGGGATCGAGATCAACGCGAACCCGCACCGCCTGGACATGGACTGGCGGTACTGGCGCCGGGCGAAGGAGAAGGGGATCCGCACGGCGATCAACCCGGACGCGCACTCGGTCGACGGGCTGGAAGACGTGCGCTGGGGCGTGATGGTGGCGCGGAAGGGGTGGCTGACCGCGGCGGACGTGGTCAACGCCTGGGATCTGGACGCGGTGCGGGAGTATTTCCGGAAGCGAAAAACATCGTGAAGGCGCGAGGGATGAACGACGGACGGAACGGGAAGGTCGCCGGGCGTCCGGCGGCGGGTGTTGCGGCCCCGCGGCGCGGGCGCGAGAGCGTGGCGGCGAAGCGGGAGCGGGCGGCGGAGATCGTGCGGCGGCTGCGCGTCGACTACCCGGACGCGAAGTGCTCGCTCGACCACCGGAACGCCTACGAGCTGCTGACCGCCACGATCCTCTCTGCGCAGTGCACGGACGAGCGGGTGAATCAGGTCACGCCGGCGCTGTTCGCCCGCTACCCGACGGTGGAGGATCTGGCCGGGGCGCGGCAGGAGGAGGTGGAGGAGCTGATCAAGTCCACCGGCTTCTACCGCAACAAGGCGAAGAGCCTGATCGGGATGGCGACGGCGGTGGTGGAGAAGCACGGCGGCCGGATCCCGGACGACATGGACGCGCTCGTGAAGCTGCCGGGCGTGGGCCGGAAGACCGCGAACGTGGTGCTCGGGAACGCGTTCGGGAAGGCGGAAGGGGTGGTGGTGGACACGCACGTGAAGCGGCTGTCGGGCCGGCTCGGGCTGACGCGGCAGCAGGACCCGGACAAGATCGAGCAGGACCTGAGGAAGCTCGTGCGGCGGGAGGATTGGACCGACCTGAGCCACCTGCTGATCTACCACGGGCGCGCCGTTTGCAAAGCGCCGAAGCCGCGGTGCGACGCCTGCTCGCTCGCGGACCTCTGCCCGTCCGCCGGGGCGTGAGCCATGGACGAGAAGCTCCGGGAAAAGGTCCTGAAGTGGTTCCCGTACGGGTTGTACGCCATCGGCGTGCGCCGGGGCGATGAGCGGAATGCGTTCACCGCGAACTGGGTGATGCAGTGCTCCTTCGAGCCGCCGATGGTGGCGGTGGCGGTCGAGAACGACGGGCGCTCGATCGACATGATCCGGGAGTCCGGCGTCTTCTCGGTGAACGTGTTCGAGTCCGGGCAGCGGCGGGAGGCCGGGAGGCTGGCGCGGCCGGCGGCCCGGGCGCCGGACAAGCTGCAGGAGTTCGAGTACCGGGACGGCGTGACCGGCGCGCCGCTGATCACCGCGTGTCTCGGTTACGTGGAGTGCCGGGTCGAGGCGGAGGTCCCGACCGGCGACCATACGCTCTTCATCGGTGTCGTCGTGGACGCGGGAGTGTTCCGCGACGGCAGGCCGATCACCATCCAGGAGGCCGGGTTCACGTACGCGGGCTGAGGCCTCGCCCGCGCCGGGCCCGCGCCCGCATCCGGGCACCATCGACAACAGGAGACGAGTCCCGCAGGACCGGGGCGCCGGCGCCCTCCCACCTGACCCTGGAAGACGCGCGGAGTCCGTTCCTGCGCCATGGCGCCAGCCAGCCGGTGCGGTGGATGCCATGGGGCGAGGCCGCGTTCGAGCGGGCGAAGCGGGAGAACCGGCCGGTGCTCCTCGACATCGGCGCGGTGTGGTGCCACTGGTGCCACGTGATGGACCACGAGAGCTACGAGGACCCGGAGACGGCGGCACTGATCAACGAGCTGTTCGTTCCGGTCAAGGTCGACCGGGACGAGCTGCCGGACGTGGACGCGCGCTATCAGCGGGCGGTGCAGGCGCTCTCGGGGCAGTCCGGGTGGCCGCTGACCGCGTTCCTCACGCCGATGGGGACGCGTTCTACGGGGGCACGTACTTCCCGCCGGACGACCGGTTCGGCCGGCCGTCGTTCCGGCGCGTGCTCCGGGAGGTGGCGAGGGTCTGGCGGGAGAGCCCGGACCGGGTGATGGAGGCGGCGCAGGAGGTGCGCGAGCGGCTGGCCGCGTACGAGCGGGGCGAGGTCCAGGCGGGCGCGGTGACGGCGGAGCTGGTGGACGCCACGGTCGAGGCGTTCGCCCAGTCGTTCGACTTCCGCCACGGCGGCTTCGGCCTCGCACCGAAGTTTCCGAACGCCGGCGCCATGAACCTGCTCCTCGACCGGTACCTGGACACGGGCACCGACTGGATGCGCCGGATCGTGGCGGAGACGCTGGACGCCATGGCGCGGGGCGGGATCCGCGACCAGCTCGGCGGCGGCTTCCACCGCTACGCGACGGACGCGAAGTGGCGCATCCCGCACTTCGAGAAGATGGCGTACGACAACGGTGTCCTGCTGGAAACGTACGCCATCGCGCACGCGGTGCTGGGCGATCCGCTCTACCGGGATGCGGCGGAGGGGATCCTGGCGTACTACCGGGACGTGGCGCCGGCGCTGGTGGACGCGGGTGGCTCCCCGGCGTCCCAGGACGCGGACGTGGGTCCGCACGATGACGGCGGCTACTGGACCTGGACGGTGGACGAGGTCCGGGCCGCGCTGGATGGGGATGAGGCGCTGACCCGGGCGGCCGTGCTCCGTTACGGGCTGGACGAGCAGGACAGCGCGATGCCGCACGACCGGAACCGGCACGTGCCGTACCTGGCGAGGAGCGTTGCCGAGGTCGCTCGGGAGCTGGGCGACGACGAGGCGTCCACCGCCACGCGCCTGGCCGGGATCCGTGCGCGCCTCAAGGCCGCGCGCGATGTGCGTCCGCGGCCGTTCGTGGACGAGACGGTGTACTCGGGGTGGAGCGCGCTGGTGGCGTCCGGCCATCTGGCCGCGGCCCGGTACCTGGGGCGGGCGGACGCGGCGGACGCGGCGGTCCGCGCCCTCGACCGGATCTGGGAAGAGGCGGCGGACCAGGGGAGCGGTCTGGTCCGGCACCGGGTGGGCGATGGCGGGTCGGGCGTGTACCTCGAGGACCAGGCGTACGTTGCCCAGGCCCTGCTCGACGCCCACGAGGTGGTGCAGCGACCGGACCTGCTCGGCCGGGCGCGGCGGGTGGTGGATGGGATGCTGGATACCTTCCGGGACACCGAGCGCGGGGCGCTCCTGGACCGGCCGAGGGGCGCGCCGGGCGTGGCGCCGGGGCTCGAGGCGGCCCATCGTCCCGTGATCGACTCGCCCGCGCCCGGGGCGAACGCGGTGGCGGCGCTCACGCTGCTCCGGTTGGCCGCGCTGGGGGCCGGCCCCCGGTACGCAGAGGCGGCGCAGGCGGTGCTCGAGGCATTCGCGGGGTCGGTGCCGCGATTCTCCACCTCCGCCGCCACCTTCGTGCGGGCGGTGGACTGGACGACCGGGCCGGTGACCACGGTGGTCGTCGTAGGCGACGTCGACGACCCCGCCGCCGAGGCGCTCTTCCACGCCGCGCTGCGCACCCACCGCCCGAGGACCGTGATCCGCCGGTTCGCGCCGGGGCACGTCCCGGCCGGCGAGCTGCCGCCGGAGCTGCGGGCGATGCTCGGCGGATCGGCGCCGCTCGCCTACGTGTGCGCCGGCCGGACCTGTGCGGCGCCCGTTCGGAGCCCCGAGGCCCTCGTCGAGCTGCTCCGGGAGTTCCGCGGATGAACGGACCGGCCGCGGATCAGGCGTTGAGCTGCCAGATGGCGTAGTTCAGGGCGCTGGCGAAAGTGACCCAGAGCAGGTAGGGGACGAACAGCAGGCCGGCCAGACGGGTGACTCGCCAGAACGCGATCATCGTTGCCACGATCGCGACCCAGAGGATGAGGATCTCGATGAACGCGGCGCCGGGCGAGCGCAGCCCGAAGAAGATCCCGGACCAGGCGAGGTTGAGGGCGAGCTGGATGCCGAAGAGGATGAGAGCCCCGGCGGTCTGGCGGTAGGAGCGGGCGTTGCGCCAGACGAGCCATGCGGCGACGGCCATGAAGAGGTAGAGGATGGCCCAGACCGGACCGAAGAGCCAGGCGGGCGGACTCCAGTCGGGCTGTCGCAGCGTGTCGAACCAGACAGCGCGGGTGGATTCCGTGTAGATCGCTCCGAACCCGCCGACCGCGATGCAGATCGACACGAAGATGGCGAGCATGAGCCATTGCCGCGAGTCGCGCTTCATGGGCATCCTCCGGGCTCGTGGCGGTATCGGTTTCCGGCTCGGTCCGGTGGGTATGGCAAGGCCGGGGCCATTCGCCGGGGCGGGGCGAGAGCGGGGGCGGAGGGTCGCGGGCACGGCGGCGCGGGGAGTGGACAATCGCGCCGTCTCAGCCCAAGTTCCCGTAAAGCCCGAACGTATCGCGCCGACGCCGGCCGGGTGAGCCCCTCGACGACGTCGTTCTCCTGAACGGCGGGGGACGGCTCGCCGGCCAACGGCGTACGGGTCACCGGAGGCGACCGGTCCGGTACCGCCCGGGGAACGCGAGCGGGGCGGGTGCTCGGGCCCGGTCCGATGGATTCACACGAGCCGCCCGGTCGGCGGGGAGTCGGCCCCGGGCCGGACGGGGGAGATTCGCGAGGAGGGATGGGAACGTGCCGTCGCGTGAAGAAGCGCTGGAACTGCTGAACCGCTGGGTGGAAGGCCAGGGGCTCCGCAACCACATGAAGTCTGTCGAGGCCGCGCTCCGCTATTATGCGCGGCAGTACGGCGAGGACGAGGAGACCTGGGGGATTGCGGGTCTGCTGCACGACCTGGACTGGGAGAAGTACCCGGACGAGCATCCGCTCCGGGCGGTCGAGGAGCTGCGCAGGCTCGGCTACCCCGAGGAAATCTGCCACGCGATCCTCGCCCACCGTTCGGACTTCACCGGCGTACAGCCGGAGAGCCTCCTGGACCGGGCCCTCGTGGCGTGCGATGAGCTGACCGGGTTGATCTACGCCACCGCGCTCGTCCGGCCGAACGGGATCCAGGATCTCGCCCCGAAGTCGGTCAAGAAGAAGATGAAGGATCCCACCTTCGCGCGCGGCGTGGACCGGGAGGAGGTGAGGAGGGGGGCGGAGCTCCTCGGGATCGACCTGGACCAGCACATCGGGAACGTCATCCAGGCCATGCGGGACGCGGCGCAGGAGATCGAGCTGGAGCCGCGTCCGGCGTCGTGAAGGCGACGTCGCGGCACGCACCGCTCCCGGGCAGAGGAAGCTCCGCGTGCGCGGCCGGCCGGCGGGCCGGCGCCGCGCCGGGCGCACGGGCGCCGAACGGCGGGACCGGATCCGGGACCCGGACCGGACCTGCGGTCGTGCCCGGCCGCGCGCAGGCGTGACCGAAGCCACCCGGGCTACCCGGACGCCGGCACGCCGCGCGGTCCGGGACGGCGGTCGCACGACGGCGGGCGACGGCCGACGGGGCGCGCACGAGCCGACGTCGCCACGCGAAAGAAAAACCGGTCCCCGGCACACGCGGGCTGCTCCGGCAGCGCCGCCGGCCAGGGACCGGCCCGGATCGACGTCAGGTCCGCCGTCAGGCCCGACCCATCGCCTTGAAGATCCGGTCGATGTACTTGTCGATTCCGCCCACCACGGTGACCACGCCCGCCGCATCCTCGGCCGACGCAAGGTCCTTCGCGAGCTGCAGCAGCACGGCGCGCACCGCTTCCCGATCCGCCGTGCTGGTCCGCCGCCGCGTCCTGCGGCGAGTCGGCGCGAGTTGACGCTTCACCTGAAGAGGATACCGGGCATGAAAAGCTCGCCGGGAAAGCTCGGCGATGCTCTTGTCCAGCTTCTTGGCCTTCTCGAAGAGTTCCGTGGTCGAGATGTCGGGGTTCTTGCGAACCTCCTCCTGCACCATCTCCATGACCTTCGGATTGATTTCCGCCATACAACCTCCCTTATAGTCAAAATACCAGGGCGGAACTGCCACACACCAATAGACTAAGCCATGGGTGTGGTGTCAAGTGTCGGTGCCTCCGGACGCTGCGCGCATGGTCGCACAATGAAGGGAGGGGCTCAGCTGTGGCTGGCGGGGGTGACGCAGTGCATAATCGTGGTCCAGATAATCGCACTGAAGAATGCCGCGAGCTACTCCGACTTGGTGCATTCGCGCGTCGGGGCTGGGACACTTGGCGGTGAGAGCGGAATCATGCCATATTGAGGCGCCGGTTCCGAAAGGAGACGCAGATAACATCGGAGGAGCGATGCTGGTCCATATCCGTTCTCGTGTAGCGTGTCTGGGGTTGATCGTGGGGATCGCGGTGTCGGCAGGGGCGTGCGGCGGGCCGCCGGCGTCGTCGGACCGCGGGTTCTTGAAGCCGCCGCTCACGGAGCCGGGGGTGCGGGTGAAGTACGAGCAGGAGACGGAGATGAGCCGTCTCGCGGAGCCGAACCTGCCGCCGGTGGTGGACATTCCGGCGCCGGAGGGGACGACCGGGAACTGAGTCGGCGATCGCGGCCGACCCGATCGTGTAGGGACGGAAAATGATGGGCTGTCCTGCGGGTCGTCGCCTATGGAGGGCGGTGCTGCTGCTCGTGGCGGCGGTCGCGTACCCGGGGACGGGCGCGAGGGCGCAGGACCAGGAATTGATGGCCCGGATCTACGGGACGCGGCTCCCGGACGGGCATCTGGAGTTCGCGCGGAGTCAGCCGCAGATGTTCGACTTCGCGCGGGCGTTGCGGTCTGTTGGAGCGCGTGCAGCGGCCGCGCGTGCGCCGGTTCCTGGCCCCGTGGATGAGCGGGGTTGGGAAGCGGTCACGGCGGCCGCTCCGGTTTCCGGAACGTACCGGATCGCGGCGGTGATCGGGCTGTTCGCGGGCGGTCCGGCCTCGCCCGTGAGCCCGGAGCGTCTGCAGCGGGAGTTCTTCTCGGGCCCGAACAGCTACTACCGGACGGTCACGGACTACTTCCACGAAATGTCGGGAGGGCTGCTCACCGTGACCGGCACGGTGTTCGACACGGTGCGGTCGTCGCTCACGCTGTCGGAAGTGATGGGCAAGGATGGCTGCCTGACGAACGCGGACTGCCGGTTGGGGCAGTACATCCGGGAGCTGCTGGAGGAGCTGGACGCCCGGGGGGTGGACTGGGGCCTGTTCGACAACGACGGGCCGGACGGGATCCCGAATTCCGGGGACGACGACGGGTTCGTGGACGTCCTGGCGGTCTTCCACCCGGAGATCGGGAACGAGTGCGGCGGGCCGGGTCCGTGGGCGAGGCGGGCGCAGCTCGCGGTGCTGCCGCCGTTCGGGGGTGCGTATCAGACGCGGACGCCGAGCAACGCGCCCGGGGGCGGGACGATCCGGATCAACGACCTGGTGCTCCAATCGGTGCGGAGCTGCCGGCCGGGGCGGGACGTGACGGAGATCGGGGTGTTCGTGCACGAGCTGGGGCACGCGCTCGGGCTCCCGGACCTGTATGACGCCGTGACGACCGACGGCACGAACGGGCCGGGGATCGGGAGCTGGGGGCTGATGGGGACCGGGGCGTGGGGGTGCGGCGCATTCCCGGAGCCGGAGCGGCCGTGCGGGATGGGGGCGTGGACGCGGGAGCAGCTGGGCTGGGTCGACGTCGTCCGGATCCCGCCGGGCGAAGCGCCGCAGATGGTGGCTCTCGGCGCGGTCGCGGACACGCGGCGGGTTTTCCGGATCGACAGCGGAGACGGCAGCCGGGAGTACTACCTGCTGGAGACCCGGAGGCGGGTCGGGTTCGACGAGGGGATCCCGGGCGAAGGGCTGCTGGTCTGGCACATCGACCAGGACGTGGTGGACGCGGGCTGGCCGTTCAACCGGGTGAACGCGAACCCGGCCCGGTACGGGGTGGCGCTGGTCGAGGCGGACGGGCAGGGCAACCTCCGACGGAACGAGGATCAGGCCGGGAGCAACCGCGGCGATGCGGGGGACCCGTTCCCCGGGAGCCGGGGGAACCGGGAGTTCCACGCAGGGAGCACGCCGGGATCGCTGACGCACCAGGGCTGGGCGTCGGGGCTCACGCTGCGGGAGATCGAGTTCGCGTCCGGGGAGAGCCGCTTCGAGCTGAGCACGCGGTTCGGCACCGTTGCCATCGGGGTGGAGGGGGTGGAGAGCGCCCGCATCACCATCGACGGGCGGCGGTCCGTGACGGCGCCGATCGAGCTGCCGTGGGCGCCGTTCGAACGGCGCACGCTGGCGGCCGATCCGGGGCGGCTCACGGGCCCCGGCACGCGGGTCGGCGCCGCCGGCTGGAGCGATGGCGCGCCGCGGGAACGGGTGTTCACGATGGGATTCGGGGACACGGCGCTCACGGTTCGATACGAGAAGCAGTACCGGTTGAGCACGGCGGTCCGCGGCCCGGCCACGGCGGGCGTGCCCGGCCGGGTCACGGCCGCCCCCGAGGGCGTGGATTGCGGCTGGTACGCGCCGGGCGCGGCCGTGGAAGTCACGGCCACGGCGAACACGGGCTTCGGGTTCGAGCGGTGGGAGGGCGTGGTCGAAGGCGGCGCGAACCCTGTGCGCCTCACCCTGGACACGGCCATGTCGCTGACGGCGGTATTCCGTCAGACGTTCGCGGCCGAGTCGCCGGGCGCGGCGCAGATCCGGGCGGCGGACTCGGTGGTGATCGAGTTGCGCGCCGTGAACGGCACGCCGCCGCTCGCCTGGACGCTGGTTTCCGGCGCACTCCCCGCGGGGCTCCAGCTCCGGAACGATGGGAGGATCGTGGGGGCCGCGCTCGAAACCGGCACGTTCCCGGTCTCGCTGCGGGTACGCGACGCGGCGGGGCTGACCGCCACGCTGGACCTCCCGCTCGAGGTGCTGCGGCCGGCGCTCGGGCTGGATGTGTTGCTCGCGCCGCTCCTGGGCACGGCGAGCGGCCCGGACGCCGTTGCGCGGGAGTATCTGGACCGGCAAGGGAACCGGAACGGGACGTACGATGTGGGCGACCTGCGCGCGTACCTCCTCGCGCATCCGGACCTTCCGATGACGGCCGAGGAGCGGGCGATCGTCCGAACCCTGGTCCCCGAGGTCGTTCTACCGGGGAGGTGGCCATGATCCGTGGGGCGTCGGTACGGGCTGTGTTGCGGGGTGCGCTGCTTGCCGCGTCCCTCGGGTTGGCCGGGGCGGGGTGCGACGACCCGGACGGGCCGGGCGGCCCGGGCGTCTACGAGGTTGTGATCGAATCCCCGAACGGGCCGGAGGGGGCGGCGGTGGTCCAGCTCACGGGCTCGGGGATCGAGGGGGCCCGATCCGCGGATGCGCGGGTCTTCGTCGCCCGGGTGGAGAGGAACACGTCCCGGGTGGTCGTCGTCCGGGACGAGCCCGGCGAGCTGAGGTTCCAGGTGGAGGTGAGGGACCTCGGAGCGCCGATGCTGTCCGCGGTGCTCCTGCAGGTCGCCGACGGCAACAACGAGCTGCGCGGTTCGCTCGCGGGGTATCGAGTGAGCCTGATACGTTGAGATCGAAGGAAGCCGATCGTCCCTCTGCGCTCTCTCAAGGAGGTTGCCGTGTCGAAGATCGCCCGTGACACCGGCAAGATGTTCGCCGTGCTCCTGGTGGCCATTGGCGGTTGTGGCGACAGCTCGAGTCCGGAGGAGCGCCCGATCGATGCCGTCGAGATCGTGACGACCTCGGGGAGCTCTGAGCTCCGGGTCGACCGGGGCGCGACCCTGGCGCTGGAGGCGCGCGCGTACCGGGAGGGGAGTCTCGTGCCCGGCGTCAAGTTCCACTGGCGTTCGGAGACCCCGAGCGTGGCCACCGTGGACACGCTCGGCGTGGTCACGGGCGTCGAGTACGGCACGGCGGAGATCGTGGCGGAGCCGGTGAGCGTGAGCGGCGTGGCGGGGCGGGCAGCGGTCAACGTGGCGGGGCCGCCGGTCGCGAGCATCGGGATCTTCCCCACGAGCCCGTACGTGGACCTGAACCACTCCGTCCAGTACAGCGCACAGGCGTTCGACGCGGAGGGGCGACCGCTCACCGGCGTCGAATTCACGTGGCGGGTGGTTTCGGGCGGCATCACATTGCAATCCAATGGCCGTGTCACCGGCGTGGTCCCCGGACCGGCCCGGATCGAGGCCGAGGCGTGGAACGGGGTCAAGGGGACGAAGGACCTGCGGGTCACCCCGGTCACGGCACTTTCACCCGACACCGGACGTTACGGCAGCGACATCGCAATCGAGGGGCAGGGGCTGCCGGTGGATGCGCAGGTGTACTTCACGGGGCCGAGCGGGTCCCGCATCCCTGCCCACATCCTGGGATCAACCCCGGAGCGGTACTACGTCTGGGTACCGGTGGACGCGGTGTCCGGTCCGCTCCACTTCGCCACGCCGACGGATTCGTTCACGACGAGCCGCCATTTCCAGCGCACGGCGGATGACGACATTTTCGTCGGCTGCCCACCGGACGGCACCTGCACCCTGTGGCTCGTGCCGACCACGTACTCGAACCCGTCGCTGATGGTACCGGCGGGCCAGTTCAAGTACGTCGGCTTCGAGCTCGAGGAAACGACGCCGATGATGATCCGCCTCTACCATCGCGGCCCGCCGAACGCGTCCCGGACGATCTTCGCGTACCTGTTCCGCTTCCGGCCCGGACCGACCCTGTCGGCGTTCGACGTGGGTGCGCAGCTCTGGACCCTGGACCCGGTGCTCGGCACGTACGTGGACAGCGTGACGTATTCGCATCCCGGGTTGCCGCCCGGCATTTACGGCCTGAGGCTCGCCGGCGCGGGGCCGTCCGGGGAGCTGGCGCGCATGGCCTACGGGCTGATGTTCCTGCCGCTGACGAGCTTCGAGAATCCGCCCGACGGGTTCGAGCCGAACGACATTCCGCAGGAGGCCTCGCCCACGCCGATCACGCTCCCGTTCGCCGAGACGGCGCTCAGCACGGAGAACCGGTGGGCGGTGGATTACTACGCGTTCGACCTGGCCGAGCCCTCGCTGGTCGAGGCGACGGTCACCGGCGCGCCCCAGGAGATGGAGCTGGTGCTGCTGCGCACGGACACGGTGGATGTGTTCAAGGCCACCGTCAATGCGAATCTCGGTTTCGTCGTCGGGGTCAGCGTCGGTACGGGCACCACTCGGACGTTGTCGGCGACCGTGCCCGCGGGGCGCTACATGATGGTGGCGAGGGAGATGGGGCACGGAGCCGGGCCTTACTCTCTCGAGATCACGGCCACGCCGGCGCCGGGGAGCCCGTTCACCCTCATGCCGCGCACGATCCATTCGGTGATGAAGCTCCCGGCGGCGGCCGCGGCGCGGCTCGAGCCGCCCGAGAGGATCAAGGAGTTGCCGCTGGCGCCACCGCGACGGCACTGAGCGCACCTGGGCGCGGGCTCCGGCGGACTCGACGCCGGAGCCCGAAATTCTCGTGGGTCTTCCACGAGGCCGGGGTACGCATGGTTCAATGGGACCGGTGATTCGCGGCCGGTGACGGAGTGCGCCCGTGGGATCCGCCGATTTCCGGTGCGGTTCGTTCGGGGCGGGAGCAGATTCGCAATGGGTCGGCGTCATTGCGGCTCGGCTCCACAGCGTACTCCCCGGTCGGCCATCGGTATGCAGTCAGGCGACGTCGGCTGCGGCAGACACCGTCGACACGCCCGCCACCGGGCGGAATCCGAACTCGCGGCGGTGTGCTCGGCGCCTCGGCCGATCGGTCTTCTGCCTCGGTCCCGATATCGGTCCCGGGGCGGCGGTCCGGCCTGAATCCCTGGCGCGACACGCGGCCTCCCGCGCCCGAGCGCGCGCTACCCCACCTTGCGCCAAGCCCTGTCCTCATCCAAATTTGAACGACTCTGGATACGATACCCATCGCTGGTGAGAAGGAATGGTACCCACCGCAATCCCCACCCCCACCATCCTTTCCGGCGTCGTGTGGGGCGGCTCCGCCCCGACCGCGGATCGAGTGTTCCGCGGAGAGTCCAACAACCAGAACGCGAGCTGAACCGGCCGTGCCTCGTCGGGACGACCTTCACACGATCTTGTTGCTCGGCTCGGGCCCGATCGTGATCGGGCAGGCGTGCGAGTTCGACTATTCGGGTACACAGGCGGCTCGGGCCCTCAAGGAAGAGGGGTACCGGGTGGTGCTGGTGAACAGCAACCCGGCCACCATCATGACCGACCCCGAGCTGGCCGATCGGACGTACATCGAGCCCATCACCGCCGAGTGGGTCGAGCGGATCATCGAGCGGGAGCGGCCGGATGCGCTGCTCCCGACCATGGGCGGCCAGACCGCCCTGAACGTCGCGCTGGAGCTCTATGATGCCGGCGTGCTGGACAAGTACGGCGTCGAAATGATCGGCGCGGACGCGCGCGCGATCCGGAAGGCCGAGAACCGCGAGGAATTCGCGGCGGCCATGAGACGGATCGGGCTCAAGGTGCCGACCGGCGGGTTCGCGCGCTCCATCGACGACGCGCTGCGCATCGTGGAGGGGACCGGCTACCCGGCCATCGTGCGCCCGTCCTTCACCCTCGGCGGCACGGGCGGCGGGATCGCCTACAACGTGGAGGAGCTGAAGGAAACGGTCCGCCGCGGACTCGAGCAGTCGCCGATCGGGGAGGTCCTGATCGACCGCTCGATCATCGGGTGGAAGGAGTTCGAGCTGGAGGTCATGCGCGATGGCGCGGACAACGTGGTCATCGTGTGCTCCATCGAGAACTTCGACCCGATGGGCGTGCATACCGGGGACTCGATCACGGTGGCGCCGGCGCTCACGTTGAGCGACGTCGAATACCAGCGGATGCGGGATGCGGCGATCGCCATCATCCGCGAGATCGGCGTGGCGGCCGGCGGGTGCAACATCCAGTTCGCGGTGAACCCGAAGGACGGCGAGATGCTGGTGGTCGAGATGAACCCCCGGGTCTCGCGGTCCTCGGCGCTGGCGTCGAAGGCCACGGGCTTCCCGATCGCGCGGATCGGCGCGAAGCTCGCGGTGGGCTACCGGCTGGACGAGCTGCCGAACGACATCACGAAGAGCACGCCGGCCTCGTTCGAACCGGTGCTGGACTACGTGGTGGTCAAGTTCCCGCGCTTCGCGTTCGAGAAGTTCCCGACCGCGGACCCGACGCTCGGCGTGCAGATGAAGGCGGTCGGGGAGGTCATGGCCATCGGGCGGACCTTCAAGCAGGCGTGGCAGAAGGGGCTCCGGGGCCTGGAGATCGACCGGGCGGGGTGGGAGACGGGCGCTCGCCCGCAGGACGACGGGCTGCCCGACGACTCGGTCGAGGCGCTCCGGAGCGCGCTCCGGCGGCCGACCGCGGAGCGGCCGTTCCAGCTCAAGCGGGCGCTCATGGCGGGCTTCTCCATCGAGGAGCTGCACGAGCTGACGAACATCGACCCCTGGTTCCTGACGCAGCTCAAGGAGCTGGTGGACGCGGAGCGGATGTACCGGGACCTGCGGGAGGTCGGGTACGAAGAGCTGCTGTACATGAAGCGGCTCGGCTTCAGCGACAAGCACCTGGGGAAGCTGCGGGGCGAGAGCGAGCGGGCGGTGCGGGAGCGGCGGCAGGTGCTGGGGATCCGGCCCACGTACCACATGGTGGACACGTGCGCGGGCGAGTTCCCGGCGGCCACGCCGTACCTGTACTCGTCATACGAGGAGGAGAGCGAGGCGCCGCCGAGCGATCGGCCGAAGGTCGTGATCCTGGGGAGCGGGCCGAACCGGATCGGGCAGGGGATCGAGTTCGACTACTGCTGCGTGCAGGCCGCGCTCGCGCTGCGGGAGGACGGGTTCGAGACGATCATGGTGAACTCGAACCCGGAGACGGTGTCCACGGACTTCGACGTCTCGGACAAGCTGTACTTCGAGCCGCTGACGCTCGAGGACGTGTTGGAGATCGTGGACCGGGAGAAGCCGGTCGGGGTGATCGTGCAGCTCGGGGGGCAGACGCCGCTCAAGCTGGCGAAGCCGCTGGCGGAGGCGGGCGTACGGATCCTGGGGACGAGCGTGGATGCGATCGACCGGGCGGAGGACCGGGACCGGTTCGCGGCGCTCTGCCGGAAGCTGGGGGCCACGGTGCCGCCGAACGGGATCGCGACGAGCACGGGAGAGGCGCTGGCGGTGGCGGCCCGGGTCGGGTATCCGGTGCTGGTCCGGCCGTCGTACGTGCTCGGCGGCCGGGCGATGGAGATCGTGTACGACGAGGCGTCGCTGCTCGACTACTTCGAACGGGCGGTGCGGGCGTCGCCGGACCATCCGGTGCTGATCGACCGGTTCATCGAGGACGCGTTCGAGGCGGACGTGGACGCGGTGGCGGACGGTGAGCGCGCGGTGATCGCCGGCGTCATGCAGCACATCGAGGGCGCGGGCGTGCACTCGGGTGACTCGGCGTGCGTGCTGCCGCCGTTCCGGCTCAAGGACCTGGAGCTCGAAGAGATCCGGCGGCTGACGCTCCGGTTCGCGGAGGAGCTGGGCGTGGTCGGGCTCATGAACGTGCAGTACGCGATCAAGGACGGCGTGGTCTACGTGCTGGAGGTGAACCCGCGCGCGTCCCGGACGGTGCCGTTCGTGTCCAAGGCCACGGGGATCCAGTTCGCGCGGGCGGCGGCGAGGATCATGGCGGGCAAGCGGCTGGCCGAGGTGCTGCCGCCGCCGGACGAGGACGCGGTCTGGTCGGGCGCGGACTACCGGGTGCCGGGCGTGGCGGTCAAGGAAGCGGTCTTCCCGTTCAACAAGTTCGAAGTGGACGTGTTGCTCGGGCCGGAGATGCGGTCGACGGGCGAGGTCATGGGCTTCGACGAGTCGTTCGGGATGGCGTTCGCGAAGGCGGAGATCTCGGCGGGCGCGCCGCTTCCCACGGAGGGCGTGATCGCGGTCACGGTGAACGACGCGGACAAGCCGCTGGCCACGGTGATCGTGAGGCGCTTCCACGAGCTCGGGTTCAAGATCCTGGCGACGGAGGGGACCGCGCGGTACCTGTCGGCGCGGGGGATCCCGGTGGAGCGGATCTTCAAGGTCGGGGAGGGCCGTCCGAACCTCGTCGACGCGATGATCAGCCGCGGGATCGACCTGCTGATCAACACGCCGCTCGGCAAGAAGTCCCAGTACGACGACTACGCCATGCGGCGCGCGGCGATCGCCCACAAGATCCCGTACTGCACGACGCTCTCGGCGGCGTCCGCGGCCTGCGATGCGGTGATCGCGCTGCGCTCGCGTCGGCGGGAGGTGCGCAGTCTCCAGGAGCGGTTCAGCGCGGCGCGGGAGCCGGATTCCCGCGAGCCCGCCGCGGTCTGAGGAGGCGGGCGGGCCGGCCGCTCCCGGCCGCCTCGCCCACGAGGTCCCGGAGAACAGGATGGCATACCCGTCGGCGTTCGTGCTGCATTCCGACTGCGCGCTGCACGACACCGGCTGGGGCCACCCTGAGCATCAGGGTCGGCTCCCTGCCGTGGTGCGGGCCATTGAGCGGGAGATGCCGGTCCTGTTGCCGGTGTTGCTGCAGCAGGAGGCGGAGCCGGTCTCGGAGGAGGATCTCCTCCGGGTGCACGAGCGGGCCCTGGTGGACGCGGTCCGGGAGGCCGCGAACGCGGCGCGTCCGGGCGAGCCGGTGCAGCTGGACGCCGACACGCTGGTCTCGCCGGCGTCGTGGTCCGCGGCGCTGGCGGCCGCGGGGTGCGCGGTGACGGCCGCGGCGCTGGTCGCGGATGGCGCGGCGTCCACGGCGTTCGCCGCGTCCCGGCCGCCGGGCCATCACGCCACGCCGAACCGGGCGATGGGGTTCTGCCTGTTCAACAACGTGGCGGTCGCGGCCCGGTGGGTGCAGCGGCGGCGGGGGGCGGGTCGGGTGCTGATCGTGGACTGGGACGTGCACCACGGGAACGGCACCCAGGACATCTTCTACGAGGACCCGAGCGTCTACTTCCTCTCGCTGCATCTGAGCCCGCACTACCCGGGCACGGGCGCCGTGGGGGAACGGGGGCGGGGGAAGGGGCTCGGCACGACCCGGAACGTGCCGCTCGGCCATGGCACGACCCGGGAGGAATACCACGCGGCGTTCGACTCGGCGCTGGAGGCCACGCTGGAGGAGTTTCGGCCGGAGTTCGTATTCATCTCTGCGGGATTCGACTGTCTGGCCGGCGACCCTCTCGGCGGACTCCCGCTGGAGCCCGTGGACCTGCACCGGATGACTCGCCGGATCATCGAGTGGACCGCGGACAGTGCGGAAGGGCGGGTGATCGCGGTGCTGGAGGGTGGTTATGTGCCCGTTCGCCTCGGCCACGGCGTGGTTTCCGTGCTGCATGCCCTCGCCGGCCTCGAAGCACAGGATTGACCTGCCCGACCGCGGCCGTCTACATTGCGCCGCATGCCTTCGTACGAAGCCGATCGCCCTTCGCTCCTGGGCCTGACGCGTCTGACGACCCGTCCGACGTTTCCGCCCGGCGGAATCGAGCTGTACCGGCGGATCGCGAACCTCATCGAATTGGGCCCCGACAAGGAATTCCTGGTCGCGCCGTGCGGGCTCGGCGTGACCGCGCGGTATCTCGCGGAAAGCTCGGGCGCTTCGGGCGCGGGCGTGGATCCCGACCCGGAACTGGCGGAGCGGGCCACACAGCTCACGAAGCAGGCCGGGCTGTCCGAACGGCTGCATTTCGAGCCGGCCGCGCTGGATGACCTCCCCTACCAGGATGCAGTGTTCGACGTCGTGGTGGGCGAGCTGCCGCTGTCCTCGGCGCCGGACCCGGCCGCGGCCATCCGCGAGCTGGCGCGGGTCACCCGCCCGATGGGGACGGTGGTCCTGATCCAGCTCGTGTGGACGGGGCACGTGGACCCGGGGCGCCGCGAGATGATCGTGGACCACCTGGGCACGCGTCCCTATCTGCTCGTGGAGTGGAAGCAGATGCTCCGGGACGCGGGCATCGTGGATCTGTACGTGGAAGACTGGTCGGATTCGGCCAGCGTCCTGCGCCAGGCGCTGGTGCTCCGCGGGCTGGCGGACCTCTTCCCGCTGCGGGAGCGGCTGGCCATCCTGTACCGCGGCGTCCGCCGCTGGGGGTGGCGCGGGGTGTGGGAGGTCATCACGAGGGACCGGGTCGTGCAGCGGCTGGTCACCCGGGATCGGATCCTCGGAATGTCGTTGATCACGGGGAAGAAATGGCAGGAGCGGCCGGGTCCGGAGCCGTGACGGGCGGCGTGGCGGGCCTGAGGTGCCGGTACCTCGACCCCGCCGGCCGGATCCAGCGTTCCCTGGATCCGAGCGAGACCCGGGACATCGTGCGGGGTGGCCGCGGCGAGCTCTGGGTGGACATCGACTCCCGGGACGAGACCGCGTGGGCGCTCCTCCAGGACGTGTTCGCCTTCCACCCCCTTGCCATCGAGGACACGCGTTCGCCGGACTGCCGGGTCAAGGTCGAGGAGTACGAAGGCTACCTCTTCATCGTGGTCCGCGCGGTCCACTTCGCCACGTGGACGCCCGAGCCGTACGACATCGAGTCCGTCAACCTCTACCTGTTCCTCGGGCCGAACTACCTGGTGACCGTGCACGCGGGCCGGTCCGAGCCGGTCGAGGAGGTGGCGTCCCGGGTGGATGCGGGGCCGGAGCCCATGCAGCGCGGCGCCGGGCACCTTGCCTACGTGGTGCTCGACACGCTCGTCGACCTCTACTTCCCGCTCCTGGACGAGGTGGACGACTTCGTGGAGGAGTTGGAAGAAATCATCATCACGGAAGCGGGGCAGGAGACGTTGCAGCGGGTGTTCGAGCTGAAGCGGATGCTGCTCGCCTTGCGGCGGCATCTCGCGCCCGCCCGGGAGGTGATGGGGACGCTGGCGAACCGGCCGTGCCCGTACCTCCGGCCCGCGACCCAGATCTACCTCCGGGACGTCTACGACCACGTGATCCGGCAGGTGGAAGCGATCGACCTGTACCGGGAGCTCATGGCGACCGCGTTGGAGACGAACCTGACCGCGATGTCCAACCGGATGAACGAGGTCATCAAGGCGCTCTCGGTGATCGCGACGGTGGTCCTGCCGCCGACGCTGGTGGCGAGCGTGTACGGCATGAACTTTCGCGCGATACCGTTGGCGGAGCATCCGCACGGCTTCTGGATCGCGCTGGCGGCAATGTTCGCGATCTCGGCCGCCTTTCTCGTCTACGCATACAGGAAACGCTGGCTCTGAAACGAGGGGAACGAGCATGACGACGACGAGTGCAGCCGGCGCGGGGTTCGCGCGGCTCGAGGCGCAACTCGATGAGATCCAGGCGGCGCTGCGGGAGCTGGGCCTGGACGGCTGGCTGCTGTACGATCTGCACGCGCGGAATGCGGTGTCCGGGCGGCTGCTCGGTCTGGGGGACCTGACCCGGCGGTATTTCGTCCTGATCCCCGCGGAGGGCGAGCCGGTCGCGGTGGTACACGGGATCGAGGAGGCGCCATGGCAGGGGTGGCCGTGGCGGCGTACGCGCTACGTGGGGTGGAAGGAGCTCGATCGCGTGTTGAGCGACGTGCTCGGCGGCCGGCGGCGGGTGGCCATGGAGGTCTCGCCGCGGGACGCGGTGCCGGCGCTGGACCTGGTGCCTTCGGGCGTGGTGGAGCTCGTCCAGTCGCGGGGCGTGGAGGTGGTCTCGTCCGGCGACCTGATCACGCGGTTCTATGCGCGCTGGTCGGCGGATGCGCTGGCCGCGCATCGGCGTGCCGGGGCGGCGCTGGCGCAGGGGGCGCGGGAGGCCTTCGAGCGGGCGGCGGCGGCGGTCCGTGCGGGGGAGGAGCTGACGGAGGGCGCGCTTCGGGCGTGGCTCCTGAGGCGGCTCGGAGAGCTGGGCGCCGGGGTCGGCGCGGACAGCATCGTGGCGGTGGGCGCGAATGCGGCGGACCCGCACTACGCGACGCCGGAGCGGGGCGCGCCGATCCGTGAGGGCGAACTGCTCCTCATCGACCTGTGGGGCAAGGAATCGGACGACGCGGTATACGCGGACCAGACGTGGATGGGGTACCTCGGCGCCGAGATCCCGGAGCGGGTGCGGCCGGTGTGGGACGCCGTGCGATCCGCCCGGGACGCGGCGGTTGCATTCTTGCAGTCCGCGTGGCGTGAAGGCCGGGCGGTGATGGGAGGCGAGGTGGACGATGTCTGCCGGGGGGTGATCGTGGAGCGCGGGTACGGGGACGCGTTCATCCACCGCACGGGACACTCGATCGATGCCGAGGTTCACGGCATGGGCCCGAACATCGACAACCTGGAGACGCGGGAGGTCCGGCACCTGATCCCGGGCGTCGGCTTCTCCATCGAGCCGGGGATCTACCTCCCCGGGGATGTCGGGATGCGGAGCGAGATCAACGTGTACATGGGCGAGAACGGTCCGGAGGTGACCACGCCCGATCCGCAGGCGGAGATCTTCGCGCTGCTAAGGCCATGACTCGTGCCCCGCGGCCGGATGTGAAGGAGGCCGTGGAGGGCATCTATCTATTCGGCGTACTCCGGTGCGGAGCGGCGAGGCCCGCGGTGGTGCGGGGCGAGGATCCGTCGCTCCGCTGCGTACGTTATCGGGAGCTGGAGGCGCTGGTCCGGCCGGTGCCGTTCGGCGTGCCGCCGCTGGATCACTGGGCGCTGGTCGCGCACCAGCGCACGGTGGAGCGGGCGATGCGCCGGGGCACCATCGTGCCTGCGCCGTACGGCCTGGTGTTCCGGACCCGCCGGGCCCTGGTGACGTTCCTGCACGATCAGTATCCTGCCCTGGACGAAGCGCTCGCGTTCCTGGAAGGGCACTGGGAGCTGCGGCTGCACGTGTCGCGGAGCGGGCCGGGCGAGCCGACGCCGGAGCTGGTGGACCTGGCGCTGCACGCATACACGGAGCTGCGTCGCTTCGCGCGGGCGGCGGTGCCTTTTCCCCGGGAAGGGCGGAAGCTGCTGAGCGCGGCGTTCCTGGTGGAGCGCGGGGACTGGGTGGGGTTCGTGGAGCGGGCGGATGACCTGGGCGCGACCACACCGGAGCTGACCTTCGATGTGACGGGGCCCTGGCCGCCCTACGACTTCGTGAAGATGGTCCTCTAGCGACGTCGCTGCAGCATGTTCGTCGACGTGGCGCTGCCGCTGCCGATCCCCCGGCTCTTCACCTACCGGGTCCCGGAGCCGCTGCCCGAGGAGGGCACGCGCGTGCTGGTGACGTTCAACCGGCGGCGGCTCGTGGGCTGGGTGGTGGGGCCGGCCGCCGGGGAGGTGGACCCGTCCCGGATCCAGCCGGTGCTCCGCGTGCTGGACCCTGCGCCGGTCGTGCCGGCGGAACTGCTCCGGCTGTGCCGGTGGGTGGCGGACTATTACGTGACCCCGCTCGGGCAGGTGCTGCGGGCCGCGCTGCCCACGGTGCTGACGGACCATGGGCGGCCCGAGCCGCCGGTGCGGACGCGGCGGATCGTGCGTTTGACGCGGGAGCTCCCGAGCCTCCAGGTCCGGGAGCGGACGTTCGGCCGGGCGGTCCGTCAGCGGGAGTGCTACGAGCTGCTGGAGACGATGGGCGGGAGCGCCGAGGTCGCGCACCTGGTGGAGCGGGTCGGGTTCTCGCCGTCGGTGATCCAGGGGCTGGTGGCGCGGGGGGTGGCGGAGATCGTGGAGGAGGAGGTGGCGCGGGATCCGTTCGCGGAGATGGCGCCGCCCCCGCCCCAGGAGCTCACGCCGACGCCGGCGCAGGCCGAGGCGATCCGGCGTCTCACGCAGCGGCGGCCCGATCCCCGGCCGTTCCTGCTCCGGGGCGTGACCGGCTCGGGGAAGACGCTCGTCTACATCGAGCTGCTGAAAGAGGTGGTCGGGCGGCGGGGGCAGGGCGCCATCGTGCTGGTGCCGGAGATCGCGCTCACGCCGCAAACCGTGGCCCGGTTCCGGGCGCACTTCGGGGACACCGTGGCGGTGCTGCACTCGGGGCTCTCGGACGGGGAGCGGTACGATGCGTGGCGCGCGCTCCGGAGCGGGGAGCGGCGCATCGCGATCGGCGCGCGCTCGGCGGTGTTCGCGCCGGTGGCCGATCTCGGCGCGATCGTGGTGGACGAGGAGCACGAGACCACGTACAAGCAGTCGGACGAAGCGCCGCGCTACCATGCGCGCGAAGTGGCCATCGTGCGGGCGAGGATGGTGGGTGCCACGTGCGTGCTCGGGAGCGCGACCCCGTCGCTCGAGAGCTGGCACAACGTGCTCACGGGCAAGTTCGAGCGGCTCGACCTTCCGGAGCGGGCGGGCGGGCAGCCGCTGCCGCCGGTCCGGATCATCGATCTCCGTTCCGCCGCTGCGCCGGCGTCTCCGGGGGCCGCGGAGCCGTCGGCGGGCGCGGGCGCGTGGAGTCGGCCCGCCGGTGATGATGGGGCCTCGCCGGGAATGGTGCCGGCGGGACGGATCGTGGAGGCGGCGGAGGGTTCGGCGCGGGCCGGAGCGGCGCGGGGAGCAGGCTCGAGCGACGGAGGCGGGGCACGCCCCGGAGCGTCGGGTACGCGACGTCGCCCGGCACCGATCCTCTCCGAACCCCTGCTCACCGCCATGGCAGACCGGCTCGCGCGGGGCGAGCAGACGATCCTGCTCCTGAACCGGCGGGGGTACTCGACGTTCGTACAGTGCCGGGACTGCGGCGCGGTCTGGCATTGCGGGCAGTGCAGCGTGGCGCTGACGTACCATCGGGGACGTCGGCGCCTCGTCTGCCACTACTGCTTCCACGAGGAGCCTCCGCCCATCACCTGCGACCGCTGCGGGTCCGGCGAGCTGTCGTTCCGGGGGGTCGGCACCGAGCAGGTGGAGCGCGCGGTCAGCGAAGCGTTCCCGGCCGCCCGGGTGGCGCGGATGGATGTGGACACCACGTCCGGCAAGTGGGCCCACCATCAGATCCTCGGGCGCATGGGGCGCGGCGAGATCGACATCCTGCTGGGCACCCAAATGATCGCGAAGGGGCTGGACTTCCCGCGCGTGACGCTGGTGGGGGTGGTGAACGCGGATGTGGGGCTGAACCTGCCGGACTTCCGGGCAACGGAGCGCACGTTCCAGCTCATCACCCAGGTGGCCGGGCGAGCCGGGCGCGGTCCCCTGGGCGGCGAGGTCCTGGTGCAGACCGCGCTCCCGGGCCATTACGCCATCCAGTGCGCCGTGCACCACGACTACGAGGGTTTCGCGGCGAGGGAACTGGAGGAGCGCCGCTCGCCGCGGTACCCGCCGCACTGCCGCATGGCGAACGTGGTCCTGAGCGGCACGGTCCAGGAAGCGGTGGCGGAGGCGGCGGATTCGGCGGCGCGCTGGGTGCGACGCCGGCTCGGCCGGGAGCGCGGCGGGGCCACGGTAGAGGTGACCGGCCCGGCTCCGTGCCCGATCGAGCGGATCCGCGGACGGTGGCGCTGGCACTTCCTGCTGCGCACCGAGAGCGCCGCGCGGCTCGGCGAGATCGGCCGGGAGCTGCTGGAGGAGTATCCGATCCGCCCCGGGCGCGCCGACCTGCGGCTGATCTTCGACCGGGACCCGGTGTCCCTGCTGTGAAATCGTTGCACGGAACCCCGACGCGGCACTAGACTATGTAAGCTCTGGAGCCATAGGCGCTTCCGCGCCTGGCCGCCGTCTTGCGCACCGTCCGGGCAAGGAGCTGGAGCGCGAACATCGGACGGTTTCCGGCGTATGATGGCAAGGTACAGCTAGGCCGGTCCGGAGGTGTTACACGGCAATGGGTTGCCTCGCGCTGAACGCGTCGTTCGAGCCTCTCACGATCCTGCCGGTCCGCAGGGCGCTCCGGCTCGTGATCGATCAGAAGGCCGAGATCCTGGAAGTCGACGAGTCGCGGAGCTTCCGCTCCGAGCGGCGCGTGCTGCCGTGCCCGACCGTGATCCGGCTCGTGCGCTTCATTCACGTACCGCGGAAGTTCCGGCGCCAGGTCACGAACACGTTCCTCTTCGCCCGTGACCGCTACCGCTGCCAGTACTGCGGCCGGCACCGCACCGAGCTGCGGGGCCGTGAGTTCCTGACCCGGGATCACGTGATCCCGCTCTCGAGGGGCGGGGACAACACCTGGCAGAACGTGGTCACCGCGTGCTCACCGTGCAACAACCGCAAGGGCAACCGCCTGCCGCACGAGGTGGGGATGCAGCCGCTCAATCCGCCGACGGAACCGAACTACGTGGAGCTGGTGTGGGCGGTGCGGCGGGTGACGCCGGTCCAGGCGAAGTACATCAGGATGTTCTACGGCGAGGACGTCCTGCGCGCGTTGCGGGGCGAGGCGGAGCCGTAGCGGGGAACGTCGAGGCCGAAACCGTTCTCCGCGTCCGACCCCGTCATGGGGTGACCTGCCAGGGCGCGGGGTAATCCCACACGCTCACCAACACGATCAGCGCCATCATCACGAGCACGGTCAGAATGCCGACCAGGGTGGCGCCGACCATGGCGCGCCATGGGCGAGTGGCATGACGTACGCCCATCACGGCGCGGGCGAGGCTGGCGAACATCAGGGTGGACAGCGCGACGGCAAGGGACGCGGTGATCATAGAACCCTCGTTGGCGCGGACTTCCGAGGGCGCGAATTGCAAGACTCTGTCCAGGAGGCCGGGGTGGGGGGCGGGTGCGGCGCACGGTACCGTCTCCGTGGGAGATGGGTGGCGGGTGCGCGGACCAGACCGGACGGTGCACGTGCGGGTGGCGGACCGGGCGTCGCCGGAACCGTGGCGGCGAGCCGGGGTCAGGTCGGGGTCTGGCTCAACCAGGATTCCACCTTGGCGAGCAGGATCGAGGCGTCCACGGGCTTGCGGACGAAGTCGCTGGCCCCGGCTTCGAGGGTGCGGGACCAGGCGCCTTCCATGGCCGTCACGGCGATGATGGGCGTACTCTTCGTGGCCGCATGCTGGCGCAGGACGCGGGTGGCCTCGAGGCCGTCCATCTCGGGCATCATGACGTCCATGAGGATGAGATCGGGCGCTTCGACCAGGGCGAGGGCCACGGCCTCCCGGCCGTTCGCGGCCACGAGTGCCTTGTAACCGACAGCCTCGAGGAGCGTGCGAAGCGCATCCCGGCTGTCGTGGTGGTCCTCGGCTATGAGGATCGTCGCGGAAGCGGTCAACGGCTCGTAGCCGTTCACGGATTGCATCGTGCTCGCATCTTCGCTCGCCACGGGCTTCATCGCCCGCGGAGATCGGCGGGATCTCCGCGGGCGGGGTCGGCGCAGGGTGGACGCAAGTCCCGCACCAGCAGCGTCAATCCGGCTCTTCCTCGGGTGTCCAGGGCCGGCTCCACTCGGAAGGCGCTTCGAGGGTCCGGCGGATGGCTTCCTCGATGATGCGTCGTACCTCGGCGTCCTCTTCGGACTCCTCCGGTTCGGGCGCGAGCCGGCCGGTCACGCGGACCTCGTAGGCGAAGATCTTCAGCCGCAGGTCGCCGAGCACGCTGAGGAGGCGCGGCGTCGCCTCGAGGAGCCGATCCTCGGCGTCCAGCCGGAGGATCAACTCCGCGAATCGACGGAGGTCCGCTTTGAGGTCGTCGGGTTTGATATCGTCGTACTTGCCCATGATGTCTCGGTTCTACGGGGTCAGGAATCGGGTGGGCCGCGCCGGGGGGCCGCGGTGCGGCGGATCAGGGCATGATGGCGGTGGGTCTGGCCGGCGGCGCCGGGCAGGGCAAGTAGAGCGTGAACGTCGACTGCACCCCGACGTCGCTCTCGGCTCGCAGCTCGCCGCCGAGCAAGCGGGCCAGGCGGTTCGAGATGGTCAGCCCGAGGCCGGTGCCTTCGGTGTCGACACCCTCCGCGGGCCGCGCGAGCTGTACGAATTCGGCGAACACCGCCTCCAGCTTGTCCGCCGGGATGCCGATGCCGGTGTCCCTGACGGCAATGGCGACCCAACCATCCGTGCCCGGCGGGCAGGCCGGCAGGTCCCCGCCGTACGCTTCCCCTTCCGCAGGCGCTGCCAGGTGCCGCAAGTGCACCGTCACCGACCCGCGAGGCGTGAACTTCACGGCGTTCGTCAGGAGGTTCAGGAGGATCTGCCGAATGCGCGCTGCATCGGAGCGGATGCGCGGGACCGAGGGCGGCATCTCCACGAAGAGCTCGAGCCGCTTGGCGCGGGCGCGGGGCTCGATGGCCGCGATGGCGTCCGCGATCACCGAATCGAGCTCGCAGCTTTCGAAACGGATGTCGAAGTGTCCCGCGTCGAGTCGGGAAGCCTCGAGGATGTCGTTGACGACGGTCAGCATCTGGCCGGCCGCGGCGGCGATCTTGTCGAGCACCTCCCGCTGCGGCTCGGTCAGGGTGCCGAACACGGAGTCCCGGAGGAGCTGGTTGTAGCCCAGGACCGCGTTGATGGGGGTGCGCAGCTCGTGGCTCACGGCGGCGAAGAAGCGGCTCTTCGCCGACAGGCTGTGCTCGAGCTCGCGGCTGTGGCGCTCGAGCGCGGTGTGGACGCGTTCGAGTTCCTCGGTCTGGACGGCGAGCTGCTCCGCCAGGCGCCGGGTCTCGGCGTGGAGCGAAGCGTTGTCCAGGGCCACGGTCAGGTGCCGGGCGGTCAGACGGAGCAGCCGGCAGTCTCTCCGGGGGTCGAACGCGTCGGGTCGGGAGGCGAAGAGGGCGAGTACGCCGTAGTCCGCATCCGTCCGGCCGAGACGGGCCGCAAGGACGCCACGCCAGCCGATGGCGCCCGCCATGCGCGCGGGGTCCAGCCACGCCCGGCAGCCCTGGTTCCGCGCGCGGAGCGCGGCGAGCATGGCCTCCGCCAGCCTCGCTGCATCCGCTTCGGGGAGCCCGTAGGCCGCATCCACGGGGCGGGCGAAGGCGCGACCCTGGCGGAGGAGAGCGGCGTCCGCGCCGAAGACGTCGGCGGCAAACTCGAGGAATCGGGAGGCCATCTCCCGTGGCGCGAGACTTTGCAGGAGGACATCGGTGGCGCGGGCAAGAACCTCGAGCTCGTCACGAACTGCTTCCATGACCTGCTCCAACTCGAGAGACGCAGCGTGCGACGGCCGGGCACTGGCCGCATGGCGCTGCCGCCGCTGCCGCAAATCCCCGGCCAGTCACCCACCGGTGCGGAGAGTCACGCCGGGCGGCCGGGGCAGGTCCCGGGGGCCGGTTCGGCTCTGGACGAGCGCGCGGGCGGCCCGTTAGCTTGCCAGGCATGAGAACGGCGTTCCTGACCCGAAAGGTCCGATTCTCGGCGGCACACCGCTATCACAGGCCCGAATGGAGCGACGCCGAGAACCGCCGCGTGTTCGGCGAGTGCAACTATCCGCACGGCCACGGGCACAACTACTTGCTGGAGGTCACCGTTCGCGGCGAGATCGATCCCGAGACCGGGTTCTCGGTCGACCTGGCGGCCCTCGATGCGCTGCTGGAGCGGGAGGTCGTCCGCCGCTTCGACCACCGGCACCTCAATTACGCGGACGAAGCGTTCGCGTTCGGCCGGCTCGTGCCGACGTGCGAGAACATCCTCGCGGTGCTCTGGCCCAGGTTGGCCGCCGGCCTGCCGCCCGGAGTGACACTCCAGCGGCTGCGGCTGCACGAGGATGAGACGTTCTTCGTGGACTACTACGGCGAATCGACGGACCCAGCGATATGAACGAGGTGTCGTATCCGAACAAACGATCGTTCATGATGGACGACGTGGAATGGACGGCGCACATCGCCGGGGAGAGCGCTGCCGGCACTGGCGCCGGGAGCGCGCACGCCTACCTCGTCGCCGTCCAGTTCACCCGGCAGGGGGACGCATACCCCTCCCGGGAAGCGCTCTTGCCGCGCGGGCGGTTCGAGCACCTGTACGATGACGAACTGCGCGAGCTCCTGAAGAGCGCCCGCCCGCTCCCGCCTCCGGGCCTCCCCAACGACGGCTGACGACCGGTCAGGCCGCCATACGCATCCGACCCACGTAGATCAGGTTTCCCTCGACGCGGATCGGGTACCGGGCCAGTGCCGGGCCGCTATCCGGTCCGGTCCGTGCGCCGGTGCGGATGTCGTACGCCGATCCATCCGCCGGGCACTCCAGGGTGTAGCCGGCGAGCCGCCCGTCGCGCGCCAGATTGGTCCCGTCGTTCGGGCAGTGGGCGTCCACGGCGTAGTAGGTCTGCCCGACGTTCGCGAGCGCCAGCGTCCGGCCGAACGCCTCCACTTCACGGACCTCACCCGGCCCCAGCTCGGGGGTCCGCAGGACAGCGGTGAAATTCTCCACGAGGCCTCCCGCGCAGAAGGACGGAACCGTGCACAGGGCAAGACGCATACCGTGTTTTGTTCGGGTTTCGTTCGGGAACGGGCCGGGGCGGCGGGGGTAGGACGGAGCATGGCAGAGGGCTTGTAACCTCAAGCAGGACAAAGGGATCATGGCGGCAGACGGATTCGACCCGAAGAACTACGTGGACGTGGCCGAGCGGATCCGGGCGTTCTACGAGCGGTACCCGGACGGCTCGATCCAGACGGAGATGGTGCGGCTCGAGGGGGACATGGTGGTGTTCCGGGCGACGGTGTACCGGGACCGGGAGGACCAGCATCCGGTGACGGGCTGGGCGTACGAGCGGGAAGGCGTGGGCTACGTGAACCGGACGAGCTTCATCGAGAACTGCGAGACGTCGGCGATCGGGCGCGCGCTGGCGAACCTGAACTTCCCGACGACGCGCACGGCGGCGGAGCGGGGTTCGGAGAAGGCGGCGGCGCCGGAGCAGCTCGAGGAGATCCGGGCGCTGGCCATGGCGGAGTCGGTGCCGGAGGAGGTGCGGGAGCGGGTGCTGGCGCGGCTGGAGAAGACGATGACGGCGCGGCAGGCGCAGGACGCCATCGCGTACCTGAAGCAGGTCCATCGGCGTGCGGGCCGGGCGGCCTGAGGGTCGTGGCCGGTCGGTGCGGGCCAGGGGCCGGTCCAGCGTGCTGGGTGTCCTGGGGGGGCAGGACGCACGGGGGCGCGGCACCGGCTCGGCCGGGCGAGCGGCGCGTCGGATCGGGTCCAGCGCCGAGTAGGGCCTGGGTGCGGGACGCGTTCCGGGATCATGGGTCGGTGCGCGGATGATCCAGCCGGTCCGGGCGGAGTCCCGGACTGCGCCGGCGGCTGCGGGCGTGCATGGAGCGAGCGAGATCGTCTGACCATGCCCGTCGGCTCCGGACGACGGCTCCGGTGGGCAACGACCCGGCCGGAGAACAGCGATACGTGGCGCCGTGGACACCGACCCGGGCGCGTTCCGATGCAGCTCGCGCGGTCCGGGGCAGGCAGGCGATGACGCAGGGGTGAGTCGGCGCGCGAAAGGGCGCGAGCCTACGGGGACTGGAGCCCGGTGACGTCTTCGATCGCGCTCTCGGGCGCACATGGAGTCGGCTCCGTGGTCGGCGGCGGCCCTGCCTCCCAGGTCCGAAGGTGAGAAGGCCCGAGCGGCAACGCCGCTCGGGCCTTCGTGTCGCGGGGCGTGAGCTGCCGGCGGCACGGCGGCGCCGCGGTTTGGGCGTGGCAGCGGCTCACATTGCGCGGCCGCTCCGGCCGCCACGGGCGGCCTGCATCTCGCTCAGGACCTTCGGCTGACACTCCTCGATCCAGCGGCTCATCTCCTCTTCCTGCCGGAGGTTCTGCTCCAGGAGCCGGCGCACGTCCTCCTGTCCGAGCGCTTTGGCCTGGTTCATCAGCCCGCGGTACGCGGCGATCTCGTAATGCTCGGTCTTGCTCGTGGCGTCCAGGTTGAAGGCCTCGAGGGCCTGGGGGGAGGGGTTCTCTTGCTGGAAGGTGCGCTTTTCGTCGCGGAGTCCGCGGATCGCGGCGCACTGGACGCGGGGCGCATCCACGCCGATCAACTCGAAGCAGCGCTCGAGGTTCTCGATCTGGTGCTGGGTCTCGTCCCGGTGCTTCCGGATCCGGTCCCGGATGGAGGTGTCCTGGGTCTCGGTCTCCATCTGGTCCAGGACGGAGAGGAGCTGCTGCTCGGCGTCGTAGATGTCGCCGAGGCCATGACGGAAGACGTCCTGCAGGGAGTTGATGGCCATGGTTACCTCCGGGGATGGTGGGGTGATGGACCGGGGGACGATGCAACATGTGTTCCGGGGGTGAGGCGGGGGTGGGCTGCCCGGAACGCGAGTTGCACGCTGGGGCAGGGGTCCGGCATCGGTCGAGCGGAGGGCGCACGAGGGAGGTACGGCGTGGCGCACGTAGTCTTCGTGGGGCTCGGGTTCGGAGGGCTGTACGCGCTCCGGAAGTTCCTGGATGACCGCCCGGAGGGGGTCCGGGTGACGGCGATCGACCGGCGGGACCGGTTCGTGTTCACGCCGCTGCTGTACGAGTATCTGGCGGGCGAGCTGGACCCGGATGTGGTGGCGCCGCGGTTGGAGACGCTGGTGCCGGAGGGGGAGGCGGAGGTGGTGCGAGGCGAAGTGTCGGCCGTGGACGTGCGCGCGCGGGAGGTCCGGCTCGCGGGCGGGCGCACGATCGGGTTCGACGTGCTGGTCCTGGCGCCGGGGTCGGTTCCGGCCTTCCACGGGGTGAAGGGTGCGGAGCAGCACGGGCTGCCCTTCTACTCGTTCGAGGATGCGGAGCGGCTGCGGACCACGTTGCGGGTGCGGGCGTGGGCTGGCGGGACGCAGCCGGCGTGCGTGGTGGGGGGCGGGGTGGTGGGGATCGAGCTGGCGTTCGCGCTGTCGGAGCTGCTGGGTCGGGAAGGGGGCGGCGGCGAGCAGGTCGTGGTGCTGGAGGCGCTGGGCGACATCCTGGGCGGCATGTCGGATGGGCTGCGGAAGATGGCGTGGTCGAAGCTCCGGGATGCCGGGATCCGGGTGCGCACGGACGTGCGGGTGCTGGAGGTGGACGACCTGGGGGTCACGTTCCGGGAGGGTGGCAAGACGGAGCGGTTCGACGCGGCTGTCGTCGCGTGGACGGCGGGGATCCAGCCGAGCCCGCTGCTCCGGAACCTGCCGGCGGAGTGGCACGGGCGTCACGGTGTGCGGGTGGAGCGGACGCTGCAGCTTCCGGGCTATCCGTACGTGTTCGTCCTGGGCGACGCGATCAGCTACCCGGGCCGGGCGGTCGGCTCGCCGATCCCGGACACGGCGCAGGCGGCGCTCCAGCAGGCGGACGTATGCGCCGCGAACGTGCGGGATTGGCTCACCACGGGGCTCGCGCAGCGGGAGTACCGGTTGAACCACCAGGGGGACTTCCTGCGGGTCAGCCGGGGCGCGGCGATCGCGGATGTACGGGGTGTGGTGCTGGACGGGCTGGCGGCGGCGCTGGCGCGGCGGGCGGCGTACGTGGTGAGATTGCCGGACTGGGCGGTGCGGACCACGGCGATCCGGCAGTGGCTCGGCCCGGGCCCGGAGGAGCGGGAAGAGGAGCGGGGAGAGGAGCGCCGCGCGGCGTGATCGGGACCGGCGCCCGGTGGGTCGAGGGGCATGCGACGTCGCGGGGCGCCGCGCGGGGTACCCGAGGCGACGTCGCGTAGCGCCGCCTCCACGGGGTGCCGGGACGGATGCCGGCCCTGGAACACGACCGCGCCAACGACGGAGAGCCCATGAGCACACCGACGGGCCGACGCAGGGTCCTCACGGGCGACCGCCCCACGGGAAGGCTGCACCTCGGGCATTGGGTCGGGAGCCTCGCGGCACGGGTCCGGCTGCAGGCCGAACACGATTGCATGATCATCGTGGCGGACCTGCACACGCTGACCACGCGGCCGGAGCGTGCGGCGGTGAGGGAGCTGCCCGAGAACATCCGGGAGATGGTGCTGGACTACCTGGCGTGCGGGATCGACCCGGAGCTGTGCACGATCTTCGTGCAGTCGGCGGTTCCACAGACGGCGGAGCTGCACCTGATCCTGGAGATGCTGGTCTCGCTGCCGCGGGTGGAGCGGATGCCGACGCTGCGGGAAATGGCGGAGGCCGCACACATGGAGGCCCTGTCGCTCGGGCTGGTGAGCTACCCGGTGCTCCAGGCGGCGGACATCCTGCTGGCGCGGGCGGACCTGGTCCCGGTCGGGCGGGACAACCTGCCGCACGTGGAGTTGACCCGCGAGCTGGCGCGGCGCTTCAACGGGATGTACGACGCGGTGTTCCCGCTCCCCGAGCCGCTGGTGCGGGACGCCCCGGTATTGCCGGGAATCTACGGGCGGCATAAGATGTCCAAATCCCTGGACAACGCGATCCTGCTGTCCGATCCCCCGGAGCGGGTGCGCGAGCGCGTGATGCGCATGTACACGGATCCTCGCCGGGTGCGGGCGGACGTGCCTGGCCAGGTGGAGGGGAACCCGGTGTTCGTGTACCACGACCACTTCAATCCGGACGTGGCCGAGGTCGAGGAGCTCAAGGAGCGGTACCGCCGGGGGCGGGTCGGAGACGTGGAGGTGAAGGAGCGGCTCGCGAGGGCGCTCAATGCGTTCCTGGAACCTTTCCGGGAGCGGCGGCGTTATTATGAGGCGCGATCCGGCCTGGTCGAGGAGATCCTGCGGGAGGGCAACCGCCGAATGCGGTCGCTCGCCGAGGACACCATGGATCGAGTCCGGTCGGCGATGGGGCTCACCTACTACCGGGGATGAGCGCTCAGCGCCGGCACGCGGTCGCGATTGTGGACGCTTTCGGCGGCGCCGGGCTGTGCGGGCGCTCGCGATGCAATCGGGCCGGCCACGGCGGCCGGCCGGGGGAGTCAGAACCGGGTGACGCAGACCGTCGCATGCGGAATCGATCCACGCTGAGCCAGTTCCTGACGCTGGCCGTCCTCCTCCTGCATCTCGGAGTGATGGGCGTGGTTCCGGTGGCGGACGCGATCCTGTCCAGGATCGTCCCGCCGAGCGCGACGGTGCACATCGAGTCCGATCACGATGCGCCCGGGTCGCCCGGGCACAACCACGTCGTCTGCCAACTCTGTCGGCTGAGCGGCCTGGACCTCTGGGCAGCGCCTCCGGTGACTGCGCCGGCCGCGACGAGCGACACCACCATCGGGGCGGCTCCGCCCCCTAGCCACGCGCCCCACGACTCGACTCTCCGGAGCGCGCTACGTCCGCGGGCTCCACCGCTGGCCTGAACCCGAAGACAGAACCCGCCGCACGGCTGCCGTGATCGGTGCCGTGGTGCGGTCCTTTGCCGACATGGCAGGGCGTGGTCCATCACGTGTCTCGAGTCCGAAGGCGTGACATGCACTGTGCAGCATCGCGAATCCTCCTGATACTGGCCATCCTGGCTGCGGTCGGCCTTGCCGCCCGGCCGGCGGCAGCGTTCGACCGTTCGGCGGCGGCACCGGCGGACAGTGGAGCGATCCGGGGGGTGGTGGTGGATGCGGAGAGCGGTCATCCGCTCCCGGGCACCATCGTCCAGGTCGTGGAGCTTCGCCGGACCGATGTGACGCACGCGGATGGGAGCTTCCAACTGCTGCGGGTTCCGCCCGGGCGCTACACCGTGGTGATCGAGCGGCTGGGCTACCGGCGGGAGACGTTGACCGTGGAGGTCGACGGCCTGGACACGCCCGTATTGGAAGTGCGGCTCGAGACGACGGCGATCGACCTGCCCGGGATGATGGTGACAGGCGCGATCGGCGCGCATACCGAGGCGGAGAGCTTCCGGCCGGCGCACGTGATCTCGGGGCAGGAGCTGACGCGGAAACTGGACGTCACGATCGCGGCCACGGTCGCGGGGGAACCGGGGATGGGCGCGGTGTCCACGGGCCCGGCCGCGGCGAGGCCGGTGATCCGGGGGATGGGCGGGGACCGGATCCTGGTGCTCGAAGATGGCGGCCGGGTGGGGGATCTCTCCGCGAGCACGCCGGACCACGCGGTGGCGATCGAGCCGGTGACGGCCAAGCAGGTGGAGGTGGTGCGGGGGCCGGCCGCGCTCCTCTTCGGGAGCAACGCGCTCGGCGGCGTGGTGAACGTGATCCGCGAGGAGGTGCCGGGCTCGCTCACCGATGCGGTGCACGGGTCCGTGAGCCTCCAGGCGCAGAGCATGAACCGGGGGGTGACCGGTGGCGGCACGGTGTCCGGGTCGGTCGGCTCGCTGGCATGGCGGGCGGAGGCGACCGGCCGGACGGGCGGCGACATGCGCACGCCGGCGGGCATGCTGGAGAACACGTCGTACGACACGTACAGCCTGAGCGCCGGCTCCGCATGGGTGGGGAACTGGGGGCACCTGGGTGGAGCGTACCGGCTGTACGACTCGGAATACGGGCTTCCCGGCGGCTTCGTGGGCGCCCACGAGGAAGGGGTGCGCATCCGCATGCGGCGCCACACGGTGCGGGGCGAGCTGAAGCTCCGGGACGGGATCGGCCCGTTCTCGTCCCTCGATGTGGATGGCATCTACAGCTACTACCACCACCGGGAGCTGGAGGCGGACGGTTCGCTCGGCACCGAGTTCGGACAGCTCTCCGCGGTTGGCGGCGTGTTGGCGCGGCACGAGGGGCTCGGGCCGTTCAGTCACGGCGCGATCGGGATCCAGGCGCAGTGGCGGGATTTCGCGGCGGGCGGCCATTCCTCCACGCCGCCGGCCGTGGAGCACGGTTTCGCGGTCTATGGGCTGGAGGAATTCGACGTGGAGCCCCTCCGGTTCCAGGTGGGCGCACGCTACGACTGGCGGCGCATCGAGCCGGGCGAGGTCTCGACGTCCGCGGGCATCGGCGAGATCCGGGCCCGGAGCTTCGGTTCGCTGTCCGGCTCGGTCGGGGTGCTGTACGCCCTGACCCCGTCACTGGACGTCGGCGTGAGTGCGGCGCGCGCATTCCGCACGCCGGACGTGACCGAGCTGTTCTCGCAGGGGCCGCACCTGGCCGTCTATTCGTTCGAGGTCGGGAACCCGGACCTGGAAGAAGAGATCGGCTTCGGGCTGGATGTCTTCGCGCGCTACTCGTCCGAGAAGGTGCAGGCGGAATTCGCGGCGTTCCGGAACGCGATCGATGCGTACATTTACCCGCGAAACACGGGGGAGCTCAGCCGGACGGGGCTGCCGATCTATCAGTTCACGGGCCAGGATGCGCTGCTCGAGGGGGTCGAGGGGAGCCTCCAGTGGAATCTGCGGGGCGGTTGGGTGGTCGAGGGGAGCGGCTCCTACGTGCGGGGCTCGCTCCGGGCCAACGATCAGCCGTTGCCGTTCATCCCGCCGTTGAACGGGCAGCTCGCGGTGAAGTACGAGACGCCGGGGTATTTCGCGCGGCTCGGCGCGCGAATGGCCGCCCGCCAGGACCGGACGGGCGAGTTCGAAGAGCCGACGGCCGGGTTCACCGTGCTGGATGCTTCGGCCGGGTATCGATGGATGGCCTTCGGGCGAATCCACTCGGTGACGGCGCGGGTGGACAATTTGACGAACGCCACCTACCGGGAGCACCTCTCGCGGGTGAAGTCGATCATGCCCGAAGCGGGGCGCAGCCTCAGCGTGTTCTACCGGGTCAATTTCTGATATCGGGGACTATGGGCCGGCGGTCCGGGTGAGCGCCCGTGGGCGGGGATACCGCCGGCGCGGTCGGTTGGTCGGAATGAAAGATCGAATCATGATTCGGAAACGGATTCCGGCGCTGCTCGTGGGCGGCGCTCTGCTGGCGATGGGCGCGTGTCTGGAGAACCCGGTCGAGCCGCACCCGCATGAGGAGCCGGAGGGGATGAACCTCGAGGTCGGGGGCGTGGTGGTGGTGACCGTGGATGAGCACGGCGACGTGGATGGCTCCCTCACGGTGGCGGCGGGGCAGGAATCGGACGTCATCACCATCACCTTCGTGGACCACGACGGCGATCCCATCGACACGGACGACTACTACGTGGAGGTGGAGTCTGCCGACGAGGGGATCGTGCAATTCCTGCAAGACGGGCCCGGCGCGTTCACGGGCCGGCTGCGCGGGATCGCGCCCGGCTCGACCACCCTCGAATTCCGCCTGATGCACGGCAGCGTCGGGACCGGGCACCTGGAATTCCGGTCTCCGCCGATCCCGGTCACGGTGCTGGAGTGAGGGGCACGGGCCGCGGCTCGATCCGATTCCAGCACGGTTCTTGCGCCATCCCGAGAGGGCGGTCGTCGCGGTTGCGCGGCGGGCCGCCCTCGTTGCGTCCGGCGCGGGACCTGTTGGATCGTGATCGGAGCACGCCATGGCACGTGGAGAGCGTCCCCACCGGCGCGAGGGGCGCGGGGAATGGCACGCGCCGCACGGGTCGGGCGGCGCGCGGGGAGACCGGCGCCAGCGCAGCCGTCGGGCCACGGACACGGCGTACGGCCGGCCCTTCTTCCACCGCTGGCCGTACCAGAAATGGCACGGCCGACCCGCCGCCTTCGGCTATCCATGGCCGTACGGCGCGCGTCGGACGTTCGATCCGCGCGAAGACCGGGGGGCACGGGGTGAGCGCCGTCCAACGGGGTTCGCCGAATACGACGACTGGCTGCGCGGGGAGGGCAGCCGGGCGCGTGGAGCGCGCGGCCGCGACGTCGCCCGGTACGATGAAGGGTACGCAGGACCACCGGGCAGGCGGTATCCTGGCGGCGGGCGAGGCGCAGGCGAACGCGGCTTCCGGGGCGGAGGACGCGCCGGCGAACGCGGTCCTGGCGCCCGTTGGGGCTACGGCGGGTATCGCCCCGACCACCGGCGATGACCCGGTCCGACGCGAGACTCGTGCTCGTGGCACGGGGCCGTTGCTCGTGAGACGGTGAGGCCGCCCCGAGGCCGGGCGGCGTTTCGCCGCGCACCCATTCCGGCTCCACCCGAGCAAGGACCCGGAGCGCCGCGGGCGGACCCTGTGGCGTGGGAGGTCCGACTTCATTATTCATAGCCGTAGCGTCCATCCCGGCATTCAGGCCAGATCGCGCCCGCAGCGCCCGCGGAGGACAGGAAGATGGCCGAATCTCCGACCACCGAGCGATCCTGGCCCGCTCAAGCACCGACAAGCGCGGCAATTCTCAGGGCGATCGCGCTGACCGCCGAGCGGCTGTTGCGCGCGGCGCACTGGACGGAGTGCGTCCCGGAGGTGCTCGAGAGCCTCGGCACGGCGATGGGCGTCAGCCGGGCGTACATTTTCGAGAACCACCTGGACGAGTCGGGGGAGCTGGTGGCGAGCCAGCGGTTCGAGTGGGTACGTCCCGGCGTGACGCCGCAGATCGGCAATCCTGAGCTCCAGGAGAGCCGGTACCACGAAGCCGGGTTCGGGAGCTGGATCGAGGTGCTGGGCCGGGGCGAGGCGCTGGCCGCCCACGTGAGAGATCTGCCGCCGCAGCAGCGCGCGTTGCTGGAGGCACAGGACATCCGGTCGATCCTCGTGGTGCCGATCTTGATCGGGTCGGAGTGGTGGGGGTTCATGGGGTTCGACGAATGCACCCGGGAGCGGGACTGGACCCCAGCGGAGATCGAGGCGCTCTGGGTGGCGGCGCGTACGATGGGCGCCGCCATCCTTCGTTGGCGTGGGGAGGAGGCGCTGCGGGAGAGCGAGGCGCGCTACCGCGTGCTCGCGGAGTACTCGACGGACATCATCACGCGCCACAACCGTCACGGGATCTGTCTGTACGCATCGCCTGTGTGCCGGACGCTGCTGGGCTACGAGCCCGAGGAGCTCGTGGGCACGCGGGTGACGCAGCTCCTGCATCCGGAGGACCTGAGCGCGTTGATCAAGCTGCGCTCCACGATCCTGGAGCTGCCGGTCACGCACGTGTCGAGCTTCCGGCTGCGGCGCAAGGATGGGGAATACGCGTGGTTCGAGTCGACGAGCCGGACGCTCCGGGACCCGGTCACCGGGAAGCCGACCGAGGTGATCTCGGTGACGCGGGACATCTCGGAGCGGATCCGGGCGGAGGAGAACCGGCGTCGGCTGGTCCGGGAGCACGCGGCGCGCACGGCGGCGGAGTCGGCGGAGCGGCGATCGCGGTTCCTGGCGGAGGTGAGCAGCGCGCTGGCCACGTCGCTGGACGTCTCCACGACGCTGACCACGGTGGCGGAGAAGGTCGTGCCGATGCTGGCCGACTACTGCCTGGTGGACGTGGTGGAGGAAGACGGCGAGATCCGGCGGGTGGCGGCGGCGCACGCGGACCCGGAGCGGGACGCGCTCGTGAAGGAGCTATTGCGCTACCCGCCGGATCCGACCGGCCAGTCGTTGATCGCGCAGACGCTTCGGTCCGGACAGCCGACGCTGGCCGCGCAGGTGACGCCGGGCATCGTCGAGCAGACGGTGACGGGGGACCGGCACCGGGAGCTCATCCATGCGCTGGCGCCCCGCTCGATCCTTGTCGTCCCGCTGGTCGCCCGCGGTCACACGCTTGGCACCCTGATGCTGAACATGGCGGAGTCCGGGCGATCGTTCGGGCCCGAGGAGCAGGCGCTCGCCGAGGAGGTGGCGCGGCGCGCGGCCCTCGCCCTGGACAACGCGCGGCTCTACCTGGCCGCCCAGGAGGCGAGCCGGGCGAAGTCCGACTTCCTGGCCGTGATGAGTCACGAGCTGCGGACGCCGCTGAACACGATCACCGGGTACGCGGACCTCCTGCTCAGCCACGTCCCGGATCCGCTCACCGAGAAGCAGCGCACGTTCGTGAGCCGGATCCGGACCGCGGCGTGGCATCTCTTCCAGATCATCGAAGAGATCCTGACCTATGCCCGCGTGGAATCGGGGCGGGAAGGCGTGCAGATCGACCGGTTCGATCTCATCGATCACGCTCGGGAGACGATGGCGCTCATGGAGCCGGTCGCTGCGGAGCGGGGGCTGAACTTCGTGGTCGAGCTGCCGAGCGGCCCGATCGGGATCCGGAGCGATGCCCGCAAGCTGCGGCAGATCCTCCTGAACCTCGTGGCGAACGCCATCAAGTTCACGCCGGAAGGCACCGTCCGGGTGTCCGCCCGGGTGGAGGGCGGTCATGCGGTCTACCTGGTGGAGGACACCGGCATCGGCATTGCGCCGTCGGACATCGGGCGCATCTTCGAGCCGTTCTGGCAGGTCGAGCAATCCTCCACCCGGCGGGTGGGGGGGACGGGGCTGGGTCTCTCCGTTGCCCGCCAGCTCGCCCGGCTCCTCGGCGGTGACATCCAGGTGAGCAGCGAGCTCGGCGTGGGCACGCGTTTCACGGTGCGGGTGCCGATGGAGCCGGGCACCTGAGGCGGCCGTGGGCGGCTCCGGGCGCCAGTCGTGGTCGGGGGCGGGTGTGATCCGGCGGACCGGTCCGGTGTAGTAGGGGAACAGACCGGCGATAAGCGCGCAAGACGTTCTGGTTGGAGCGCATGGCGACCTGGCGGCCGGGCGCGTGTCACAAGCCGTCGGCGCCGCGCGTTCTTTGGATGACGATCCCGGCCCCGGAGCAACGTGGATTTCGACGCTCTGTTCCACAAGCTATACCCGTCGCTGTTCCGCTATCTGCATCGACTGACCGGGGACGCGGATGCGGCGGATGACATTGCGCAGGAAGCGTTCGTGCGTCTGCTCCGCCAGTCGCTTCCGGCCGACGAGGTCCGACCGTGGCTCTTCACCGTTGCCACGAATCTCGTCAGGGATGGGATCCGTAAGGATGGCAGGCGGCAGCGGTTGATCCTGTCGGCGTACGTGGCGCCCGGTCCGCCGGCCCGGCCGGACGAGACCGTGGAACGGAGCGAGGCGATCGAGGCGGTGCGGAACGCGCTGGCACGGATCCCGCCCAGGGACCGACAGCTTCTCCTCATGCGGGAGGAGGGATTCAGCTACGACGAGATGGCCCGTGCGGCGGGCGTGGCGCCCGGCTCGATCGGAACGCTGCTCGGCCGTGCATTGCGCCGATTCACGCAGGCCTACATGGCGGAAGAGGAATCACGATGAAGCACGTGAGTGAGGGCGAACTCCAGGCGTACCTGGATGACGCGTTGCCGGCGGGCGATCGGGCGGAGGTGCGCGGCCATCTGGCAAGCTGCGCCGCGTGCCGTGGCGCGTACGGGGTGCTGCGTGAGTCGGCGGAGACGTTTTCGAGGGCCGTTGCGCTGCTGGACGGGCCGGTTCCGGCGACGACGGCGGCGGATGTACGGGAGCGAGCGGAGTCGGGCGCATACGTGTCGTACAGCGCGGGAGGCGCGCGGCGGGCGTGGCTCCGGGCCGCGATCGTGGTGCTGGCGTTCGGCGGTGCGGGGGCGGTGGCGGCGCTGCCGGGCTCTCCTGCCCGGGAGTGGGTCGTTGCGCTGTGGGAGACCGCGGTCGAGTGGGTCAGCGGGGATCGGGGCGAGCAGACGCCGGTGCCCGGGATGACGGCGGGGCAGGAGCCGGAGGCGGCGGCCGAGCCGACGCCGGTCGGCTTCGCGGTCGAGCCGTCCGCGGGGCGTGTTCGGATCCTGTTGCGCTCGCTGGCGCCGGAGTCCGAGGTGCGCGTCCGGCTCGTGGACAGCGGCCTGGCGGCCGTGCGCGTGACGGGCGGCGCGACCACGGCGCGTTTCGGGACGGGCCCCGGCCGGATCGAAGTGACCGGCGGCGGTAACGGCGAGATCGTGATCGAGCTGCCGCGGTCGGCGCGGGATGCGGTGATCGAGCTGGATGGTCGGACGCTCATCGCCAAGGAGGGGGGGCGCCTCCGATTCACGTCGCCGGACACGAACGGGTACGGGCAGGAGCTGCGATTCCGTATCGGCGAGTAGTGCGGTCGGGGCCCGCGGGGGCGGGCGGTTGGACGGAGGGCGTGACGTAGCGGTCCGGTAAGCGTATATTACGCAAGCACGTGTCCGCACGGGTGGGCCGTGGCCACGTTCCGGGACTCCGCCTCGCGATAGTCGCATGATCGCAATCTTCGCTCTTGCGTTGTGGTACGCCGCGCCCGTCATGCAGGGCCCGGTCCCCGGGGTCGTACGCGGCGAAGTCCGCAGCGAAGGGACCGGCGCCCCCGTGCCGTACGCCATCCTCGAGGTACTCGGCGGTCCGGAGTACCTAGCCACCACCACGGACATCCACGGCAGATACGTCCTTCGCGGAGTGCCGCCCGGTAGACAGGTCATCCGCGCGCGGCACATCGACCACACGAGCTTCGAGGTCGAGGTCCTGGTTCCGGCCGGCAGCGAGGTGTCGCTGGACATCACGCTGGAGCTCCGGCCGATCGCGCTTTCGCCGGTGACCGTCCGTGCGCACTCACGGCGGAACCGGAACGGGGCGGACACGGTTGCCGCGGGTGCGCTGGAGCTCGGCGCGGCGACGGTGCGGGCCCTGGAGGCCACGCCGGGCGTCGTGGAGATGGGGATGGCGGAGGTGGCGAAAGGCGTGCCCGGCCACGAACCGATCGACCCGCGGGACGTGCTCTTCGTCCGCGGGGCGGCGGCGGACCTCAAGCTCGTCCTCCTCGACGGTGTGCCCGTCTACGCGCCGTTCCACCTCGGAGGCCTGATCAACTCGTTCGAGCCCGAGCTGCTCCGTAGCGCCACGCTGTATCTCGGCGGCGCGCCGGCGCGCTACGATGGCGGGATCTCGTACGTGCTGGAGATGGAGACGCGGGCGGGGCGGGGGGGCGCCACGCACTCGACGGGCGCGCTGGACCTGCTGGGCGCCCGGGCCATGCTCGAGGGGCCGGTGCTGGGAGGGGGGCTCCGTTACCTGGTGGCCACACGGGCGGTCCACGGGCTCGGGGCGCTGCAGTTCATCGAGGAGTCGTTCCCGTACGGGTATGCGGACGGGCTCGTGCGGCTGGATCTGGATGTCGCGCCGGGCTCGAAGATCGCCGCGACGGGGTTCGTGAACTACGAATCGGTCGAGCTGGATTCGGCGCGGCACGGGGAGCATCCGGCGAGCTGGGGGAACCGGGCGGGCTCGGTCCGATACCACGGGATGCTGGGCGAATCGGAAGCGGATGTGGTCGTGGCGTTCGGCGAGTTCGAGACGCAGCTCCCCATCGGGGGCGCGATCCCGCTCCTGGCGCAGGGGACTTCCCGGCGTGCGCGCTTCGCGGCGGACCTCGCGAGGATGGCGGGGCGGGTGCAGCTGCGCTACGGCGCGTCGTTCGATCACCTCGAGCTGCTCTATCGTTTCGAGTCGTCGGCGGTGATCCCGGGCACCGAGGTGGTGCACGAGAAGCGGGTGAATGGGAACGTCGGCGGCGTGTACGTGGACGCCTCGATGGATGTGACGCCGCGCGTCCAGGTGCGTGGCGGGATGCGGGCGGACGTGTTCTCCATCAGCCCGGCGCCGAGGTTCGCGCCGCGCGTCGCGGCCACCTGGCTGATCACGGATCGCGCGGCGTTGACGCTGGCGGCGGGTCGGTATCGCCAGTACGTCCGGTCGCCGGCCATCGTGGGCTCCGGGCTCCATCCTGCGATGCCGGACGTGTCGATCCCGAGCTCCCCGCTGGCCATCGCGCGGGCTTCCCACGTGGTCATGGCGCTGGATCAGGAGCTGGGAGAGGGGATCCGCCTGGGGGTGGAAGGGTTCTTCAAGCGGTTCGAGGGCGTGCCGGGGGATGGACGGGCGACGCCGGTCCCCGGCGGTGAGCTGACCGCGGCGGACGGGCAGGCGAACGCATCCGGGGTGGACCTCTGGGTCCGCCGGAGCGCGGGTCGGATCACGGGCTGGCTCGGCTACTCACTCGCCTGGACGTGGTCGGCGGATGGCGACCGGCGAGCCACGCGGCTGTTCGCCGGCCGTCAACTCCTGAGCGCGGGGCTGAACGGGCGGCTCGGCCCGAGTGGTCGGTTCGGCGTGCGCGTGGCGTATGGTGCGGGGCTTCCATACACCGCGGTGCCGGACGTGGGGATGGGTGGCGAGACGGCGTTCACGGCCGGGGACCCGCTGCACTTCGTGAGCTATCGGAAGGAGATGGGCGGGCTGGAGCCGGCCATTGCTTCGCCGGACGAGCCCTACCTGCGGCTGGACGCGGAGGTGTCCCGGACCTGGAGCACCACGTTCCGCGGCAGCGCCGTCGATGTCACGCCGTACCTGAAGGTGCTGAACGCCCTGGACCGGCGGGACGCGCTCTTCTATCACTTCGATTCCCTCGGCGACGCGAGGCCGCACCCCCTGGCCGCGTTGCCGGTCCTCCCGGTGCTCGGCGTCGAGTGGCGCTTCTGAGCCGGTGATCGTATTTCCCTAACCGACGCTGCGGGCGGCGTGGCCGCGCGGGCGAGGTCAGAACCCGAGCGTGGTGCGTCGCACCACGTGCTGCTCGGCGTCTGCAACGTAGAACTGCCCGAGCGGGGAGACCGCGAGGGCGGAGGGCGCGCCCAGCGCGGTAGCGCCTGCCTCCAGGAGATCCCCGTTGAACTCCGCTTCGCCGGTTCCGGCGAAGGTCGTGATCACGCCGTTCGCCAGGGACACGGCGCGCACGCGGCGGTTGCCGGTGTCCGCCACGTAGAGGACGCGGCCATCGTGGGACACGGCCACGGCGAGAGGGTTGCGCAGCCGAGCCTGGGTGGCCGGGCCGCCGTCGCCTCCGAAATCCATGCTCCCGGTGCCGGCGACGGTCTGGATGATCCCGGACGTGAGATCCACGCGCCGGACCCGGTGTCCGCCGCCCTCGGCGATGTAGAGGATGGAGCCGGCAATGGCGAGGCCGGCGGGTCCGGTCATGCGGGCGTCCGCGGCCGGGCCGCCGTCTCCCGAGAATCCGGGGCTGCCGGTTCCGGCGAGGGTGGTGATGGTGCCATCGGGTTGGATGGCGAGAACGCGGTGGTTGCTCCGCTCCGAGAAGATGATGCGCCCGTCAGGGGCAACGACCACGCCGGTCGGCTGTCCGAGGCGGGCCTCGAGGGCGGGGGTGCCGTCGGGGGAAAGGCCGACCGTGCCGGTCCCGGCCACGGGTGTCAACGTGCGGGTCTGGAGGTCGAGGCGCCAGATGCGATGGTTGCGTTCGTCGGCCACGAGGAGCCCCCCGGACTGGTCGAGGGCGATGCCGTGGGGCTGACCGAGCACGCACGCGGCAGACGTGCAGTTGCCGTGATCGACCAGGACGTGGAAGCGGCCACGCGCATCCGCGGCCACGATCCGGCCCCTCCGGTCCGCGATATAGACCGTGCCATCCCCCGAGGCGGCCAGTCCTTGCGGTCCGGTGAGTTCGCTGGCCGTCCCGAGCGAGTCGACCGTGGTGCCGGACGAGCCCGGGATCCCGACGACGATCCGGAACACGGCCGGCTGGTCACCGAGGATCAGGACCGGATCTCCACACCCTGCGCAGGCAGCGGCGATCACGAGGCCCACGACGACGGTACGCAATGCCGGGCCGATACGGTTCGGATGGCCACGCATCATGGTACTGAGCTTCTCATTTCGGCGATCCAGACATCCCGGTCTCCCGCCGGGGCCCGGCGAGAGAAGACCACATAGCGCCCATCGGGTGAAACGGCGGGTTCTCGGCCACCCATCGTGTTCGGGATTTCGATCGGCGATCCGCCGTCAATGGACACCACCCAGAGCCGGTCGGCGTTCTGGAAGCAGATGCCGCGGGAGTCCGGCAGCCATGCGGGTTCCGTCCCCTCCACGAGCTCGGCGTAGCCGGTGCCGTCCGGCCGGATGATAGCGATCATGCGGCGCCCGGTCCTGTACACGACCCGGTCCTGCACGGCGATGGGGCCGAATCCGGTCATGCAGGTGCACCTGAACCGTATCCTGTCCGTACGTTCCGGCTTGACGAACGCGATCCACTCTCCGTCGGGGCTCCAGGCGGCGAGCATGCCATCCTCCGTGCCAGGGATCGGAGACGAGACACCGCTGGCCACGTCCCAGATCCGGAGCGACACGCCGTCGCTCGTCACGATACGACGGCCGTCGGGCGACCAACCCGGGCGGAAGATGGGAGCGTCCTCATCCCGGAAGAGCTCTTGATAGGGGAGCACCTCGAGTCTGGTCCACATGAGGCCGGAGCCTGGCTCGTGCCCCAGGTCGTACCGGGCGGGCAGGTTCAGGCGGAGCAGGGGATCGTTGGCGAGCGGTCCGGTGGCGTCGAGGCTCCGGACCCGGACGTCCGCCCCGAGGAGGGTGGCCACCGAGCCGACCGTGTCGGCCGAATCGCAGATCCAGGTGCCGGAGCACGGCTCGGCCAGGATCACCTCCTGGAGCTCGACGAATGCCAGGCGCTGCCCATCCGGCGATGGGGCAGGAGCGGTGAGCCAGCGTTGTGGAGCCGAGGGGTGCTGGATGCTCGTCAGGAGCGGTAACGCGACGCCGCGTTCCTTCGGCTGCACGACCAGGACCCCGGGAGACGTCATGCCCGGTTCGAACCCCTGGGCCACGTAGATGATCGAGTCTCCGCCCAGCGACCAGACCGGGGTGTGGTCATCGCCGGGATTGAACGTCAACCGCCAGGGACTGACGACCGGATCCTGGGGGCGGTCGACAGGCTCGAAGGCCGCAGGCGGCTCGGCGCACGCGGCGCACGCCGCCGTGAGCAGGACCGCGGCTCGACGGTGCAGGACGGGGAGAGTACGCATCAGAAATTGACCTCCAGTCCCACTCGGATGAGGCGCGGCTCGGCGAAGAAGAGCGTCGGGTCGAAGCGGTCGATCGCCGCGGCGATGCGGGCGATGCGGAACTCTTCGGCCGAGATCACGCCATCGGCGTCGAGGTCGACGTGCGCTGAATAGCGCGGCGATTCCCTCGGGATCGGCTGGTTATCGGTCGGGTGAGCGGCCAGCGTCCGGACCTCGTCGATGGAGGGGGAGACCGTCCCGGTCTCCCGACGGAGGCCGAGCACGTTCGTCCGGCCGAGCACGTTGCGACCGTCCGCGACGATCCGCCAGGCGCACCGGTCGCAGCCCGGCACCTTCCCGAGCTCCCGGCTGAGCCGGAGGTCCAGCCGCGCGGTCCAGGGCAGGTTCTCCGGGAACGGGCTGCCGAGCCGGATCGTATCGGACGCCGGGCGCGGGAACGGGTAACCGCTGCGGATCGACGTCACCAGCGATGCGCTCCACCTGGAGTCCACGTTGCCGGCGGCGCGGCCGAGGAAGAGCGCGGCATCCGCGGTGTGGCGACGGTCGAAGGCGAGCGGGGCTTCGACGAGCTCCCGGTCGTCGCGCGACACCAGGGTGTCGCTCAGGGCGCTGGAGACCAGGCCGGTGGCTTTCTGGAGCGTGTAACCGACCCTGGCCGTGATGCCGGGCCAGCGGCCGCGGGCCGCGACCTCCAGGCCGTTCGCGGATCCGTAGGCGCCGGTGGTGAACTGGCCCGGCGCGGTATTCTCGAACTGAATGCTGCCGGTCACCAGGTTCGTGAGCTCCTTGCGGAAGCCCGTGACGGTCACGGAATAGCCTTCCCCGAGGAGCTGGCTCAGCCCGACCTCGTAGGACGTGCCGCGTTCGAAGGCGAGGTTGGGATTGCCCTGCCGACGGATGTCGGTGCGCAGCGAGTCGCCGATGGCGGTGTCGAGGAAGTACTGGAAGTCGGGCGGTTGGGCGACGAGTCCGAAGCTGAACCGGAAAGCGGTGGCTCCGTTCGTGCCGGGCACCGGTCCGACCGCGCTGATCCGCGGCATGATGCTGTACTTCCATCCGGCATCGAGCACGGGCGCGAGGAGGTTGGCCCGGTCCTCCACGTAACGGAGGCCGGAGCGGAACGCTTCCAGCCGTGCTCCGAGCTGGATGGTGACCTCCTCGGCGGCGGCGAGCCTGGCTTCGGCGAACGCGCTGACCGTAGCCGGATAGAAGCGCGCGTAGTTCGGCACGGAGCCGGGCAGGTACGCGAGCACCCGCTCATAGCTCTCGACGCGGTAGAACCGGACGGATGCGCCGCCGCGCAACGCGCTGCCCTGGGCCGCGTAGAGCTCGCCGGTGACGTCCCCGCCAATGAACTCCGAGCGGGTCCAGGCCGCGAGGGAGGGCGTGCCTTCCGTGAAGAAGATCCCTTCGCCGGCGGGCCCGAATGGCGAGCCGGTGGCACCGCCCGGCCGGATGTAGCCGGGTATGCCGGTGGCCGCAGCGAGCTGCTCCTCGATGGGCCGGCGCATGAAGTCCTCGCCCAGGAACTGGAGTCGGGAGAACGCAAAGCCGGCCAGGGAGGCCCGGTCCTCCGCGGCGCGCACGTCGATCGCGCCGAGCATTCTCTCCTGGCGCATGGCCGCACCGCGGGCGGTCACATGGTAGGCGCGGCCCTCGCGGTGGCGCGTCCAGTCCAGGGTGACCGTGGCCATGGTGGCGCCGGTCCGCTGACCGAGCTGGTAATGCGGGTTGTACTTGAACTCCGGCGTGTAGAGCTGCTGCTGCGTCCGGTTCCGGAGCACGGTCGCGCTGAGCGAGGTCTCGCCGGAGAGCGGGCGGTCCAGGCGCGCGAAGGCAATGAGCTTGTCTCCGGCCTGGTGCGGGATCATGTCGCTCACGTACGGGCAGTGCAGGCGCGCCGGGCCGGAGTACCGGGACAGGGCGAGGATCTCGGCTGCGAGGTCGGGACCGACGTCGTCCGGCTGGAGGCAGGTGAGCCCGCGGGCGCGCGGGTCGGCATCCAGCATCCCCTGGGCGAACAGGTCCATGAAGATCGTGGTGCCGCGGCCCAGGAACCCGATCGGGCCGCCGGCGGAGATGGAGAGCCCGGTGAACCCGCGGGAGAGGCTGGAAGCGAAGGCGTCGGTCAACAGAGAGACCCGTCGTTCCCAACGGTCCGGGTTGCCCCGGCGGGTGACGAAGGAGACGACGCCGGCGAGGGCGTTGCCGTACTCGGCGCCGAAGCCGCCGGTGATGACGTCCAGCTCCTCGATGGAGGTGGGAGACAGCTCGATGGCCGCACCCTGGGTGGAGGCCTCGAGCTGGTTCTTCACGGCGATGCCGTCCACCACGTAGACTTCCTGGCCGATCCTCCCGCCGCGGAAATGGCCGTCCGAGACGCCGGGCGCGAGTTCGATCGCGTCCGCGACGCGGTCGACGGGGAGGTCGCGGAGCTCGCGGCCTATGAGCACCTCGTGGGAGACCGCGATGTCCGGCTCGATCAACCGAATGCGGTCCACATCCACGGCCACGCCCTCCAGTTCGAGGGCGGTGGGCTGGAGCTCGATCTGCAACTCGGTGGGCCGTCCTGCGCGGATCTGGACCCCTTCGATGGTGACGGGCCGATACCCGAGCAACTCGATGTGGAGGGTGCGTTGGCCCACGGGCACGGCGGCGAGGACGAAGCGCCCCTCCTCGGTGGTGAGGGTGCGGAGCGGCGGATGGGCGATCCGGACTTCGGCGCCCGCCAGCGGCTTTCCGGACTGCACTTCCACCACGCGGCCGATGATGGTGCCGGTGGCCTGGCCCAGGACGCCGTTCGCCGCGAGCAGGAACGCGGCCGCGAACAGCGTCGATGCGCGGCAAACCGAACTCATCATGGATTCAGGGTCGAGGCGCCCGCGTCAGGGATTGGCCGGGGCGGCGGTTGCGGTCGGCAACGATCGGCGAAGGAGTCACGAGCATTGCGACGCACCGGATTCGTCAGGTCGAACCGGGAGCGGCGTGCCACGGCCCGCCGGAGCACGGCGGTGCGGGACACGACGCGGAATGGTGTTCTAACGATAACGCGGGAACGGCGTAAATCGCGACAGGTCGGAGCAGCGCGGGTGTGGGGCGGCGACGTCGCCGGGCCACGCGCCCGCGCCGGAGAAGCTTCCGTGCCGGCTCAGCGGCCGTCGACGAGGGCGCCCCAGACGCGCTCGGGCTTGAAGCAGTGGGAGTGGCCCCACTCATCCTCGAACCAGAGCGGGTGGCCCTGGCGGAGCCGGAAGAGGATGGCGCGCTGGAGCTCGAGCGCCGAGCGGTGCCAGCGGGCCCGGAACGTGACCACGCCGTCATCGGTGTCCAGGCGCACGAGAACCGTAGGGATCTTTTTCCTGAGCGGCACGCGAGCGTAATAGACCATATCGATTATAGGTAATGGCCCGTAACGATTTATGCAACGGGTCGAAGCGCATGTCACAGGCCGTGCTCGCGCCAGAGGCGGTCCAGCCGGGCGTGGTACGGTCCGATGCGGGACACCCATTCGGGGAGCGCATAGATGCCGGTGGCGGGCGGTTCCGGACGGACCCGGGGAGGCTCGCGGCCGAGCACGCGGCAAGCAGCTCCCCGGAGCGCGTCCCGGGCCTCCACCATGCGCCGGTGGAACGCGGTATGGCGCCCGGCGAAGGGGCTCATGTTCTGGGCGCTCGGGTGGGTGAGCCAGAGGATCGCGGGGAGCGGTGCATCGCCCCAGTTGTCGTGCCACGCACGCACGAAGGCGGGGTCGGGAGGTGCGAATTCGGTCCATACGGCCGGCTCGCCGCGGCGGAAACCGAGCTTTTCGAGCCGCGCGGCGGTGGGGAGCCAGAGCGCCGAACCGGGATCGCCGGATTTCCGGGCCGGCGGGGCGGCGTCAACGACGCCCGCGGCGACGGTCGCCCGGAGCGCAACGTTGCCGAGTGCCACGATGAGGCGGGGGCCGGCCGCGAGGACCGTGTCCCGGAGCGCGTGCAGACTGCTCCTGTAGTTGCCGGCGGGCGAGACGATCTCGGCGGGCGTCGGCTCGCCGCCGCCCCTGGCGGGCAGCTGGTTCAGCGCAGCGGTTATGAACGTGGTGTTCCGGTCGAGGCCGATGGAGCCGAGGAGCACGTCGAGGTTCGCCCCGGCGACGTCGCCACCGAACGGGATGCGGGTGCCGTGGGCGCCCATGTCTCCGGAGCCGCGTCCGCCCCTGTTGCCGGGTGCGGCGCCGACCCAGAGGACCTCGACGCGGGTCCACGGGCCGTTGCGCCGCGACCAGACGATCGGGCGCGCAACGGGCTTCCCATCCGGGCCCGTGCACGGGGCGGTCAACCACTCATCTCCCGCACATGCGAGGTGGTCCGCGTGGAGCGTGCGGAACACTTCCCGGAAGCGGGCCTCTTCACGACCGATTTCGGAGGATCCGTCCATACCCTGAAGTTAGCGGGATCCGCGGAAATTTCCACGACCGGGGGCGCGGCCGTGGGCGGTGCGGCGCCGCGGTTGCCCGGACCCGCCTCGGGGATGCATCATGATCGACCACTCCGGAGCAGGAGAGAAGCCCATGACGCAACGGGAAGAGCGGTACCGCAAGCGCCACATCGACGGACACGCGCTGCGGCCCGAGTCGCTGATGATGAGCTACGGGTACGACCCGCGGCTGTCCGAAGGCGCGTTGAAGAGCCCCATCTTCCAGACCTCCACGTTCGTGTTCGAGACGGCGGAGGAGGGCAAGGCATTCTTCGAGCTGGCGTACGGGCTGCGGGAGCGGGGCCCCGCGGAGGAGCCCGGGCTGATCTACTCGCGGATCAACAATCCGGACCTGGAGATCCTCGAGGACCGGCTGACGCTCTGGGACGAGGCGGAATCCGCGCTCACCTTCTCCAGCGGAATGGCCGCGATCTCCACCACGCTACTGACGTTCCTCCAGCCGGGGGACGTGATCGTGCACAGCGAGCCGGTCTACGGCGGGACCGAGTTCCTGATCCGGAACATCCTGCCGCGGTTCGGGATCCAGCGGGTCACGTTCCCGGCCGGGGTGGAGGGCGCGCTGGAGGCGGCGGTGGAGGAGGCGAAAGGGCTGGGCCAGGTCGCCATGATCTACGTGGAGACGCCGGCGAACCCGACGAACGCGCTGGTGGACATTGCGCGTTGCGCGGAGGTGGCGCGTCCGCTGAGCGACGGGGGACGCCGAGTCCTCGTCGCCGTGGACAACACCTTCCTCGGGCCGCTGTGGCAGCACCCGTTGAAGCACGGCGCGGACCTGGTGCTCTACTCGCTCACGAAGTACGTGGGCGGACACAGCGACGTCATTGCCGGCGCATGCCTCGGCTCGGAGGCGCTGCTCTCGTCCGTGCGCGGGATGCGCACGATCCTGGGCACAATGGTCGGGCCGTGGACCGGCTGGCTGCTCATGCGGAGCCTGGAGACGCTGAAGCTCCGGATGACGAGCCAGATGAAGAACGCGCGCTACGTGGCGGAGTTCCTGCGGGACCACCCGAAGGTGGAGCGGGTGCACTACCTGGGGTTCCTGCCCGAGGACGGGCCGTTGCGGGCGATCTACGACCGGCAGTGTCTGGCGCCGGGCGCGACGTTTTCGTTCGAGGTGCGCGGCGGCGAGGCGGAGGCGTTCCGGGTCCTGAACGCGCTGCAGCTCGTGAAGCTCGCGGTGAGTCTCGGGGGCACGGAGAGCCTGGCCGAGCATCCGGCCACGATGACCCATTCGGACATCCCGCCGGATGCGCAGCGGCAGATGGGGATCACGCCCGGGATGATCCGGATCTCGGTGGGGATCGAGCATCCGGATGACATCATCGCGGACCTGGAGCAGGCGCTGCGGGCGGTGTAGGCCCGGTCAGATGCTGTTCAGCAGGTCGTCGATGGCCTTGGCCACGGCGTCCTTGGCCCGCCCGGCGAGGAGGTTCTCGAGCATCTCGCGGACGTCTCCCGCGATGTCCTCGGGGTAGGAGCGGTCGGCGTAACCGCGGACCACGTTGCCGATGGGGAGGAGCGCGATGTGGTGGCCGCGCGGCTCCTCCTCCGTGGCGTAGCCACCGTCGAAGATCTCGGTGGGCGGCGCAGGCACGCTCGCCTTCCACGGCTCATCGTCCTCGTCGTCCGCCTCGGCCTCGCGGCGCAGCTGCTCCGGGTCCATGGGGAGGATCAGGCAGACGCGCGCTTCGATGTTCCCGTGCTCATCCTCGGTGGCGGCGAGCGCCACGGAGATCGGGGTGCTGAGCAGGGCCTGGATGGCGTCGATGGCCTCCTCGGCCACGACGCCGCGGGCGATCATGTTGCCGTTGTAATAGTACGCGAGCGCGACGGCGCCGGAGGGCGTGGCATCGTGCTCGATCCGCCTCGCCTCCAGCGGAATCGGCTCGGGGTGTGCGACGACGACGAGCTGATCCATCGTTCTCCTTTCATCAGCGCTCGCGTTCATCTAGCCCCGCCGCCGACTCAGAGTTCCACTGGCCCGACGCCCGGCGCGCGGTTGCGGGCCACGCGGGCGCAGTGCCCGCCAGCGGCCCGCGGCAGAAGGGAGGCCGTCAGGAGAAGCTGACCCGCGGCGCGTCCCGCTCGGTATCGGGGATCTCGAAGAACTCCCGCGGCTTGAAGCCGAAGGAGCGGGCGATGATGTTGGACGGGAACTGCTCGATCCTGGTGTTGAGGTCCCGGACGATGGCGTTGTAGTAGCGACGGGCGTTCTGGATCGCGTCCTCGATCTGGCTCAACTGGTTCTGGAGGTTCGAGAAGCTCTCGACGGCACGGAGCTGGGGGTAGGCCTCCGAGAGCGCGAAGAGGGACCGGAGCGCGCCGGTCAGTGCGCTCTCGGCCTCGGCCCTGGCGGCGGGGCCCTGGGCGCTCATGGCGCGGGCGCGGGCGTTGATCACGGCCTCGAGGGTGTCGCGCTCGTGGGAGGCGTAGCCCTTGACCGTCTCGACCAGGTTGGGGATCAGGTCGTAGCGGCGCTTGAGCTGGACGTCGATGTCGGCCCACGCGTTGTCGCACTGCACGCGCAACTTGACGAGGCCGTTGTAGATGAGGATGATCCCGACGGCGAACACGGCGAGGATGATCAGGGCCCACATGTCTAGACCTCGCTGGTTGGCGGGTGAGGAAGCCCGGGTGGTTGCGCGTGTGGCAAGAATACGGCCGGAGAGATCCTTGCACAAGGCGATGCGGGGGCGCATTGTGAGGGAGGGCCAGGTGTGGGGGGCGTGGGGCTGGTGGGGGCAACGGGGGCGGGCGGTGTGCGGGCGTGGACGCTCGGGTCCGCCCCGGGGGGAGGGGCGGCGGATCGGTTGCCGACGCGCGAGGGGCCGGGACGGCTCTCGGCGTTCGCGGGCGTGGCCCCGGGGTGGTTCTGCGGGCGGGTCGGGGGGACGCCATACGTCGCCGACCATGGGGGCAGGGGGCCTCCGGGGGGCGTGAACGAAGGGAGCGGTGCCGGGGTCGGCCGATCCTCACCGAATCGGTGCACCCGTATCCGACCCACGGGCGGAGCCGAATGCCGTTGCCGGTTGCTCCCACGGATGCGGCGTGGGGGACAGGTGGTGGTCGTGGCCTCGGAGCGGGAGCAGGGCTCGGGCGGGCGTCGACGCGGGTCGGAGGCGGCGTACGGGGGCGCGGGCGGGCGGGGAGCGGGCAAGGAGGTCGTTCGGCCGCGGGTGGTCATGGATCCGGGCCGTAGCGGTGGCTGCGGACGGGTTCGGCGGCCCGGGGATGGGTCGGTGGACACGTAGCCGAGCGAGTCCTCGACGCGAGTATGGCCCTATAGGGGCCCGGTCGGGGTGATTCCGGGTGCAGCGGGGCGGGCCCGGTCGTTGGTACGATACGGCGGTTGGGTGGGCGGGGGAGGAGGCACATGCCGGGCGTCCCTGCGAGGCGGGCTGCGCGCGGGGACGCGCGGCGGGGTGGGGAGGGGTGGCGCAACGCGAGACGGGAGGCGACATGAAAGCGATACGGCTGGTTCTCTTCGGGCTCGCGGCGTCCATGGTGGTTCCGGGCGCGGCGGGAAACGCCGAGGCGCAGGCGTCCGGCGATGCGTACGCCGTGGACCGGCTCACGGCGGGTGACATGCGGACCTCGGCGGAGGAGCGTGCCGCACTGCGGCGAGCCGAGGCGGAGGCGCGGCGGGCGGCGGTGCTGGAGCGGCATCGCGCGCGGAGGGCCGCGCTGGAGGCGAAGCCGGCCGGCGTGGTCGCGGTCGGCGCCGGGATGGCGAGGGTGCCGGCGGCGGGTGCCGGCACCGGGGAGGTGGGACCGCGCGTCGTCGCCCTGGGGGAACCGAGGATCGGCGAAGCCGTCCTGGGCCCGGACGACGTGTCGTTCGGCGCTTTCCGGCTGATCCCGGGGTCTCCGGGCCTCTTCGCGCTGGACCGGTTCGGCGGCTCGGTGTCGTGCCAGCTCTTCGTGCTGCCGGGCTGGCGGGGGATCGACCCGTTCCGGGCGCCTTTCGGCCGGGGCGACTTCGCCGTGAGCGGGGTGTGCGTCCCGACGGCGCCGTGGTTCGATCCGTTCGCCGGGTTCTGGCCGTTCGACCCGTTCGGCGGCGCGCCCTTCGTGGACGGGTTCTGGTGGGATCCGTGGGATTTCAGGGACCGGCCGAAGCATCGCCGGGACCGGTTCGACCGTCACTGGTGAGATGGTTCCGGGGGCGCCCGCGAGGGGTCCCGGATGACGTCGACCCCGCCGTGCAAACGACGCGGCGGGGTCGATTCCTTTGGCGTGGGAGGACTCGCCGGGAGGCGCGAGGGGTCAGCGGATGTAGTCGGTCAGCCGCATGCTCAGGATCCTGGACGTGGCGAGCATTGCGGCCTGCAGCGTGGTCTGCCGGGACGCGATCTCCATGATGGCGGCTTCGAAGTCCGCGTCCTCGAGGTGGGAGCGCTGGATCGTGAGCTCGGCGGTCAGGGCGTCCGCGCTATCGCCCGCCAGGGTCAACTGATTGGCCTGTGCGCCGACCTCGCCGATGAGGTACTGGATCTCCTCGAACGCGTGAGTGAGCTCGGGGATGCTCTGGGCGACGCTCTCGGCGTCGTTGGCGGCGAGGGCGTCCCGGAGGCGGTGCAGGGAGGCGAGGACCCCGGTGTCTTCGAATACCTGCTTGGCGTTGTGGGTCACGGCCACGACGTAGTTGGGCGCGATCTTGACGCCCTGCATGCCGGTGATGTCGGGGGCGAGGACGCCGGTGCTCTCGAAGGGCGGGCGGTCGACGGCGTCGCCGGCGAAGAGGTAGCCGCCGGCCAGGCGGGTATTACCGAGCTGGGTCACGGACTCGATGAGGCGCTCGACCTCGGCGAGGGCGGCGGCGCGGGTCATCTCGTTGGCGGTGGCGTCGGCCTGGGAGACGGCGAGCTCGCGGGCGCGGATCATGATCTCGTTGAGCCGGTCGAGGGCGTGCTCCTCGGCGGCCAGGCGCATCTCGGCGTAGACCACGTTGCGCCGGTACTGGCCGAGGGCGCGGAGCTCGCTGGAGGTCCGCATGATCGCGGCGGCCGCCACGGGATCATCGGATACGGTCCGGACCCGTCGGCCGGTGACGAGACGTGCCTGGGCGTCCTCAATCCGCCGCTGATTCTGCTGCAATTCGGTGAGCAGGGTACGGCTCGTTCCCGCGTGGGTGACTCTCACTTTCGCCCCCGATCTCCGTGGACAATGTTGCTGGCCGTTGCGCAGCCTCCCGCCATGCGGTATTCTGCCACGTCACAATATCGGCACTCGGGGTTGAAGACTTTAGTCCGTCGGACGAGCGACTCCCATGGCCATGATTCTGTGCGTCGATGATGAGCCCACCACGCTCGCGGTGCTGAAGGAAGCGCTGGAGCGGGCGGGGCATCGTGTAGTGTGCGTGCGGAACATGGACGCGGCGCTCACGGTGCTCGCGCGGGGCGAGATCGACCTGGTGGTGTCGGACTACCGGATGCCGGGCGGGACGGGGCTGGAGCTGCTGCAGGAGATGCAGGAGCGGGGTTACGACGTCCCGCTGGTGATGGTCACCGGTTACGGCTCGATCGAGCACGCGGTGACGGCGGTGAAAGCCGGGGCGGTCGACTACGTGACGAAGCCGATCCGTCCGAAGCAGCTCGAGCTGGTGGTGAGCCAGGCGCTGGAGTTCACGCGTTTGAAGCGGGAGAACGCAGCGTTGCGGCACCGGGTGGCGGAGCTGGGGGTGGAGCGGGAGATCATCGGCGAGAGTCCGGCGCTGAAGCGGATCCTCGAGACGATCCGGACGGTCGCGGCCACGCGCGCCACGGTCCTGCTCCAGGGCGAGTCGGGCACGGGGAAGGAGCTGCTCGCCCGGGCGGTGCACACGCTGAGCGACCGGCGGGACGGCCCGTTCATCAGCGTGAACTGCGCGGCGCTGCCCGAGAACCTGGTGGAGAGCACGCTGTTCGGGCACGAAAAGGGTGCGTTCACGGGCGCGATCCGGCAGGTGAAGGGCGCGTTCGAGCGGGCGCACCGGGGCACGCTCCTCCTGGACGAGATCTCGGAGATGCGGCTCGACCTCCAGGCCAAGCTGCTCCGGGTGCTGCAGGAGCAGGAGTTCGAGCGGGTGGGCGGGACCACGCCCGTCCGGGTGGATGTCCGGATCGTGGCCACGACGAACCGGGATCTGGCCGACGAGGTCGCGAAGGGCAGCTTCCGGGAAGACCTGTACTATCGGCTGAACGCGATCCCGATCCACGTCCCGCCGCTGCGGGAGCGGAAGGAGGACATCCCGCTGCTGGCGCAGCACTTCGCGAAGCGGACGGCGGCGGAGATCGGGAAGGAGATCGGCCCGATCCCGCCGGAGACCATTGCGTGGCTCCAGGCGCAGGACTGGCCCGGCAACATCCGGGAACTGGCTCACGCGGTGGAGCGGGCGGTGATCCTGAGCCCGGGGCGGCAGCTCCGGCCGGAGTCGTTCGAGCCGCAGCGCTTCGGGCTGGTGAAGCAGGTCGCCACGACCACCGGGACGCGCAGCACGGCGGCCGCCGCGGCCGCGACGACCGGCACGCACGGCGCCGGGACCGGGAACGGCTCCGAGCCGACCATCGTCCTCAACTCGCTCAACCTCGCCGAGGTCGAGCGCGAGCTCATCTGTCGCGCGCTGGAGGCGACGGACGGCAACCGCACGCGCGCGGCGGAACTCCTCGGCATCAGCGTACGCACCCTCCGGAACAAGCTCAATAATCCGGAATCCGGTTTCCAATTCAAATTCGAAAACGAATCGGAATGAGCGGCCGGGCCGGTCGGCGCGGGTGACGAAGCCGCCGGCCGGCGGAAAATGCATCCGGCCGAGCGCGGAAAGATCTGCCGCTCCGGGGTGTTCCGGGGCGCAGCCGCTGATCGCGGCCCGCGCGATCCCGTCGCGGTGACCGCAGTTCCTGCCTGATCTTCCAAGTCATTGTCCACGGACGACTTGCGCTGGTGTTCGAGGGGGCGTGACGGGCCCGCGCGCGGGGCATTTTTTCGCGTTGCCGCGATTGGAACGTGGATTGCCTCGGGCAAAGCGCGGCGCTCGGCCCGCGGTACGGGCGCCGGTTCCCTACCGCGAACGGGAAGGTGATGACGCCATGCTGCACGGACTGATCGGTCGGGGCTCGATCGCGCCCGCGCTGAAGGAGGCGCTGGACGCGTCCAGCCAGGAGATGCGTCGGATCGCGCATCGGGTGGCGAATGCGTCCACGCCGGGCTTTTCGGATGCGCTGGCGGGCGCGGCGGCGGCCGGGGCGGAGGGGGAGGGGGTGGACCTGGAGAAGGAGATGGTAGCCCTGGCGGACGAGCAGATCCGGTTCGAGGCGACGTCGCGCCTGCTCCAGAAGGTCTACGCGCAGGTGCGCGCGAGCGTGAGGGAGCGTGGATGATCGAACGGCTCGGGTTCATCGGGTCTGAGTTCCGCTCCGGGGTCCGGCCGCTGTTCCGGGGGCTGGCGATCGCGGCGAGCGGGCTCTCGGCGCAGCGTCGCAGGATCGAGACGGCGGCGGAGAACATCGCGAACGCGGAGACGACGCGTACGCCGGACGGAGGGCCGTACCGGCGGAAGGTGGTGGAGCTGGCGCCGAAGCCGTTCGAGGAGGTGCAGGTGGCGGTTGCGGGGCGTGCTCCGCGGATTGCGCCGCCGGGTCCGCGGGAGGCGGGCGGGGTGGAGGTGGTCGGGATCGCGGAGGATCCGACGGAGGGTCCGCTGGTCTACGATCCGGGGCATCCGGACGCGGATGAGGCGGGCTACGTGAGGTATCCGAACGTGCGGCAGACGGACGAGCTAATCACGCTGATGGAGGCGAGGCGCGCGTACGAGGCGAACGCCACGGTGTTCCAGGCGGTGAAGTCGATGCTGCGTCGCGCGCTGGAGATCTGAGGAAGGAGGCGTCCATGTCGCTGGGTGGGATCGACGGAACGAAGGTCTTGCCGGGGTTGATCCGGGAGCCGGGGCACCCGGCGGCCGGTGGTGCGTCGCGCCAGGTCACGGAGCGGGAGCGTGCGAGCGCGGGGAGCGCTGCGGGCGCCGTGGCGGGTTCGGGTGCGACGTCGCCCAGCGCGAGTGCCGTGCCGGCGGCCGCCCCCCCGGGCACGGACCCGGCGCTGTGGAGCGTGCTGACGACGGAAGAGCGCGCGTACTTCGCGCGGGTGCAGGCCATGGGTCCGCTGACGTACCGGCCCGGTGCGGGGGATGCCTCGTCCGCGCCGGCGGTCCGGGGCGGGCGGATCGACATCCGGGTCTGAGTGATGAACGGCGGGATCGGCGGAATCGGCGGCGCCGGGCGGCCCCCGTTCGACACGGGCGGGATCCGGCTCGAGGGGTTCGGTCCGGCGCGGGGCGGTACGGGCTTCGCCGACACGCTGAAGCGCGCGATCGGCGAGGTCTCTGCGCTCCAGGAGGAGGCGAAGGACGCGATCAGCGCGTTCCTCCAGGGCGAACCGGTGGAGCTGCACCAGGTCATGGCGTCGGCTGAGGAGGCCGGGCTCGCGCTGGAGCTGCTGATCGAGGTGCGGAACAAGCTGGCCGAGGCGTACCGGTCGGTGATCAACATGCAGACCTGAGGCGTGGAAGCACGGACGGCGGAGATGCCCGAGAACGTCAGACGGCTACTGGAGCGGCTGGGCGGCGAACGGCGGGTGCTGTTCATCGGCGTGGGGGTCGCGATGGTGGTGGTGATCCTCGCCATCTCCCGCTGGGCGACGGCGCCGACGTGGGTTCCGCTGCTGCCGGGGATGCCGCTCACGATGGTCGGCGAGGTCACGGCGAAGCTGGAGGAGTACGGGATCCAGTACCGGCTGGACCGTGCCGGCTCGGTGGTGCGGGTTCGGGACGCGGACCTGGCACGGGTGCGGGTTGCGCTGGCGCGCGACGGGATCCCCGAGTCGGGCCGGCCGGGCTTCGAGCTGTTCGACCAGCCCGCCTGGGGGATGACGGACTTCACGCAGCGGATCAATTACCGGCGCGCGCTGGAGGGCGAGCTGGAGCGGACGATCGAGAAGATGGACGGGATCGAGGACGCCCAGGTCCATCTGGCGCTCCAGGAGTCGCCGCTCTTCCGGCGCTCGCAGGAACGGCGGTCGGCGGCGTCGGTGGTGGTGCGGCTGCGCTCGGGCGCGCGGCCGGGTCCGGAGCTGGTGGAGGGGATCACGTTCCTCGTGGCGAGCGCGGTGGATGGCCTGCTGAGCGAGAACGTGACGGTGCTGGACCACACGGGTCGGGTGCTGAACGCGTCGGTCGAGCCGGGCTCATCGTCGGCGCCGACGCGTCGACAGCTCGCGGCGCAGCGGGAGGTGGAGCAGCACCTGGAGCAGAAGGCGGAGGACCTGCTGGGGCAGGTGGTCGGCGCGGGGAACGCGCGGGTCCGGGTGGCGGCCACGATCCGGTTTGACCGAATCGACCGGACGGTGCAGTCGGTGGATCCGGAGCAGCAAGTGGTGCTCCGCGAGGAGACGTCGGAGATCACGCCGGGCCCGAACACGGAGGGCGCGGCTTCGGCCACGTCGTCGACGTCCTTCGATGTGACGCGGATGCTCGAGACGTACTCGAGCGCGGTGGGCGCGGTGGAGCGGCTGACGGTGGCCGTGCTGGTCAACGACCGCAAGGTGGAGGGCCCGGACGGCGTGCGCATGGAGCCGCGGACCCCGGAGGAGTTGGCCCGGCTGGAGGCGCTGGTGCGCAACGCGGTGGGGATCGACGAGTCCCGGGGCGATGCCATTTCGGTGGTGAACGTGCCGTTCGAGGGGGGCGAGCCCGTGCTGCCGGCGCCGGAGGGTGGCCTGCTGGTGACGGTCCAGCAGTACCACCGGCAGCTGCTCACGCTGGTGGCGCTGGCGCTCGCGTTCGTGATCGGGCTGCGGGTGCTGGCCGCGCTGCGTCCGCCGGCGCCGCCGCAGGAGCCGGCGGCTCCGGAGCTGCCGGATGAGCCGGAGCCGGCGCCCGCGCTGCCGGAAGGTGGCCTGGCGGCGATCAACCTGGCGGGACGGGAACGGATTTCGGCGGCCCTGTCGGATCGGCCGGACGTGGCGACCCGGGTGCTTCGAGCGTGGCTGAAGGATGGCTGATGCCATGGTGAAGTCGGTGTTCGGGCGGCCGATGCGCGTGGAGGACCTGACTGGCCGCCAGAAGGTCGCGGTGCTCTGCATGGCGCTCGGGCCCGAGGCGGCTGCGAAGCTGACGCAGCACATGGAGCCGGAGGAGCTCGAGGAGATCACGCTCGAGATCGCCCGGCTGGAGCACGTCCCGGTCGACGTGGCGGAGGCGGTCCTTGAGGAGTGGGAGAAGACGGAGCAGGCCGCGCACTCGTTGACGCAGGGCGGCGTGGAGTACGCGCGGCAGCTCCTGGAGCAGGTGCTCGGTCCGCAGAAGGCGGCGGTGGTGCTGAAGCGGATCGAGTCGCAGCTCCAGGACAGCGGCGGCTTCCGTACGCTCCGGGAAGCGGATCCGCAGCAGCTCGGATCGCTGCTGCGCAACGAGCACCCGCAGACCGTGGCGCTGATCCTCGCGCACCTGGGCTCGGCGCAGGCGGCCGAGGTGATCAAGGAACTGCCGACGGACCTGGGAGCGGAAGTCCTCTACCGGATGGCCCGCCTGGAGAAGGTGCTCCCGGAGATCCTCGAGGTGGTGGAGCGCTCCATGGGCAACGAGGCCGGGCTGGCGATGAGCCGCGACATGAGCTCGGTGGGCGGCCCGGCGGCGGTGGCGGAGGTGCTGAACCAGGTTGCGGGCCCGATCGAGGCGGAGCTGCTGAGCGGCATAGCGCAGCACAGTTCGGAGCTGTGCGATCAGATCAAGAACCTGATGTTCGTATTCGAGGATCTGATCAAGCTGGACGACCGCTCGTTGCAGCGGGTGCTGCGGGAGGTGGAGTCGAAGGAGATCGCGCTCGCGTTGAAGACGGCGAGCGACGAGCTGAAGAGCCGGATCCTGTCGATCATGTCGAAGCGTGCGGTCGAGGCGCTGAAGGAGGAGATGGAGCTCCTGGGCCCGGTCCGCGTGCGGGACGTGATGACGGCGCAGGCGGCGATCGTGAAGGCGGTGCGGGATCTGGAGGAGGCCGGGGAGATCGTGATCGGCGGAGGGGTGGATGACCTGGTCGTCCATTGACCTGGGGAGCATCACGCAGGAGCGGCGGGAGCCCCCGCGTCCGCTGACGTGGACGCCGGCGGAGCTGGAGCTGTACGTGCCGCAGGATGATCCGCCGGTCGAGGAGCCCCCGGCGCCGGAGGAGCCGCCTCCGCCGCCGGAGCCGCCGGCGCCGTCGCCGGAGGAAGTGATCCAGGCGCTGGTGGAGCGGCACGAAGAGGAGCTGAAGGAAGCGTATGAGCGGGGCCGCGCCGCGGGGATCGAGGAGGGGCGGCGGGAGGAGGCGGCGAAGCTCGCGGATGCGGTGCTGGCGGCGGAGCGCGCCGTCGATGCGCTCCGGGAGGCGGAGGCCCAGCGCGCGGAGGTCATGGAAAAGAACCTCGTGGCGCTGGCGATCGCGGTGGCGCAGCACCTGATCGGTCGGGAGCTGGAGTCCGGGCGGGACATCGTAGCGGAGCTGGTGCGCCGGGCCCTTTCCCACTTCCCGCTGAACCAGCCGGTCCGGATCCGGATCAACCCGCAGGATCTCGCGCTGATCTCGGCGGCGAGGCCGGACGGCCAGGGGCCGGTTCCGATCGCGCCCGGCCGGGAGGTACGCTGGCTTCCGGACCCGGCGGTCCGGCGGGGCGGGTGCCTGGTCGAAGGGCAGGACAGGATCGTGGACGGTCGTGTGGATCTCGCGCTCGAGCGCGCGTACTGGGCGCTGATCAATGGTTGAGCTCTACCTGCGCAAGCTGGGGTCGGTGCCCCGCTTCGCGGTCTACGGCCGCGTGTCACGGGTCGTGGGTCTCGTGATCGAGGCCACCGGCCTGGATGTGCCGCTCGGCGAGCTCTGCCGGATCCGGAGCGCGACCACGGGGCGGACCGTGCTGGCGGAGGTGGTCGGGTTCCACGAGCGCGCCGTGCTGCTCATGCCGCTGGGCGGGCTGGAAGGCGTGCACCCGGGGAGCGCGGTGGAGCCGCTGGGCCGGGCCTGGGGCGTCGACGTCGGTCCCGGCCTGCTGGGCCGCGTGTTGAACGGGCTCGGACAGCCGATCGACGGCAAGGGCGATCTCGGCCCGACGGTGCGCGTGCCGCTGGTCGCCGATCCGCCGAACCCGCTGGTGCGGAGACCGGTCCGCGAGCCGCTCGCCACCGGCGTGCGGGCCATCGACGGCCTGCTCACCCTCGGCCGCGGCCAGCGGGTCGGGATCTTCGCGGGGAGCGGCGTGGGGAAGAGTACGCTGCTCGGCATGATCGCGCGTCGGACCACGGCGGACGTCAACGTGATCGCCCTGCTCGGCGAGCGCGGCCGCGAAGTCCGGGACTTCCTCGAGGAATCCCTCGGACCCGAGGGGCTCGCGCGCTCCGTCGTGGTGGTGGCCACCGGCGACGAGGCCGCGCTGATCCGCGCCCGCGGCGCGCTCGTGGCGACCTCCATCGCCGAGTACTTCCGCGACCAGGGGATGCAGGTGCTGCTCATGGTCGACTCCATCACCCGGGTGGCCATGGCGTGGCGCGAGATCGGGCTGGCGGTGGGCGAGCCGCCGACGACCCGGGGGTACCCGCCGTCGGTCTTCGCCGCACTGCCGCGGCTCCTGGAGCGGGCGGGCAACGCCGAACGGGGCTCGATCAGCGGGATCTACACGGTGCTCGTGGAAGGCGACGACTTCAACGAACCCGTCGCGGACGCGACCCGCTCCATCCTGGACGGCCACATCGTGCTGACCCGGCAGCTCGCCACGAGCGGCCACTTCCCGGCGATCGACGTGCTCCAGAGCACGAGCCGCGTGCGGAACCAGATCATCGATGCCGAGCATCGCCGCGCCGCGGACAACGTGCTCCAGCTCCTGGCCGTGTACCGGGAGAACGAGGACCTGATCTCCGTGGGCGCCTACCAGTACGGGTCCAACGCGGTGATCGATGCCGCGATCCGGCTGCGGGACCCCATCACCGATTTCCTGCGTCAGCGGCCGGACGAGCCGTCGGACCTGGAGCGGACGCGGCAGGGCATGCTCGAGCTCGCGGCCCGTGCCGAAACGATCCAGCGCCGGGGTGAGCCGTGAACGCGTACAGCTTCCGACTGGAGAAGGTGCTCGAGCTGCGCCGGCGAGTGGAGAAGGAAATGGCGGCGAAGCTGGCGCGGGCGCGCAAGGAGGCGGAGAAGGCGCGGCAGGCGATGCTGGCGCTGGAGGCGGCGCGGAACGCGGGCCGGGACCAGCTCGCCCGGGCGCACGGCCTGGGCGGGTCGGTCGGCCAGCTCCAGAACCTCCAGTACGTGCTCGATCGCCTGGGGGACCTGGTCGCGGAGGCGACGACGGCGACGGAAGCGGCGGAAGAGAACGTGAGCGCCGCGCTGGCGGCCATGAACCGCGCACGCCGGGAGCGGCGGATCCTGGACCGGCTCCGGGAGCGGGATTTCGAAAGCTGGCTGCTCGATCGGCTGCGGGCCGAGCAGCAGATCCTGGATGAGACCGCGATCGTCCGGCACGGCAATGCCAGGCAAGAAAACGTCCACAAGGAGGAGGCGTCGCGGTGATGAGACTACTGCTCTTCGGTCTGGCCGGCTTCGTCCTCGGCCTGAGCGGCGGGACCGTGGCCGGGCTGTTCGCCGCGCCCCGGGCCGGGGTGGAGGTCGTGGAAGCCGCGGGGGCCGGGGAGACGCCCGAGGCCGAGCCCGGCATGGGCCTGCCGCAATTCCCCCTGGAGCCGGTCGGGCCGGGCGAGCTGCTGGCGGACCTGCTGGCCGGGAGCGGTGCGCAGGACAGCCTGCCGACGGATGGATCGGACGCGGTGGCGATCGTTGCGCAGGAGCTCCCGGGCCAGGAGGCGGGGAGCGCGCCGGACACGGCGGGTGCCGGCGGCGCGGCGGCGCTCCTGGCGGACGCCGGGAACGATGCGCCGGCAGCGGTCGAGGAAGGCGACGTCGCCCCGGCCGCGCCCGGCTCGCCGGAGGGCACCCGGCGCCTGGCCGCGATCTTCCGCTCCATGAAACCGGCGGATGCCGCCCGGGTGCTGGAGCGGCTCGAGATCCGGGAAATCGAGGCGATCCTCGCGCAGCTGCCCGGGAGGCAGGCCGCCGCGATCCTCAGCCAGTTCGACCCGGAGCGCGCGGCGGATGTGACCCGGACGCTCTTCGCCACGGGAGGTAGACCGTGATGAGCATCGGCCCCGAGCTCCTTCCCGTGCCGGCGCCGGCGGCCCGGCCCGCGGCCGCGCGGGTGGGGCGGCAGGCGGAGCCCGCGCCCGAATTCGGAGCGGTGCTGGGCGCGGCGCTGAACGCCGCGCGGCCGCCCGCGCCCCGGCCGGAGCCGCCGGCGCACGAGCCCATCGGGGATGCCACATTCGGCTCTGATCTCGACGAGCCGGCTGCCGTGCGCGCAGGCGGGGCGACGTCGGATGTGCGTGGCGCTGATGCTCCCGGGGGGCGCGCCGGGTCATCGGAGCACGGCGCCGGAGCATCGGGTGTGGACGGAGAGGTGTTGGCGGAGGTGGAGGACGCATGGGTCACGGGCGGGCCGTACGCGGCGGATGCAGAAGGTGCGGCGGCGGAGCTGCCGGTGGATGACGCGGCCGTGGGCGATGGCCTGGACGACGCGGCGGGCGGCGCGGTGGTGCGGGGCGGGCGGGAGGCCGTGCCCGGCGCCGGCGCCGGGGCGCACGATGCTCCGGCGCACGTGGACGGGGCGGAGGCTGGGCTCGCCGCGCCGGAAGTGAGCACGGCGGAGCATCGGGCCGCGGTGGAGCGAGTGGATACGGACCTCGGGCGCCTGGACGCCGAGTTCCGGTCCCGGCTCGAGCGGGTGATCCAGCGGATGCGGGACGAGTACGGTCACGACGTGCGGGTCGTGGAGGGCTACCGGGCGCCGGAGCGGCAGGCGCACCTGCACGCGCAGGGGCGGACGCGGCCGGGGCCGGTGGTGACGTGGACGCTGAACTCGGCGCACACGCGGGGTCAGGCGGCGGACGTGATCGTGGATGGGACGTACGACAACCCGGCCGGCTACGCCCGGCTGGCGCGGGTGGCGGCGGAGGAGGGGTTGCGTACGCTGGGCGCCCGTGACCCCGGCCACCTCGAGCTGGCGACAGGCGAGTCGGTCTCCGGGGGCACGGGTCGGGCAGGCGGCGCAGGCGGGCCGCTGGTCGCGCGGCCCGCGGCGGTGGCGGTCGCGGCGGAGGTGCGCGCGGCCGCACCCGCGGCGGTGGCGCAGGTGGCCCGGCCGGCCGCGCCGGAGGCCGGTCTCGCCGGTGTGGCTGGCGCCACGGGCCGGGGACGGGCGGCCGCATCCCGCGGAGGGGTGACGGAGCGCGAGCTGGGGATGGTGTCCGGGAGTGTGGCCGTGGAGACGTCGCCTGGCCAGGTAGGCGCCGAAGGCGGAGCGGGCACGGTCGCGGAGAGCGCGGCGAGCGTGGCCCCGGCGCCGACGAACGTCGGCTCGACCCGGGCCGGCGTCGGGCTCGGTGCGGTGCCGGGCGCGGACGTCGTCGGGCGGGTCCTGGAAGTTGCGGAGCTGAAGGAGCTGGCCGCGGCGCGGCCCGCGTCGCACATGCTGCTGCACCTGGACGATGTGGGCGGCGGCGCCCGGATCCGTGTGGGCGTTCGCGGCGCCGTGGTGAACGCCATGCTGAACGTTGCGGACCCGGCGACCGCCGACACCCTCGCCGCCCGTTTGAGCGAGCTGCGCGGGGCCCTCGAACGGAAGGGGCTCGAGCCCGGCACGCTGCGGGTGCGGCCGTCGATGGACGGCGGGGACATCCTGGAAGCCGCGCGGGCCATGACACCGGCCGCGGCTGCGGAGGGCGTGCGCGCGGGAGCTCCAGCCCGCGAGACCGGGAGCGGATGGAGTCAGGAATACGCGCGCGACGGTTCCACCCATCGTGAGAAGCGGGATGCGGAACCGGATCATCAACGCTCCCGCAAGGGGGCAAACCCGGAGGAGGGCGCGTGAACGTATCGATGACCGGGTCGGCATCGGGAGTCGCGCCGTTCGGCGCGCAGCCGCCGGCGGGCGGATTCCTGGGCAAGGAGGAGTTCCTCCAGCTGCTGGTGGCCCAGATGCGGCACCAGGACCCGCTCAATCCGATGGACGGGACGGAGTTCGTCTCCCAGCTCGCGGAGTTCTCGTCGGTTGAGAAGCTGATCGAGATCAACGACCGGCTCGCGTTCCAGGGGGAGATCCAGCAGGCGCTGATCCAGGCGCACAACGCGAGCACGGCGGTCGGCTTGATCGGCAAGACCGTGCTGGCGGTCACGGATCGGATCGGCGTCGAAGGGGGAGCGGGGCAGAACGTGACCATCCAGCTCGCGAGCCCGGGCACCAGCGGCACGATCCGGCTCTACGACGAATCGGGCAACGAGGTGGCATCACGGACGCTCGGCCCGCTGGCAAGTGGCCGGCAGACCCTCGACCTGAGCGACCTGACCGAGGACCTGCCGGACGGCGTCTACCGCATCAAAGTCGAGATCCTGGATGCTTCCGGGGCGTCGGTGCCGGTGGCCATGTACACGAACGCGCGCGTGAGCGGTGTGCGGTACGGCCTCGAGGGGCCGGTCCTCATGGCCGGCGGCGGTCTCGTGATCCCGCTCGGGAACGTGGTCGAAATCACGTCGCAGGACTGATCGAGTCAACAACACCACACTCCAACGACGGAGACACAGCCATGATGCGCTCACTGTTCGCCGGGGTTTCCGGGCTGCGCAACCACCTCGTCCGGATGGACGTGATCGGCAACAACATCGCGAACGTGAACACGATCGCGTTCAAGTCGAGCCGGGTGACGTTCAAGGAGGCGTTCGCCCAGCTCGTGCAGGGCGCGAGCCGTCCGGCCGGTGCGGCCCAGCAGGTCAGCGGGGGCACGAACCCGATCCAGGTCGGGCTCGGTATGAACATCGGCAGCATCGACATGCTGTTCACGCAGGGCAACCTGGAGAACACGGGGATCACCACGGACCTGGCGATCCAGGGCGACTCCTTCTTCGTGGTGTCGGACGGCACGCGGCGGTACTACACGCGGTCCGGCAACTTCCAGCTCGACGCGAACGGCCGTCTGGTCACGTCCACGAACGGGTACGTGGTGCAGGGACGCATGGCAGTGGACGGCGTGCTCGTGGATGAGATCACGGACATCCGGCTGCCGTTCGGCCAGAAGTCCACGGCTCGCGCAACGACCCAGGTGATGATCGGCGGGAACCTGGACGCGGAGGCCGCGGACGGCACGACCCGGGAGACCACCATCACGGTCTACGACTCCATGGGTGCGAGCCACCAGCTCCGGGTCGTCTTCACGCGGACCGGGGGCGACTGGAACTACGCGGTCTACATGAACGACGACTCCACGGCCCTCAACTCGGGCACGCTGCAGTTCGCGTCCAACGGCCGGCTCTCGTCGCCCGAGAGCGTGGCCATTCAGTTCACGCCGGCGAACGGCGCCGAGGTCATGAACTTCAACCTCGTGTTCGGCTCCGCGGAAAGCATCAACGGGCTCACGCAGTTCGCCGGTGCGTCCACGGCGGTGCTGAGGGAGCAGGATGGCTACACGATGGGCGATCTCGAGCGGATCAGCATCGAGCGCGACGGCAGGATCGTGGGCTCGTTCACGAACGGCGTGACGATGGAGCTGGCGCAGATCGCGCTCGCGGACTTCAACAATCCCAGCGGGCTGATCCGGACGGGCGACAACATGTACCAGGTCTCGGCCAACTCGGGCCCGGCGGTGATCGGGTTTGCCGGTGAGGGCAGCCAGTCGACGATCATCTCCGGCGCGCTCGAGATGTCCAACGTCGACCTGGCCCAGGAATTCACGTCGATGATCATCGCGCAGCGCGGGTTCCAGTCCAACGCGCGGGTGATCACGACGAGCGACGACATGCTCCAGGAACTGGTGAATATGAAGCGATAATCTCGAGTTCGACTGAAAACGCAACGCTACCGACCCTGAAGACCTCCGGCCGCCGCGGCGACGCGGCGGCCGGCATTTCTTTCCCGTCGTCGAAGCGGAAGATCCGACCGGGTGGGCCCGGCAGGGTCTTCCGGCCGGCCGTGCCGGCGCTGTGGCCGAGGTTCGGGCTCACGTCGGCGGGGTCTCTCAGAAGTCGTTTCTTCGTAATCGTTTACAGTTCCGGCTCCGCGCTCCGGGCCAGGTTCCGGAACGTGGTACACCTCGTGCCATTACCCGGTGCGGCAAAACGCTCGGCCATTCCGCGCGAACGCAGGCGTGGAGAGTGTGATGGCGCACACGAGCGGTGTGGAGACTGCACGAGGCGATTCCATGGCGGAGAAGCAAGGGAGCGGAAAGCTGGTACTTGGCCTGGTCCTGGTGGTGGGGCTGGTGCTCGGGGCAGCCGTCGGGGTGTTCGTGGTGGCGCCGCGGCTGTCGGGGGTGCTGGGGGCGTCGGGTGCCGGGTACGCCGAGCCGATCGGGGACTTCGACCACGGGGGTGGGGAAGGGGGGAGGGGAGGCCGCTCCGGTTCGCCGGGCGATCTCTACACGGTGGACAACCTGGTGGTCAACCCGGCGGGCACGAAGGGCACGCGGTTCCTGATGACCACGGTGGTGTTCGAGGTCCGCACCCAGAGCGTGGTCGAGGAGCTCCGCCGGCGCGAGGCGCAGGTGCGGGATGCCCTGCTCACGCTGTTGAGCTCGAAGACCGTGGAGGAGCTGGTGGACGTGGAAGCGCGGGATACGCTGCGCAACGAGCTCCGGGACGTGGTGCTGGCCATGGTGCCCCGGGCCCAGATCGGCGCGGTCTACTTCTCCCATTACGTGATCCAGTAAGCCGTGTCCACGGAAGCGCTGATGCAGGCGGGAGCGCCCGGACAGGGCGCCGTGGATTCGCCCGGGGCCGCGGAAGCGGCGGGTGGCGAGTCGGAGCGCGTGCGCCTCTACGATTTCCGGCGGCCGAACCGGATTTCCAAGGAGCGCATGCGCGCGCTCGAAGCGATGTACAGCCTGGTCGCGAAATCGGTCGAGAGCTGGCTGTCCGGCCGGGTCCGTGGGCAGGTCGAGCTGGAGCTCCTGAGCGTGGAGCAGAACACGTTCGGCGAGTTCGTGGCGTCGCTGACCACGCCGTGCTCGTCCTTCGTCTATGAGGTCCGGGAAAGCGGCGGCCAGCTCGCGGTGATCGACTTCGGGCAGGACTTCGCCTTCTACCTGATCGACCGGCTGCTGGGCGGCACGGGCGAATCCACGACGTATCCCCGGTCGTTGACGCCGCTCGAGCGGATGGTGGTCCGGCTTGTCGCGGACCGGGTCGCGAAGCACCTCCAGGAGGTGTGGGAGGACCACGTCCCCCTCGGCCTCACGCTGAGCCGGTTCGAATCGATCCCGGACATGCTCCAGATCGCGAACCGTGAGGACCCCGTGCTCACCGCGACCATCGAGGTCCGCACGGGCGGCCCGAAGAGCCTGCTCACGTTGTGCGTTCCGTTCCCGGTGCTGGAGAAGTACTTCACGGGCTCGGCGTCCCAGCGGTTGCAGATCGGACGGGGCACGGAGGGCGAGCGGGCGGCGGACCGCAAGCGGATCGAGCAGGCGCTGCGGGCCACGGAGCTGGAGGTGGTGGCGCGGCTGCCGACCTTCGAGATCCCGGTCCGGCGCGTGATGGAGCTGCGGCCGGGCACCGTCCTGGAGACCGGGCTGCCCTCGGACTGTCCGATCGAGGTGCTGGTGGGCGGCCGGGTCCAGTTCGAGGCGCAACCCGGTCGGACCGGCTCGAGCCTGGCGCTCCGGATCACCGGGATCGTGCTCCCGGAGACCAACGGGAAGTCGGAGCATGCCAACCTGAACCCGAACCTGTGACCGAGATGAGTGACGTGACATCGAAGACCTCGCCGACGGCGGCGGCGCCGGTCCTGGACGAGCTGTCGCAGAAGCCCGGGCAGGCGATGCAGGGGGATGCGGCGGGGTTGTCCATGCTGTTCGACCTGAACATGGAGGTCAGCATCGTGCTCGGGCGCACGACGATGACCGTCCAGGAGATCCTCGGGCTCGGCCGGGGCTCGGTGATCCAGCTCGACCGGTCGGTGGGTGAGCCCGTGGATGTGTACATCGGCGACCGGCGCTTCGCCGAGGGCGAGGTGGTGGTGCTGGGCGAGCAGTTCGGGGTGCGGATCACGCGCATCGTGGCGCAAGCCGCGGTGGCAGGAGGCGGCGCGTGACGTTCGGCTCGCTGGTGAGCGTGTTCGGCGCGCTCGCGCTGGTGCTGGCGCTGCTGGCGGCATTGGTCCGCGTGCTCCGCCGCTACGCGGGGTTGGGCGGTGGCATCGGCGGCGAGTGGCAGCCGGAAGTGCTGGGCCGGGCGGCCGTGGGGCCCCGCCAGGGGATTGCGGTGGTGCGGATCGGGCAGCGCGTGGTGGTGGTCTCGGTCGGGGAGGGCGGCGTGCGCCCAGTTCTCGACCTGGGCGATGCCGAGAGTGCTCCGGTCGCAGCGCGGAGCACGGCGCCCGAATCGGAGCGCGGGAGCATTTGCTTCGGAGAGCAGCTCATGCGCGCGCTGCGGGTGGGGGGCGTGGGCGCTTCGCTGCTCGTGCTCGCCCTCGCCGCCGGGCCCGCCGCCGCGTTCGCCAGCGAGCCAGGGGCGACGTCGCTCGACGCCTCGACTCCGGCGGAGGCTTCCGCCTTCGCGGCGGCGGCCGACGACGTCGCAGAGCTCGATTTCGCGGCGGCGCGGGCCGCGGCGTCGGCGCCCGTCGCTCCGCAGCAGGCGGCGCGGTCCGCGCGCGGAACGGCGTTCCCGGGCCTGCCGACCATCGACCTGCGGATCGGGAGCGGCCCGGAGCCGCTCCGCTTCAGCGGGACGGTGGGCGCGGTGCTCATCATCGGGCTGCTGACGCTGCTACCGACGCTACTGCTGCTCATGACGAGCTTCACGCGGATCCTGGTCGTGCTGCACTTCCTGCGCATGGCCCTCGGCACGCAGACCTCGCCGCCGGCGCACCTGGTCGCCGCGCTCGCGCTCCTGCTCACGGCGTTCGTGATGACGCCGACGCTCGCGGAAGTGAACCGCACGGCGCTGGCGCCGTGGATGAGCGGCGAGCTCGTGGAGAGCGAGATGCTCGCGGCCGCCATCGTGCCGTTCCGGACGTTCATGCTGGAGAAGACGCCGGACCGGGACCTGGAGACGTTCATCGAGCTGAGCGGCGCGCCGGTGCCCGAGACGCCGGAGGAGATCCCGCTGATGACGCTGGTCTCGGCGTTTGCCACGAGCGAGCTGCGGGCCGCGTTCCAGATCGGGTTCGCGCTCTTCCTGCCGTTCATCGTGATCGACCTGGTCGTCGCGTCGGTGCTGATGAGCATGGGGATGTTCATGCTTCCGCCGGCCATGATCTCGTTGCCCTGCAAGCTGCTCCTGTTCGTGCTGGTGGATGGGTGGAGTCTGGTGGTGCAGGGCCTGGTTGCGAGCTTCCGGTAGGACGGCGAGACGATGCCTCACGCCCTGGTGATCGACCTTGCGCGGAACGCGCTCCTGCTGGCGCTGATGCTGGCGGGTCCGATGCTGGCCGTGGCCGTCCTGGTCGGGCTGCTGATCAGCGTGCTCCAGGCGGTGACGCAGGTGCAGGAGCAGACCATCACGTTCGTGGCGAAGCTGTTCGCCATTGGCGTGACGTTCCTGCTGACGCTCTCGTGGATGCTCCAGTCGGCGGTCCGGTACACGACGGAGCTGTTCCGGAGTCTGCCGACGGTGGTGTTCTGATGATGCCGTCGACCGATCCGTTCAGCCCGGGCACTCTGGCCACCGCGGCGCTCCTCTCGGCGCGCGTGGGGGGCTTGCTGCTCGTGGCGCCGATCTTCTCGGGCCGCCCGGTGCCGTACATGCTGCGGGCCGCGCTGCTGGTGGTGTTGACGGTGCTGCTCCTGCCACTGGGGCTCGCGGGCGCCACGGCGGGCGGGGCCGCGCCGTCGGTGACGCCGGCCACGCTCATGGCGGAGACACTGGTCGGCTTCGCCGTCGGGCTGGGTGCCGCGGTGCTGGTCGGGGCCGCGGAGGTCGCCGGCGACCTGCTCTCCATCCACATGGGCCTCTCGGGCGCGATGCTGCTGGATCCCATGACCCAGCACTCGGTTCCGATCCTCAGCGAGTTCACCCGCTTCTTCGCGGTGGCGGTGTTCCTCTCGCTGAACGGGCACGTGCTGATGCTCGAGGCTCTGGCGGCCACGGTCGAGTGGGCGCCGGTGGGCGGCCCGGTGGACGGCGCGGCGGGCGCGTGGGAGATGGTCTCGCTGGGCAGCCGGCTCTTCGTGCACGGGCTCCAGTTCGCGGCGCCGGTCACCGCGGCGGTGCTCGTCTCCAACGTGGCCCTCGGGATCCTCGCCCGGGCCGTGCCGCAGATGAACATGCTGATGGTCGCGTTCCCCGTGCAGATCGGGATCGGCCTGCTCACGCTTGCGGTCGCCCTGCCGCTCATCGGCACGACCTTCCTCCTGTGGCCGGACGCCTATGAGGCGATGGTCACGCGCATCCTGGACGCCCTCATCGGAGGCCGCTGACCGTGTCGGCTGAGTCGTTCCAGGAGAAGACCGAGGCACCGACTCCGCGCCGGCGGGAGGATGCGCGGAAGAAAGGCCAGGTGGCGAGGAGCCCCGAGGTCACCACGGCGATCCTGCTCCTGGTCGCGGCGGTCGTGGCGCAGGTCTCGATCCGGCCCCTGACGGAGACGGTGGTCGCCATCTTCGGCCACAGCGCGCGCATGGGCGCGGCCATGCCGGTCGGGATCCCGGGCACGGCGGAGTGGGTGCGGGGGATCGGCTGGCAGGTGCTGGGCGTGGTCGCTGTGCCGACGCTCGCCCTGGCGGCCACGGCCGTCCTCGTGGGCGCGGCCCAGGCGCGCGGGGTGCTCTCGCTCAAGCCGATCGAGCCGGATTGGTCGCGCCTCGCACCGCACAACAACCTGAAGCGGATCTTCGGGATCCGGTCGCTGGCCGAGCTCGGGAAGTCCGTCCTGAAGCTCGTGATCGTCGGATGCGCGGTCTACTTCGCGCTCTCCAGCGCATGGGAGGAGCTGCTCGCGCTCCCGCAGAAGTCCCCGGCCGCGCTCGCCGAGGTGGCCCGGCGCTATGGCGTGCGGGTGCTCATGACCGCGGGCGCCGCTTACCTCGCGCTCGCCGCCGCAGACTACTTCTTCCAGCTCCGGCAGTTCGAGAAGAGCCTCCGGATGAGCCGGGAGGAGGTCAAGCAGGAGCACAAGGAGACGGAGGGTGATCCCATGATCCGGGCGCGGCTCCGGAGCATGGGGCGGGCGCTGGCGCGGAGGCAGATGCTCCGTGCGGTGCCGACCGCGGATGTCGTCGTCACGAACCCGACGCGCATCGCGGTGGCGCTCAAGTACGACCCGGCGAAGGCGCCCGCGCCGATCGTGCTGGCCATGGGGCAGCGCAAGATCGCGCAGCGGATCCGTGAGATCGCGCTGGCCGCGGGCGTGCCGATCGTGGAGAACCGTCCGCTCGCGCGCGCCATGCTGGCCAGCTGCCGCGTCGGGCAGCCGATCCCGGTCGAGCTGTACGTGGCGGTGGCGGAGGTGCTCGCGTACGTGATGCGTCGTAGGGCCGGCGGCCTCGCCGGGATCGAGAGGGTGATCGAATGAGCGGTCTGGCGGCGGTGCTGTCTCGTCCCGTGTTCGGGCGGCCGGCGGAGCTGGTGCTCGCGGCCACCGTGGTGTTCGTGATCACGGTGCTGGTGCTCCCGCTCCCGGCCCCGATGCTCGACCTGATGCTCGCGCTGAGCATCGCCCTGTCGGTGGTCGTGCTCCTCGTGGCGCTGAACACGAACGATCCGCTGGAGTTCAGCAGCTTCCCGACGGTGCTCCTGCTCCTGACGCTGTTCCGCCTGTCCCTCAACGTGGCGAGCACGCGGCTGATCCTCGGCGAGGGCGATGCCGGGCAGGTGATCCGGGCGTTCGGGGAGTTCGTGATCGGCGGCAACTACGCGGTCGGCGTGGTGATCTTCCTGATCCTGGTGGCGATCAACTTCGTGGTGATCACGAAGGGCGCCGGCCGGATCGCGGAAGTGGCCGCGAGGTTCACGCTGGACGCCATGCCGGGGCGGCAGATGAGCATCGACGCGGACCTCAGCGCGGGGCTGATCGACGATACGGAGGCGAAGCGCCGGCGCGAGGAGATCTCCCGGGAGGCGGACTTCTACGGCGCCATGGACGGCGCGGCGAAGTTCGTACGCGGGGACGCGATCGCCGGCCTGCTGATCACGGCCATCAACATTCTCGGCGGGATCTTCGTGGGCATGGTGCAGCGCGGCTTGCCGCTGTCCCGGGCGCTCAGCGAGTACACGATCCTGACGGTGGGGGACGGGCTGGTGAGCCAGATCCCGGCGCTGATCGTGAGCACGGCCGCGGGCATCATGGTCACGCACTCCGCGGGCGGAACGCACCTGGGGACGGCGATGCTCGGCCAGTTCGGGGCGCAGCCGCGGGCGCTCTGGACGAGCAGCGGCGTGCTGGCTGCCACGGCGCTGGTTCCCGGGCTCCCCACCGTGCCCTTCCTGGTGCTCGCCGGGGCCGTGGCGCTGGCCGCCCGCACCGCGGGGGTTGCCCAGGAGCGGGCCCGGGTGCGCGAGCAGGTGGAGCAGGCCCGGCCGGACGCGCCGCAGCCCGTGGACAACCCGGTGCACGACCTGCTCCAGATCGACCCGGTCGAGCTCGAGGTCGGGTACGGGCTGATCCCGCTCGTCGACGAATCCCACGGGGGAGACCTCCTGGAGCGGATCCGGCTCCTGCGGAAGCAGGCCGCGCTCGAGCTCGGGATCCTGATCCCGCCCATCCGCATCCGCGATGATGTCCGGCTCGGTGCCGAGGAGTACGTGATCCGGCTGCGCGGCTCCGAGATCGCCCGGGGCGAGGTGCTGAGCCGCAGGCTGCTCGCGCTGGACACCGGCGGCGTGCTCCAGCCGGTGGACGGGATCGCCACGTCGGACCCTAGCTTCGGCATGCCGGCGGTGTGGATCACGCCGGAGGACCGGATCACCGCCGAGGCGAACGGCTACGTGGTGGTGGAGCCGTCCACGGTGGTGGCCACGCACCTCATGGAGACGCTGAAGAAGCATGCGGCGGACCTGCTCGGCCGGCAGGACGTGCAGGAGATGATCGACGCGCTGAAGCGGAGCTACCCGGCGCTGGTGGAGGAAGTGATTCCGGCGCGGGTGTCGCTCGGCGTGCTCCATCGTGTGCTCCAGCGGCTGCTCCGGGAGCAGGTCCCGATCCGGGACATGGTGACGATCCTGGAGGCGCTGGCGGACGCGGCGGACCAGGTGAAGGACCCGGAGGCGCTGACGGAGCACGTGCGGCGAGCGCTGTCGAAGGTGATCGCGGACCAGTACGCGTCGCCGGACGGGACGGTGCGGGCGATCACGGTGGGGCCGAGGCTCGAGGCGGCGCTGATGGGGCTGTTCAACCCGCGGCAGCCGAAGGCGGGCGGGATGCTGGATCCGGACCTGCTGACGAAGCTGCTGCAGGAGCTCGCGCGGCTGACGAAGGTGCACGGGGCGGAGGGCCGGCCGGTTCCGCTGATCACGCCGCCGTCGCTGCGGGTGGGGATCCGGCGGCTGCTGGAGCCGGTGCTCCCGGCGATTCCGGTGGTGTCGCTCGCGGAGCTGCCGCCGCACATCGAACTGATCACGATCGCTACGTGGGAGCTGCCCAATGCGAACTGAGACGTTCCGGGGCCGGGACCTGCACGGGGTCCTGCACGAGGTGAGGAAGCGGCTCGGAGACGATGCGCTGATCCTGCGGACCCACTGGACGAAGGACCGCGGGGCGCGGGTGGTGGAGGTGGTGGCCGCGAAGCGGGATGAGGTGGATGCGTTTCGCCGGCGGATCACGGACATGGGCGGTGCGGCCGGGCGGCGCAGCCGGACGGGGAAGCACGTCGTGGCGCTGGTCGGGCCGACCGGGGCGGGGAAGACCACGACGCTGGCGAAGCTGTCGCTGCATCCGCACGTCTTCGGGAGCCGGCGCCCGGGGCTGATCACGCTGGACACGTACCGGGTGGCGGCGGTGGAGCAGCTCCAGCTGTACGCGGACATCGCGGGGTTGCCGTGCGAGGTCGTGTACGACGCGTCGGACCTGGCGGGTGCGCTCGAGCGGCTGAGCGGGTGCGACGTGATCCTGGTCGACGCTCCGGGCCGGAGCCCGCGGGCGGGCGGGTCCGGGCGTGAGTGGCACGAGCTGCTGCGGCGCATCGGGCCGTCGGAGGTGCACCTGGTGCTCCCGGCGACGATCCGGACGGACGTAGCGCTGGCCATCCGGGATGAGCTGGCGGGTCTCGGGCTCACGCACGTGCTCCTGACGAAGCTGGATGAGGTGCCGGGGGAGCTGGGTGTGGCGGAGCTGGCGTACGCTCTGGAGCTGCCGGCGCGGTGGGTGACCGACGGGCAGGACGTTCCGGACGCGCTGCATCCGGCGGCCACGCGGCTCATGGCTTCCCTCGGCTTCGAAGAGCTGATCGCGAGGGCTGGATGAACACGCAGCTCGAATCGGTGAGGCGGTTCAGGGCCGCGAATCCGCCGCGCACCCGGTGGTCGGTGCGGGCGGGGCACGTGATCGCGGTCGGTGCGGGGAAGGGGGGCGTGGGCACCTCGACGGTGGCCGCGCTGCTGGCGAGCGCGGCCGCTCGGGAGGGGAGCGCGCTCCTGGTGGACGGGGTCCCGGCCGTGGGCGGGCTGAGCACGATGCTGAACGCCCCGGCGGGGCCGGGCATCACCGGCCTGCGCGGCGACGCCGCCGAACCGCGGGACGTGCTCACGGCGCTCTCCGACCGGCTGACGCTGGCGCGGTCGGGAGTTGCGCCGGACACGGATGAGCCGGCGCCGTCGGGCGCGGAGTGGCGCGTGCTGGTCCGGCGGCTGAGCCGGCTCTGGGGCGAGTTCGACCACGTGGTGATCGATGCCGGGAGCCGGCTCGACACAGTGGTGGCCGCGCTGGAGAGCGGCGCCGGACGCCTCGTGGTGGTGACGGACCCGGGCCGCATCGCGGTGACCGCCGCATACGCGCTCATGAAGGCAGCGTGGTCCCACGCGCCGGAGCTCGCCGTGGACCTGGTGGTGAACCGGGCGGGGAGCGCCGAGGCGCGCGGGGTGACGCAGGTCCTCGCCACGGCGCTCGACCGGTTCCTCGACCAGTCCGCCGAGCTCGCCGGCGCCGTTCCGAACGATCCGACGCTGGCCACCTCGGTGGAGGCGGGGACGCTCCTCGAGCAGACGCCGGACCGCTGCCGCGCGGTGCGCGCCGCCCGGGAGATCCTCGCCAGACTCGCCGCACCCGTTTCCGCACCGATCGACGGCCCGGCGCAGCTCCGGCTCATGGAGGCGTGACCGATGGAGCACGGTTCGCTCTGGGAGCAGTACCGACGGCGTCGAGACCCGGCGATCTGCGACGAGCTCGTGCGCAGGCACCTGCCGCTCGTGCACCACATCGCGCGGCGCATGCTGCGGCCCGGCCAGGATGGGCCCGAGCTGGACGACCTCGTGGGCGCCGGCACGATCGGCCTGATCGACGCGATCGAACGCTACGACCCGGACCGCGGGATCGCGTTCAGCACCTTCGCCGCACCCAGGATCCGCGGCGCGATCCTCGACGACCTGCGGCGCTGGGACCAGACCTCCCGCCTGGTGCGCCGGAGGCAGCGCGCCGTGGCCGCGGCGAGGAACACGCTCGCCGCCACGCTGGAGCGGGAGCCGAGCGACCACGAAACCGCGCGCGCCATCGGGATCCAGGTCGAGGAGCTCTGGCGGTGGCAGCTCGCGGAACATGAAGCGACGCCCGTCTCGATCTACGAGCGGGTGGAGCGCGCCCGGGGGCGGTCCGCCACCCGCGCGGAGCTCGTGGCGGACACCTCCGCCGACCCGATCGAGGACCGGATCACCGAGAGCGAGATCCTCGCCATCGTGCAGGACGAGATTGCCCGGCTGCCGGAACGGGAGCGCATCGTCCTGTCGCTCTACTACTTCGAGGAACTCAAGCTGCACGAGATCGGCGCCGTCCTGGACATCACCGAATCCCGGGTCTCGCAGATCCGGACCAAGGCGCTCAACACGCTACGGCAGCGGCTCGCGCACCTGAGGAGCTGAGGAGGGACGCATGAGAAGGATGACGTGGGGGTTGGCCCTGGTCGTACTGCTGATCGGACCCGCGGAGGCGCGGGCGGGGGAGCCGCCGCTGGGCGTGGCACGGGGACAGAGCGCGGCGCAGGTCGCGGGGGCCGCCGTGGCCGAGCCGCTGGCGGAGAGCCCGGCCGATGGCGGCGCGCAGGCGGCGGAGGCCGCGTATCCGGCGGCTGGAGGCGACGTCGTGGAGGCCGGGGCCGTCGCCGCGCCCACCCTTTCCGGGCCGGGCCGGGTCACCGGGCGGATCCATGCGGCCGCCGCCGCGGTGCCGCTGCTCCGGTCCGTGCCCGAGCGGGTCGTGCTCCTTATGTGCGCCGTGCTCCCGCTCCTGGCCGTGGTGTTCGGGGTCATGCTCCGGCGCCGGAGCATGAAGGCGAAGCGGCATGCGGACGTGAACGCCGGGGCGGACGCGCGGCGGATGCGGATCCGGTTCGCGCAGGGCCTGCTCGCGAACGGCGCGGCGCCGGCGGAGGTGGCGCGGCGGACCCGGATCGCCCGGGACGCGCTGGTCACCCTGGCGCGGGTGGCGCCGCGGGGGATGGCTGCGCCGGTGCCGGCGTACGCCGGAGCGCGCCGCCGGGCGACGGTGCGTGGCGGGAAGAGCTGAACCGTGGAGGCGCTATGAACGACGGACTGCGCGTGGCGGCGTCGGCGCTGCGGTACTGGGAGTTCCGGCATCAGGTGCTGGCGAACAACCTGGCGAACGCGGAAACGGTGGGTTTCAAGGGCCAGCGGGTCTTCGCCCGGCTGCTGGAGGGGCGGGCGCCGGAGGCGGAGGCGGCAACGGACCGGACCGCCGGCACGCTGGACCCGACGGGCCGGCACCTGGACGTGGCCATTGAAGGCGAGGGCTACCTGGTGGTCTGGACGCCGGGCGGGGAGCGGTGGACGCGAGGCGGCTCGCTCCGGATCGATGATGCCGGGCGTCTGGTGGACATGAGCGGGAACCCGGTCCTCTCCGACCGGGGGCAGCTCGTGCTCCCTCCGGGCACGGTCGAGATCGATCGCACCGGCATGGTCACGGTGGACGGCGTGGAGTACGGGCGGCTCCGGCTCGAGCGGCCGGTGGAGGACGTGGAGCTGGAGCGCCAGGGCGCGGGGCTCTACGTGCCGGCGGACGCGCGGGTGCGCGTGCCCGAGGACGAGCGCCGGATCCACCAGGGCCACCTCGAGCGGAGCAACGTGGATCCGATCGCGTCGCTGGTGGAGATGATCACGATCCAGCGGTCGCACGCGGCGGTGGAGCGGTCGATCCGGGTGATCGACGGCGTGATGTCCACCATCTCCAACGACATTGGCAAGGTCTCCTGAGGGGCTCGCCGCACGGACGCGGGCCGTAATCCGGGACACAAAGTGAAAAGGCGGTGAAGCCATGGACCCAGCACTCCGGACTTCGGCGACGGGGATGATCGCGCAGCAGGTGCGCGTGCAGGTCATCGCGAACAACCTGGCGAACGTGAACACGCCGGGCTTCAAGCGAAGCCGGGCGCACTTCGAGGACCTGCTCTACCAGACGACGCAGGGTGCCGGCACGATCGGCGATCCGTTCTCGGGGAGCACGCAGGCGATCCAGATCGGGCGGGGCACCCGCCTGGCGGCGGTGCAGCGGCTGGACACGCAGGGCCCGCTCGAGCAGACGGGTCGGCCGCTGGACCTGGCGATCGACGGCCAGGGGATGTTCCAGGTCCGGCTCCCGGGCGGCGCGATCGGCTACACCCGGGACGGCAGCTTCACGATCTCCGATCAGGGTCTGCTGGTCACGCAAGGCGGTTATCCGCTGGTCCCGGAGGTGGTGATCCCGCCGGATGCCACGGAGGTGATGGTGTCCCGGACGGGTGTGATCACGGTCACGCAGCCGGGCGGGGTGGATCCGATCGAGATCGGGCGGATCGAGCTCGCGCGATTCGCAAACCCGGCGGGTCTGCGGGCGATCGGGGAGAACCTGTACGTGGAGACCACCGCGTCCGGGCCGCCGCTCATGGGGACGCCGCAGGAGGATGGCTTCGGCCGGGTGATCCAGGGGAGCCTGGAGGCGAGCAACGTGGAGATCGTGCAGGAGATGGTGGACATGATCGCGGCGCTGCGGGCCTACGAGATCAACGCGAAGGCCATCAAGGCGAGCGAGGACATGTCCGAGGTCACGAGCGGCTTGCTGCGCTGATCTGCGTTCTCCGGAGGCGGCGGAATGATGCTCGGAAGGCAGGGAGGACTTTGGAGGGCCGTGGGCGTCGCGGCGGCGGTGGCGCTGGCGGTCGTGCTGGCGGCCGCGGGGCGGCTCGATGCGCTCCAGGCGACGTCGGCGCAGGCCGGGTTGCCGGCCCCCTCCTCCTCCGCGGGCTGGGCCCCCGGCCCGGCGATCGAGGCGCAGGTGGCGGCGGCGATCGCGGAGCGCTGGGGCATCGACGCCGATCGGGTGCGCCTGGAGTGGTCTCCGCCGCGCGGGGCGGTGCGTGTCCCGGAGAACGCCCGGGTCGAGCTGGTGGGCGGAGGCGCCCGGGGCGTCTGGCTCGTGGCGCTGGTCGGCGCGGAGCCCGGGGATCCCGGCATCCGGCTCTGGGTCCGGGCCGGGACCGAGCGGACGGAGGCGGTTGCGGCGAGGCCGCTGCCGCGGGATGTCGCCCTGAGCGAGCAGGACCTGGAGTACCGCACGACGGTGGCGTGGGGCGATCCGGCCGCGGACGCCGCAGCCGGCGTCGAGCCCGGGTGGGTGACCCGGCGGGCGATCGGCAACGGCGAGGTGCTCCGGCCGCCGGCTGTGGCGCCGCCGCCGGCGGTGCGCGCGGGCGAGACCGTCCGGGTGGTCGTGCGGCGCGGAGCCGTGGAGCTGACGCTCCCCGCCCGGGCGCTCGGGTCCGCCGCCAAGGGAGAGCGGGTAGCTGTGAGAACGGAGGCGGGGCGGCGGCTGGAGGGGACGGCCGCGGGTCCCGGCACGGTAAGACTCGACGGATGAGAGAGGCAACCATGCATACGATCGGACGTTACGTCCGCGCGGCCGCGGTGGCCGCCATGGCCCTGGCGGGCGCCGCGCCCGCCCTGGCCCAGACCGGCGAGGAGGCGGGCCGGCCGGACGCGCCGCGCGTGATCCGTTCCTGGACCAGCGACCGCAGGCACTTCCAGCCGGGCGACCTGATCACCGTGCTGATCGACGAGTACACGCTCGCGTCCGCGGACCGGGCGAACACCGCGCTGGATGACCGGAGCCGGCGGGCCTCGCTCGACGTGGGGGACCGGGGCGATCGCACCGGCCTCGGGCGGGTCGTGGATCTCGGCGTTCGGTCGACCAACACGGGCGAGTCCCGGGAGCGGGGCGTGGCCACGCGCCGGGACCGGTTCACCGCCGAGCTGACCGTGCGCGTCGTGGGCGTCGAGCCGGACGGCTCGCTCCGGGTGGAAGGCGCGCGCACGCTCCGGATCGACAACCACGAGCAGGAGGTCCGGCTCTCCGGCTGGGTGCGGCCGGCGGACATCTCCGCCCGCAACGTGGTCGAGTCCTGGCGCATCGCGAACGCGAGCATCGAGTACCGCTCCACCGGCAAGCTCAGCACTCCGCGCGCCGGCATTCTGTCCCGCTTGATCGGATGGATCTGGCCATGAACCGCAACGTACGGAACCTGTCGCGCCGGGCCGGCGGCGCCCGGCTCCTGAGCGCCGCGCTCTTCACCGTGATCCTTGCCGCCGCCCGGCCCGCCGCCGGGCAGGAGGTCCGGATCAGCGACCTCACGATCATGGAGCGGGACGTGCCGGTCCGGCTCGTGGGCTACGGCCTCGTGGTCGGGCTGGACGGCACGGGCGACCGCGCCGTGGGCGCGTACGGCGCGCGGCACACCGTGCAGTCGGTGGCGAACCTGCTCCGCAACTTCGACATCGAGGTGCCCCCGCAGGTGCTGCGGACGCGGAACGTGGCCGCGGTCCTGGTGACCGCCGAGGCCTCGCCGTACCTCCGGCCGGGCGGGCGGTTCGACGTCCAGGTGGCGTCCATCGGGGATGCGGTCTCGCTCCGTGGCGGGGTGCTCTGGGCCACGCCGCTCGTGGCCGAGCCGGGCGGGCCGGCGGTGGCCACCGCGCAGGGGCCGCTCGTGCTGAGCGAGGGGAACGGGAACGGTGGCCGCGTCTCGTACAGCGTGGAGACCGCGGCCCGGGTGCCGGCCGGCGGACTGCTCGAGGTCTCGCTGGGCTCCGTGGACTTCGGCTCGGCGTCCCGGCTCATGCTTCGGGAGCCGGATCTGGCCACGGCCACGCGCATCGCCCGCGCCATCAACGAGCAGTTCGGGCCGGGCACCGCGGTGGTCGAGGACCCGGGCGCGGTAAAGCTCAGCGCGCCACAGTCCGACAATGGATATGATGCCGCCGAATTCCTCGCCGCGGTCGGCGAGCTGCGCATCGCGCCGAACCGGCGCGGCCAGATCATCATCGATGGCCGGGACGGCACGGTGGTGGCCGGCGGCGAGTTGCGGGTGGGCGAGGCCGTGGTGAGCCACGCCGGGATGACGCTGACGATCGGCGCGGCGGAGCCGGTCGCGGACCTTCCCGGCACGGTCCAGGTCTCGGCCGGCGCCTCGGTACAGGACATTGCGGCGGCGCTCCACGCGATCGGAGCGGGCGCCACGGAGATCGCGGCGATCTTCGAATCCCTGCGCCGCGTCGGGGCGATCGCCGCGGAGGTCGTGACCCGATGATCCAGGGTGTTTCCGGCTATGGCGCTCACGCGGCCCGGCTGACCGGGGGCGCGCCCGCGGATCGGGATGCCGCGCTGCGCGAGGCGTGCGCCCGCTTCGAGGGTGTGTTCATCAACGAGATGATGAAGGCCATGCGTTCATCGATCCCCGAAGGCGGCCTGCTGGACGGCGGGGCGGGGGAGGACATCTTCACCGGGCTCTTCGACCAGCATCTGTCCGAGCTGGCCGCGAGTCGTTCCGAGAACGGGCTCGGCTCCGCGCTCTACCGCCGCTTCCGGCCGTTGCTCGGGGATGCGGCTGTCACGGAGCAGACTGCGGCGCAACCGGGGAGGTTGCCATGATGACGTCGCACAGCGTATGGAGCGAGCCCGTGGGCGCGGCAACGGTCTCGACGCGCCCCGGCGGGACCCTCGCGGTCCGCCCGCCCACGGTCTCGGCGGATGCGCTGGCGGACGCGCTCCGGACCGAGGCCCGGCTCCTCGGGGAGTTGAGCCAGGTCCTGCGGGACCAGCGGGAGGGGATCGCGGCCGAGGACATGGAGTCCGTCAACGACAGCATTCACGCGGTGCACCGGCTGCTCCTGACGCTCGGCGAGGCGCGGCTCCGGCGCCGGACGCTGGTGCAGGTGCTCACCGGCAGGGAGGATGTCCCCCTCAGTGAGCTGGTGGAAGCGCTCGGCGACGCCGCGACCGATGCGGTGACCGCGGCCCGGGACGAGGTCCGCGCCGTGGCGGCGGAGCTGGTGCGCGACCTCTCCCTCAACCGCCGGATCCTGGATCGGGCGATCCAGGCCGGTGAGGCCCATGTGCGCGTACTCTCGGGGATGCCGAAGCGGCACCTGACGTACCCGGGGCGTGGCATCTCGGGCCTGGCCGCGCGCGCACGCCGTTCCCTCATCGACGAACAGGTCTGACCATGGCTTCGATCGGTGCGATCCTGGCCATCGCGAACTCCGCGCTCGCGGCGAGCCAGAGGGCGGTTCAGATCACGGCCCACAACATCGCGAACGCCGGGACCGAGGGGTACACGGTCCAGCGGATCGACCAGACGGCCTCGCCGCCCGTCAACACCCCGAACGGCATGCTCGGCACCGGCGTCCTGCTCAACGACGTCATCCGTCAACGGGACGTGCTGCTGGACAGGACCTACCGGCAGGAGTCCGAGCTCGCCGCCGGCCACGGGTTCACCCGGGACATCCTCGGGCTGATCGAGAGCGCGTACGCGGAGCCGTCCGAGCAGGGGCTCGGCGCGCAGATGGACGCGTTCTGGTCCGCGTGGAGCGAGCTGGCGACGAATCCGTACAACGACTCGGCGCGGGCGCTGGTCTACGGCCACGGCCAGCAGCTCGCCATGACGTTCAACCGGCTCGCGGACCGGCTCGACCAGATCCGGACGGGCGTCGAGGAGCACCTGGTCGACACGGTGGCGCGGATCAACGACATCGCCTCCCAGATCGCCGAGCTGAACCGGCAGATCGTGTCGGTCGAAGTCACCGGCAGGACGGCGGCGGATCTGCGGGACATCCGGGACCGGCTGCTGGATGAGCTGTCCCAGCTCGCGTCCATCGACGTGATCGAGGAGGAGAACGGCGCGGTGGGCGTGATCATGGCCGGCGCGCGCATCGTGGACCGCTCCCGGTCCTTCGCCATCGAGGCGCGGATCACGCCGGACGGCTGGGAGGTCGGGTTCGTCGGCCGGAGCCGCCCGATCGATCCGGCGGGCGGCCGGATCGGCGCCGCGATGCGCCTCCTGAGCGAGACGATCCCCGCGCAGCGCGCCCGGCTCGACGCGCTGGCCGCCGCGCTGGTGAGCGCGGTCAACGAGATCCATCGGGAGGGCGTGAACCTCGCCGGCGAAACCGGTCTCGACTTCTTCGACCCGACGGGCACGAACGCCGGCTCGATCCGGGTGGCCGACGCGATCCGGCAGGACCCGCGCCGGATCGCCGCGGGTTCGGGGAATGTGAACGGCGACCCGGTGGCCGGCGCGAACGACATCGCGCTCCGGCTTGCCGCGCTCCGCACCACGCCGCACCCCGACCTCGGGGCGACGTTCAACGACTACTACGTCGCCGGGGTGGCGGAGCTGGGCGCGGCCGTCCGGCACCACACGGACATGGCGGAAGCGCAGGAGACGCTGGTGGCGCACACGGATTCGCGCCGCGCCAGCGTCCACGGCGTTTCCCTGGACGAAGAGCTGATCCGCCTGATCCAGTTCCAGGCCGCGTACTCCGCCGCCGCCCGGCTCGTCACCGCGGCGGATGAGATGCTGAGGACCGTCCTGGAGATGTGAGCGGGGAAGCCCGGGGGGGGGCGCGGCGCCGGATCACACGCTCCGGAGGCGGGCGTAGCCGGCGCGGGGTGATCGGGGTCCCGAGGCGTGCCGGGCGCAACGTCGCCCGACTCGATTCCCGGGCGAGGACGGGCCCGGGAACGTTCCACGCCGGGAGCCCGATGCCCGGCCCGGCCGGCTCTCCCGCGGGCAACCCGCCGCGCCGTCCGCTACTCCGCCGGGTCCACCCCTTCGCGGAACCGGAGCACGAAGCGGATCAGCCCCCCGTCCGACGCGACCGGGTCGACCATGGCCAGCTCGACGCCGGCATCCGCGAGATACTGCTGCAGCGCCACGAAGTTGGCGGTCCACCCGTCCTGCCGGGACGCGTCCACGCCCGAATCCCGGTCGAGCCAGGCCAGTCTCCCGACCCCGAAGCTGCCCGCCACCGAGGTGCGGGCACCGATCCACAGCGCCGGCGCACCGCAGTCCTCCCCGTACGAAATGGTGATCTCGGCGCCCGGCACACCCTTCACGGACGAGCCCGTCCAATCGAGGAGCATGAGGGAAGCCCGGTAGAGGAGCGGCAGGTCCACCGAGACCATGATCACCGGCGCGTCTTCCCGCGCCTCGACCCGCACATGCTCCGTATCCCGCCGGTACCCGTGCGCGGCCGCGATCTCCGCCGCCAGATCGCCCAGCCAGATAGGCTCGCGCTCGCCCCCGGGCAGGCGGAAAACCGCCGATACCGATCCGACCGCCTGCTGGATCCGGTCCATCTCGCCCCGGATCAGGCGCAGGTCCTCGCTCAGATCGCCTTCCAGCTCCTCCCGCAGATCGAGGGTTCCGAGCACGACCATGAGCCGGTCGTTGAAGAAATGGCAGACCCCCGACATCAGGCGCGAGCCGACCCGCTCCCACTCCGCACCCAGGCGCCCGTACCCATCCATCAGCCGGCTGCGGTGCCGCTGCATCCACGAGCCTCCTCGCTCGGTCCCGAATGACGGTTTCAAGTTCTCGGTGAAGCGTGCCGATACTCTGGCATGCAGCCCGGGAAAGGGCAAGGGGCGACCTGACCAGGAGAGGATGGGCTCGTGTCCGTCGGCATCGGATTCCTCGTAGTCTTCGGCAGCATTCTCCTCGGGTACACGTTCCACGGCGGCAAAGTCGCGGTCCTGATCCAGATCTCCGAGTTCATCATCATTGGAGGTGCCGGGCTGGGTGCGGCGATCATCGGCAACAAGCCGGCGGTCGTCGTGAGGATGTTCAAGGAGGCGGTCGGGCTGCTGAAGCCGGACACCTACAACCGCCAGACGTACGCGGAGCTGCTCCAGGTCCTGTACGAGGTGTTCTACCTCGCCCGGAAGGACGGCCTGATCGGGATCGAGTCCCACATCGAGTCGCCGGAGACGAGCGAGCTCTTCAAGAAGTACCCGACCTTCTACAACAACCACCAGGCCATGTCGTTCCTGTCGGACACCATGAAGGTGCTCCTGACGGGCGCGGTGGAAGACCATCATCTGGCCGAGATCCTGGAAGTGGACCTGGAGCAGCGGCACGAGGCGGCGATGACGGTGCCGCATGCGTTCTCCAGGATCAGCGACGCGATGCCCGCGTTCGGGATCGTGGCCGCGGTGCTGGGCGTGATCATCACCATGGGGAGGATCGGGGGATCGCCCATGGAGATCGGGGAGAGCATTGCGGCGGCGTTGGTGGGCACGTTCCTGGGCGTGCTGATGGCGTACGGCGTGGTCGGGCCGCTGGGGCACGCGATCGAGGCGCGGGCGAAGAGCGAGCAGGCCTACATGATGTGCATCCGCACGGCGCTGCTGTCCTTTGCGCGAGGGGACCCGCCCATCACATCGGTGGAGTTCGCGCGGCGCAACATCGACCCCGAGGACCGGCCGTCCTTCGCCGAGCTGGAGGCGATGACGCGGCGTAGGGGGGCGGCGGCATGAAGTCGAAGAAGGGCGACAAGACCGTGATCCGGGTGGTCCGGAAGGCCAAAGGCCGCTGGCCGCACAATCACGGGTCGTGGAAGGTGGCGTACGCGGACTTCGTGACCGCGATGATGGCGTTCTTCATGGTGATGTGGATCGTGGGGATGGAGACGGACGTGAAGGAGCTGGTCCAGGGTTATTTCAGCAACCCGGTCGGCTTCAAGAAGTCGTACGCGGTCGGCGACAATCCGCTCGGATCCGGGGCTTCGCCGGTGCCGGTGGGGACGGAGCGGCTGTCGCTGCTGGCGCGGGAGTACCAGCGACGGCGCTTCGAAGAGCTCCGCGAGCGTTTGCGGGAGCGGCTCGCGGGGATGGACGGCGTACTCGACCTGGACGCCCAGGTCGAGATCGTGCTGACCACGGACGGGCTCCGGATCGAGCTGATCGAGTCGGATGATGGCGAGACGTTCTTCGCGTTCGGCTCGTCCGAGGTGAAGCCCGCGTTGCGGCGAGTGTTGCAGGTGATCGCCGCGGAGCTGAACGGGGTGGCGGAGGCGGTGGTGGTGGAGGGGCACACGGATGCGGCGCCCTTCGGGTCGACGGCGTACTCGAACTGGGAGCTCTCTGTGGACCGGGCGAACGCGGCCCGGCGCGTGCTTCTGGAGGGCGGTCTGTCCGAGGACCGGCTCGCGGGCGTGCGCGGGTACGCGGACCGGCAACTGCGGGTGCCGTCCCGTCCACTCGACCCGACGAACCGGCGGATCACGATCCTGCTGCCGTACGTGGACGACGTTGCCCGGACCGTCGAGACCGGCGGCCCGGCGGGCTGAGCCGGGCAAGCGCCGCGCGGGCGCCCTGAAGCCGGGCGGGCGGCGGGGGCGCTCAAGATCCGGGACCGCGGCGCCGATACTGTAGACCAGCGGCCGGGAAGTGCCGGCCAGGCAGGGAGCGCGGGCGCTCCGAGAGAACCTCTGAAGCGGAGGAGACGAGAGATGCGGATCAACACGAACGTCGCCGCGATCAACACCCACCGGGCGCTGACGGTGACCAACGACAAGCTCGGCAAGGCGCTCGGCCGGCTCTCGACCGGGTTCCGGATCAACCGGGCAGCGGATGACGCGGCGGGCCTCGGGATCGCGAACCAGCTGCGCGCGACCACGCGGGCGCTGCAGCAGGCTACGCGGAACGCTGAGCAGGCGAACTCGATGCTCCAGATCATGGAGGGCGCGGCCGGCAAGGTGGAGGCGATCCTGGAGCGGATGAAGGAACTGGCCACGCAGGCCGCGTCGGACAACGTGGACGCGCAGGGCCGCGCCCGGATCGACGAGGAATTCCAGGCCCTGCGGCAGGAGATCGACCGGATCGTGTCGACCACGAAGTTCCAGGGCCAGGCGCTCCTGAACGGCACGCTCGGCAACTACCTCGGGGACAACTCGGTGGATGGCGTGGCCGATATCAAGCTGGCCGGGGTTGCGGCGGGCA